>JAJRSJ010000048.1 GCA_024278855.1 Alphaproteobacteria bacterium | reverse complement strand
TTATCCGGCGCACATATTGAACAATTGACAACCCTCCACGGCCAAGCGTTCACACCGGGATGGCCTAGGGCGGATTTTGCCGAACATCTGGCCGCGCAAACCGATGATGTTATCGGCATTGTCAAGGACGGAGAATTACACGGGTTTGTTATCACACGCACCAGTATTGATCAGGCTGAAATCTTGACCTTTCTGGTTGACCCTGTCCATAACCGCACAGGATTAGGGCGGGTTTTGTTACAAGCCGCAGAAAATTCTGTGCGCAAGCGCGGAGCGGACATTATGTTTCTTGATGTGGCGGCGGATAATCCGGCGGCAATTGCTCTGTATGAAGGTGCGGGCTATCATCGTTGCGGCGTTCGTCCCGGCTATTACCGCCGGACTTATAGCAGTTCAGGTAGAACCACTGGAGGCCGGGTTGCTGCAATTTTATACCGCAAGCATTTGCCTTGATGTTGGCGTCATTAGCAATTAGAGTGATTCCAAAATAAGAGATGACCACCACATGAATACGATAGAAAAACTGTGTATTGAAAAAGGTCTGCGCATGACCGAGCAGCGCCGTATTATTGCCCGCGTCATGTCAGATGCTGTGGATCATCCTGACGCAGAATCCGTGTATAGGCGGGTATCGCGTATCGACAAGAAAATATCTCTGGCAACGGTGTACCGTACCTTGCGCTTGTTTAACGAAACCGGCATTATCGCAGCCCATGATTTTCGGGATGGCCGGGCCCGTTACGAAGCGGCTGATAATGACCATCACGACCATTTAATTGACCTTGCCACAGGAAATGTCATAGAATTTGTCGATGAAGAGATTGAACGGTTACAGGTGCGTATAGCCGAGAAATTGGGCTATGAACTGGTAGATCACCGCCTGGAATTATACGGGCGACCGTTGAAAAAATAGCTGACCGCTAAACTTCTTATTCAACCCTGTGCATTGCACGCGCCTCGTGCCGTCAGCTGATTTGGCCCATACACCTGCAGTCGTTAACCATTTATTAGGCATAAATGCCCGATAGGTAGGGTGTTTATTTTTTGTGAAGTTCGGGGCTGAAGGTATAAGTATGGCAAGCGTGAAATTATTAGGAATTATGAGTGTCGCAACCGTGTTGGCAACCCTATCAATTGCCGCCACCATAGTCGCCGAGGCCGGGCCAGCCTCCCAGTCGCCCTTTGCCAATAAAAAACCCAAGGCTTGGGAAACCCAAACGCAAACACAAACGCAAACTACACCACGAATAAAATGGCAACAGCCCAACACCCACCAAACTGCGCAACCACTTACTTATCCCCAGACCTATCCCAAAGCCTATCCTCAGGCCACACCCCCTCATACAAACCTACGCACAGGCGGCGGATATTATCCCGGCAAGCAACCGGCTAGCCAGATGCAAAACCGGCAAGCACCGCGCCAATACAACTCACGTTTAGCGCCAACCCAGCCGGGACAAACTCAACCAAGACAAACGCCAGCTTGGGCCAATAAAACTTATGCACCAACAAGACAGGCCCAACAAAACCAAAATTATCAACCCTCTTACCAAAACCCGCCGCAATACCAGAACCGTAATATAGCCCAAAACCAGACCCGTCACCAAGCCCGTACGCAGCCCCCTGTATTGCGCGGGGCGTCTAGCCCTTACGGTACAAAACCCAGTTGGATACAGCGGCTTGGGTTTGGCAATGTGCAAACGTCCCTGAACGGCCATGTTAAGGCAGGGGCGGCGGCAATGGACAGAAATGACGCGGGCATATCGGCGGAAGTTGTCGTCGATCTTGATATGCGCGGTGAGGTCAGCGCCATCACAGAGGGCGGGCTTGAATATGGGGCCGGGTTACGGGTCCGGGCTCAACGTGACCGCTTTAGGCGCGGCTTCGGGGGACGGGCCGGCGATTGTCCGCCCGGAATTAGCGATTGCACCAGCGTCTTGGTCGCGGGTGACACCCGCGCCGTCAGAGGCCATACGGGCCAGTTTTACACATCCGGACCGGATGAAAGCCGGGCTACGGCCTTGGGACTTGAGGGGGCCTATCTGTTTTTGCGCTCCTCATACGGAGATTTTGTCATCGGGCGCGACGACGGATCCGCCTATTTGTTCTCGGTGGGCGCCCCATCTTTGGTAGCGGTAAATGCGTCAAATTCCCCTGTGGATTATACCGGGTTTGATAGCGTCAAGACCTATAATGACGCTTCGGGGTTTAGCGAAAAAATAAGCTATACAAGCCCGCGTCTTTTGGGCGATGCTATTGGTGTTGGGGTACAAGTCGGCCTGTCCTACGCACCCAATGCACGGGCGTGCGGAGTGGATTATTGTGTTAAAGGCAATACCGCCCATCCATTAGACCCATTTGCGCCCGAGATTAAAAACATATTTGAACTTGGTGTCGCCCTTGACCGCAAATTCGCAAACGGGTTATCAGCGGAACTTACCGGTACATATGCACGCGGCAGCGAAGACAGCGGCTTGGCCCTATTTGATAATTTGGAAAGCTACGGCTTGGGGTTGGAACTTAAATACGGCGACTTCGTCTTTGGTTCCTCCTACCTCAATTCCAATAACGGATTTTCTGGCCAAGGTGGTTATACCGCTTACGATGCAGGGCTAACCTGGCACCCATCTAAGTGGGGGCTGCCCGCATCTTACGGCTATGCGGACGACGATATCGCCAAATTGACATCCAACCAAGCCGTGGTGGCGGCCAGTTATGATCTGGGTAATATCCGGCTCTCAGGCGGTGTGCAATATGTCAACCGTAATGTGCCGGTCATCACACTTGGTGTTCGCGACAAACGTCAACAAGAAGCGGTGGCTTTGTTCGTCGAAGCCGGCATGGATTTTTAGGAAACAGCCTAAACCTCTTCTACCTTGGCCTTGAGCGCGGGTTTATTAACAACAAAAAGCTTCCTGCCATCGCGGCGCAAAATTCCGTCTTTGACCAATTCGGATATTGCCCGGGAAATGTTTTCCCGATCAGTGTTAAGCTGACGTGCCACTTGAGCCAGCACCAAATTGGGAAACACCGGATATTCACCGTCCTTATTGGGCACTTGCGCACATTGGGATAATATTTTTGAACACATGCGCATGGTCATATTTAACGCCACACGCTCGTATAACTGGTTGGTGGTTTTGTCCAACCTGAACACCAATTCACGCAGCAACCGCATGGAAATATCCGGGTTGTTTTCGAGTAACAACAAGAACTGGGCTTTCGTAACGATCGCCGTTTTGGTTTGTTCTGCAGCCACCACGCTAGCACTGCGCAGTCCGCCCGTCAAAGCCGCCATTTCGCCGAAACTTTGTCCGGGGCCAAGCTTGCTGTACCAGATTTCCCGGCCGCGAGAGGAATAGCCAGTGATATTGACCTTGCCTTCCAGTATAAAATACACCGAGCCACCTTGGTCATCTTCGTTGAGTATGGTGGTTTTCGCGTCGAAAGTTTTATAGACCGCAATTTTGCGCAAAGCTTCATTGCGGCGTATTGCTTCACTAAAACTAGCAAATTTATTGGTCATACATACGCCCTTCCATTAAAATGTATAACCTATAGCGCAAAAAAACCATTTAGCGTGATAAATCTCACGCTTATTGTATTTTGAACTGGTCTATATATTATTTGGGGCAACACTCACTCCTCTGGTGCAGACCGGTATTTTACCGTCACATCCCCAGCGCATTAGAGGAGTGAGGCACCCCGCTAGAGCGCTCCCTGATAAATCATATCCATTTGACTGGTTTTTCCCGTTCGCTAGCTAGGCAGGTTTCGTGCGGTGGCCTGATTGGCCACAATCGAGACCTAACGACGTCTAGCGGGCGTGAAAAACTAGCCTCCGGTGGGTCATATCTGCCCACCGGACTGCGTTGCGCCCCTTGTCCGATACTAAAGCATCGCCCTGCGGCGCGCACCTTGCCGGATGAACAGATATGACCCATCAAATTGAATATGATTTATTAGGGAACGCTCTAGAGCCTTTCCGGCTAAAGCTTGCGCATTAGGCTTTCCATTGGGCCGCGTTTAAAAACCATCTGCCACAGCCACGCATATATAATTGCGGCCAAACTAAACAACAAACTGGCTAGCATTGCCGTTTCAATCCTCTGTTCGCCGAGCAATCCCAACGCCTCCATGGTGCCCATACCCACATAAATATGTGCAACATACAGTGTTAATGTTTGGCGGCCGGGGCGGGTGAACCAATTCAGCACGCCTAAGCGTCCAAGATAAGGCGCAATCAGCAAACACAATGCGGCTACCATGCCCGCCGCACCACCGCCCGCCAGAATATAAAGCGGCATGGGCGGCAAAGGATCCGTTGTAAAGAGCAAAGCCGCCTCTGGGTCATAGGCACTAACAAGTCCGCTAAACCAAAAGGATAGACAGCTCGCGGTTACAAATATTAAGCCGTGACTTGCCAAAATCCACAACCTTGTCTTTGCGGTATAGAGATCAAGGCGCGCCAGTAAAATCCCCCACAGTAAAAACGCTAGCCACGGGACAACAGGATGCCATCCGTTAAAAAACAAATTACGAACAAAGCCCGTGCCCGTCCAAAATCCCAAATAGGCATAATTGTCCCAATCCCAGCCCGCATCATAATTTAACACGGTCACCATGGTGACAAATAAAACCATCAATGCAAATATTGACGACACGATCGCCCAAGCGGGCCAGCGAATACACAAGAGACCAAAGGCAAAATAAAATGCATAATAGTGCAAAATATCAGCTTCGAAAACCAACATATTGAGCAAGCCAACCGCGAGCAAAAATGCCGCACGTTTATAATGGATACGGTAAAACGCGCGCCACTGGGCCGCCGGTCGCTCTCGTTTTGCCGCCAACCCCAAACCGATGCCGGCCAGCACAACGAATAAGGCGGCGGCGCGGCCGTGTAAGGCATTTGACAGCTCCGTAAAAATTTGGGCCATAAAAAAACCAGTGGACGCTTGCTCCGCACCCATGACGATGGTGAAATTGACGATCACCATGCCAATAAGAGCAATAAAACGGGCAAGATCTAGCCCGTCAAGGCGCGGTAGTTTTGTCGGCGGGTTGTTTCCCTTGCTGCCTATTGCGATTATATTCGTCATGGTTTGAAATTATTTTTGGTTTTTATGGTAACAAGACGCGTTTTCTTTTTTCACCTGTCGCCATTTCAAATTTTCACTAAATAATTCAGACTTGTCATAAATTGAAATTTTAAGCTTGCCATTTTTCTTGAACTTTGCCTTGGCATTAAACGCCCAACCCGTGTCAGGGTCAACCAACCAACCCCCTTGCCATTGCTGGGCGCTTTGGGCTTTTAGACCCAAAATGATCGGCAACCCGCAGCTTGATATTTTTGGATCTCCCGTGTCCACATCCCCCATATCAACATCACTGGCCAAATATCCACAAAGCTCATGGCCACACATACGCATTTCCACCACGGATTGGTCCTGGGTAAGCCAAAATGAGCTGCTGTGCGATACGGCACTATTAGCATTACCGTCCAATACGCCTAGAATTTCAAAAAGCGTGAAAGCCAAATCAATTGCATCTGTCATGTGTTTTCCTTATTTCGCTAAATGAGTTGCGTTAAATAAATTGGGTTTAATGGTTATTGTTGGTTGAGACCGAAACCGCCCAGCAATGTGCGGCGCACCAAGCCACCAGCCCCATTGGGGGCCAAGTCACCCGCTTGTATTTGCTCCCAGGCGGAATAAATCAGCCCATCGACAACAGCATTTATCCAGCCGGGTGAAAATTCGGCGTTAAACACGCCAAGCTCTTGCAAATGGGCGATCAATTTGCGCATTTCGGCATCGTTTTTTGCAATGGATTTTTTGATTTTCGGCTGGCTTAATGTTTGGCTCTCGCGCAATAAAAAATGATATCTGTCCCCCAGAGGAATCAGGGCCTCTATGATCAGCCAAAATGCATGGTCAAATGATTTTGCTTTTAAACTGGCATTTGCACCAGCCTGCTCCAAAGATTTAAGCGCCCAAATCGCCATCTCGCCCAAAAAATGTTCCCGGGTGGAAAAATGCCGATGCAAAGTTGCGCGCCCGACCCCGGCCTTGGTCGCAATGTCCGCAAGTGAGGGCGTGCCGCCGCGTGCAAATAAAAGACAGGCCGCTTCAAACAGTGCGGTTTTGGTGTTACCTGATTTGGATATTACATTTTTCATGAGACACTTATGTCTCATTTAAGACCATGATGTAAAGTTACAGATTGGACAGGTTACACCCGCACACCAACGCATCTTACCGCATCTATTTTTGATGCCCTCGAGGCCAGAGAGATCGGGGTGGTTGAGCTTATCATGGGATCACGGATGTAAAACCCGCTATCAGTCTCTTTGACCACCATAGCCCAATGGGTTTTGCTAGACGGTAAGTTAAACTTGACCAATGGATAATAGCCGGCGGCCAAACAAGCGCGCACAACTTCATCGTCCTTGCGTTGATAAAAATAGGTTTTAACCTTGCCCGCTGTCGCTTTTTCCAGACCGCGCCAAACTAGCCAACCATTACTTGTAAACCCGCCGTAAGCTTTAAGCCGATAGGTCAAATCACCAGGGTCAGTTTGGAAACCCAAATTAACCAAGGCCATAGCCGCCGCCGTCACCAGACAGCCTTCACTTTCGAGACTTTCATTAGAGCCGCCGAGGGTTTTATTGGCCCAGCGAATATCGGTTTGTAGAAACTGAACCCTGTCAGCCAGTTGCAAGCGGACCAACTCTGCAGGCCTTATAACGGGTTGCGGTGCATAGACGGGGTTTTGCAGCGGCGGCGAGGATGTGGAACAGCTCGAAACCATTACAGCCAAACCCGCCCCAATCCAAAATTTCACATTATATTTCATTACGGCTATCTAGCACACAATAGCTAAGGAGGTCTTTATGCCTTCAAGCGTTTCTCGATTGCGTCCCAAGATAGGGCCGCCGCATCAACGCCGCTAAAGCGTTTCAGCTCTTGCACGCCTGTGGGTGAGGTCAGGTTTATTTCGGTCATTTTATCGCCGATCACATCAATGCCGACCAATATTTGCCCGCGCCTCTTCAGCATAGGGCCAATGCGGGCACATATGGCCAAATCCGCCTCGCTCATCCGGGTAGGTTCAGCCACTCCGCCCACATGCATGTTGGAGCGGGTTTCGCCTTTTTGCGGAACCCGGTTAATGGCCCCGGCCGCGACGCCGTCAATCAGGATAATACGCTTATCGCCGTTCTTGACATCCTTAAGAAAAGCTTGGGCGATGATCGGCTCGCGCGAGCTAGCAAAGAACATTTCCAACAAAGATGTGTAATTGCTATCATCGGCTTTGATCAAAAACACGCCCGCACCGCCATTGCCGTAAAGCGGTTTAAGAATGATGTCTTTATGTTTGGCCCGAAATGCATCAATGGCCAACTTATCGCGCGTAATCAGCGTATCTGGGATAATATCGGGAAATTCCAAAGGCACAATTTTTTCCGGACATGAGCGCACCCACTTTGGGTCATTACACACCAAAGTTTGCCCGGCCAACATCTCAAGAATATGGGCCGCCGTAATATACCCCATATCAAAAGGCGGGTCTTGGCGCATCCCAACCACATCAATATCTCTGGCCAGATCAAGCACAATTTCTGCACCAAAACTAACATGATGCCCGTATTCGCGCCGCACCGTCATGGGGCGGGCGCGGGCTTCGGCCCTGCCGGCATTATAGCTCAACTGGTCCGGGCCATAAGAATACAAAGAATACCCCCGCGCCTGCGCCGCCTCAGCCAAGGCAAAACTGGTGTCGGCGTCAATATCAACGCCCTCCATAGGGTCCATCTGAAATGCTACGCGGTATGTCATGGCTTCTATGTGGCCCAGTCAGCACATAAATTCAATGGCTAATAGGTCACAAATTATTGACATATGCGACAATTCACCACCGCGCAATCATGACGCTAGACCGATAGTTTTGGTCAAATATGACCCAGATGCGAGGTGAGAAATTATGTATTTTGATGTGTTGGTAATCGGGGCCGGGCCTGCCGGGTTGGTCTTTAGCGCAATGGCGGCCGATATAGGTCTTAAGGTCGGTCTGTTTGACCGTCAAAGCAAAGACGGATTAGCTAAACCGAAAAACGATGGTCGGGATATTGCCGTGTCCGAACGGTCGCGCAAAATCATGTACGGGCTGGGGGCTTGGCAGAAAATTGACCCAACCAAAATTTCGCCGATACGAGACGCCAAAGTCATGGACGGCGACGCACCCTTTGCCTTGCATTTTAACCCGCAGAGCGCCGGCGCGGACAGGCTCGGCAATATCGTCTCCAATCATTTAATCCGCAAGGCGCTTTACGAAGTGGCAGCAAAAAAGCCAAATATAACCTTGTTTACAGACGCGCAAGTGGCCGGTTTAACCAGAACCGCAAGCACGGCCACAGTGCGTTTGGAGGACGGGTCGGTGTTTACAGGTCAGCTCGCCATTGCCGCTGACACCCGGTTTTCACAAATCCGCCGGGACGCTGGCATTAAAGCCAATATGCACGATTTTGGCCAAACCATGATTGTCGGTCGTATGGCCCACACAAAACCCCATAACCACACCGCCTATGAATTGTTTCGCTATGACGGCGGCATGGCGGTTTTGCCCCTAAACGGCAATACATCTTCTATTGTCCAAACTTTTTGCGCCCAAGAAGCGGCCCGGTTTATGGCCATGAGCGACAAGGATTACGCCCGCGCAACAGAACCGCGCCTTGCTGGCTTGGTTGGGGAATTGAAATGTATTGGCAAGCGGGTCGCCTACCCATTGGTCGGCGTCTATGGGAAAGCGTTTTACGCCCAGCGTCTGGCCCTCATTGGAGATGCGGCGGTCGGTATGCATCCGGTCACCGCCCACGGATTTAATTTTGGCATTCAGGGCGTCGCCAACCTGATCAAGCATTTGTCCCATACACATAATGCCGGGTTGGATTTGGGCGGCGCACAAGCCCTGCGCGCCTATAACAAAGACCACCGCCGCCTAACCTGGCCCCTATACCAGATGACTGAAAAAATGATGGGGCTTTATACAAATAATACGGCCCCGGCCCGCCTCGCCCGCAAAGCGGTCTTGCACAGTGCCAATATCATGACACCTGCCAAAGACCTACTCATGGCCCGGCTCGCCGATATGCCCGTCGCAAAACTGTTGGCAGATAAATTGCCGCCGCCGCCGAGATTGCCGAGGTTTTAACCGCCAATACTCCCCAATATCTCCAATGCCGCTTTACGCGGGTCATTCGCTTGGATTATAGGTCGCCCCACCACAATATGGGACGCACCATTTGCGAGAGCGGATTTGGGTGAGGCGATACGTTTTTGGTCACCTTTTTCGCCGCCCTTCATGCGCACGCCCGGGGTGACGATCAGGAAATCTTTCGGAATTTGGGCGCGGATTTTAGCGGCTTCCAGAGGCGACGAGATCACACCGTCCACGCCCGCCAATACCGCTCGGCGAACCCTATGCATGACCAATTCTTCGACGCCCATAAAATAGCCCATATGGTACAGGGCCGCGTCGTCTAATGATGTCAACACCGTTACGGCCATGATTTTCAAATCACTAGACCCGCGCCCCCGTACCGCCGCCGCCATAACATCCGGCGTAGCGTGAACGGTGAGCAGGTCTGCGCCCACGGCACAAATAGAGCGGGTGGCTTTTTCCACCGTCGCACCAATGTCGTGCAGCTTGTAATCCAAAAACACATTTTTACCGGCGCGTTTCAGCTCGCGGGCAAATTCCGTGCCGCCAACCGGCAAGAGTTGCAGCCCGATTTTATAGGAAACCACCACATCGCCCAATATATCGACCATAGCGCGGGCCTTAGCAATGTCCGGCACATCCAAAGCCACATATAGGCGCGGATCAGCTTTCATGGTTTGGTTTTACGGAATTTACTGGAATTGCGGTTCATCAAAGCCAGCGCCCACCTATCGGGTATGAGCTTGGCAAAGGCGGCAATAAGCCTGTTGGTGCGGCCGGGAATATAAACGGCTTTGTTGAGATTTAGGGCTAAAAACCCGCTCTCGGCGACCTCCTGGGCACTCATCCACATCCAGTCTGGCAGTTTTTCAACGGCGCCGCGTGTCTTGTTGACATCGTGAAATTCGCTATAGGTAAAGCCGGGGCACAGGGCCGAAATTTTGATATTGCTGTCTTGCAGTTCCAAATTAAGCGACTGGGAAAACTTGATCAAAAAGCTTTGGGTCGCCCCGTACAACGTATGGCCACGAGAACCGGGAATATGCCCGGCTAGGCTTGAGACATTGATGATACGGCCAAAGCCGCGCTGTTTCATGCCCACTAAAACATGATGGGTCATTTCAACAGGGGCCTCTAGCATAACGGTCAGAAAATCCTGGTGGGCGGGCCATGCATTTTTGGTGAACTTTCCGGTCAGGCCGTAACCTGCATTGTTGACGAGGCCGTCAATATGCGTAGTTTTTTTGGCAAGCCTGTCCAGTATATCTTTACAAGCGCCGGGCTTGGCTAGGTACGCCACAATAATATGGGAGGTCACACCATAATCGGCTTTCAATTCTTCGGCCAGCTCAAGCATGGGCTGTTCGCGCCGCGCCGTCAGCGCCAAATCCCATCCCGCCTTGGCAAATTCCCGGGCCAATGCCGCGCCAATGCCCGCAGATGCTCCGGTAATCAGACAGACCGGGCGCTGTTTTTGTTTTTTCGTCATGGAACCTTGCTACATTTTTGGCATAATATGGGCAAGCGAAAACTAGGGTCTGTCCCTAGCTTCTATAATCGGCGTTGATGTCAATATAACCGTGGGTGAGATCACAGCCCCAGACGGTAAATTCTCCCGGGCCAACCCCCACATCAACCCTGATTTCAAGCTCCGGGTTTTGCATATAGACGCTGAGTTTATCTTCATCATAACCCGGCGCACGAAAACCATGACTGGCCACCAAATGCGGGCCAAAGTGAATGGTGAGTTTATCGCGCTCGGCCTTTTCGCCCGACTTGCCCACCGCCATGACAATGCGGCCCCAATTGGCGTCCTCGCCAGCCAGTGCGGTTTTGACCAAAGGCGAATTGGCAATACTTAATGCTATGGTTTTCGCGGCCTTTTCATTTTGCGCACCGCTAACATGAACGGCAATAAATTTGCTAGCCCCCTCACCGTCCCTGACCACCTGATGGGCCAAGTCGAGCATGAGTTTATGTAAGGCTTGTTTGAAACCTGCAAGCTGCGGGTCGGCTATATGGTCAATTGGCTCATGGGAAGCTTTGTTGGTAGCCACAAGTAAAACCGTATCACTGGTCGAGGTATCGCTATCGACGGTGATAGCGTTAAAACTGGTTGCGCATAGATCCGCAAGCAAGCTTTGCAGCAAAGTTCTGGAAATATTGGCATCCGTAAAAATGAATGACAACATCGTCGCCATGTCCGGCGCAATCATGCCGGAACCCTTGGCAATGCCGCAAATGCTTACGGACGCACCGTCAATCTGGCAGGTTTGCGTAGCGCCCTTGGTATAGGTATCAGTGGTACAAATCGCTTGGGCCGCCTGCGCCCAGCTAGCATGGCTGCGCATAAATGAATTGCGGGCAAACAGTTTTTCAAATGGGCCCAAATCAAGGGGTTCGCCAATAACACCCGTGGCGCAAATATAAACATCCTCGGGCATACGGTTCAATGCACGGGCGGCGAAACCTGCCATTTTTACCACATCTCGCGCGCCCTTGCGCCCGGTAAATACATTGGCATTGCCCGCCGAAACCAAAAGCCCGCCATTGGCATACCGTGCGAGGCACTCCCGTGACCATTCCACGGGCGCACCCGGTGTGGTGGATTTAGTAAAGACGCCTGCAACATTTGCATCTTGTCCGAATTTCACTAGCAGAACATCCGGGCGGTTTTTATACTTGGCGCCGCTTTCTGCCGTCCATATTTGGACGCCTGCAATATCGGGCATCACCGGGAATTGATCTGGCGCGAGCGGCGAGCGTTTAAGGTACATCGGGCTTGTCTTCCTCGGTATCAGGTGCGCTAGCTTGCCCTAATGTTAGCTCGACGGTACTGGCATCGCGCAGGGATTTCAGCAATTTTTGTATTTCCTCATAGGTCATATAGCTGATGATTTCTGATTTTATGGTTTTAAACGCCGGGCGCGGCATAGGGCGGCGGTCGGTAGTCGTCAAAATATGCCAACCATATTTGGTTTTAAACGGCTCTGATATATTTCCCGTTTCCAGTGCAAATGCCTGCGCGGCAATAACATCCTCCATAGCATTTTTCGAAAAATACCCCAAATCCCCGCCCAAATCCTGGGTTGAGAGATCAATGGTAAACTCCTTGGCCAGAGCGGCGAAACTACCGCCTTGCTCCACTAAAACCTTTAGCTCTTGAGCTTGTTCTTGCGTTTTGACCACAATGTGCCTAGCCCGCACTTGTTCGCTCTTGCTTTCGAGCGCACTTTGTTCCGCATACATACGTTTTACACTCTCCTCAGTGACTTTTTCTGCCAATAAGGCTTCAACCACCACATTGGCTAAAATACGTTCACGGGCCACAGCCAAACGGCGTCTGGTTTCGTCGTTTTGGTCCAAAGAACGGCGCATAGCCTCCAAAGCCAGCAGTCTTTGGTCTATTAGCTCGTCCAATACGGTTTGAAACACCGGATCTTTGGGGGTCAAGGCTTGACCTGGCGCAATTGCCCCCTTGGCTAGCGCCGTATGTTCAATATCGGAGAGAAAAATCGAGCTACCGTCAATTTCGGCGACAACCGTATCACCAAGTCGGACAATTTGGGTGTTTAGGGGTGATTTTTCCTCCATCGAACGGCCGCTTTTGCAAGCCCCAAGTGCCAACCCAACAATTAGCATAGCAATCATCATAATTTTTATCGTTATTTTTGTCACATCTTCACCTTAAACTGAGCACCGTTTATTGACTTACACCCAAGTCATCATTAAGTCACCATCAGGCTATATTTACAAATAGTCAAGTTAAGCACGCTTAGAGTTTAAGGAACCCCATGTTAGGTCTCGCAAAAAAAATGTTCGGCACGGAAAATGACCGTAAGCTCAAAAAAATGCAGCCAACGGTCGATAAGATCAATGCCGTAGAGCCGCAGTTCGAAGCCCTCAGCGATGAACAACTAAAAGCAAAAACCACGGAATTCAGGCAACGCTTCAAAGACGGCGAAAGTCTTGATGATCTATTGGTGGAAAGCTTTGCTACAGTCCGCGAAGCCGCCAAACGCACATTGGGCCAACGCCATTATGATGTGCAACTTATTGGCGGCATGTCCCTGCACAGAGGCGAAATCGCCGAAATGCGCACGGGCGAAGGCAAAACCTTGGTGGCAACTTTGGCGGTCTATCTCAATTCCATACCCGAAAGAGGCGTCCATGTGGTCACGGTCAATGATTATCTGGCAACGCGGGACGCGCAGTGGATGGGCGAGGTTTATGAATTTCTCGGCCTGACCACCGGGTGTGTTGTCCACGGCCTTGACGACAACCAGCGCAAAGACGCCTATAATTGCGATGTGACCTACGGCACCAATAACGAATTTGGTTTTGATTATCTGCGCGACAATATGAAATACTCGGTTGAGACCATGGCCCAACGCGGCCACCATTTTGCCATTATCGACGAAATTGACAGTATTTTGATCGACGAAGCCCGTACACCGCTGATCATCTCCGGACCGACCGATGATCGCTCTGAGTTTTATGCGCAAATAGATACATTTATTCCGTTGATCAGTGAAGACGGGTATGAGGTTGATGAAAAGGCCCGCACGGCGGTTTTCAACGAAGACGGCACCGAGCAAATAGAAACTATATTGCGCGACAATGGTCTTTTGGAAGGCGAAAGCCTGTATGATGTGGAAAACATTACAATCGTCCACCATATCAACCAGGCTTTGCGGGCCCATAAGCTCTATGTGCGTGACAAGGATTATATTGTTAAAAATTCCCAAGTCATGCTCATTGATGAGTTTACCGGCCGCATGATGGAAGGTCGGCGCCTATCCGAAGGCTTGCACCAAGCCATTGAAGCCAAGGAAAAAGTTGAAATTCAGCCCGAAAATATCACCCTAGCCTCTGTCACTTTCCAAAATTATTTTCGCTTGTTTGAAAAACTGTCCGGCATGACCGGAACGGCCGTCACAGAAGCCTCCGAGTTTTTTGATATTTATAAATTAAACGTGTTGGAAATCCCGACCAACCGTCCCATTACCCGCATCGACGACGAAGATGTGATTTACCGCACCGAGCGCGAAAAATTTGACGCCATTCTCGGGGAAATCCGCGAATGTCAAGAGAAAGGCCAACCTATGTTGGTCGGCACCGTGTCCATTGAGAAATCGGAACTTTTATCAAAATATCTCACGGACAAAGGCCTGCAACATCAAGTTTTAAACGCCCGCTATCATGAGCAAGAAGCTACAATCATTGCCCAAGCCGGGGTGCCGGGAACCGTAACCATTGCCACCAATATGGCCGGGCGCGGTACGGACATTCAACTGGGCGGCAATCTTGACATGCGCATTGAGCAAGAAGCAGTGGAAGGCGAAAGCGAAGCACAGCGTGCAAAAAGGGTTGAAAAACTGACCAAGGACGTTGCGCTTCTCAAGCAAAAAGCACTGGACGCGGGCGGGCTATATGTACTGGGTACAGAGCGCCATGAAAGCCGGCGCATTGACAACCAGCTTAGAGGCCGCACGGGTCGCCAAGGTGATCCGGGTCGTTCGAAATTTTATATCTCCACCGAAGATGATCTCATGCGGATTTTTGGCGGTGACCGGCTGAAAAACATGATGGGTAAAATGGGTTGGGAAGAAGGCGAGAGCTTGACCAACCGGTTTATGTCCAAAGCAGTAGAGCGGGCGCAAGTTAGGGTCGAAGCCCGCAATTTCGACATTCGTAAGAACCTGCTTAAATACGACGATGTACAAAATGACCAGCGCAAAACCATATTTGAACAGCGCCTTGAATTTATGACTGACGAGGATGTGTCCGATGTGGTTGAGGATATGCGTCACCAGATTTGCGAGGATTTGATCAACACCCATGTCCCCAAAAAAGCTTACGCCGAGCAATGGGACATTGAAGGCCTAACCAGCGAGACCGAACGCCTGCTCAGCTTGAAACTACCATTCGCGGACTGGGCGGCGGAAGAAGGCATTGCGGACGAAGAAATGCTGGAGCGGTTTATTGCGGCGTCCAACGAAGCCTTTGCCGAGCGCTGCAAAGACGTTGACCGCCCGACCATGCAAGCGGTGGAAAAACAGGTTTTGCTTCAGGTCATTGATGAAAACTGGCGTGAGCATTTGCAGCAACTTGACCATCTTAAATCCGTAGTTGGTTGGCGCTCTTACGGTCAGCGCGATCCGCTTAACGAATATAAATCCGAAGCATTTACCCTGTTTGATCAACTTTTGACCAATCTGCGCGAAGGTGTGACCCGCATGTTGATGAATTTACAGTTCCAGGCCCGCGCCCCTGAGCCCGCACCAGAGGACGCATTTAACCCGGACGATTACGCAGACTTTGATCCCGGGATTTTCGCCCAGCCAGACGCAAGCCGCCCACAAGCCGGCTCACCTATGATTGCCCGCTCGCCCCAAGATATGTTGGCGCAATCCGCACCAAGAGGCACTCCCCTTACTGCGCAAAACAATATTGCACCTGATTTCGACATAGACGCTTATATAGCCCAAAATGGCCGCATTGCCCGCAACGCCGCTTGCCCGTGTACATCAGGCAAAAAGTTTAAACATTGCCACGGTAAGCTTTAGGGGCTGTTTGCTTCCACAAATGCACGCATATGTTCCGGCATTTCAGTGTTCCATAATTGGTGCCCGCCGCCTTTGATCAGGACGAATTTTTTGTCGCCTTGGTGCAGATCAAACAGAGCCTTACCTTGGGTATGGGGGATTACCCTATCGGCGTCCCCGTGCAAAACCAGTAAAGGTGCGTTCACGGACGGAATTTTCAAGTCAGATCGATATTTGTCCTTCAAGAGCAATGCTGTGGGAAACCACGGCATTTGTTTGCGGGCCATTGCCTGCATGGACAGAAAAGGTGCGGAGATTATCAGCCCGGCCGCCTGGCGCTCACTGGCCACATGCACTGCGCTGGCCGCACCCAAACTATCGCCGTAAAGGAATATGCGCTCCGGTTTTATGCCTTTTTGAATGAGCCCATCATAATTAGCCAGTGATGTCCGCAAAATATCCCGCTCATTGGGCGTGCCGGGATTGCCTGCATAACCCGGATATTCAATGGCCAGATACCCAACACCCCATTCTTTGAACGCTTCGAAATGGGCGATATATTGATAAGCTGCACTACCATTGCCGTGCATAAGCAAAATAACAGGGGCGCTTTCACCGGGCGGCGGCATGTATATGGATTTAAGCCTGCCAACCCCCTGCACCTCAACGGGTAAAACTTGCGCATTGTGCGCAGATAAAAATCCGTCCGGTACGCCGCCGCTTGGCGGAAAATACATGAAACTGCGCTGGGCGAAATATACAAACAAAAGCGCAAACACATAAAGACCAGCCGCGCCAATCCCAATCCACAACAAGAATTTCATCAAAGCGCCTTGATGATGTCCTCGACCATTTTCTTGGCGTCTGCGAGCAGCATCATGGTGCCGTCGGCGTAGAACAGGTCATTATCGATACCGGCGTAACCGGCGGAAAGTGAGCGTTTGACAAACAGCACGGTGGTCGCCTTGTCCACGTCCAGTATGGGCATGCCGTATATGGGGCTTTCCGGGTCGGTTTTGGCGGCCGGGTTGGTGACGTCATTGGCCCCGATAACAAAGGCGACGTCTGCATTGGAGAACTCGGAATTTATATCCTCAAGCTCGAACACTTCGTCGTAAGGCACATTGGCTTCGGCCAACAATACATTCATATGGCCCGGCATCCGGCCCGCCACAGGGTGAATGGCATAGACCACATCAACGCCTTCTTCCTTGAGCTTGTCAGCCATTTCGCGGGTTGCGTGTTGGGCTTGCGCTACGGCGAGGCCGTATCCCGGCACAATGATAACCTTGGAGGCGTTCTTCATAATAAAGGCCGCATCATCAGCCGAGCCGCGCTTGACCGGGCGTTGTTCTTTGTCGGCGTCACTACCGCCAGAACTTTCCGCACCAAAGCCGCCAAGGATAACGCTAAAGAAAGAGCGGTTCATGGCTTTGCACATAATATAGGAAAGGATTGCGCCCGATGAGCCAACCAAAGCCCCGGTAACGATCAGGGCCATATTGCCGAGCGTAAACCCGAGCGCCGCCGCCGCCCAACCGGAATATGAATTGAGCATGGAGATCACCACAGGCATGTCGGCACCACCAATAGGGATGATCAACAAAAACCCGAGTATCAGCGTAATGCCAATGATTGCCCAAAATACACCCGGCATTGTACCGCCGGATTTCATCAACATGCCAATGAGAACGGCCACCGAAAGACCGAGCGCAAGGTTAAGCATGTGCTGGCCTTTAAACACGATAGGCGCGCCGGACATATTGCCGTTTAATTTGGCAAAGGCGATGACCGAGCCGGAAAACGTAATCGCACCAATGGCCGCGCCTAATGATAGCTCCAACAAGCTAACCGCTTTAATCTCGCCAAATTCCCCGATACCAAAACTGGCGGGTGCGAAAAATGCGGCTACAGCCACAAAAACTGCCGCCAAACCGACCAAAGAATGAAAGCCGGCAATCAATTGCGGCATGTCGGTCATGGGGATTTTCTTGGCGATTAGCGCCCCGATAGAGCCGCCGATCACCAGTGCTACAAGCACCAGAACCAGAGCAAACCCGGACACACCCGCAAACAGCAGGGTCGTGACAATGGCAATGGCAATACCGACCATACCAAATACATTGCCGCGCCTGGATGTGGCCGGAGATGACAGTCCGCGCAAAGCCATAATAAACAGAACGCCGGAAACTACATAAAGAATTGCGGCAAGATTAGGTGTCATAGAAAAATTCACAGCCCTTACCCCTTCTTCTTATACATGGCCAGCATGCGCTGGGTAACTAAGAAGCCGCCGAATATATTGACTGCGCACAAAAGCGTGGCCACGAAGCCAAAACCGCTTGGCAGGTTTATGCCGCCCCCTCCTGATGAAGAAGCCGCCGCCGAAGAAACCGCAACCAGTGCACCGACGATAATAACGGAAGAAATCGCATTGGTCACAGCCATCAGTGGTGTGTGCAGAGCGGGTGTTACCGACCAAACCACATAATAACCAACAAATATCGCCAACACAAAAACCGTTAACTGAAACACCACCGGGGAAACCCCAACCCCGCCAGCCATTATGATCATTTCCATATTATCTTCCTATTTCAAGCGCTCGTGAACAACCGCACCATCTTTGGTTAGGGCGCAACCCTGGATAATTTCGTCGTCCCAATTCGGTGCGTAAGAACCGTCTTTGGCCGTTATCAATGGCAGAAAATTGCGGATATTTCTGGCAAATAATGCCGATGCATCTGCCGCCATTCTTGATGGCCAGTTAAGAATTCCTACGATTTTGACGCCGCCCGCCGTCTCGATTATTTCGCCGGACTTGACGCCCGCAACATTGCCGCCGCGCTCAACCGCCAGATCGACCAGAACCGAACCCGGTTTCATGGATTTGATCATGGCTTTGTCGATCAATTTGGGCGCGGGGCGTCCGGGGATCAGCGCCGTGGTGATAACAATATCTTGTTTGGCGATATGCTTGGCCATCAGTTCGGCTTGTAGCTTTTGGTACTCAGGCGACATTTGTTTGGCATAACCGGCCGCAGTTTCGGCCTCTTTAAATTCTTCGTTCTCCACTGCGATAAACTTTGCGCCTAATGATGCGACTTGTTCTTTGGCAGCCGGTCGCACATCTGTGGCCGTGGTCACAGCGCCGAGCCGCCGCGCCGTAGCAATAGCTTGCAAGCCTGCAACCCCTGCGCCCATAATAAAGGCTTTGGCCGGGGCGATCGTGCCCGCCGCCGTCATCATCATGGGAAAGGCGCGGCCATAAATCGCGGCAGCTTCAACCATGCTGCGATAGCCGGCTAAATTCGACTGGGACGACAATATATCCATGCTTTGGGCGCGGGATATACGCGGAATATATTCCGCCGCATAGGCCGTGACCCCGGCTTTGGCACATGCTTTGGCATAATCTGGCTGATCGGTCGGGTTCATCAGACCAAATATCCCGGCACCTTTTTTCATTTTGGTAATGAGAGCTTTGGTTCCGCCATTGATCGACATAACAAAATCAGCCGCCTTGACACAAGCATCATTGCTAGCGCTTAGGCTTGCGCCGGCCGCCTGGTAATCCGCGTCGCTGAAATGGGCTTTCTTGCCTGCACCTTTAGTGACGCTAACCTTATGGCCGCCTGCCACATAAAATTTTACCGCCTCTGGCGTCGCCGCTACACGGGCCTCCCCGCTGATATTATTAGCGGCTCCAGTTTCTTTGATGACTGCAATTTTCAAGAGATTTCCTTTTAACTAAGAACGGAAACTAAAACGCCGAGAATTCCTGTTAGAAATGCCATGCCGATCAAGGTGGCGATCCAGCCCCCACCCAACTTAAAGGCTGGCGTAATAATGATGCCAACAATAAATGTGACAATCAATGCCGGCAGCCAGGCAATATTAGCGCCAAACACCAAAATTGGCATCAGCAAAACAACAATAAAAAAAGCGGTGAAAAATGCGGAATAGCGTACAAAACCTGAAAATGTACTATTGTGTCCGTCAATCGACATTTCGCCGTGCGTATAATCGGAATTACCAGCCATATATATCTCCCTTTTCTTTATGGTATGGCCCGATTAGCACGGGTTACGCACTGCGCACAAGTGCGCAAGCAATACTTAAGGCCAAATAAAATAAATTTGGCTAGTTTTGAATAAAATCATCTGACTTTAAGAGCATTTTTACGCCTTTAGTCCATATTCCCATCTGAAATACTAAATGAGAGCCGGAAAAATTCGGCCATCGCGCTTATAAACAGGTTTTATAGGCGTCAACAAACAGGTGAAAACATGGCAAAAACGGTTCTTATCGTTGACGATGACCCGACCCAGCGACGCATATTACAAGCGGTGATCGAAAAAAGCGGGTTTTCTACATTGCAAGCTTCTGACGGTGATACCGCTTTGGAGATGACCCTTTCACCTGACGGCAAGAAAATTGATCTGATGCTTTTGGATCTGGTCATGCCGGGCCGCGACGGCATGGATACGCTGGAAGAATTAAGCCGGCGACGCCCGGAGCTGCCCGTCATTGTTTTGACCGGCAAAGGCAGTATTGACGCGGTGGTTACCGCCATGCAGGCCGGCGCGCGGGATTTCCTAGTTAAGCCTGCTAGCCGTGAACGCATCATTGTATCTTTGCGCAATGCTTTGGAAATGGAAACCCTTGTGGGCGAAGTGACGCGCTTGCAAAAACGCAGTGCCGGGGAGCTGACCTTTGACGATCTGGTCGGCAATGCTAGCTCTATGCGTAGTGTTGTGGCCATGGGGGAACGCGGGGCCAAGGCCAATATTCCGATTTTGATTACGGGCGAAAGCGGGGTCGGCAAAGAAGTGGTGGCACGTGCCATACAAGGGACATCCGAGCGGGTTGGGCGTCCGTTCATCACGGTCAATTGCGGCGCTATTCCGGAAAACCTGGTCGAAAGCATTTTGTTTGGCCATGAAAAAGGTAGTTTTACCGGGGCCAATGCAAAACATTTAGGCAAGTTCCAAGAAGCCAATACAGGCACGCTGTTCTTGGACGAAGTTGGGGAATTGCCGCTCGAAATGCAGGTTAAACTGCTCAGGGCTTTACAAGAGGGCGAAGTTGACCCCATCGGTTCCAAACGCCCGGTCAAAGTTGATGTGCGGATAATTTCGGCCACCAACAAAGACTTGGCCCAAGCAGTGCAGGACAAAGCCTTTCGCGAAGATTTGTATTACCGCCTCAATGTGTTTCCTATCGAAATTCCGGCACTTAGGGATCGCCGCGAAGACATCCCGGCTTTGCTTGAGCATTTCATCAAGCGGGTCAATGCCCAGGAACGGCGCAGTGTGCGCGGTGTTGATAGTGGGGCAATGGACATGCTGAAAAGCTTTGATTGGCCCGGCAATGTGCGCCAGTTGGAAAATGCGGTTTTTCGGGCGGTTATCCTGTCTGATGGCCATACATTGATGAGCCAGGAGTTTCCGCAAATTTCCGGCCTAACACCTATAATTCCGGCTCAGGAAGTGGCTAGCTTGGTTGAAGAAAATAATACGGCCCCATCGGACAAAAATTACGACAAAAAACATGATGATAAAAAAACCTATCAGTTTTTGGACCGCTCTGGACATCTCCGTTCCCTCGTAGACATAGAACGCGACCTTATCCAGTTCGCCATCGAGACCTATTGTGGCCATATGTCAGAAGTCGCCAGACGCCTCGGCATAGGCCGTTCAACCCTCTACCGCAAAGTCCGCGAGCATGAATTGGGCACGGACACAAAACGAGCGGCGGGACGTTGACACACCTCAAAACCAACACCTTATTTATCAAAGCTTAATACAATCACACATAATATTCACGCTGTATCACGTTGTGTGAATTGCTGAATTTGTGTGGATATTGTTATGAAGTTTATTACGACCAAAACATTCTTGCTAGCCGGCTTGTCCGCTCTGGCGATCTCGACCCCTATTTTTGCCTTGGGCGGGTTAGGCTTACGCGGTGTGCAACCCACCCCCCAAGCGTATGGGGGCTATACTGTAAACGGTGCTTATATAGCCCCACAAGCGCAAGCGTATTATCAAAGCCCGGTCTACACCCTGCGGCCTGCATATTACGGCGGCGGGCCAAGACATAACAATGCACAACTGGGTTATTCGGCAAGCTTTCAACAAGCCCCGCCGCAAATTCCTGCCGGAAACTACGGAGGTAATACCGCTAGTCTACAATCTGCCAACAGGCTCGGTTTACGTGGGTCTAGCCGGGTTTTTGAACGCGGGTTTCAGCTAGGCGGCACGAGCGTGACCACCAATGTCAAACACACCAGACGCATGCTCGACTGGCAAGAAAACACCACGGGCAAAACCCTGTCCCTCTTGACCAACCGGGCCAATGGCACCTTGGCGCCAAATTCCCTGACCATAGGCGGGGCCATGAAAGGTGGCCTGATGTGGCAAACCACATCTGTGGCCGGCAAGTTCCCGATCCTGTCGCGCTTTCCGGATTTTACCCCAGGAACAGAAACCTCTTCGGGCGTATTTGCCATCAACAATGCCGCCTTGGCCTTTACGGGCAGTTTTGGCGATTGGACAACATTCTACTTACAACCGGAATACTCCGAGACCGAATTTTTCGGCCAAAGCGAATTTCAACTTCGCAAAGCATTTGTTGTCTTTGGCAATTTGGAGAAGACACCTTTCTATGCGGCATTTGGTCGCAAGACCATCGATTTTGGTAATTTCGACGGCTATAACGCCTTTACCCAGACCGAGGCCCAACATTATTTCCATGCCGTTAGCGACCAACCGGTTTTGGAGCTTGGCTATTATAATATGTATTCGGGTCTAAAATTAACTGCCACCGCCTTTAGCGGCGGGCGTCAACTCCGCACCGCTTACGCGGGCGCAGACAACGAAAACAAAATCGCCAATTTTGCCGCAAGCGCCGAAAAAGAATTCCGGTTTAGAAACGGCGGCGCATTTACGGTCGGAGCCAGTTATCTTCACGATACCATCTACCGCAATAATTATACGGCTCATACATTCGGCCTGATCGGCTCGGGTACGCCGCCGCTCAATTTCATTTCCTACCGAAACGGCGCCGTTGATGCCTTTGCGGAATATAACAGCCCGGCTCTGGATTTTATGGTGGAATATACCACAACACTCAAACCTTGGGGCGCGGCAATCCCTCAAGACGCGGACGGTTTTGTTGACCCGGCCTATATCATTGATCTTTTAGGTGCGCCGGACGATATCAACAATATCAATTTTGCGCAAAAGCTCAGTGTGCTCACGGCCCAAGCACGGTATAAACCCTTGATGGCCAATGGTCGCCGCTTGCAATTAGCCGCCGTTGGGTCTTGGGGCAGTATTGGTGACGATTTCGTCGGTGTTGGTTTGGGCGGCGTGCCGACCACATGGGAAAAAAACCAACAACACGCGCTAAGTGTTCAATACCCGGTCAGCGATTATCTGGATTTCGGCGTCGAATATGTCTTCAACAAAGGCTTCATCCCCTTCGTAGCCCCACAACTGGTCTCCGACGACGGCGTAACCGCCCACGCGGTCAATGTTGGGTTTAAGGCTAGGTTCTAACGGATCAGTTCTATTTCCACCTCCAAGACTAGCGAAGCCCATGCACGGTCAGCCGTGATGATTTTGCTTTTCGAACGCATACCAAGCGCTATACAGGCCCTATCGCCAAGCGACAGGCCAAGCGATTTTGTATTTCTTCGAATTTGACCCGCTACAATAGATGTGGGTGTGTCAAAATCGACAATCTCGATACCTAGCGTCAACAATATTTTTTCTGCCGTTTTATCATCAATACCCCGATCGACCATTTTCGCAATAACCTCCGAAGCGTTTACTGCGCTTATAGCTGATGCGCCCAATATATCCGCAACCCTATCGCTACCCGTCTCTTTCCAAAGCAGTGCCAAAACGGCAGAGCTATCCAGAATCACCATTAACCCTGTCCATCCTGCATGGCTTCTGCTCTACGTTCCTTGATAAGCTCGTCAACAACAGGCCCCGTCCCCGTATCAATGCGAGCCACAAGGTTTTGTAACTGCTCGACGGCGCCAGCGGACGAGATGACGTGCAGTTCGCCGTCAACAACCCATGCCGTAACAGCGCCTGCATCATCTAGCATCATTGCAGCGCGTAAAGATGCGGGGATTAACAACCGTCCATCCGCACCAATGCTAAGTCTGAGCGGTGCGGTATTTCCCGCCGTTCTTGCCACAACTTTCTCCCCGTGCTCGATCAGACGCTGTTTTTTCCATTGGGAATATTGCGTCGATGCTGTGTTGGCGTTCCTGCCCTCGGCCACATAGGCGCGGATAACATCCTTACGATTTGCCAATTTCCCGGTTTTTTTAGTGAGTGCGTCGGCGATTTCCCATACGCGTTTAGTTTTGTTTGTTGGTACGGGAAATTTTCTCGGTTTCATCAATATTGACATAAGTCATTCTCCTTTATGGCAATACAATAGCAAATAATTATTAAATGTCAATATAATTTTTTATGCCATTTTATTATTATAATAACGTTATTGATTTTTTGCCCGTTCCCGCGCCGCACAAAATGCCTGAATAGCCCGCTCTATATCGGCTTGTGTGGTTGCCCATGAACAAATACTGGCTCTGATGACGGGTTGATCGTGCCAAGTGGCGCCGCCGCACCATATTTCGCCGCCTTGTTGGATATTTGCCAGCGTTGCGCGGGTTAACTTCGGCGTTTCGCAGGCGACAAGCACTTGATTAAACACAACATGGTTTTTTATTTGAAACCCTCGCGCTTTCAAGCCCTCTGCCAAACTTTCGGCCCGCTCACATAATTGGTCTACTAGTTCTTCCACCCCGGAGCGGCCCATAGTTTTGAGCAAGGCCCATAACTCGGTGGCTCTGGCCCGGCGTGACATTTCGGGAACATAATACATGCCGTCACGCTCGCCGTCTGTGCGTTGTAAATATGAACCGCTAGCCTGCATGGCAGCAGCCAATTTTTCTGGATGACGGCACAGGATAATGCCGCAATCATAGGGGGCGTTTAAGGTTTTGTGGGCATCAACCGCCCAGCTATCAGCCTTTTCAAATCCGCGTAGTAACCCACGTTTGTTTTTGGAAGCACCTGCCCACAAACCCAAAGCCCCGTCCACATGCACCCAGGCCCCGGCTTTTTGAGCTTTATCGCATATGGCATCCAATGGGTCGAATGCGCCGGAATTTACATCCCCCGCCTGGGCCACAACCAATGTGTGGGCGTCCAGTTTTGGCATTTTTTCGGCAATCATACGCCCTTGATCATCGGCAGGGACAATCTCTACCCGGTCTCTGCCCAGGCCAATATAGGACAAGGCTTTGTAAACCGCCCCGTGAGCTTGTGCGCCGACCACGACACGGATCTGCGGCGCGCCAAACAAACCGCGTGTCACCACATCCCAACCCTGCTTGGTCAAAAGTTCATTGCGGGCCGTGACAAGCCCGGCCGCAATGGCGGGGGAGGTGCCGCCGACAAAGCCGGCTACGGTGTGTTTAGGCAGGCCGAGCAGTTCAACAATCCAGCGCTCACATACGTCTTCAAGCTTCGCGGCAATCGGCGACATCACATAGAAGGCTGCATTTTGGTCCCAAATATCACTCAGCCATTTGGCGGCCAATGCAGGCGGGTGGGCGCCGCCATTGACAAAACCAAAATAGCGCCCGCCCGTGCTAGGCAATGTGGTCGGGCTACCTATGTCGTGGAGCTGCGCCAACATCTCGGAGGCGTCCGTCGGGCCATCCGGCAGCGGAATGTCAAACTCCGATAGCCGGGCCAAAGCCGCCGCGCCGGGGTTTAGGGATTGATCGTTGGCGGCGTTGATATATGCGCCCGCATATTCGCGGGCTTGGTCTAGCAGTGCGCCAAACTCATTCAGCCCGTTGGCGTTATCTATAATTTGTGTCATATACTTGTCCCCTTTGCTGTGTTTTGCGCAAGAATACGCCATTTCAGGAACAATATCATTGCAAAGATACCATTTTCGATGCTATTTACACAATTATGCACCCAACTGACCAAATAAACCGCAATATTATACACCAACTGGAACATGATGGCCGCATTTCCAATGTTGAACTGGCCGAGCGGGTTGGGCTGTCACCGTCTGCCTGCTTGCGGCGGGTACAGGAATTGGAGCGCACCGGGGTCATAAAAGGCTATAAAGCCGTCATTGACCGCGCAAAACTGGGCGGCGGTTTTATCGTTTTCGTTGCGGTTGGACTGTCACAACAAAGAAAAAATGACCAAGAAGCACTTGAGCGAGCCATGATGCGGGCGCCTGAAGTGATTGAGTGCCACAATGTTTCCGGTTCAATAGAATATATCCTCAAGGTGGAGGTCGCGGACTTGGCCGCCTATAAAAAGTTTCACACCGAAACCCTCGGCACCTGCCCCGAGCTTAAGAGCATAACTTCATATATCGCCATGAGTTCGCCTAAGGAGACCTAGAACGCCCTAAGCTAATACGCGCATTTATTTTCGTCGATCTTGTCTTTGGTGCGCTTGATAAAGGCGTTGATGTTTTTCATTTGTACGAAGCGTTTGGGCATGGGGTATATCAATAAGAGATATTGCCCCTCGCCGACACTGCTCGCGTCAAAAGACGGGTTTTTGGCATCGCCCACAATGATTGGATGCAGATTAGCCATTGTGACGCCGGGTATGTGCATAGCCAGACGCTCCGGTGTGCCGAGCATTCCGCCGGAATGAAAACTGCCATTTATATGCATAATTTTGCGGCTAGGGTTGGCCTTCATGTGAAGGGCTATGCTTTCGGCCATCGTATCATCGCGCGATACTTGCGCGGCGTAGCGGTAAAATCGTTTCTTTTCTTTTTCAGCCTCGCTTAAATCACCCCCAACTCTGTGGCTCGGTACGGCGGCCAGAAATGCGTAATATTTGTCTTTATAATCCCCGTCTTCCAAATGTAATTCCTGCGCGGCCCATGTGCGGGCCTCGCCTGTAAGTGTGTCCAGAAAATCCGGGCCACGCTCACCGATACACGAAACCATATTTCCCGGTATTTCCGAGGCAATGACCGCCAGGTTATTATTTTTGGCATATTCCACCAATGGCCGGTAAGACGAGCGGTAATGGGGCCAGGCCTTACCGTCGTGAACAAGAGTTTCCTCGCCAATCTTTCCGGCCAGATAATCATCGACCACGCTTTGGGCCGGACGCTCAAATTGCTCCATGCTCAAGGCAATGTCAGGGTTTGCGGCGTGTAGTCCGGAGAAGATTTTTGATTGTACATAATGGCTAGCCACATGGCCGTGGGCCTCACCGATAAATACCGCCTCATAACTGGCAAAATCCTTGACCACCGCACCCAGATTAACCACACGCGGCGGCACATCGCCCATTTGGGTTTCGATTAAAATGAAATCCGAAAAACTGCTGATCGGGGTTGAGACCGTATATGTTTTACCGTCCTGGGACAGGTTTACTTGCACGGGCGGTGTCTGCGCGGGCGTGCTGGCACAGGCCGACAAAAGGGTTAGCCCAGTAAATACAGCCAAATTTTTTAAAAACCGCATATTTTCTCCATATAAAAACAGACCTTACCCGCCTAAAACCGCTTGCGCAAGGTGGCACCAAATTCCCTCGGCAAGCGCGGATTACCGAGAAATACGCGCTGAAATGAGCGGTTTGGATCAGCGAAACGTTGGGCTGAGACCACGGCGTCTTCATTGGTCAAATTACGGCCCCAAATTGTCAAACTTAAACTGTCCGAGGAAAAACCAATACTGCTGTTGAGCAATGTATTGGCCCCAACCCAGGCTAGATTATGCACCTGGACAAATTTCTTACTTTCGTTGGAGACATTGGCGTTGAAATTTATATCCATCTTGTCGGTGATTGGCCGCGAATAACTCATACCAACATTAAAGCTATTTTTGGGCGAACGCGGCAATTGCCGCCCGACGATCGAGCCGAACAATGTATTTTCCGAGCTACACGGCAAGGCGGGGTTTTCCAACCCGATAGAGCAATTCAGCAAGCCGTCATCAGCTACATCCAGATTACGGCCCTCGTTGAGGTCGGTACCCCGCAGGATTTCAGAATCCGCCAAAGCGTAATTGGCAGTTATGACAAAACCCGGAATGGTCGGCACCCGGTAAATCATTTCAGCTTCAAACCCCGCAACCCTGACCTTGCCCACATTGGAGATTACGGTGGTGGTGATATTATTGGCCAGAGTTAGCGATTGGGTCAGTTGATAATCTGAAATCGTGTTGTGAAACGCGGCCAGATTAACTAAAAATTGCCCGTCCATAAAAGTGTTTTTCATGCCGGCCTCAAACGCCCACACACTTTCCTCGCCGTAATCGCCAAAACCCAGAGGCACTGCATTGGCATTGTTAAACCCGCCCGGCTTGTCACCCCGGGCAGCCACTGCGTAGATATTTGTCGTCTCGCCCAGAGCGTATTTGGCCGATAGGCGCGGGTTAAAGCTGTTAAATGTGGTGGTGCGGGTGGTTTGCGGTTCCTCGGCCAAAGTAACCAATGCGCCGAGATAATCATAGACGGCATTTCGTTCCGTGGTGTTATTGGTGATTTTTTCGGATTTATACCGGGCTTCGGCGCTCACGATCAGGTCGTCCGTCAAGGTAAAATCAACACTGCCAAACACCGCAAGATTGCGGCGGTCATCTTTAACAATGCCCCGATATGCGGAAAACTGAAGCGCGTCCAACTCACTGCCAAAATTTATCAAAGAGGTGAAAAACGGTGAGCTGAAACACGGCAGTGGATCATTTGCACGCGCTGCACATTCCGCGTTCATACGTGCCACTTGAGCGGCAAATCCTGCGGCCAACATTTCTGGTAATGCGGACGGCGCTTGTCTGTTCCCACGGCTTGATGAAAAACCCTGATAATAATATCCACCCAACAAGCCTTGAACTGTGTCGCCGGCGTATTTAAGCCTGATCTCACTGGAATAATCATTAGATTTACCAACCAGAACAGACGCAAAATCCGCCGGATTGCCGATGACATAGGCATCGAAAAAAGAACTAGGCGGAGGGCCAATAGGAATGGCAGGGCCAAGATCAATATAGGCGACAAAGGGTACAAGGCTCTCGGCCGTATGGTCAAAATCAAATTTGGCATCGGTGTTCTCTGCGTTAAACCCGTTGATAAATTCCACGTCAAATTGTTCGTTAAGTTTGTAATTCATGGTCAGACTGGCTTGCAAACTCTCCACATCCTCATAACCTTTTTCGTCCAATAGCCGCACATCATCATAGGCGATGGGGCGGGCCGTAATCTCGCCGCCAAAATAGCGTCCATTGCCAAGATATGTACCGCCGTTGTCGGGGAATAAATTATTGTCGGACGGGTCGGTAGAAAACAAGCGCATTTGATCATCGCTTAGTTTTGAGAGCCTGAGCCGGGCGCGGGCGCTAAAGCGGTCGGACGGCTCATAATACAGGCCGAGGGACGCGGCCATAGATTGCTGCTGCCCGACCTTGCTACCGTCAAACGTGTTGGTAAACGGCCCGCCGCGTGTGTAAAACCGCCCGTGCAGGCTCGCGGAAACCGTATCGCTAACCGGGCCGCGCAATGTGCCGCCAAGCTCGAAACGGCCAAAACTGCCCCCCTCCAATTTTATATCACCAGACGCGTCTTCGGACGGAGATTTGGTGATTATATTGATGGCACCGGAATAAGTGTTGCGGCCGTAAAGTGCCGATTGTGGCCCCTTGACCACTTCAATGCGGGCCACATCGCTGAGATCATAATCAAGCAGTGACCCGTTGAGCAAAATACCGTCCACAAATGTCGAAACACCCGACGCCCCCAAAATTGTCGCCTGCCCGCGCACCACCGGACGCACCCCGTTAGTGCGGCCAAATTCTTCGTCCAAGGAAAACCCGGAGGTAAATTTGGCAATGTCCGCCATATCGCGAATGCCGGCGGCTATGATGGATTTATCGGTATAAACCGTAATGGACAAAGGAGTTTCCTGGACATGTTCCGGACGCTTTCGGGCGGTGACGATGATTTCGTCGAACCTTCTTACTTCTTGTTTGGCATCATTTATTTGCGCGAAAGCTTCATTGTTTAAACTAACAAGCACGCCAAATGCTGCGCTTGTAGCTATCAAATATTTTTTATAAGTGTTCATTCCAGCCCCCTCCTAATGTGGGCTATCTGGTGTGTAATCCAGGGGTTTGTTTATTGTTGTTGTTGTTGTTGTTGTTGTTGTTGTTGTTGTTTTTATTGTTGTATTGGCCCCACATTTAGAGACGAAATATCCATGACATGAGTATAGAGATCAGACATAAACCTTTCGCCTGTGCTGCGCGTAAACAGCATTTTTTTGCCGTCCGGCGACACGGACGGAAAGCCGTCAAAACTGTCGTTAAACGTCAACCGCACCGGTTCACCGCCAGCGATTTTGCCTAGGAAACCCTCCCAATTACGCGGGTTGTCCTTGAGGGGACGCACAAACACATAGTGCTTGCCGTCCGGGGTTGGGTAAGGTGCCCAGTTCATCCACGCATCATCGGTAATCGGCGTGATGACTTTAGTGTCCGTATCCACCGTAAACACTGTCATCAGCGTCATTTTGCGGCTAGGTTTTTCGTCAGGATCTTTACGCTTCCAGGCCCGCATGGTGATGGTCTTGTTATCCGGCAGGAAGAACGGCGCCCCCTCTTGCCAATCTTCGGTAAAGGATAATTGTTGCTCGCCCGTCCCGTCGGAGTTCATCATCCACAAATCCAACATACCGTCAATTTGCCGGGTAAAGACGATTTTTGAACCGTCCGGAGAGATAGCCACTTCCGCATCGTAAACCTTGTTATTGGTCAAACGTTTGACGTTCTTGCCGTCTATATCGGCCATATAAAGCTCGGCACCTTGGGGGTAATCAGCTTCGCTTGACCAATTGCCAACTGGCATATCCATATTGTCGCGGGTTGAGGTGTAGAGGATGCGCTTGCCGCCCGGCATGATATAGGAACAGCCGTCCTGGCCACGGTCATTGGCGGCCCATTGATGCTTGCCGTCGTCCGTAAACACCCAGGTCAGCGCGCCGCCCGCAGCACGAGCGTGCGACGGCGGCACGGCATTTTCGTCCTGAACCTGAGCGATAATATGATAACTGTCCGCGCCGTAATAGGCTTCGGCGCTTTCGGGCAAGTTCGGGATTTTCCAAACCGGTAATTCCCCCTCGTTCCGCACCATCGGCGTTACCAAATTGTAATCGGTCGAGGGCAATTCTACGGCTTTGGGTGCCGGTTTTTCTTCCGCTGCATCTTTGGCACATCCGGCCAAGCCTAAAGTCAGACCTAAAACCACCCAGCTCATGTGTTTTATCTTTGTCATATTCATACCCTCACTTGTTTCTCTATTTATCATTTCTCTCTTTATCATTTCTCTCTTTATCGCTCTCTTTATCGCTCTCTGGGCGATTTATAGCCCGTCTTGATACGCACATAAATCGCAAACAGCATAATCAGCCCGTTAACCAGACCAATCAAAACAAATGGCGCACCCGGCCCCACTTTATCAAATAAATAGCCGCCGATCTGGCTGACAACAATAAGCCCGATCGCCCCGCAAAATGCAAATACGCCAAAGACAGAGCCGCGCACATCTACGGGGGCTTCTTGTGCCACCAAAGTTTGCCCGACCAGTATAACAGACATTTCGCCAATCCCCAACAAGATCAAAGGCGGTATAGCTTCGGGCGCGGTCGGGTCTGGCACAAGCCCGATCCCCACATAGCCAACCACGGCCAGAGCCATAGCAAATACCACCACCGAGGCCCGGTCAAATCTGTCCAATATAATCCCAAATACGGGTGTCCACAGCAAAGCCGATGCATGGACGATGCC
>JAJRSJ010000047.1 GCA_024278855.1 Alphaproteobacteria bacterium | reverse complement strand
TTTGTTTGCGTGACAAATCACTCGACAGTGCGATGCGGACGGCTTCTTGTTGAAATTCTTTTGTATGTTGCTTGGACATAATAGTTCTCCTTGATGGCTGTTATACTCATAACAACCCGGAACTAAACCGGGACAAGTCCATTTTCACCAAGAGGCGACTTTGGCAGAGGCGGCAGACTTATCACGCCAAGAAGCCTTTAGAAACTGGCTACGCGATGAGAAAGGTCAGGGGCTTAATTCTGTATTGAAAATTATCACGGTCGGTAAATCAGCTTTTAATTGGGCGTATAAACGTGGCGAGATTGAACAAGTACCATATTTTGAGCTGGTTAAACCGCCAATGCCAGAACCCAAAGGGCGACACTTAGAAGTTCGCGAGGTCGCTAAATTACTAAGTGAGGCTAACCATCCACATTTGAAGTTATTTATCCTGATGATGCTTGGCACTGCCGCCCGTCCACAAGCTGTACTGGATTTAACCTACGGTCAGATAGATTTTGAACAAAACCTGATTGACCTAAATCCTATCGGCAGAGCCGTTACACGGAACAAGATTAGGCCAGTTGTGAAACTGCCATTTCTTTTGAAGCCTGTATTGCAACATTTGCAAACGACCAGCAAAAGCCAAGCCGTTATTGAATTTAACGGTAACCCCGTGAAAGGGGTTCGCTCCAGCTGGCGCAAATTGCGTGATAGAGCAGAGCTAGACAGCAAAGTTCAACCTTATTCATTTAGGCGGACAATGGCGCGGTATATGCGGATTAAAGGCGTTCCAGCGTGGGAAGTCGCCGAGCAATTAGGCCATAAAACTACGGGCTATCAAATCACAGAAATCTACACCAGCCATTCACCTGACTACTTAGAAAAGGCGGTTGCGGCCATTGACACTTTTTTTGGTGAGGTTGCGTGTGAAATGCGTGTGAGTTCTTTGCTGGAATTATTTGAGGAAAAATAAATTAACTAGCTATTACAGCTAGATAATGGTGCCGCAAGGGAGAATTGAACTCCCGACCTCATCATTACCAATGATCGTAATGTGTGAAGTAAGTGCTTGGAATCTATAGTTGTAATTATTTTTTGTCAATGTGTTGCCCAAGTTTTGCCCAAATTGTCTCCAATTATACTGTTTTACCTGCTCGGCCAAGTCTGCGGAGCCCATATGGGTATAGCGCATCACCATTGTCAATGACCGCCAGCCGCCGTCTCTCATAAGCTGCATTGGGTCTTTGTTTTGGGCGTAGTGCCAACTGGCCCAAGTGTGGCGGAATGTGTGTAAGTTTGAGTGAGGGAGCTGGAGGGCGGCGCACAAGCGTTTTAATTTGCGGGCAGGCCCATGTCTGTTTGACCAGGGGTCGCCGTTGTCCTTGCGCCACACTAGCTTTTCGGCGTCTTGTCTTAGTGGTAGCGCGGCGCGGGTGCGGGTGCACAAATCAACTGAGCGCGGGTAGTTTGATTTGGTGTCCCAAAACGTTATGCGGTCACTGTTCGGACTAACATCCTTCCATTTAAGGCCGAGTGCTTCGCTGGCGCGACATCCGGTGCCAACATAAAATGTAACTAAACCTGACATTCCACGGGCGGCGGCTATAAGTTCTTCTATTTCCTTTGGGGTGCGCCAGTCCGGGCGCCCTTGTTTTATTCGTGGTGTTTCAATTGGCAGGAAGGGCATCATCCGTTCCCGTGCGGCCCATCTTAAAATTGCTGAAGTGGGCGCATAGAAACTACGGAGCCTAGTGCTTGGTTTTTGATGTGGAAAGGCGGCGCGCGCTTTTTTGTCTATCATGCCTTGCGTGATCTCGGCGAGTTCGGTATCGGCAAAGGCTTTAATGACAATTTCTAAGTTGTAGGCTCCGCCCCGGCCGGCTTCGAGATAACTAAGCGCGGCTTGCCCGAAGGTGAAATCCGCGTTTTGTTTTTTCGGACGCCCGTAGATTTTCTGGTGGAAAATTTCCGCGGCGAGCTTGTCTCTAATCTCTCTAGCCTCCGCTCTGTCGCGAGTTTTAGTGCTTTGGTCGATGCGGATTCCGTGGACGGTGCCCCGGACACGATAAATACCGGACGGCCTTCGGGTGAGAGTGAGTGACATGGCGGTGGTGTTAACACATTTTCCAGCCTTTTCAAGTGTATTGGTAGTAGTCGCCGCGATCCGCGCCCGATGCGGAGGCAAAGGCCATGCTCGTCTATCACTTTGCGAAGTAATCGCAATGGCATGTTAAGCATTTCTGCGGCCTGTCGGTCTGTAATGGTTTTATGGTGGGCCGGGTTGATCATTTTAAAGCAAACTTCTCCTTGATATTGGCTGGCGTTGGCAATCTGGGCAATAGTGTTTCCATTGGCCTTTTTCCTTGCACAATTTCCAGTTGGCGTTTCTGGCATTATCAACCAGAATGTCAAAATCCTCGGCGTCAACCGGGGCAATGCTGTCCAGTTCGCATGCGTCGCAAGTAAGTTCAATCTTTCCGTAGGTGCGGTTTATCATTGGTCGCGGCCTTGTTTTAAGGCTTGGTCTCGGGCCACATTCAAAGCCGCCATGCGAATGTCCTCGCCGCCGGTATCGCTATGCAATTGTTTGGCCATTGACCTATAACGGGTTTTAATTTCGGGCACCGTGGCGTCCGGCGAAATGTTTAAAACTGAATACCAAGGCTCTGTGCCTGTTATGGGCGCGGGGAGGGCGGCAAAGCCGGTGAAGGCTCTTTCCATCATGGTGCCACCGCCGTTGCGGGCCAGGTCACGCATGGCCTGGATGGCTAAGGCGAGCCGCCGGACATTGCATTCTGGCTCTATGAAATCATCCATAGCCATGGTCATGTTCTTGCCATTCCATTTGAAATATATGGCGATGCCTGGATCGTCCGGTGTGCGTTGGTTGCTACGGATGGTTCCGTCAAGATTGCGGACAAGGTTGGAGGATATAATCAATCTCTCCGCGCCAAGGCGTTCGAGTTCAGCGTAAAGCCCTTGTTGTGCCTGGTGGATTGTTATTTGCCTGCCGTTACCAGTGGCCCGGGCTTTCATATATCTGTATTTCCCCTCGGTGCGGTCATTGTCCGGGGTTCGTTTCCAACCCGTTGGCCATTCTAACGGGTAGGGGGTTTTATGGTGAGCGGTGCTGGTCATGATTTGTCCTTTAAGAGTTTCGCGGGGTCGTTTTTTCGGTGACGGTAGTGATCTAGGAGGGCTTCCGAGATTGCGCTTTCGCAGAGGTCAGATTTGGTGCGTCCCGTAAGGATTGAAATGGCTTCGAGCCTAGCGGTGTCTTCGTCGTCGATGTGGACGGAAATGATCATGGTGTTTTCCCCATCATAATTATCGGGCTTGCGCATTTTGGGCATACTGCACTCCGCATTAGCGCAACCGTTTTTTTCATTTCTAGCGGGAGGTAAGCCACAATCCAGTTGTGTTGGTAGTCGTCACAGTGAGCCCATATTTTGTTGTCTAGTTCAGTCATGTTTTTTGTTCCGGATATTCATTATGTTCCACGCCGTCGAGCAAGCGTCCGGCGGCTTTTTTACCGACGAGAACACTAAACTTCCCGTCCCCCCAAATTTTTCCGGGTGTTGCCTCTAAACGGTGATTTTTCCACTCACCCCATTCACCCCATTGCTTAAGAAAGAAGGCAGTTCCTTTGTGTTTCTCTGTCGGTCGCTCCGATCCCTCTTCGCCTCTTGTCGCCCTACACTGATCACGGAGTTGCCTTGGCCCGTCGGGGTGCATTGGCCTTGCGTTCGGGCCGCTTTCACCGCCTGCGATTACCCAGTCGATTTTATTAAAATTAAAAGTTTGTGACGATTGGCCACAATTACCGTAAATGAACAATTCACCTCTCAAAGCGTCTATCTCGCCAGAATTTCCCCCATCAACAGTTTTAATGCGGGTTAAATCCACAGGCCCGAGCAGAGGTTCGGCGCTGATTCCGCGAATGGCGCTTGGGGTGCGGAGGAGATGCGGGATGCGTTCATTTGCGGTTTTTTGGTCTTCAATACTGACCATGTGCCAGACATTGGTCAGCGGCCATTTGTCATTGATAAGACATTCTTCATCTGAATGTGAAAGTAGGTTTTTGCCCTTAGATAATAGATCGCGAATATCAAATGCGGCAGAGGAAACGTCATCGGATCGCTCTGCAATCGGAAAATCTAGGTTTGATGATGCTAAATATCTCGCCATGCGCTCGGCCCGTTTGGTTACGACCTGGAATGTGTGCTGCGGGCACAGGGCCATGACGGCGTATAATTTATCCAGCCATTCGTCTGAAACCCAGTCGCCGAAAATATCGGTCATTGACCCGACGAAAATCATCTTTGGTTTTTTCCATCTAAGCGGCGCGAGTAATTCTTTTCCGTCCAAATATATCTCGACATTGGCTTGTTCCTGGGCGGCGTAGCGGACAGGGTGGCCAAAACGTGGTTGCATCCTTTCCGCATAGCAATTGGTGCAGCCGTCCGAGACTTTGACACAGAAATGCCCAGCGAATTTCCCGTCGACTTGCCGCCGGATCGGGTTCCAGGTCGCGTCCGTCCATTCGATTTTTGATGTGCTTGCCATTATTGCGCCATGACCGGGATAAGTTTTGGGCCTTTGGCGGTGATTAAGAATTGGTAGTTTTGTGAGGGCGGCGATACCAGCAAGACCAACCAGTCTCTATCTTTGGTGTCGAGTTCTTCCACGTTTTCCGCTACATCATCGGGGCCCCAGCCTTGATTGGGGCCGCGGGCTATCGCACACCATTTATATTGTGGAGCGGGGTTGGGGAGGTTTTCTACCCGGCCTGCCCAAACAATCTCGCTGATGTACATTTTGAAAATCTCGCCTGATTTATGCGGGTTTTTGCCTTGGAAAAAATCTCTCTCATCGTCCTTGTAAGCTTTTCCGGTTGCCAAGAATAAAGCGGCCCCGGTCAGTGTGGCGTCGTAGGGCATTATTTCGTCCGCATAGTTTTCGAGGTAATAATATTTTGTCATATCTTCAATTCCAAAGTTGGTGTTGGTGGATTGGTTTGTTTGATCGTTGGGCGGCGTTTGCGTCCAGGCGGTTGGCAAGTTCGGTGTATTGGGCGGCTTTTTGTTTGTGGGCGCCTGCCAGTTCGCCGCCGTTTGCGGCGAGGGTTTGGCGTTTTGGTGCGTTTGTCATGCGGTCTCCTATTTTGTGATATTTGTGTAATAACGTAAAAAGCGGTATAGTCAACCGTTATTTACGTTTTACATAAACTTGACATGGGTGGGGGGTGTGGTACTTTATATCTAGGTTGTGAAAATGGCGGGTAATTTGTCTGGTTTATTTTATATTTTGGCACTGGTCTCACTGGGATTTAGTGCTTTTTTCGGACGGTTTATTATAAATGGAGATTCCGTGCGCGGAATGAGTGAAACCGCGTTTATGATGTGTGTCGGGTTTGTATTTTTGGGCATGATGATCGCCGGGATTTGTGTTGGTTTGGGCGTTTTGGCCAGTCGCCGGCAAGGTTTATTGGGTGCGCCTCGAAAATGAAGCAATTTCTTTTATTTCCGGTTGTTGTTTTTGGCCTTCTTGCTGTGGCTGCGGGCGTGGCGGAGGAGCAGCAATCCACGGGATTTCAAGCCACAAAGGAATGGCGACCACCAAGCGGCAGGGATTTGCAAATCAGTCGGTGTTTGACCGTGATTAAAAAAGCGAATACCGTTGTTCCGGGCCTGAAGTCCGGGCCGCAAGGTCCACAATTCAACGATGATGGTAGCCCCAACAAAGGCTATTGGGTTAACTCGGACGGTAATTTGATTTGTGTAATCAAAACCCCGATGGATAAACATGGTGGTTTTGTTATAGCGAGCGGTGATTGCGGTTATGCCGATGTTGAATGTAGTGAATTGTTCGCTGTGCTTACAGTTAAAAGTGGGCCACCGTTGTTTATTAAACCCGGCCAGTAAAGGAAGCAAGCCCTCTAACTGTTTGCCTGAGATGCACATATTTGCTTATAGCATACGCTTTTAAACCCCGCGCTCACGGCTTCATCCAGTCTATGGGGCTGACGCTTTCTACTTGTTCATTTTGCATGGGCGATGCATTGACTGAGGTTAGGGTGAAGCGTCCGGGGATTGTGCCGGGGGTCAAGACTTTGAGGGCTTTGCGGCCGTCGGCGAGGTGGCAAATGACCATTTCGTGAAGGTAGTCGGTGATGTTGTTTTCGCGGCGCGAATAATAGATCAAAGCCCCGGCCTTGAGAAACGGGTACAAGCTGTCGCCGCTGACCCGGACGGCGACGGTGCCTTCGGCAGCGTCGGGCGCCGGCGGAACTTGTTCGAGGCCGCCGCCCATATGGTGATCGTCGACCGGGTTGATGTGTCCCCCCGCCCCGAGATCGCCGACCATAGGAATTTGCTTTGGTTGAGTTTTTTTGTCGTTGGTGAAATTATCGTCCCAGTCTTCCTGGGCGGATTCGCCGAACTCAAGTTCCAATAATGACACTGAAAGTATTTCCGAAATTTGTTTCAGTTTTGCGCGGGGGACTTCGTTTATATTTCGCTCCCAATCCGACACGGTGCTTTGTCTTGTCTGCATAGCTTGCGCCAGATCAATCTGACTATATCCCGCGCTTTTTCGGGCATCTTTTATCCGTCTGCCAATATTCATAAGGTTCTCGTTTTGGGTAAAGTTTCGGTATACCGTAAATAACGGTTGACAATACCGTTATTGACGTTATTAACACCGTTATGAGTGATATTCCAAATGTAGTAGATCATATTGTTGACACTTTTTTTGAGGGTGTACAAAAAAACTTTGTTGAATGGACGGGGTGGCCGCAGTCTACAATCCAGCAATGTAAGTTCAGCAATGGGTTTACGGGTGCGCGGCAAAGAGCCATCCTCGCCAAGTCTGACGCAGAAGGATTGGGAATTAAGCCTGTGGATTTCTTCCCGGACCGATTGCCGCTGTATTGCGGCGATGTTCCCGCTTCCGATATGGAGGCTGCACAATGAAGTCACGGGGGAAGTCACGGGGGAGGTCACAGGTTGCGGATTTTCTTTTGGTATTCGGTTTTGCGGCAAGACTTTACCCTGTGTCGCGCCATTTCAATGGTGACAGATGCGAGAATACGGGCGTCCAGGTCGGGTTCTGCCCCGAGCCCAAGACCATGGGCGCGCCGGAAGGCGGCCAAATCTTCGGTGGATTTCATGAATGTCTCCTTGATTGTGAGAGGTTGATGAGTGTTCTGAAATTTACTTTAACAGATTTGGCCGCCAATTGTATAGATATTTTCCAAGCGGCAGCTTTGCTGCGCATGACATTTATCCATTTAGCAAATCTCGCCGCTTTTTTAAAGTGGAAATTCGCGGTGTATTTCCACAGCGAGAGGTTGGCGTGACGCCGCGCAAACATGCGGCTTTGGCGCGGGCCTTGTGCAAGGCGTGCGGCGGTTTTGAAGAGGCCGCAACGGCGTGTCGGCTTGGCAAAACGGCTTTGTCAAATGCGGCCACAGTCCATAAAAACTATTTTTTACCCATCGACGTTATCGCCGATTTGGAAATATATTGTGGGCGGCCAATTTATTCGCGCGGTCTTGTGGACGCGGTGCCGCTCGGCGCGGACGGGGATATTGTCGCGGACGCCATTGAGCTTACTCAAAAGTCCGCGGCTTTGAACGCGCAATTGCACCAAGCCATGAAAAATGGCGGTCTTAGTCCCAACGAAATGACTGCTTTGCACCGTGAAGTTTTGGTCCTGCGCAGCGCGCTTGGGGCATTTGAAGCGGAACTGGGCTCTACGGAAATAAGCTCTGCGGGGGCAACAGGATCATGACGGGTTTTTCCACACAATCACAGGCAATTGAGCCGTGTCCCGTCGGGGCCGGCGGGATTTCCTACCGCGATATTTGCGGTTTGGTTCTTCAGGCCGAAATCGTCGCCCGTGGACCGCATGAATGGTTGGGTCGCCGAAAGTTGGCCCAAAAACTGGCTTTGTTTAACCAAGGACAAATGGTCTCGGTGGCCCGCGTGCCGGGTGTGGCGCGGATGCTTTGGCAGGCTGCGGTTTTATTGGCCGAGTCGGACGAGCGCGAAATTCGCGAAATGGCGGCGTCAACAATCAAATGTATTTCGCCGCTAAAGTGGCGCGGGTTTCAAAGCCCACTCCAAGAAAAACGGCGGCGGGGTGATTTGGGCTGATGGTTTGGCGGCGGGTATTTTGAGGAATTTGCAATGAGGAAAAAATGGTCAATATAAAAACATTCAAACGCCGCAGTGCTGAAAAGTTAATTGCGCTCGGTCGGGCCTTGTTGGCCGCCGGGCCACAGCCCAAGCCATGTTGGCAAGAACCAACGGTGGAGCAAGTCTCCGCCCTTGACGCTATAAATGACATTCGACCTTTGTTGTCCGCCGGCTGTTGGGACGGGGAAGTGTTCACTTTGGTCGGGGTTGGCGGGGCGTTCAATATGACCAGGCAAGCGGCGGCCGCGATGGTCACGGCGGGTCAAATCAACCCGGACGGGTCACTAACATTGTTGGCAATAAAATATCTGTGTGATCTGGACTTCGCAGGGCGGCAGGTGTCGCTGTGAGTTCGGCCCCTGCGCAGTCTAGGTCATTGCCGCCGATTGATGTGGCGGGGCTGAAGGATATGAATCCCTATATTTCGACGGCTGAGGGGTTTGGGTTTGGGCCGTTTGTTCGAGTGGGCAATCAAATGTCCGGGCCGTGCCCGGACTGCGGCAAGCGCGGCAAGTTCTCGATCAGTGTCGCCAAGCAGCTTGGCCATTGTTTTTCCTGCGGCTTTGGCGGTGATGTCATCAATTTGGCGCAGTTTGTCAAAAAATGCGGGTTTATGGACGCGGCAAAGTTCCTGCGCGGAACAAAGGATTTGACCGAAAGTGATCGGCGACAGCTTGAGGTCGCCCGCAAGCGGCGCGAAGTCGCGGCAGTGAAAGCCGCTGCCGCGAAGCGGGCGAGGGACACTGCGCAGATTGCAGAAATTTTGTCTGAATGTGTGGACGGCTTAGGGTCGCCGGTGCAAGCATATTTGTCCGGGCGGGGTGTAGACCCGGCGGCGGTAAAGCAAAGTCCAGATGGGGAAAGTTCAGATGGGGAAAATCAAAGGGCCGGCGGGATGGGTTGGCCGGATGATTTGAAATTTCATCCGGGCTTGCCTGCTTACGTCGGCCCGCCGGGAGAGCGTGTGGAAATTGGTAAATTTCCGGCGATGGTGGCGATTGCGCGGGATAAAAAACGGGACATCAAAGCCCTGCACCGGACGTTTTTGGTGCCGACGAAGGCCGGATTTGGCAAGGCCAATCCATTAGATGTGGACGGAAATCCGTATCCTAACTGGAATGCCAAACAGATGATTGGGCCCATGAAGTTGGCGGACGGCGGGCTTGATTTGGGCCGGTTTGAGGTCGGGGAAAAGGATAGTGGCCAATTTTATCATTTCGTTTCCGGGCTGTCTCTCTCCGCCATTCGCGGACGAATACACCCGACCGATGCGGACAAGCACGAGGGGTGGAACCCGCCGACAACTGACAATGTTTTGTGGGTGATCGGCGAAGGAATTGAGACAACCTTGGCGGTGGCCAATGCGCTTTGGGTGCAGCGGGCTGATGTCCCGCCGGACACCGGAGTGTTGCTGTTGGCAGACAATGATTTTTCGGATTTGAAAAACCTAGACGGAAGTTTGAAGGTTTTGGGTGGTGACCGCGCGCAAAAGGAATTTGGTTCTGCGGCCCGCCGTTTGGTGCGTCAGGGACATGAGGTTTACACGGCTTGGCCGCCTGTCGGTATGGATTTTTGCGACATGTTGGGGGTTGAAAGATGTGGGGAAAAGGCGGAGGGTAGCAATGAATAAAATTTATATCGCGGTTTGGATTTTGGTTTTGCTTGGATTTACAAGTTGTGACAAAAAACCAAAATATCCCGTTTCGTCCGGTCAAAACCTGGAGGTTCCGATTGTTGCGCGTGCAAAAATTTGTTTCGCCGCTAACGGGTCATTCGATCGACATTTGGTGACATTTCAAGACGGTGCGGGTTTGGTCTTTGTTGCACAATTTCCGCCGGGCCAACACCGGCGGTGGGTGCAAGAGCGGGCGCAGGCCAGTGGGTGTGGCGTTGTGATTTTTAGGAAAAAAATAGCGGGCCAATCCCCAAGAGGGGTGTGGTAATGGGCCGGCGAAACCAACAAAGAGCGCGGGCGCGGGCGGTGCCTAAAATTAACATCACGCCAGCCAAAGGCGGCAGTGGCGTTTGTCTGCTGGATTTAAAGCCGGGTCATCGCCGCTGGCCTGTGGGTGTCGCTGAGGGTGCGGCGGTGCGCATTGGCCGGGCCAATAGGGAAATGGCGGATTTAATTGATAAGGCGGCGGTCGGGGATAGCGCCGGGATTGCGCGGTCGAGCGGCAATGTCGTATTTACGTTGATGTGTTTGGCGCAAAGTCAGGGTTTTGATCTTTGGGATGTGGCGGCGGAGGCTTTGGAAGTCAATAAAAATTGTGAATGGGCGGTTGATGCTTGGGGCCGGGGGACGAAAATTGGGGACGGGCTGGTCGAGGATAGTCCGGAAACCCGCGCGATTTTGCAAGCCGTTTCCGGCGGCGCTATGTCGGTCGGGGGGGCTTTGAGTTGGCTACGGCTTGCGGGCGCGAATATGAAAAACGCGGTTGCTTTTTTGGTTGAGGGCAGTTCGGCGGTTCCGGCGGACTTTACGCCGGATAGCCCGGTTTGTGCGGCGGGCGGGTTATGAGCCGGGCGAGAAAACCTCAGTGCCGGGCCGGGTTAAATGGCGGTGTGGTGGTTCCTGTGGCTGATATTGGCACAGTTTCATTGCGAATTGAAATGCTGGAAGCCGTTTGGGTCGAGATTGCGGCGGTGGCCAAGGAGCGAAAATGTCAGCCGGGAGATGTCATCGCCGAGGTTTTGGCGGGATATGCGGCGGAAGCTTTTGTAGATCGTGTTCGAGTTGAACCATGTCTTGCGCGATGTCTGGCAAATCAAACCCGGCTGTCACAAAGGCAAGCTGATCTTGACCGGGAAGAAAAGCGTAAATCTGGCTGGTTTGAGGTGGGGTGATGGCGGCGCAACATATCATTTCGGTGTCTGGTGGCAAAGATAGTACGGCCACGTTAATTCTAGCCGTGCAGCGCGGTATGCCGTTTCAGGCTGTGTTTGCAGACACGGGCCATGAAAATCCTGTAACGCTGGATTATGTGAAATATCTATCGGATCGGTTTAATATCGACATTCAGCATGTTCGGGCATGTTTCAGAGACCGTATCGTTAAAAAACGCAAATATGTTAAAGAAAATTGGGCAAGCAAAGGTGTTTCTGATGAAATCATTGAAGCTGTTTTAAAGGCCACACATGCAACGGGTAATCCATTTCTCGATTTGGTTATTTGGAAGGGACGGTTCCCATCCACCAAGGCACAATTTTGCACGCAACATTTGAAGTCTGATCCTATTTTCGAGCAAGCCATGCGGCCAAGGTTAGAACTTGGTCATGTAGTAAGCTGGACAGGTGAACGCCGTGAGGAGAGTAAACGCCGAAAAAATTTGCCAAAAATACAAGTTACGCCTTTTAAAGAATTTGGTCATAGTGTTATTCGCGTTCGCCCATTGGTAGAAAAAACGGCTGAATGGGTTTTTGCCCTGCATGAAAAATACCAAGTGAAAGTCAATCCGCTTTATATGCAAGGGTTTTCGCGGGTTGGTTGTTTCCCGTGCATTCACGCTAGAAAGTCAGAGCTGCGTCAAATCATAAAACGATATCCCGATGAAGTTGCCAGATTGCGAGAGTGGGAAAAAATAGCAGGTCGTGCATCTAAGCGCCAGCAAAGCACGTTTTTTGGTGCAGGCACTACACCGCGCTCACGGGCGCATAGAAAAGAAGAATGGCGGAAAGAATATGCGCGGATGGATACACTGGGTTTATTTGACGGGCTAGAAGATGGTGATCCAAGGCCAGAAGTTAAGGCCTCTGCACTTCCAGAAACAATCGATGAAGTGTTTGATTGGTCATTAACGTCACGTGGTGGTGTTCAAAAAGATGCCTTCTTGCTTGATGGGCCGCAGTGCCAATCAGAATATGGGTTGTGCGACTGAATGCGCTTTATAATGATTTTGAGCCTTATACGGCCAAACTCTTGCAATTGCGGATAGATGATGGCTGGTTGCCACCAGGTGAAGTTTTAAGCGAAGATGTGAGGGAATTATGCAAGACGGATTTATCGGATTACGGACAGGTGCATTTGTACGCGGGCATTGGTGGTTTTCCGCTTGCTTGCCGTATGGCGGGATTGCCCGATGACTTCCGGCTCCAAACAGGGGGATTTCCTTGCCAGCCTTTCTCCACTGCCGGGCGTAGACGCGGGCCCGGGGATAACCGCTATCTCTGGCCGCAAACTCTGGCCTGTCTTAAATCACACCGGCCCGATGTTGCAATTTACGAAAATGTTGCTGGTCTCACCTCGGTGGTGTTCCCCGGCGAGAAAACTCTCGTGGGTATGCAAGCCCTTATTGGCCGGGTCACAGACTACATTTACAAACAGAAAGGACTTGGCGTCCTTAACAATATTACGCAGGAAATTGAAGCGGCAGGATACGCCGTCCAGGCGTTTGTTGTTCCAGCTTGCGGTGTCGCGGCGCCGCACGAACGGGCCAGATTGTGGATTGTGGCGTACGCCCGACACCTCGACCGGCGGGACAAGCGGGCTGTTAAAGCAGGGGATAAGGGTTCGGGCCAGCGGGCACCCTGTACAAATGCGGCTGGCCGATCAGGTTTGCAACCCGGAATTTTTCCCGACGCCCGACACCCAAAATGTGCGGGACGGGAAGCATCTTCGGGGAAAGCGGCGCGGTATAAGTCTGCATCATCATGTAGATCTGTGGCCAACCGTGACGGTCAACGGCAAAAACCAGGCTCCGAAAGCGGGGACAAGTCGCGGGACGGGGTTGGCGACGGCGGTCAAGATGTGGCCAACAATAACAGCAAGCCCAAAAGGGCCGGATTTTGCGAAAGCAAATCGTCCGGGAACCGGGAGCGACGACCTGCAAACGGCTGTAGCCAAGGCGGAGATGTTTCCGACAGTGACGACGCAAGATGCGAAAAACAACAATCCTCCGTCTGCGGCCAGGCGCAATTCACTGCCTCTGAACGGCGTTGCAGGTGGAGCCCTGAACCCGGTGTGGGTCGAGTGGTTGATGGGCTATCCGGCAGGGTGGACAGAATTAAAGGGCTTGGCAATGCCATTGTCCCGCAAGTTGCCTGCGAAATCATCACGATGATTATGGCGAGTTTGGGGATTGCGGGTGATTGGCAGGATGGGTTTGCGCCTGAAAGCGATGCGGCATGACGGTTAAATATTCCAAATTTGAAATGGTGATCGCGCGGTCTATGTGGGATGCGGACGAGCGGCCTTGTTCTTGGTCGGACTTGGACGCGGACGAAAAAGCTGAGTGGGCTTTGATGGCGCGGGCCGCGAATAAAGTGATTTCCGATCATTTGGCGCAGTTTATCGGACAGGATTATGCCGATATTTTGCGCCTTGCCAATCAGCAAGCGGTCAAAAAAATGGTTAAGACGTTTTTACGTCAAGATGGCGGGATTGTTTGATGAGTGGGTGTAGAATTTATTTATCGGCGACGCAAGCATCGCGATTGCCGAAAATGTTTGGGCGGCAACCTGATTTCGTCATTGGTGCGCCGGATGATCCGTATTTGCTTCGGTGGTGGGTGATCCCGCGCAATCGGTTTTTCAATATATATCTGCATTGCATTTTAAAGGATTGTGATGATCGGGCTTTGCATGACCATCCGTGGTGGAACATATCCATATTGCTAAAAGGCCATTTGGCCGAGGTTCACGGCGCGGGGCGCGTGCGATATTTCAAGCGGTTTATTCCTATATTCCGCCAAGCCAAAACCCAGCACCGCTTGTTTATGCCTAGAGGGCGAAAATCCGCATGGACATTGTTCATTACTGGGCCGCGTGTGCGTCAATGGGGCTTTCATTGCCCAAAGGGTTGGGTTCATTGGAAAGATTTTGTTGGTGAAAATCCGGGCGAAGTTGGCAGGGGATGCGGCGAATGAGTTTTGCAGTTGATAGATCGACCCAAATCCGGGAGCGGCGGGCTTTGATTAAGGCGCGGTTTTCTTTGGCGAATGCTTTTGCGATGTGTCCGGTAGGTGCGCAGGATTTTTTCGGCGACGAGATTGTGGATTATTGCCCGTGTTGCCGGCGCGGCGATATGATTATTCGCGGCGAGGTGTTTCGGTGCGGTGGCTGTCATGCCGCCGGCGATGCGGTGACTTGGGTAATGATGGTGCGGTCGGTTTCGTCGCAGCGGGCTATGAATTTGATTGAAGAGTGGTTGTTGAGGGCGGGTTGTACAAAAGGCAGGCTACACACTTCGTAAAGAAAACGGCAAATGCCGTTTTTAGAACATTAGCCCTCAATGGGGTTGGGTGCGGCTGCGATTTTGCGGCGCCGGTTAGTAAGAAAGGAAAAAAATGGCAAAGATAAAAATAGAGTTGAGTTGCTCAAACGAAGATCAATGGAGTTGTAAAGTTGAAGCCCCTACGCTTTCTGGCCTCTGGCTTGATAAAGACGGTTTGGTTGAGTTGATTCGAGTGCTTCGGCATTGTCAGCAGGTTATTGATCCTGCCGCGCTAAGGCCGATTTCTGATTTTAGTGAAGATGTTTGGGCGGCATCCGTTGAGCCGAGTAAGGTTTGTTTTCCGCCGCCGCCCGCACGGCCAAATCCCGTGGACAAGGAACTTATAGACGAGGGGCCGGAGCGCACGGAACTTTGGCAGAAATTTTTAAACGAGCAAAGCGGGGCTAACCCCCCGTCCGGGCCGGGCAAGACATGCGTTCATGCGGGTATTGCGGACGAGGCAGATGGGTCAGACGGGCCAGACGAGCCAGACGAGCCAATAGTCGAAACACCTGTGGTTGTTCCTGTGTCGGATATCCCGGCGGATCCGCTGGATTTGGCAGCTTCTCTCCCGTCTAAACCCATTCCTGAAGAGCAGCCGCAAAAGCCAACGGTTTTGGATATGTTGAACCGGGCGGTGGCCAAGAAAACTGGGCTAGAAAATGGGCGGAACAATCGAAAACCGCTTAAATATAACAGTGCAATTCGCGAAGACTGGCCGGATAATCCGCACAAATTGGGGTTCACGGCCCTCACGCATCCATTGCCGGGTCTTCAAAAAAAAATGATGAAAGTCCTGCGAGATTACGCGGTGCCGGACACCGGGTTTGGGGCTATAGAATTGTCCGACAAAAAATTGGCCAAATTGTCTGGTTTAAGTATTTCCTCGGTCCGCGGAACTTTGAATGGGCTGGAAAAGAAAGGCCTAATCGAGTGCGCGGGCGGCTCTGGCGGCAAAATTTGGGTTTATTAAATGTCTCCTAAGGTATACGAAAGATGCGTTTTGGTGGTGCGAGGTTTGGCGGACGGGTTGACGCGGCGCGAGATAGTTGCTCGCACAGGCTTAACGAGCGGTCAGGTTTCGTATTTATTACGCAATCATATCAACCAGTTGTCCTCGCCGCCCGGCGGCAAGCCGGTGCATTTGCGGGCCAAACACTGGCTTAACCAATATTTGGGGGTGGACGCAAAATTTGTGCCAAGCGTCTCAAGGGGCCAGCCCGTATCGCGGGTTGAGGTATCTGGCCCCAAAAAGCAACTGCGGTGCCGGTATTATTTGCCGCAGGATTTGCGCGAATGCGGGCATCCGTCATTTGGGCGGACCTATTGCGAAAAGTGCCAAGTGAAGACGCTCAATCCAAATGAGCGAAGTGTTTTTAGTGCGGGGATTAAATAAAGAAAGGTAAAGATCATGAAGTTGACAATTGAACAAAACAAACTGGCCGAGGAAGCGCGTATTCAGGAAGAAAACGCCGTGCCGGAGCGGGTAAGTGCTTTGGAGGATTCACCGTTTTACGACAAAAGATATACGCAAATTGGGGTTCGGTTTCGCGGTGTCCTGCGCGGTGATGTACTTGAATTTTCTGTACGAGGGCGGTGGGTAAAAACCCACTGCAAGGATAAGCAGGGTCGGCCTAAATTTGGACGGAAAAATAAGCCAATCACAATGTGGCGGGGCGGTGATGTTGAAGTTTTTTGGCGTTGAGGGCGGGTTGTTCGTCAAAAAAACGGCAAATGCCGTTTTTAGAACATTAGCCCTCAATGTGGTTGGGTGCGGCTGCGATTTTGGTGTGAGAAATAAAGGAAAAAAAGAATAGAATGAGCGTTTCGCCTATAAAAAAACAAGTAATCATCGGGGATTGCCGATTGATTTTGGGTGATTGCCTTGAGGTTATGCCACATCTGGGGGGGGGGGCTTGCCGTGGTTGCTGATCCGCCTTATGCGTTCGAAACATCCGGTGGGGGGAAATTCAGGAGTAATCGCCGCCAAATGGACGAAATAGCCCGCGCGGGCTTGGCGGACGGGTTTGATTGTTCGGTGTTTAAACCGCCGGGGTTTGAGAGTATTTTGTTTTTTTGCCATAACAATCAAATCCCCCAGATTACGGCCCATTGTGAAGCCCACTTCAAGCGTTGGGCCTTGTGTGCTTGGCATAAAACCAACCCAATGCCGGTGGCAAATAAACATTACCAACCGGATACGGAATACTGGATTCATGCTTGGAACAAGGGTCATCATCCCGCCGGGTGTTTAGCGGAAAAAAAACGGTTTTATTTTGGTAAGGGCGGGCAGGATGTTTCCATTGATCATCCGACCGTAAAACCGTTGTCCTTGATGTTAAAAATTGTTAAAAATGTTACGGGAGATACCATATTTGACCCGTTTATGGGCAGCGGCACGACGGGGGTTGCTTGCTGCCAACTTGGCCGCCCATTCATTGGGGTGGAAATCAACGAGGATTATTTTGATATTGCCTGCAAGCGGATTTCGGCCGCCCATAACCAACCCGATATGTTTGTGAAGTCGTCGGAAAATTCCACTAAAATATTGGCCCAAGCCTCTTTGTTTGGGGATGTTTTATGACCGTAAAACCAGAGTCTGAACAAAAGCCAAAATTGGGCGCATCCGGCATTGTGTCTGCGTGTTTGTTGGCTTTGTCTGGCCCGGCTGTGGGTGGTGAGGCGGACAGCGCGAATGGTGGTGGTGGTCCCGTTCTTGGGCGGGATGAGCGGGATGGTATGGGGGATGAGCGGAAAGACAGTGTTGAAATTGACGAAACGGCGCTGAAGTTGGCGAAGTTGGACACCAATGATTTTGGTTTTGCGCGGCGTTTGGCGGCTTACGAAAATCTTGAAGTTCAATATTGTGGGCAGGTTGGTTGGTTGGCCTGGGACGGGTGCCGGTATAACGGCGATGACGGGTTGGCTATTACCCGCCAGCGCACTATTGCCCTGGGTGACCGGATTAAATTTGGGGAATATAAGGCGTTGATGTTGGCCCGGCCTAAGCGGCCCGAAGGGGATCCTGATGATTATTCGGACGAGGATAAAAAGGCTGTGTCGGAGAAAGCCCGCCTGACTAAACAGGGTGCGGCGCTTTGGAAGGCGGCGGTTCAAATTGGTAATTCGTCCAAGCAAACGTCCGTGTTGGACACGGCGGCGCAATTGCCGGAATTCCGGGTGCGGTTTGAGGATTTGGACAAATCCGGGTTTTTGCTGAATGCGGCCAACGGGGTGCTTGATTTGGAAATGGCTGAGTGTCTGGCGGATTTGGAGTCGCCGTCCCCGGCCGGACTTCGTCCCCCCGTCCCCGAGGACAGGTTTACGCGGGTTTTAGCCGTCCCTTTTAAGCCTGCCGCCAAGTCTCCGGTTTGGGATGCACATTTGGAGCGGATTATGCCGGGAGATGCCCCGATGCAAAAGTATTTAATGCGGATTTTAGGTTCGTTATTGGTGGCTTATAATCCGCGCAACAAGTTGATTTTACTGCAAGGGCAGGGCGGCGACGGCAAATCAACCACAATCAATGCCGTGGTTAATATTTTGGCGGACTATGCCCAGTCGGCGGACATCAAGACATTTTTGCATGACGCCCGGCCAGGCGGCTCCGGGCCGTCGCCGGACATGGCTCGCATGGCCGGAGGGGCAAGGCTTATCCGGACCGGGGAGCCTGCACCCGGAGCGCAACTGGCTGAAGACAAAATCAAACAAGCGACCGGCGGCGAGCCAATGGTGGCGCGCAATTTGCACGCCGGGCAGTTTGAGTTTATGCCGCAATTTAAGTTGATTATCCAATGCAATTCAAAGCCGACAATCAAGGGCGATGACCGGGGCATTTGGCGGCGGTTTGAAATGGTGCAATTTAAAGAATTCATCACCCCGATTGATACCTCGATCGATGCCAAGTTGGCCGCTGAGGCGTCCGGGATTTTAAATTGTCTGTTGGAGGGGTATTTCGACTGGAAGGCGCTCGACCATGATTACGACGCTCCGCAAAGTGCGCTGGATGCTTTGGCGGAATACAAAACGATCGGCAATAGTTTTGCCGCTTGGTATGAAGACCGGATTATGCCGGGCCGTTGGTGGCCCATCCCGGCCAAGCAGGCGCGGATCGTTCCATTGGTGCCGGAGGATGACGGTATTGTTTATAATTATAATAACAAGGCGATCAAGCCGACCAATGATGCGGCTTGGCAACCGCGCTATAGCGCCGCCGAGATTTACGGGGATTACAAAGCCTGGTGCGAGGGGAGCGATATAAAACCCATGGCCAACAATACGATTGGCAAGAAATTTTCAGAAAAAGACCATCCGGAGAAGAAATCCGGCGGCAAGCGCTACCGGGTTGGGTTTGATTTCGTGGATGGTTGTCCGCAGACACCGAAGGAGAAGGGGGATCGGCGTGATTAGCGCGGGTTGTCCGTTAAGAAGTTGGGAAATGCCAAATTTAGGACATGAGCGATAATTGTGGTGCAAATCGGCTGCGGTTTTGCGGCGGTGGAGAATAGAAAGGAATATTATGATTAAACCCGCCATACGATATCACGGGGCCAAGTGGGTGCTGGCTCCCTGGATACTTGGGCATTTTCCGGCGCACACGGTGTTTGTAGAGCCGTTCGGCGGCTCGGCGGCCGTATTGCTGCGCAAAGATCGGTGCTATGCGGAGGCTTATAATGATTTGTGCGGGGCCGTTGTCAATTTATTTGAGGGTCTGCGGGACCCGGAAATGGCCTTAGCGTTAGCTAAAGCCGTGGAAAACACCCCGTTTTCGCGCGATGAGTTTTTTGCGGCTTATGGGAGATGTTCGGCAAATGACAAGATCGAGCGAGCGCGGCGGTTGGTTGTGCTTAGTTTTATGGGGTTTGGCTCAGACAGTGCGGCCAAAGTGTCCGGGTTTCGAGCTAATTCCAATCGCAGCGGGTCAACGCCCGCCCATGATTTCATGCGCTGGCCCGCCCGGGTGGCGGCGCTCACTGCCCGGCTTCGTGGGGTGGTGATTGAAAACCGGGATTATGCGGATGTGATGTTGGCTCATGACCGGGTGGGGACGTTGCATTTTGTCGATCCTCCCTATGTTTTGGCGACCCGGGGTCGGGGTGGGAGTTACAAACATGATTTCAGGGACGAGGATCATCGGCGGCTTATCGAGGTTTTGGAATCGTTGTCCGGCATGGTGATTTTGTGCGGGTATCCGAGCGATTTATACCGGGAAATATTGCCGGGATGGCGGTTCGTTGAGCGCCAAGCGATGGCAGACGGGGCGAAGCGGCGGACGGAGGTTTTGTGGTTTAACAAAGCGGCGTGGGCCGCGCGGCCCGTGAGGGAGTTGGATTTATTGGGAGAAAAAAAACACCATGTCACAGCAAATTAAAGCGGCTCTTGAGCCTTGTAGTGGTTACCGAAATACTGATGGTCGAGGCCATAGCTTTCGGCGGGATGATATATCTTACGCCGCCAACGGTATGATCTGTGATGGGTGCGGCCATGAAATCAGTAAAGCTTTGTATGATGGGCTAATTCGTGCGGACTTGCTCCGTCATGAACGGGGTTTCCCCCGACCCCGTATTGATCTCTATAGAGAAAAGAGGCGTGCTGGCCCTTTATTTGAAAAAAATGGCTGGTGTTTGCGGTGGTGATCGGTTTAGGAATATAGCTATGAAAATTGATTTTGTTTCGGATTTTGGTGCTAAATGGGGTCGGCTTGGTCGCAAAAGGTCGGCACTGGGGTCGGCTCAATTGGGGAGGGTCTGGGCTAAATGTTTGGTAAATATAGTGTTTCTGGTTTTTTTGGGACAGAGGGCGGCAGTTTGTCAATAAGTCTTGGGCGGGTGCGGGCGTGGACATGTCCGTGCATGTGCGCGCGAGATATATTTGCATATTGCTGTCTATCTGGCCTTATTGTTATTTTGTTTATTTAACCTATTGAAAAAAAGAAGAAAAGAGAAGAAAAAAGAGGGTCGGCTTTGGGGCCAGTTGGTGGGGTCGGCTGTAGAATTTGAATTGAGAGGAATTGAATATGGGAATTGTTGAAGTTGTTTTGACCGCGCTGGCTGGGCCTGGCTTTGTTTTGACCAAAGGGCGGATGGACGGGGAGACGGTCTCCGAATGGAAGCATCGGCGGCGGTGGGATAAGCTGAACCGGACGTCGGCGGGTTTGCGCGGTCGGGGAGTTACGGACGGGGCGCAGGTCGCCGGGGTTGAAGTTGCTGGCACGGGGGTAGATGGGGATGTGCTTTCGGCTCGGGTTGGGCGCGGCGAAGAATTTGTGATGTTCGGCGGAGCGCTTACGTCCTTGACGCAGTCTTTGCTAGCACGGGCCATGCGCGATAAGATTATCGGGCGGCTTGAAGTTCGGGCGGCGGAGCGGATATATCATTTGGCCATGCGGGCCGGAGCCGGGGGTGCGTTGACTATGAAATTTGGTGAGCGGGTATCCGGCGGCGAGGTGGATTATGAAGCTGGCGTCGCGGCGGAGTTGGCTTACCGGGCCGTGATGGCGGATATTCCTGATGTGGCGGCGAAGTTCATCAAGCTGGTTGTTGTGGACGGCACCGGGTCGGAAAATGCTGTCTCAAGTATCGGGATGGGAGGTCTCGCGAGTAAGGAAAGGCGGCTCGGCGCGGCAAAAGTGATGCTACAAGTGGGATTGTCCGCCGCAGTGCAGCATTTCGAGCGAAGCGGGTGGAAATAAAGGGCTTGACGGTGGCTATCCTCTGGCCTAGTAAATGTTTCATGCTTACAAATGTGCCAAGAGCGCTTTCGGGAACCCGAGGGCGCATTTTTTATGGGAAATTGTCAAAGACCAAGCCAAATGGGTCCTTCCTCGGCGGCTTCGCTATATGGTGTGGCCGGCGGTGTTTGCTTTTTTTGCGGCCTAGGTTTTTGAAAAGGGTTGCGCTTTTGTGATGGGTTGCGGAATGTGAGGTTCCGCTCGCTGATAAAATATTGATATGACAAAAAAGAAAAACACTGTAACTAAATTGGTTACGGTGTCTAAGTGCGCCCGGATGTTATCCGAGAAAGGTGCGCGGATCAGTCGCCAGGGCTTGGCTAAATACGCGAAACACCACGGCTTGATCAGAGAAACCCGGCCTAATGGCTGGCTGATGGTTTCGTTTGAAGAGATGTCTCGCCGCCGTCAAGACTTCACCCGCGAAGTTATGCGCGGTGAGCATTCCACAACCCCAGCATCTTCAGCCAAGAATAAACCACGAGCGGAGTGGGCCGCCATAAAACCCACCCCGCCGCTAACATCGGTTGGCGGCGGGGCTGTTCCCGTTTCTTCCTTGGACCAAGCCCGCATCGCTAAAACCCGCAAAGAGGAAGCTCAAGCGGATGCCGCAGAGCTTGACCTGTACGAGCGCACCAACAATGTTCTTGCAACCGCAGAAGTTGAACTACTACTCGGGCTGCTTATGACATTACTCAAAGAGTCGCTTTTGGGTGTTAACCTAACGGACGACACCGAAGAAATATTGCAAGTTCTCAACTTGCCTGACGAAATGCGTCAACCCACAAAGTCTATCCTCAAAAACCGCCGCCGGGACTTGCTGTCTAAATTTGGCAATCTGGCAAAACAGGAACTTTCTCGCCTTGATCCTGATCATTCGGGTGACCTGCCCGCTCGTTTTCACCACTTGTTGCAAAAGCTCCAGTCCATGCGGGATGGTTATCTGAAGCGCAAAACCCGCCGTCCGACTGCAAAAACTTAAATTATGTTTCTTGTAGCTGGCATAAAATCCGCAATTTTAATGGGCTTGGCTTCCGTTGCCACAAGCTCTGCCCCTCCCCTTGACCGAACAGTTCAGGATTGGGCCGCTCAAGAACGGATTGTCTCGCGTGTCGAATCCAAACTAACTGGCCCTTGGCTTCACAGCCGCTTCCCTGTTGCCGTCGAAATTATGGACGCCTGCTCTTTGCGTGATCCTTCCACTATCATTGCTATTCGCGGTAGTGCCCAAACCATAAAATCAGAAATCGCCAAGAACACAATTGGCTCATTCATCACCGACAACCCCCGTGGAATTTTGTGCATTCTTCCAAGTAATGACGAGGTGACAAAATACGAGCGCACAAAATTGGAGCCAATGTTCAAGGCGACAGATTGTCTTGCTCGCCGGGTTTATGGCGTCGGCAAAACGTCCGATCCAAAATCAACAGTTAAGTTAAAAATGTTTAAAGATGGCAGTATTACGCTTACTGCCGCCGGGACGTCCAAAGGCCTGCAAATGATCACTGTAGGTCTTATCATTGCCGAGGAGGTTTCAGAATATCCCCCTGATACTGGCGGACGTGGGTTCGCACTTGACCAAGGTATAGAGCGCGGCACTCAATATGAGGGCGAATTGAAAGTGGTAGTTCCGGCCACCCCCGGAATCAAAGGCAAATGCAAAATTACCGAACTATTCGAAGCTGGTTCTCAAGCCTGGATATTTTGGAAATGCGGTCATTGCGGGGATCACTACAGATTACAATTCAAACACATGGATGAGGTTGATGGCCGGGCGGTTATATTTGCACCTTGTTGCGGCGTCAAAACTGAACAATCCGCCCGCCGCGAAATGAACCGGACGGCTCGCTTTGTCCATTGCTTTAAAAGTCTCAACCCGGCCAATGCGGTGCCTTGGGCGAGTTTTGAGAAAAAAGGTGAAGAGCCGCACATCCTCAAGGATGTGATCCGCGCCAAAGACTTCAAGGCGGCTTTAAATCGTGACTTGGAAGGTCGCGATAAATCCTTTCACATTTGGCGGGGCCAAAGTCCGTTTTCGTTGTGGGCTGGCGTTTGGAAAAAATGGAAACAGGTCAAAGGCAACCCCATAAAACTAAAAGTGTTCTACCAACAATATTTGGGCCTGCCCTACGAATCCGCCGTAGACGTTCCGTCACACGCAAAACTGATGAAAATCAAAGGCGGCGCCCCCAATGCCAAAACCTCCCCGGTGCGCCGTGGCATCATTCCGCCTTGGGCCGGCTTTGTCACCATGGCCGCCGATTTGCAAGGTGACCGCTTTGAATGGTCGGCCACGGCTTGGGGCCCGGGGCCAATGTCCGCCGTGATTGATCACGGCGTGATTAACACCCCGCCCCTGCACGCCGAAGGCTGGCGCGAGTTGCGTAAAGTGTTCGGCACCGAATGGCCCTCGGTCCACCTCCGTAACCAGATCGCGGTAAAATACGGCATCGACACGGGCGGACACAACACCCAACAAGCTTACCAATTTATCAAAGCCAACCCGGATGTGCTCGGTATCAAAGGCATGACCGGGCCCCGCGCGCGCTTTGAACCTTTGCTGCAACCGTCCAAGCGTGGTGGCCGTCTGAAATACGGTGGCCGCACAATCGCCCGTGTGCCGTTTTGGCTACTCAACACCCATTTGATGAAAAAGGTCATTTATGCAGGTCTGGACAACGCCCTTCTTTCCGCCGAAACGGGCAAGGTCGCCCCTGGCTATCATCTATTCTTCCACGGCGATGTCGGCGAGGAATGGTGCAAGCAAATCACAGCGGAACATCTAATCGTTGACCCCATGCGAGATTTGGAGAAATGGGAAAAAATCACCGAATCCCGTGCCAATGAACAGCTTGACCTCGCCGTTTATAACTACGCCATGGCACTGCAATACGGGCTAGAAAAAATGAGCGACACCGATTGGCAAACCTTGTTCGCCCGCGAAATCATCGACGCGACCAAAGTCGATATGGGGCCATTGGAAATGCTGATGTCCGACACAGGCGTCCAACCGCTGCCAAGACCCTCCGCTCAAGATTCCGAAGCACCAGACTGGCTCAAACGCCTCCACAATTTAAACAAACGGTCTGGCCAATCCTAAAATGTTAAGCCAAGCCGATTGCCAAGCACTTACAACCAAAATCACCGCCGCCAAAGACCGATTGCACGATATCGCTATGGGCGACAGCGCCCGCGCAGTTTCGACCGGCGGCGACAGAACATCCTTCAATCAAACCTCAACAACAAAATTGAAAAACCATATCCGCGAACTGGAAGCTCAATACAACGCTGGTGGCTGCGCCGTCACCTTGGGCGCACTTTTGCCAAAATCCTCCCGATCCGCCATAAAGCCATACTTCTAAAACCATGTCTAAATCCCAAATCCTCAACGCTTCCGGTGCAAACATCCCGAAAGCGCAGATCGACGCTGTGCGCATGAAATCCGCGCTCTCCGGTTTCACCAGCCCGCACCGAGGGGCCAGCTCCAATTCCCAAGAACTGGCCTTGCTCCGCGCCCCAACTTTATCCGCCAATGCCGCCAATAGGTGGGACCGATCTATTCTGTCCGACCGCGCTCGCCATTTGGTGCGCAACGAAGCCACCGCCGGAACTGCCGTCCGCAAATCCGTCGGCATGGGTGTTGGCTCTGGATGGACGCTCCAATCCCGCCCCGATGCTTACGGGCTTGGCATTGACAAAAAAGCGGCCCGCGACCTGGGCAAACAAATCGAGCGGGCGTTTAAATGCTGGGCCGACGATCCGCGCAAATACGGCGACGCCACAAGGCACCACAATTTTGGCGGCCAACTTCGCACCCTTTGGGGTGAATGGAAAACCGTCAATGACGTATTTGTGGTTATGCGCTATCGCCGCAATTCCCCGGCCTGTTTTAAAACCGCCGTGCAAATTGTGGACGGTGCGCGGGTTAGCAATCCGTCCGGCCAGCCCGACGACCAATTCTTGCGTGACGGCATTACGCTGGATGCTTACGGGGCCGCGACTGGCTTCCATTTGCGCCGTGGTCATCCCGGTGATTTCGCGGGCGGCATTGACCACATGATGTGGGATTTAGTGCCGCGTGAAGATGCAATTGGCCGCCCGGTCGGCATTCACGGTTTCCGCCAGCAACGGGCCGAAGAAACCAGGGGAGTGACTTTGTTCGCGCCACTGATTGAGCATTTTGTTATGCACGGCAAACATCACCGCGCCGAAATCCAAAGCGCCCTTTTGAACGCCGTCATGGGGGCATTTGTCAAATCCGGATTTGACCCGGTCGCCATCGCCGAAATTCTCGGCACGGGCGGCAGTCACGGCGACAGCTTAACCGGAATTCAAGACGCAAGAATGCAAATCTATGATGCCCACCCGGTCGAGTTCGACGGCATCCGGGTTCCCATTCTGGCCCCCGGCGATGATTTCAGCCTCAACACCGCGCCCAGAACCGCCAGTTCATTTCAGGTTTTTAACAAAATCTTAAATCAACTCCTGGCCGCGTCACTGGGCTTGGCCGAAGGCCAGGTCTCCGGGGATTACACAGGCCTAAATTATTCAACGCTGCGCGGCGCTTATAACGAAGTTTACAATGAAGTGTTTGTTGACCGCGCCGACTTCGGCGATCAAATCGTCAAGCCGGTCTTCCTGTGCGTTCTCGAAGAAGCCATCGAAACCGAACAAATCATCCTCCCGCCCGGCTGTGCCGATCTGTGGGACGAGCCCGCCGCCTGGACAAAATCCAACTGGATCGGCCCGGCCCGTGGACATATCGACCCGGAAAAAGAAGCCAAAGGCGACATCCTGTCAATCGAAGCCCGCCTGACATCCCGCACCCGCATCGCGGCGGCGCGGGGTATCGACCTGGAAGAACTAGTCGCCGAGCAAGCCGAAGAACAAGCACTCTACGCCGAATACGATGTTGACGCATCTTTCCGCGCAGGTGCGCTCGCACCAACACCCAACAACCCAGTCGAAAGCCCCTCCACATAATGCCTAAAATGAACATTCCTTTGCCTTCGCCCACTTACCCAATCCCCCGTGGTGTCATTCCGCCCTGGGCGGGCTTTGTCACGGCATTTGTTGATTTACTCGCCGACCGCTTTGAATGGTCGGCCACGGCTTGGGGTCCGGGGCCAACATCTGTGGTGATTGATCACGGCACTATCTGGGCGCCGCCGAATGTGAATGATGGCTGGCGCGACGTGCGCAAAATATTTGCCGCCGAATGGCCCTCGGCCCACCTCCGGCCTCAGATCGCGGTCAAATACGGCATCGCCCCGGTCGGGCACAACACCCAACGGGCATATAGCTTTAGCATCAACGACCCGTCCGTGCTTTGCATCAAAGGTGTTTCTGGTCAGATTGCACACGATACCCCCTTAATCCATCCGTCCGCCCTCGGCGGAAAACTAAAAACGGACGCTGGCGGTTTCACCCGCGTCCCGCTTTGGAGTGTCAACACCCGCCTGGTAAATCAAATTTCCGTCAGAACACTGGTCTGCGAAGCTGATCTTGCCAAAACAAGCTATGCGCTGGTTGGTTATAATTACGCGATGGCTGGCCATTACGGCATTGAGAGTATGAGCGATGCGGATTGGCATGCCTTATTTGCTCGCGAAAGCAATCAAACAACCCAGTCGAAAGCCCCTCCACATAATGCCTAAAATGAACATTCCCCTGCACCTGTCTTTGACAGGTCGTCCGCTCGCCTTATATCCGGCCATAATCCCGGAGCTGTCCCAGCGGCTGCAAGCCAGCTATAATGGCCGAACCGCAAAAATCACCGACCGGGTTTTACGCCGCCAAGCCCAGCAACAATCCCCGGTCGCCGCCGCCCTGCCCACATCGCGCATTGCGCTGGCCGATGCGCCACAACCGATCCGCCGCGAAAGCTACCTCGAAGTGATCAGCATCGAAGGTCCCTTGCTCAACAAAGCTTATATGTTTGGCGATATGGTGTGCATTGACGGTTATGACCGCATCGAAGCCGCGATTGCTTGCGCCGTCAATGACCCAGCGTGCGCTGGTATCTTCCTGGATATCGACAGCCCCGGCGGCATGGTCAGCGGCGTGTTTGAGCTGTCCGATAAAATCGGACAGATGGCCAAAGAAAAACCAATCCTGGCCTATACCTCCGGCCTAATGTGTTCCGCCGCCTATGCGTTGGTCGCACAATGTACCGAAATCCGCTGCCAAATGAGCGCAATTGTCGGCTCCATCGGGGTAATTTATGCCCGATACGACTTGACTAGGGCCAACAAAAAAACCGGGTTTAAAATCGATTTCATCAAATCCGGCGAAAAAAAGACATGGGGACACCCCGACACGCAAATCAGCCCTGCCGAACAGGCCGAAGAACAGGCCGAAATCGACAAGCTTGCAGGCTGGTTTTTTGCCCGGGTTAGCGCTGGTCGCGGCATCGAAACCAAGACCGTCGCCGGATTCGAAGCCGGAACATTCCTGGGCGACGATGCCCTTAAAAACAAGTTGGTTGATGCCAACGACGACTTCGCGGCGGCCTTGGCTCGACTGACAGAATTGGTGCAGACACCTGCACCCGCCGATCCGGCAGCGACCACACAAACACTTAAATCAAAAGCAGACCCCGTGGCAGCCGCCACACCAAACCCTTCGCCTAAAGGCGGAGACCCATCGACAAAACAGGAGAAACCCATGTCGAATTTACGAAACGCGGCCAGCCGCGCAACCCTTGCCGCCGTTCTTGGCGGGCTTTCCTTGGCAATGATTGGTAATGCCAACTTTGCCGCATCCGCCGAATTTGCCGACGACGAGATCACCGAAGCCGTTGAAGACGAAACCGAAGATACGGTCGAGGGCATGGAGGACGACGACGTTGACGCCATGAACAATGACGACGAAATCGACGCCATGGACGACGACGAAGATGTTGAGGCCCTGGACGACGACGAGATCGAAGCCGCCGCGGACGACGACAAAAAGCCCAGCGCCCGCGTCGCCGCGTCGCGCATTGCCAACAAAGTCATGGCGGATCTGTCGGCCAAGGCCAATACAAAACCTTCCCGCAAAAAGTCAGCCAAAAAACGGGCGAACAAATCGGCACATAAATCCGGGGACAGAATGGCCATAGCCAAACAAATCCTGGCCCTGCCCGCAGCCAAAGGCCGCGAAGCCCACGCCCGAACTCTGGCTTTCGACACCAATATGAGCGTTGAAGAAGCCAAAGCCGCCCTAACCACCGACAAAGCCAAATCCGGCTCACCCCGCCTCGGCCAAATCCAAGACCCCGACATCGGCACGGGCGGTCAAGCGGCTGGAAAAACCGCCAGTCTCGATCAAGTCTTGAAAGCCCGCCAGGCGGCGACCCGTAAAAAACTTGGCCAAGATTAGGGCCAAAGAAAACCTCATTCCTGAAAGGAAGACAAAATGCAAACCACAAACCACACAACAATTCGTCAACTCGGCGCGGTGCTGAAAAACGAATATAACTCAAACTACTGCCGCACTAACGCCAATTTCACAAACGGCGGCGCGGCTGCGGTTCAACTCCAGCCCGGCGTCTTGTTTACGGGCGGCACAACGCCCGCCGTATTTGACACCGCCGCCGTCGCGGTGGTGACAGGTGTCTGCGTCACGTCCGAATTGGTGCGACCCGGCGCGACCGTTGCGGTCACCTATTTGTCGGTAGGCCCCGGTATTCTCAACAGCAACGAAATCGACTTTCCGGTTGATGCTGGGCAACGGGCCACCATCGAAACCGCCATCCGGGCGATGTCGTTCAAGCTTGTCGCCGGGCTGGACACCTAAACCAAAATTTAAAACTGAAAGAGAGTAATACTATGCCACAACAACAAATCGCGTTCCCATTCAATGTTCAGGAGATTGGCTCGGCCGTCAACCGGGCACCCAATCTCTATAGCCGCATTGGCCAAATGGGCATTTATGATCGTCGCCCACAGACCAGCACATCCGTCACGTTGATTTATCAAGACAACAAAGTTGTCTTGCTCGATCCGGTGGCCAGAGGTGGCCAGCGGCAAGAAACCAACCGCACTAAACCGGACGGTATCACATTTGACATCCCGCATTTCGCGTTCGGGGATGTGCTGACCCCAACAGACATCCAGGGCTTCACTGCATTCCGCCCCGGCCCGGCGCGAGGGGAAAGCATGGCCGAAGCCTATGATCGGCGTCTGCGCAAAACCCGCCTGCCACATGACCAAACCTTTGAATTTTACCGGATGGGCGGGATTAAGGGGGTTATTTTAAACCCGGACGGAACAACCATGTATAATCTGTTCAATGAATTGGGCATCACGCAAAAGACAATTGACTTTGATTTTTCCAATGCAAATGCCGACATCATGGGTAAAATTGAAGAACTGGAAGACCATATTTCCCTAAACTTGAGGGGAGAAACGTCTACAGGATACCATGTGATGTGCGATCCTGGTTGGCTGCGCAAGCTTAAATTCCATCCCAAATACGAGAAATATTTGTTAAGTCACAGCGCGGCTTTGCAACAACTCGCGGCTTCGCGCCAGAACGCGGTTGACCCTAACCCCGCCCGCACCCTGAAAATAGAAAGTGTGACGTTTGAAAGTTATAACGCTGTCGGCACAAACAGCGCCGGGGCGGATGTCCCGTTCATTGCGGCTAATGAAGGTCACGCTTTCCCGCTCGGGACGATGGAAATGTTCCAGGAATATGACGCGCCCGCCAACCGGATGGACGCCGTCAATATGGCACCTAGCGACGAAATCGCGGTTTATGTCAAAGAACTGGATCAAAGCAAAGGCATTGATATGGACACAGAAAGCAACAAGCTTTGCATCTGTGAACGGCCCGAAGCCTTGGTAAAATTGACCGCGTCTTAGAAAAAATCAAAAGACCAGATTAAAACCGCCGAATGCGTTCGGCGGTTTTTTTAAGGTCTTGAACCTTTATCCACCCCCAAAAAAAGGACAAAATAATGAAAATCAGAATTGAAAAAGACTGGAAATATCAGGCTAAAAACTCCCACATCGACGAGAGTTTTACCGCCGGAATTGTCTACGACGTTCCCACCCAAACCGCCATTGACGCTGTTGTCGCGGGCGCAACAAAAGCCCCTGCGGCGGTTGAACTCGCCAAAGCGGCAGGGAAAAAACCCAAATCGACCGCACCATCAAGTATGAAAAAAGCGGAACTGGTTGCCCGGATTGCCGAGTTGGAAGCTGGCGGGGGTAGCGGTTTGCAAGAGGCCCTCGAAGCCGCCCACGCCGATATCGCCGAACTTGAAGTTGGTCGCGACTCGGCAGAAACCCGCCGGGCCGACATCGCCAAACAAGTCGAGGAACTCACCACCAAAAACGAACAACTCCAGACGGACATAGTTTCGGCGGGAAAAACGGTTGCGGGGCTTGTGGCCGAAAATAATAAGCTTGAGGCTGAACTCGAAGCCGCTCAAAAACCGCCCGCCAAGTAATCCGCGCTTAACCAATGCCCGCAATCCCGCCCGCAGAACAACATCAACGCCGAATGATCAACACCGTTTTCGCTCATTTCGGAATGGGTTGTGAATTGTTGCAATCGGGCTTGAGCGCAGGCGAGGGGGTTACCGTCCTGCCAATTTTGGAAACCATGCAAGAAGAAGTTGATAGCGGCTATGCTAGCGCGGGAGATTTTCTCCATGTCGGCTTCACCGCCCGTTTCCGCCGTCATGAACTGGACGACAAATCCCTGACCTTGGCGGTTGGTATTGTGCTTGTCCCCGCCGCCGCATTTGCTGGACATGATGCTTTTGAAATCACGTCTTCGCCGATCCCCCATGGCCGCAAAGCCAATCAATTGATTGTGCAAATCTCGGCGGTGCCAGTTCCTTAATGTCAAACTTTTCTCTAGCCATTCGCGGCGATTACCGCACGGTGATGGCTCACCGCAAGAAAGCGCTGCTCACCGCCTTGCGCGAAGCGACAATCCAGTCCGCCGCGACCGTCAAAAATCAAGCACGGGCCGATATTGTCCGGGCGGGGATGGGCCGCAAATTGGCCGGGACAGTTCAAGACGAAATCTACCCTCCGCGCGGATTGGCGTATTCCCCTTCCGCCGAAATTTTTTCCAAAGCCCCGCAAATCGTCGCGCCGCACGCCTTGGTCGGGACAATCCGTCCGCGTCTGGCCGAGGCCCTGCTTATTCCAATCAAGGGCTCCCCTGCCGAAAAAATCAGGGCAGGGCGCGGGCAAACCAAAGTTGAAGTCGCGCAAGCGCGCTTTGGTGAATTGACCATGATTTTTCCCAAAGGCTCCAGCCCTATTTTGGGCGTTCGGGTCACAGATAAACAAGTTGACCGGCGGGCTAGGGGACTTCGTGTTCGCAAATTGGATCGCGAAGGCCCCAAAAACTTCCTTGGCCTATGCAGAGTTGTTCGCCAAACCTTTAGTCGCAAGCGGTTGCGCACCTTCCAAATCTTCGAACAAGGTCGCCGCCGTCACCCCCAGCGGGTTGTCCATCACTTGCGGATTGAACTCGAAAAATCCATGGATGCCACGGCCATAAAATGAGTACATCAAACCAAACCCGCGCTGCCGTCCGGGTCGCCTTGGTCGCGGCCTTACTGGCCCAAAGCCAGACCGTCGGTGCGGTCTTGCCCACGCCCGTACAAAAAGACGGGAAGATGGTGCAAATCGACGGACAAGCCCTAAAAACCCGACTGGCGGTTATGCCGGAACGCTCAAGTCCCGAGGAACGCTATATTTCCGGCGAGACAGAAACCGGATACCGCTTGGTGATAGAGTGGGAGTGTTGGTGCCCCGCGCCGCTCGACAAATCCGGCGAGCGTTTGGCGTCAATTGTCGCAGGCGAAAAAGAAATCGAAACCGCCGTGACCTCGGACGAAACTTTCGGAGGTGTCTGTATTGGTAGCGAAATAATCGACGTTTTCGAAAACGACGAAGATGTTGGTCGCGCTGGACAGATCAGCGGCAGCTACATTGTCATAGATTTTCAACTGGACGCGCGTTCGGCGCTGTCCTGATAATTTTAAAGGAGAAAGAAATGTCCTATTCATCCCCCACACCCGCCAATCCGAAAATCAACATTAACCCGGCCGTCGTGATTATCCGCTCGTCAAAAAAATACAAGTTTGGTTTGGTTTTCCAAACCCCGGACGCAAGATCATTGATTGATAACGGCCAAGCGCGGCTTGCCACTCCGCGTGATGCGGCCGTTGCGGGCAAAACATTCCCGCCCGAAGCTTTCGTTCTTCCCGCCCCACCTGAAGGCGCGGCGGGCAAGCCACCCAAAAAATAACCCACCCACCTCTAAAAGGAGACTTAAATGCCCATTGGATCAGCCGCTCAAACATCCGACTTTCTAACGGAAGCCAAAACCAAAGCTTATTTCGCACCAACCCCCGACATCACGGTTGTCCCGACCGCCGGATACCGGGCTTTTAATTATGTTAGCGAGCAAATCGACCGGAGCCAACCTCTGGCCGACGACCCGGAATACGGCAATAACAACGACCTAACCGACCCGTCCGACCCCGCCGAGGGCGATATTTCTGCCGCCGGCACCGTCACAACCCGGCTCTGCTTGCGCCAGTCCGGGGATTTTCTGGCCTATACATTTGGTGCGCCGGCAACAACGGGCGCCGGGCCTTATGTTCATGTTTTCAAGTCGGGTAAATCGCAACTCCCGGTCGGAACACTGGTCTTCGAAACTGGCGCATCGCAGAAAACCGTGAAAAACACCGTTTTCGCCGGGCTTAAAATCTCTATTGGCCGGGCTGCGGAAATCCAAAAGCTGGAATATCCGGTTATCGCGGCCAATGCCGACACAACCGCGCCTGTCGTGCTGACTTCCGTCGCCGCCCTCACCCGCGATTTTGTCCCCAAAGGCGGATTTGAGGTGTTTCTAAACGACGTTAAAGTCGCACGACTTCTGACCGCAGATGTTAACTATGATAACCCGATCGAGGAAGACCGCTATGTCAACCTCAATCTCGAACCGGACGAGTTTTCGGTAGGTATGCCAAGTTGCAAAGGTACGTTTAAGGTTCGCTACACCAGCCCGGCATTGCTGGATAGTTTTGACGGCAAAACCCCGATGAAGTTGGAAATCATCGGCACTGCCGCTTCTGGCAATAAGATCAACATTTTATTGCCGCGAATTTTTGCCACCCGGCCCAATCCAAAGCGCGACGGTAAAAAAATGGAAATGACCGTTGATTGGACCGCCGCGGCCAATGGTGACAATCCCATGCTTGAAATTACGCTCAACAACACAATAGCAACTTACTAATGATCAGATTATCTGATCAAGCCCGCACCCTGCGTTGGGGGCCTTTCGGCGCACAAAAAGAACTGGCCAAAAAAAACCGGGCCGTGGTCTATTTCACAGCCGCCACAAGCCTGGACATTGACTTGGCCAAAAACGTCGCCGAAGAAATGGCGCGGCAATTGGTTAACGGCGGCGCGGTTCTGGCGGAGTTGGGTTTGACGCAAAACCATTCCGACAATTTCGTGCAAATGTTATTGGCTGCGCAGGAAAACCCGGATGCGGCCAACAAAACCTATGAACGGTTTTTATTGGGCGTCGCGCTGGCCGAGCTTAAAGTCACAAAGGTCAAGGGCATTGAAGCCCCCGACGGCTCGCCTTTTGACATCACCAACCGCAGTCATTTCGCCGCACTGCTGCGCAATCCGTCTCGGTGCGCGGAGTGGCGGGGCTGGGTTTTGGCTCCGGATATTATGGAGGCCCAAGCGGGAAACGCATCTTCCGCCGCGCCGAGTGGGAGTACGGCGTCGGCGGCGACATCTGCCAAGGGTGTGCCGACCTCGGCGACCCCTGCACCGTCGGCGGTTTCAGCCCCGACAGAAGAAAACGGTGCCCAAGGCAAACCGAAAAACCCCAAACCGTCGAAGAAGCTCTTGTCTGGAAAATCGCCCAAATCCCCGGCGTCTGGTCAAGCATAGGTGGTGGAATGCTCGTGCTTGATTACTCATCCGCTTTGAAGTTAGCCCAACTCGAAGTCCCAACCCTGTTGCCGCGCATTTTGGCGCAGTTGTTTTCGGCCCTGGAAGCCGGGCGGATTGTAGGTGTCGCCGCCAATCAAGATGAACAAAGTCAAGAAGAGTAAAACCAAGATGACTAAGTTATAAAATGTCTGCTGACAAAAAAGTAGATGTCATTGTTCGCCTTGGTGTGGACGGTGACGATCTTGACAAAAAACTTACCCCGTCGGCCAAAAAAGCCCAGTCTGCCATTGATGATGTTGCGGCGTCGGCCCGAAAATCAAGCCCGGCTTTCAATGCGCTAGACGACACCGTCAATTTTAGCGCCGGCGCGTTTGAGGGGTTTGCCAGCCAAATCCCGATTGTCGGAGATGCCTTGGTTGCTCTCGGCCCAAAAGGCGTCGCGGCAGGGGTTGCCATCGGGGCGGTAACATTTGCGGCGGTAACCGCCCTCAAGGCGGGCGCGGCGGCAGCGCGGGAGGTCGCCGCCATTGGCGATACCGCCGACGATATTGGTCTGGCGACCGACGCTTATCAGGCCTTGGCGTTTGTCACGGCGGGGCAGAGGCAAGAACAAAGTTCGCTAAATTCCATCCTCAAAACCGCCAGTAAAAACCTGGGTGAAGTTGTTCTTGGTTCCGGTGAATTTTATTCAAACATCAAATTGCTCAACCCGGAATTGGTCAGGCAAGTGGCGAGCGTGGACACATTGGAAACCCGCCTCAATTTGGTGGCCATCGCTTACCAAAACGCAACAAGTGACACAGAGCGCCAGCAATTGGCCAGCCGGACATTTGGCGATAGTAATCTAAATCTCGCCAAGTCTCTCCTCAGTGTAGAGGGCGGTCTCGACGGGGCTATCGAAAAGGCCAAGGAATTTGGTGCGGTGCAAAATGATGTTTTAATTGCCGCTGCCCAGGATGCGGCGGCGAAACTTGAGCTGGCTGACCTGCGGATCACCGCGTCGAAACAGCGGCTCGGGATTGCTTGGGCCGACGAAGCGGCGGGTATGAAATCGGCGTGGGCGGGGCTTTTAAACTTCGTGGCGGGCGATGGTGCGGCAAATCTTGCAACCCCAATCGAAGAGCAAATCGCCAAATTGGAAGGTGTGAGACAAAGAACTCTCGACCGGGTCGCGGGCCGTGCGGCGCGTGACCGGGGTGGTTATTTTGGCTTGCTCGACGATGCGGCGGTCGGGGACGCTTTAAAGCGGGCGGAAGGCTTTCAGGAAGAAATCGATGCGCTTATAAAATTGCGTGATGAGACCCGGAAACTGGCCGACGAAAGAACCAAACGAGCAGAGGATGCGCGGGATTTGGCGGCGGTAACGGTAGCTTTCAACCGTCTTACCGAAGCGGCGACCACGAAGATCAACCAGCGGGCCGAAGCCGAAAAAGCCCTAGACGATGCGATTAACAAAAAATTGATCACCGACGAGAAAGAAATCGCACGGCTCCGCGCCTTTATTGCTGAAAAATATAAAAATGTTGAGGCCATTCGGGCCGGTGCCAAGGCGTTAAAAGCGTTTGAGCGGCGGGCAAAACAGGTGGCCGAAGTCCAGTCGCGCATTGGGGATGTTTTGGCCAAGGTCGCGATTAAGGAAAAACAACTGAACGATCTACGCACGGCGGGTTTGCGAGCTGGTGATAAAAATGTTCTCAGCCTCCAACAAATCTCCGCGACATTGCGCGATTATGAGCGTCGGTTAAATGGTGCGGCGGCGGCGGAAAAGCGGCTGAATATTAGTTTTGCAAAATCCCTCGCACCGCAAGCCCGCTACCTTGCCGACAAACAAAAAATGCTGGCCTTGCAAAAACTGGCCAATATTGATGCGGAAAAATTCAACGCGATTTTGGCGGCGCGGGAACAATTATACCGCGCCGAAGTCCAGGCGGTCAACGACGCCAAAGAGCGCGAGCAATTCGGCGAAACCTTAGTCGAGGCTGAAAAGCGAATATTGGAAGCCCTTAAAGCCTCCGAGCAGGTCATTGATGCCAAAGTCGGGTTGCAAAGAAAAATCCTCGAAGCTCTCGGCGAGCGGATTGGCACCGCCGATGCGGCCCGGTATCTCAAAGAATACCGGGAAGATTTGGAAAAAGTCGGCAAGGAAACGAACAAGGTTTCACGGGCCAATAATGACTGGAACCAAATTTTGCGACGGCAAATCCGGTCTTGGAAAGACCTAAAATCCGTGGCCTTGGCCGCTTTGCAAGAAATTATAACCCAGTTAGTTTTAGGCAAAAGAGAAGCCAATGGTTTTGGCGGGATTTTGGCGGCCATTCTCGGCGGCAATCGCGGCTTCACTCCGGGAATAACGGCGCCTGTTGGTAAAGACTTCGGCGGCGGTATTGGTGACTTTCTGGCGGCAATTTTTCACGACGGGACGCCGGGGGTCTCAAAGACCAGTCCTCGCCGCCCTGTTTCAACGGCGGAAGTTGCCGCCGCCCCGCGCTTGCATGGCGGTCAATCCCGCATCGGGGATGATGAGGTTGTCGCGGTTTTGCAAGTGGGTGAACGGGTCACCTCTCGGTCTGATAGCCGCGCTCTTGTTGATGCGATCAATCGCGCAACGGCCCGGTCTTTTGATATTGCGGGTGAGCGAGGCGGTGCTACCCGCGTCAATACATCTTATCTAACCGCGGCGCTGGCTACTGCCTCAAAAATCATGGCCAATTCTACCGCCCCGGTTTTTGCCGCGAATGACCGCCGGGTTGGGGGTGTCAATTTAATAGTCAATAACAATGCGGTCGGGGTTGAGGTTCAGGCTGAAGATCGTGGCTTGGACGCTGAGGGACAGCGGCAAATCGCCTTGACTATCGAGCGGATTGTTGACCGTAAAGTACCTGCCGTTATTGGTTCTGGCGGAGCTGACAGTGCGTTTCGGCAGCGCTTTGGTGTGCATCCGGTTCCGGGGCGTCGGTAATGGCGATTGCTTGGCCTGCGGGGGTTAGAACTTCGGTTTTGCGGCAGGGTTATGTCCCCGCGCCGGCGGCTGAATTTATCGAAAGCCAGATGGAGCGCGGGACAAAAACCCGTCGGATTAGTTCGGGATCCCCGGAAATCCATTCTTGTGCTTTGCGCCTGCCATTTGCCGAATACATTTTGTTTCAAGCCTGGATTAAAGATGTTTGGAGTGGTCAGAGATTTATATTTCCCAACCCGACGACCGGGGCTAACCATGATTGTAATTTCAAGTTGACCGACGGTAAGCCGTTTGCACCATCGGCGACCGCTGGCGCGGGTTTTTATGTCAAATTTGAATTGCAGGTTTATCCGTAATGGTTACCGAAGCGGGGTTGCGGGCGGCTACCGATAGGGAAAGTGGTGATCCATTTTTAACCTGCATCGAGATCAGCGGTGCGGGTATTCCAACCCCGTTGCGATTTGTGATGAACGACGAAGATATAATTTCGAACGGGCTTACCTATAACCGCAGCGGTTTTCGCTATAAAGCCCCGGCCCAGGGCGACAGCATTGCCAGTGCCGGTCGGTTGCGAATTGATAATGTTGACCGGGTTTTGTCCCAGGCCGTCATGGGGTTGTCTGAAGACCCGCAGGTTATAATTTTTGAAATCCTGAAGTCCGACCCGGACACTGCACAAATGTTGTTTCCGCCGTTTCGGTTTTTCGGCATTGGCTGGGATATTTTCGTCATGGAAGGCACGCTTGGTGTGCCTGACGATCAAGACGAGCCAGCGGTATCTTTGAACATGGATCCGACCGAAGCGCCGGGATTGTTTTCGTGAGTTTTCCAAAAAAACCTGAGGCAAATTGGCCGGAAAAATATATTGGAATTCCCTGGCTTTTGGGCGGGGTAAAACCGTGCGGGTTTGATTGTCTGGGGTTCTTAAATTGGTGTTACACCCATGATTTCGGGTTTGATACGGGCATTGCCTTAACCCGCCGAAGCCAAACTAGCCCGACAAAAATCATGGCGGAAAATGCGGCATTGTGTAAAAATTCCTTGGGCGGGTGGCAAAAAATTAAAACGCCCACCAACGGCGCGGGGGTTTTAATGCGTTTGCGCGACGTCCCGTGCCATGTCGGGATTTACTGGAACGGCGATGTTTTGCACTGCGATGAATACCGCAAAGGTGTCGTTCGGGAACGCGTCGAAGATGTCGGATTAAATCTGGTCGGGTATTTCTTGCCTAAAGAAACCACAAAATGACCCAAGTCGCGCTTATTGAGCCGCCTGCAACTCCGCACCCCAAACGGACTTTTGATGTGGATATCGAGGTCGGACGGTTCGTTTATGTCTACCGTCACCGCTTTGCGGACGCCGAAGAAATATGGGTTCCGCAATCGGCTTCGTTCGCCGACATTGTTGAGGAAATATTCCCTGACCCGGCGGTCATTCCGTTTGTTGTGGTTGCTGTTACTGGCGCAGAAATTGACAAGGAAGATTGGGGCGGCGTTCCCGCCTTAAAATCCCGCATTGAAATTTCAGTGCGCCCGCAAAAAGGGTTGGTGCGCGGGATCATCCGTGCCGTTGTGGTTTTTGCGGTGATTTTTTTCGTGTTTTTGCTTACATTTAATGGGGCTTTGGCCTTAAGGGCGGGTTTGACAATTGGCGGGTTTGTCGGCAGTCTTTTGGCCAATGCCTTGGTGCCGCCAAGTCTGCCCGACAACGGCCGGGACAACGGCCCTAAAATCTACGCGATTGAAGGCGTTAGAAACCGCCCTCGGCCCGGCGAGCCTTATGCGCTCATTCTCGGTAAGCGGCGGGTTTTTGCAGATTTGGTTGTCAATTATTATCAGGAAATCATTGGTGAAGACATTTATATCCGGGGTGGGCTATGTTGGGGGATCGGGGATTATGTTCTTTCGGATTTGAAAATCGGCGAGACCCCGATCGGGAATTTCGCGGGCGTGCAATTGCAACATAGTTTGTTGGAATCCGACCCGGTGCCGACTTTGGTTTCGGGAATTCCGTCTCCGGTTGTGGTTGGCGCGGACTTAAACGCCACGGCCTGGGTCAGTCGCACCACGGCGGCGGACGCCGAAGAAATAGAATTGCAGTTCAGTTTCCCCCAAGGTCTTGGCTGGATTAAAAAAGGTAAAAAGAAACCAATCAGTGCGACCATTGAAGTGAATTATCGGGAGGTTAATACCACGATTTGGCGGACATCTTCGGCGGCCTCTATCCCCGAAGCCGATGCCATTGCAGTTTCTTTGGGTTCTCTCACCCGGCGAAATTTGTTCGCAGATCTGGGCGGGAATTTTATAAATCAATACCACACAAATCTTGGCGTCGGCGGCAGTGTGTCCCTCAGTCGTTCTTTTACCAAGTCCGACCCTGGCAATGCGTTTTTTGCCACCATAAAATTCGCGGTGCCGCCGGGCAAGCAATATGAAGTCCAAGTTCGCCGCACGCCTGCCAGTCAAAACAAAGACGATGTTTATGACGATATCACCTGGATGGGGATGAATGTATTTCGCGAAGGCAACCCGTTTCCCAACCCGAAGGCGGCGGTCACTGCCTTTCGGATTAAGGCGAACGAAGGCACCAACGGGGTCATTGACAGAATAAATGCGGTCATAGAATCCAAAACCCGTACATTTGATGTCAATGTTTCTGGCATCCCCGCCGCTTCCGCCGCCAGTTTCACTGGCTCAAGTACATCCTCCAACTGCGCCGATTTGTTAATCCATACCGCGAAGGCTAATCATTTAACATCCGAGACATCTGACGTGGAAATAGATTGGCCGAGTTTCGCGAAATTCTGGCAATGGTGTGATGATAATGATTTCAAGTTTGATTATGTGGAAAAATCCGTGCGGCGTAGGGGCGATTTGCAACAATTGATCGCCACGGCTGGCCGGGCGCGGGGTTTGCGCATCAACGGGCGGCTGACTATCGTTATAGACGCCCCCGATGCGTCCGGTAATCGCACAATTTTAACGCCGGAGAACGCCAATAACTTCACCTTCGGCAAAACGTTTCCCCCGAAAGTCCACGCCCTAAAAATCCCGTTCGCCCACCAGGCCAACAATTATGCAACGGATGATATGACCGTCTATGCGGACGGTTATGATGCAAATACGGCGACGCGGTTTGAGCAATTCGCACAAATCGGCAAAGTGGCTGCCGCCGAGATATTCAAACATGCCAAATATTTCTTAAAAACTGCCGGCACGCAAACCCTAACTGGGACCTGTGTTCAGGATATTGAAGCCGGATTGGTTTTACGGTTCGGCGACCGGGTCGGTGTTCGCCATTCAACTATTTCGGCGACCTCGGAATCTGGTTGGGTCGAGGCGGTGACAACCAATGGTGCGGGCGAGATCACGGGCCTGACTTTGAACGAAAGTGCGGACTTGCTAGACGGTGAAACCTCTGTTTTGCGCTGGCGGAAAATCGGGACAGACGGAAACGGCGGTGGTTCTATCACCGCCGATCATTTGCAAAATATAAGTTTTGATACGGGCGGTGCGGCACAAATTACCACCAATGAATTTGTGTTTTCCGCGCCCGTTCCGCCGGCAATCGGGCCAGAAGTTGGCGCGATAGCTGTTGTCGGCATATTGGGCGAAGAGGTGATTGACGCGCTGGTCAGCAGGCTTGATCCGCTAGACGACGAGGGGAAAACTGTGGCCATCAGCTGGGTAATATATGCGCCGGAACGGTTCGGCGAAAGCACAGTTCCTGTTCATGTGCCCCGCACTCCGCCTGCGCTTTTGGTGCGACCCGGCCCGCCAGTGTTTCTGGCGGCTGTCGCTAATGATGACCGCATTAGTATCGGGTTTCAGCACACTAGCGCGGCGGGGTCTGAGTTGCGTGGGTTTTTAGCGGAATACCGGGAAACGCCGGAAACCGGCGAGGATAATATTTGGCAAGAATTGCCCATCATCGCCGCCGCCAACAGGGTCGTACATTTACCGCCCGGACGGCCGGGACAGTTGTTTGATGTGCGTTTGACCGCGCTTGGTTCTGGCGGCTTGAAGTCCAATCCCGTGCTTAAACTGGCAGTTTCTGCTTTTGATTTTGTTGATCCGCCGACAAACCCGCAAGTCATTCCCCGTATTCGAAGCGGGCCGGGTGGCAGTCAAATCCCGGTGATTGAAGTTAGGGTTGATAATGAAAATGATGCGCTGTTCGAAACTCTACTGATCGAGACCAGGGTCGGCGGTGGCCCTTGGGTTTTGGCGACGACCGCGCCGGGGGATAATCCGGCTAAGGACGTGACCAATGTTGTGCCGGGGCAGATTTACGATGTCCGGCTGGCCTACAAAAACCAACGCGGTGCGGTCACGGCTGCCGCCGACCGGCCCGTAACGTTGGCTGTGACGGTGGCAGATAATTTAGTCGCATCCGACACTGCTAATGTTGGAGGTGTTTCTGCCGCTAATGTCGTCGGCGATATCACCAATTTACAAACGGTTTTCGGGACGACAACCGCCGCTGCTTCCAGTCTTGCAGCGTCATTATTGATCGAGGCGACGGTTTTGGCCAGTGAGGCCACAACTCTCGCCGCGCGGGATGCAACACTGATCGCGGCTGCCGATGTTGATGCGGTGGAGGCAAGAGTTGATGTGGCTGAGGCGGGCGTCCTTTCAAACGCCGCACTAGTCGCGGCTAATTTAGTAGCGGGCCAGGCGGCACTCGCCGACACCCTAACGGCCAAAACCAACGCTGAACTAGCACAGGGCTTGTCCGAAGCCGCGAGGGATGCCGCTCAAACTTATGAAACAACGGCGGCACTTAGTTCAGGTGTTTCTGTCTCGTCCGCCGCCTCAGCAACTTTAGTGGCTAATCAAAAAGGACTTACACCTAATGGGGGGCTTGACACGGGGAATTTAGACGGGTGGTTTTCTAGTGAAAATGAAACGACGTCTTTATCCGATGTAACGGACGCCAATTTTCTGGCGGCATATCAAGGTCGGGCCAGTGTCTTAAAGGCGGACAGCTATGTCCCCACTTATTCAAAACTAATAGCTATAGACACTTCAAGAAAATATCGCGTCCATAGCTCGGTATATGTAGACGGTGCGGACCCCGTCCTAATGTATTCCGGCTTAGTTGCTTTCGACGAAAACAAAACAGTATTAACCCATAACCCCGGCTATTATGCCTACGCAGGTTTTGTCGCTACATCAGTTGCGCCGGGCATTTGGGTTGATAACATAAGCGACGTAATGACAGGTGAGGGGACTGGGACATATCTAATCTTCCCTGTTGGCACAAAATACATCTCCATGGTGGCTTTGCTTAATTATAATAACCAAATTAGCAATCCGGTATATTTAGACCACCTTTGGCTGGAAGATGTAACGGATGTTGAAAATACATTAGCTTCGGCCACGGCGGCGGCAACAAGCCAGTTGTTGGCTTCCGCAAATGAAACCCAAACCACGCAAGATGCGGCGGCAACGGCACAAAACTTATTGGATGCGCAAACTGCGAGGGCCGGGGCGGAGACCGCAGAGACAAATACGGCGCTATCAGAAACAACGGTAGTCGCCAGCGCGGCTCAAGTCGCGGCGGACTTGTTGCTGACTACCCAAGCTAAAAATGAAGCTGCGGGCAGTGCATCGGCTTCTTTAGGAAATGCCAATACGGCGGGCAGTTTTGCTACCCAAACAAGTGTGGACGCTACGGCTACGGCCAGTGACTTGATAAGTACCCAAGCAGCACTTGCGTCCACGGAACAACTTGTTTCAGAGCAGTACGAAGTCGGGTTTGAGCGGGGGAACGAGTATTGGGTAAGTGGCTATAACTACTCAAAAATAGATATGGCCACTAGGCCGCCCTTTCAAGATATAAACGCACAAGCCTCTCTACAGCAGGCATTTGGTGAGGGTAATGTACTTCAGGCAGCGGGACTTTATACTCTGGCGTCTGAACGTGTGGGTAGAGCGTTTATCCAAGACCAAAAGATAAAAGTGTCAATAAGAACCCGGTTAACTGTCGATAGTGCAGCTACCCATGGCCATCATCTATTTTTACATGGATGGGACGAAAATGGAGATTTAATAGGCACTAACGCCTATGTTGTTATTAAGACATGGTATGGTTTGACATTGGCTCAAGGTTGGGTAGAAAACACAGTAGAATTTGACCCCAAAGAGATTAGGGACGCTTTGGGTGCTGCTGACTTTGGACTTGCATCAGAGTGGCGACTAATGCCTAGTTGGAACCTTCCTGGCTCAAGCGATGCGACCCAACAAATAGCTTCAATAGTTATTGAAGATGTCACACAGTCTAATTTAGCAGAAGCGGGTGCGGTAGCGTCAGCGGTCTCTTCCATAAACGCGGCGGCGTCCGAGACCCAGACAACTCAAGACGCGACCATAGTTGCGGCTGATAAGCTCATTGTTGAATCCGCCAAGGGTGTTACGTTAGCGGCACGAGATACGGCTATAGCCTCCGCAAGTACGGCTACGGGCGCGGAAGCCAGTATCGCAACCATCGAACAAAATGTAATAGCACTTGAAGGCCAAGCTCAAGGAAGCGCAGACACCACAGCGGCTGACGTACTAACAAGCGCCGCTAATGTTACACAGACCGGGGTTGATGTAGTTACCACAGCCACGAATGTAATCACCACACAAGCAGCGTGGGACGCCGCGGTCAACGCTTCCATGACGGGCTATGAGCGGGATTTCAGCAAAGGTGTGGAGGCTTGGACGCCCACCATAAGCGTGGGGCCACCATCTCAAAAAGCTGACATTACGGTATTTGAAAAAACAGCTTCAAAAACATTGATTATGAAAGCGGGCTCACAAGCAGGTAGTAATCGGGGGTATAGCAAATACACGGGCCCGCTCGTGGAAGGGGTTCGCTACAGAATTTCAATGCAAGCGAGGGTCGCCGCTGCTTCCACAAATGGCTTCGCTGGCGAAATATTGACGCACGCCTATTTATATAATTCCGCAGGGGCTAATATTTCAAACACAGGTTGGGGACAATTGCTAGAAAGTGCGGCCAATTCAGACCAATGGCAGGATAGTGTCATTGAGTTTATTGCCCCGGCAGATGTGGTCAGCGCGCAACTGTTTTTCGAACATAGGAACGCGTCTGGCTCAGACACTATCTGGGAATTTAAATATGTACGGTTTGATGATATTGACGCGGTTGCAGATGCAGAAACAGCGGCGGCGGCCTCGATTATTCAAAACGCACAAGCCACAGTATCCGCAGGCTTGGCGGGACAAGAGGCGTCCGCGTCTGAAATTTCAAGAATAGCATCCGAAGCCGCGAGAGATGATGCGCAGGCATCGCAGGTTATTTCAACTACGCAGGCAGATATCTCGACCGCCAATGTAGTTTTAACAAACGCAGATGTGGCAAGTTCAATAATATTGAAAGACCAGACCTCAGCATTTAGAAATGAGGCCGAGGGGTTTAAAGATACGGCAACAACACAGGCGGGAATTTCAACTACTAAAGCTACGGAGGCCACTACCCAAGTCGCAATCTCAACAACGAATGTGGGTTTGACAGCCGCCAATGTGACCTTAGCTAACACTGCCAAAACAGCATCCGAAACTGCAAGAGATGATGCGCAGGACGCACAGGTTATCGCAACCACGCAGGCGGATATCTCAACCGATCAGCAAGTCATAGCTACGGACGCGGCCAGTGCCGCTCAAAACACTTTATCTTTGGTGGCGTCGGCAGGTGGTGGTTCTAATTACCTTACAAACGGTGCTAACATAGAATGGAATGACGCGGCCCCGCGACCTATTGGGTGGTTGGCTTATCAAACAAACGGAAGCTCCGCCATAGAAACTGCGGATACTTTTAAAGGTAATCAAGTCCAGAAAGACATGATTACGCAAGCGCAAAGTGATGCGGGGACTTATGGCTCTTACGCATTATCATATGCCAACAGTACCGGCGGCGCAGGAACAAAGACCAATACCGGGGTAAACAGCTCACTGAATTATTCCCGTTACTTAATTTTGTCCCAATGGCTTAAACTGTTATCAGGGTCGTGGAATGGAGTGGGCTATGATTTAGCCTACAGGATGGCTGACAACTCCGCCGTCGCTAGTAAAGTTGGGATTTTTGGGGACCTTGGCCCAGCAGGGGTATGGGTAAAAACTTCCTTGTTTCTTGATATGGGTGCGGATACCGACACAGACGGTGTCGCCCGCATGGACTTTTTTCGTATGACCAATGCCCCCGGCACCGCTAGGGCTGCTAAAACATTACTGTGGGGGCCAACTGAAATAGTCCCCGCCACTGCCCAAGAAATAGCTGCACAGATAGACCTACCCGCCGTTAATGTGCGGTTGGCGACGGAAGAGGCTGTGTCGGTTAATATCGACGGTTATCTTGACGCGACCCGTGCTATGACAATCAATGCTAATGGGTATATTTCTGGGATGCGACAACGTGTGACCGGGACAGGTACAGACGTCAATTCCAGTATAATATTCATGGCAAACCAATTTGCTTTAACTGACCCAGCGGCTGCGGCGGGCGGAAGCGGGGTTACGCCTTTCTTGTACGATTCCGGGTCTGGAAAAATATATATAGACAGTGCGGTAATTAACAAGCTAGATGTTACCACATCTATTACTGTCGGGGCCGCAAACTGGCCCGTCCAGTTAAAACCTCTCACATTCAACATGTCAGACGGCGGTAGCCAAAACTATATTTCCGGCGGAGCCTCACTAGGATTTCTACCTGTCATTAAAGTTTTGGGCATCGAAAAACTCCCTAGCCTCCCTGCGGGCGATTGGTATGAGGTATGGGCTGATAACATCACCCTAACCGGATTTAATTTAAGAGCCAAAAAAGTAACAGGGGCAACAAACACGCTTCGGACAGACACCACAGATGCCGCCGGGTCTGGGGGAGAGCCTGACAGAGTTTTAACTAAGTCACAAGCAGTCGATGCGTATGATGGAAAATACACATTCAAAATTACCGGCACTATGAATGTGTCCTCTTTCGAAGACGAACCGGGGACTTGGTTGAATTCTGGAAGCGCAACCATAACCGTGTCTTTTTACAATGGCACGGCTTGGAGTACTTCCAATCCAACAATCACCGTCCCTCTGTCGGCAACCGGAATTTCAGAGGTCACGGCGACAGACCAAAGCGGCGCTAAAACTTTCACCAATTATGTAAAAACCGTAAATTATTCTGCGGCAATAGGTGCGAACAAGTTCGGTGTGGACGCCGCTTTTCCAGACACGGTTACAGATTTAATAGAGGTTCAATACACAACGTCTGGAAGCGGCACCGCGACTGCGTTGACTGAAAATTTCGATGTCGAGGTTTACCCAGAATAAAGCCGTTTTCCGCGCAAAGCCCGGTGAAGTTCTGCGCGGTTTTTTTAATCACCGTCAAACCAATTAACAGGAGAATTATTATGACCAAAAACACGTCTAAACCAACCGCGCAACTGGCGGAAGCTGCCTTTGTCGCTCAATTAAAAAAACTGGACGCCACAGAGTTCGCAAAAGCGTGCGAAGATTTCGCCGACACGCTGCCTCGCCGAGATAATTTCGCGCAACAGGTAGAGCATTTGAAAACTTTCTATCTAAACCTCCGTAAAGAATATGTCAAAACGCCCGAACAAAAAGCGTTGGCGCAAAAACAAAAAGAGGCGGCTCACCGGGAAGCCCGCATCCGCGAACTCGGTGAAGTAGCGTTCGAAAAAGAACAGGCAGATACCAACAAGCCTAAATAAGCGATCCATCAAAATGTTAGTTAGAGGTATTTAAAATGGAAAAAATGACATTACTTTTCATCGCGGCTTTTATGCCGATTATGTCGAGCGCGGCGCTTCAGACGAGTACGCAAGATGGGCAGTTGATTATGGCCTGCGTAATCGGCTCGGTTATAAGCGCGGCTTTTAGTTTTAGGAAGTCGCGGCGGAACAAGGATGCTCGCGAGGAGGCGGTCACTACCACGATAATAGCGCTTCTTTCCGGGATGGCGTTTGGTTATTTTGCCACGCCCGCCGCATCCACGCTCCCGGTCATCAAGGTAATAGCACATTTTCCGCCGTTGGTTGGGTTGTTGTTGTCCCTCGCCGGCGCCCAAATTGTGGAGTTAATTTTGGGCGGGACATTGTCCGATGTTCTAAAATCGTCGCTTAAAAAGTTTAATCTAAATTCCCATAACAAAGGAGAATAAAATGTCACTTATAGTTTCAGCATTGACTTCGGTCGAGGCAATTTTAATCGTGTTGTTTTTTTCAACTATTCTGCATTTGAATTATTTTAAGTCCCGCCCAAAATGGCGGCTTGTCTTTCTTGTGGGGTGCGTATTTATTTTAGCGGCTCTGATGCACAGCCTTGTTGTCGGTTCACTAGAATTATCGCCGTTAAAATATGTGGTTTTCAGAATAGGGTATATTACCCTGTTTATCGGCGTCTTTGGAATGCACTTCAAAAAGTGGTCAGCACATTTGACAAAACATCCAATTTTCAAGTGGATTGTGTAGGTGGCCCGGACATTTATCAAGCCGCCTGTGCGCGTAAAAGGGTTTTATTCTTTTACGCGCGCGGGACAGGCTCCTGGCACTTTTTGGGCGTATTGGGGTGGCTTTATTACAGCCGCACATGTTTATGAGGCCATGGGTTTTTCAGTCCCAAATTTCGCGCAAGGTCGGGTCCAGGCGGGGTTGGCTCTTATTGATGCTTGTTTAATCGGGTGCAACTTAAGCGGCACTCCTCGGCCCCGCGCCCCGGTGGAGGGTGAGCGGTTCAGGTGTTACGGCGTTCCTAACGGTGGCCATGAAGTGGTGATGCGGGTTGGCCATGTCAAATTTCAATATGTGAACGGTGGTCCAACCGAATATTCGACAAAACCCTGGTTGGCCCAAATTGATGATATACCAGAACCTCGCCCGCCAATGGTGCCAATAACCGGCGATCTGCTTGAGCATACATTTTATCAGCCCGCCGTGGTGGGCATGTCTGGCGGGCCGGTTATTGGTGCCGACAATACTCCGATCGGAATTTTGGTTAACAATAATGGCCAGACTGATCTGGACGGGGACGGCGATCCGGACAGGAGTATAAATTTTGTGGCATTGCGCGATGTTTGGGGTGTTTGGGCAAGTGGAGGGCCGGATGCGGGTGTTACGTGATTTCTATGGCTTGGATTGGTAATTTTATGAAAACCGCCGCCGGAGCACAAACCCCCGTGCCGCTCGCTGCAATCCCTACGCACTTGCCATTAGCCCAACCAATATTTGAGTTTAGCGAGAGGTCAAAAGCGATTTTGCGTGGGGTTCATCCTAAGTACGGAAAAATGAGCCCAGTTAATCCACAGCTTGCCGAAGTGGTTTTGTTGGCGATAGAATTTTCCCCGGTCGATATGACCATCCTGTCCGATACATTGCGAACGGTTGAGCGCCAACGGGAATTTGTCATCAAAGGTGCGTCAAAAACCATGAGGTCAAAACACCTTCCAGACAGGCGCGGATTGGTAAACGCTGTTGATATTGGGGCTATAGAATTTGGCAAGGTGTCTTGGCGGCCAGACGTTTATTTCCAAATCGCAGAGGCCGTTCAAAAAGCGGCGCGTGCATTAGATGTTCCAATTGTTTGGGGGGGGTGCTGGGCAAAAATCAACGGATATCGGAGCATTGAAGAACTACATGCCGAATATGTTGCCCGGAAATTCAAATTGGGTCTGCGGCCATTCTTTGATGGCCCTCATTTCCAAATATAGGGAGAATTGTAATAATGGCTAAAGTTATCTTAAATCCGTTCCCTCAATCCGGCACAGAATACTTGCTCAATTGCCCAGGATGCGGATGTGAACATTGGTTCCGCACATCGGGCGCACCGCCGAACTGGCACTTTGACGGCAATTTGGACTGCCCGACGGTAACCCCAAGCCTGTTGGTTCAAGGTCGTGATCGATGTCACAGTTTTATCACCAACGGGAATTGGGTTTATCTACAAGATTGCACCCACAAACTGGCCGGGAAAACCGTGCCTATTCCTGAACATGAAGATGGAGGTTGATATGTCTGTTCTCAAAACTCTACTCAAGTTAGCGGGTGCTTGGCCGTGGTCGACCATTGCCAAACTGGGCGGTGTAGTTGTCTTGGTCGGGTTTGTTTATTTTGCGGGTATCAAAAGTGAAAACAAGCGTTGGCTGGCCAAAGACAACGCCCGAATACTTCGTGACAATGCCGCAAAATTAAAGGCGTCAGCCGCCGCCCGTAAAATCGCGCTTGAACAATCAACCCGCCAATCCGTCGCCCTGCAAAGATTCCGCAAGGCGGCCCAGGAAGCCAACGTCCGCGCGGGCGCGGCTCAGGCGGCGGCAACTCAAACCCGGAGAAAAAACTATGAATATGCGCAAACCCTTAAACAATTTCAAACCCAGACTTTTGAAGCTGGCAATTTCTGCGGCATTGCTCCTCTCGATAACCGGGTGCGAGACCACTTCGCCGGACGTTTTGACGACTTACGTCGGCGTCGATCAGCCGCTCGCGGTCTGCCAAACGGTTCTAAACCCGACATTCAAAATCCTGCCACACTCCCCGATGGAAACGGCGACACCACCCCAAATCGGTGATGATGTTGCCACCGCCCTTGACATCGCGCTCAGCACCCTGAGCTTGATAGACACGGCGTTCATAACTCTTGTGGCCGAAATCGACAAGTTGGAAGGTCTGTGTATATCTGAGTCGGCTCAAGCCGCCAAAGACCGGGCCAAAACAATGGCAAGGATAGATGCGTTAAATGGAGATTAACCGCAAGGCTATTTACACCATTGATGTTTTCTGCCTTGCCACCTTGCCGCCAGCCGTGCGCGAATCATGCGGTCGCCGTACCATTCATCCATGCGGTAGCGGATTGACACCAATGGGCGGCGGTATCTATCCCACTTTCCGCTTGGTTTTATCCAAATTTTCCGGCCAAGCAAAAGAGTTTCAGCTTCAATTTTAGCCAACTCCCCCAGTCGGCGTTCGGCATCACACTTAAACCCGCTTCTTTTGTCCGCGTGTATTTCCGGCGTGTCGATTGTCAAAACTCGGTATTTTACCCCGTCGGCGATAATGGTGTCGCCGTCCACAACCCGATCAACTTGCGCCCAAAACCCCGTCGTCCGGCCAATGGCTGGACGGATACCCCATTCCGGGGATTTTGTATTCCCAGTGACGGGCCACGTCGCCAGTGCAAGGAAAATCAACATAGTCCGAAAAAAACTGTACATAGCTTTGTCTGTCACACTTTTTCCGTGGAGGCAAGGAACTTAAGTAGAACAAATTGCCCAAATATTGCCCAACCAACATGTGCAAAATGGGTCTATATTGTCCAAGTGTAACCCAATATTGACAAGGTTTCGCACTCATCGCTTGGTTGATAAGTAGATAAAAGACAATAAAATCAAAGCTTTAAACTGGTGCCGCAAGGGAGAATTGAACTCCCGACCTCATCATTACCAATGATGCGCTCTACCACTGAGCTACTGCGGCTTCTTTGGGGGCTTTAATTTGCGCATGCAAATTGGGCACCTATATGTTACCAATAGTCTTTGTTTGAAACTAATCGTCCATATATTTTGCAGTGAAATACACTATTTTTATAGGCAATCAACAAATATTCTGTCGGTTTTGCAAATGATTATGAACTGTTGGTTTTTGCCTAAGTTTTACAAGCCCTTTCACACGGTGGCATCAGTTGAATTTTGAAAGTATCCACAGGCTTGGCATCTTACCCCCACATTAGTGTAAAAATGGTAGTTTAGGTCATAGCGCAGGGATAATTTTTGTGATAGTTAGTTTGCATGGTTGAAAATTTGGAAGAATTTGACAAAGACGGCATTGATGCGGAGGACTTGATACCTAACAGTATCGAGGCTGAGCAAGCGCTTCTGGGCGCGATTTTATATGATAATGAAGTTTATCACCGCATCAGCGCCATTGTTACGGCCCAGCATTTTTACAACCCGGTGCATGTGCGGATTTTTGACAGCATTTCTACCTTAATCGAACACGGCAAGCTTGCCGATGCCATTGTACTGAAAAATCGGTTTTCCCAAGACGAAACCTTGGTGGATATTGGCGGCATTGATTATCTTGCTTTATTGTTGGAGGGGCGTCCGGACGGATCTGCCGCGCCGGAATATGCCAAGCTGATATTTGATTTGGCTCTGCGACGGGAATTGATCCGGCTTGGCGGCGATATGAAAGCCAATGCCGAAGACCCGGAAAACGAACATGATGGCCGCATCCAAATCACCGAAGCCGAAGCGCAGTTGTTTTCCTTGGCCGAAACCGGGGCCGTACAAAGCGGATTTATCGGTTTTGACAAGGCGCTGATGACATCTATCCAAATGGCCACAGCCGCCTATGAACGCGACGGCGGCCTGTCTGGACTTTCAACGGGCTTGCTTGATCTAGACCGGCAATTGGGCGGGCTACATAAATCCGATTTGGTCATTCTGGCCGGGCGACCGTCTATGGGCAAGACCGCTCTTGCGACCAATATCGCATTTCATGTGGCTAGAAACTACAGGGCCGAGAAAAATGAAAAAGGGATAATGGAGACTAAAGAGGGCGGGGTGGTCGGGTTTTTTTCCCTCGAAATGTCGTCCGAACAATTGGCCACACGTTTGTTGGCCGAACAGTCCAAGGTACCGTCCAATAAAATAAGGCGGGGCGAAATCACCGAAACCCAATACGCGGATGTACGCGATGCGGCGGAAGCAATCGAGAAAATTCCGCTCCATATTGACGATACGGGCGGGTTGACCATTGGCGCATTATCGGCGCGGGCCAGACGGCTTAAGCGTATGATCGGGTTGGATCTCATTGTCGTGGACTATTTGCAATTACTGACCGGGAGCGGCCGCTCAAATGATGGCAGGGTTCAAGAAGTTACCCAGATTACAATGGGCTTAAAAGCTTTGGCGAAAGAACTGGATGTACCGGTGTTGGCTTTGGCGCAGTTGTCGCGACAAGTGGAGCAACGCGACGATAAAAAACCGCAATTGGCGGATTTGCGCGAATCTGGCTCCATTGAGCAAGACGCCGATGTGGTGATGTTTGTGTACCGGGAAGAATATTATGTGTCGCGCACCGAACCGCGCGAGGGGACGGAGGAGCATATGAAATGGCAAGAAACCATGGATTTGCTCCACGGCAAGGCCGAGGTCATTGTTGGCAAACAACGCCACGGCGCCATTGGTACGGTCAAATTATCATTTGAAGCGCCGTTGACCAAATTTGGAAACCTTGCCTTTGATGATCGTTATGATGACAGCCAGCACTAATTCGTAATGGCTGATGTAAAACCCTATTCCTCAAGGCCGATTTTAACGGTTAACTTGACGGCGCTTGCCGACAATTATAAATACTTGGCTGACAAAGTTTCGCCCGTCAAAATCGGAGCTAGCGTCAAAGCTGATGCTTATGGTTTGGGTGCGACGGTCGTTGGCAGGGCGCTGTACGGGGCAGGGTGCCGAATTTTCTTTGTGGCCCATGCCGGCGAGGGTAAAATCTTGCGCCAAGCCATTGGTGCCAAGGCCAGCATATATGTTCTTAGTGGCAACACCCCCCAAGACACGGCCATATTTTTTGGTAGTAAATTAAAGCCCGTGATTAACTCCCTAACCCAGGCCCGTGATTGGGTTAAGTCCTGTAAGCCGGTTAAACATGCACCGCGCACCGCCTTGCATTTTGACACGGGCATTAACAGGCTCGGCATACCCGAGGAAGAAGCCGAGATATTTGCTAGTGATAAAACCCTGCTAGATGCGTTGGATGTTGATCTGGTCATGTCGCACCTTGCTTGCGCAGGGCAGGCGGATCATCCGCTCAATGCCAAACAATTGGCGCGGTTTAAAAAAATCGCAGGCAAGATGCCAATGGTGCCGCTTTCCTTGGCCAATACGGGCGGTATTTATCTGGGGCACAAATATCATTTTAAATTGGTGCGCACAGGTATTGGACTGTACGGCGGTAAAATCACTGACCATCCCGGCAACGAAAAGGTCAAGCCTGTGGTTGAGTTACATGCACCAGTTTTGCAAATTAAAACCGTAAAGGCCGGGGAAACCCTTGGCTATAACGCGTCGTTCACGGCTGAAAAAAACATGAAAATCGCCATCGTCAGCGCCGGATATGCGGACGGACTTCCGGTAAACCTTAGCGGTTCGGACAAACGGATCGTGACTTCGGCTCGGCTCGGAAAATCTCGCGTGTCTGTGATTGGCCGCGTGAGCATGGACTACACTATTTTAGACATTACCGACTATGACGGGTTTGTAGAACTGGGTGCCAAGGCCGTATTCTTTGGCGAAGATTTGGAAATCCAGGCCGCAGATGCACGCATGATAAATTACGAAGTCTTGACCCATTTGGGCGCAAGGTGTCGAAAAATATATGTGAATGAATAAATTGGTTTTTTAACCAACATGCCAAAATGCCTTTAATGAACATTAACTAATGTTTCACCATATCTTAAGGGCGTCATGCTATTATCTATCCACTGGGGATAATATGGCTAATAATCATGGTAATAACTAGGCGTAAAATAACACAATTTGTGCACAAATTGTTCGGCGATCTTAGGGGCGGCTTGGCCGTTATTGCCTCTGTTGCCATGATGGTGATTGTTTTGCTTGTCGGTGTTGCATATGATTACAACGGTATGACGAGCGTTAGATCCAGGCTTCAAGATTCGGTTGATTTAGCCGCCTTGGCCGGGGCAAGCATAGCCCGTACCAACGAGGGCCAAATCGAGAGATTGGCAAGAAAAACTCTCGAAGACAATATTGCCATGATCGCCAATTTATCCCTTGTTGAGCCGCCAGATATCACGATCAACAATAACGCTAAAGAAGTAACCGTTCTTGCCAGTGCCAGATATAATTTGATGTGTGGTCGTATGTTATCCGTTGACAATATGAGGATTAGCGCCAGCAGCACAAGCGGGTTTGCCATTGAGCAAATGAACCCATTCGTCGTATATCTTGTCTTGGATGTGTCAGGTTCCATGAGTTGGTTGTCGAGCGATGGCAGTGTGAAACTCTCCGCATTGCAAACCGCCGTAACCGATATGTTTTACACATTATATAGCACAAGTGAAAATCCGACATTGTTGACCTCAACCATCCGCACCGGATTTTCTACATATAGTACCGTATTGGGGCCAAGTCTTGACATAGAACAAGGATATAGCCAGACCGTGAGCCAGGTAAATGCGCTCTCGGCTGCGGGTGGCACCAATTCCACGCCCGGGTTTCAATATGCCTATGATCAAATTATGGACGAATTAAACGGTACGAGCAATCTGGTTCCTTATATTATTTTTATGACAGACGGGGATAATAATAGCCCGGCATTTGACGTCACTACAACTGCATTATGTGACCAGGCTAAAGCCGATAATATAACCATTTTCACTGTAGCCTTCGAAGCACCTGCCAAGGGGCAAGCGCTTTTGCAAGCCTGTGCGACCAGTCCGGATAAAGTTTACAATTCCGCCAATGCTGCATCGTTAAATGCGGCATTTCGCGATATAGGCAGTGAAATTAGCCAAGCGGTTGTTCGTCTCAAACGATAAATTTTGAAGCCCTAGGCCATTTGGGTGCTTTGTAATTGTCGTACTCTATGCTAGACTGTGTTCTAGACATAACTGGGGAATATCATGAAAACTATGACAAATACACTTCAAGATTATCTTGAACAAATACTCGAATCTGGTCGGGAACTGAACCGCCCCGGATTTGCCGGAGGCTCCTAATCTATAGTAGAAGGAGCCATTATGAGCAACACAAGACATACATTTTCACTAGAAGTGCGAGCGCGAGCCGTGCGGATGGTGTTGGAGAATGAGCGCGAATATTCAT
>JAJRSJ010000046.1 GCA_024278855.1 Alphaproteobacteria bacterium | reverse complement strand
TTGTTTGCGTGACAAATCACTCGACAGTGCGATGCGGACGGCTTCTTGTTGAAATTCTTTTGTATGTTGCTTGGACATAATAGTTCTCCTTGATGGCTGTTATACTCATAACAACCCGGAACTAAACCGGGACAAGTCCAAATTGTATCACAAAAAGTACGCAAATAGAATCACAAATTTCATGGCAGGGGTAAAATCAAGGGGAAACAATATTTTATTTAATTATTTCAACGACTTAACTGAGAAATAAAAATTATAAATGGCGCGAGTGACGGGACTCGAACCCGCGGCCTCTGGCGTGACAGGCCAGCGCTCTAACCAACTGAGCTACACCCGCTTGTCGTTAAACAAGGCGCGTTTACTAGCCCGCCGCCGGGCTAGCGTCAACGGCTTTTACAGCAAAGAATGCGTTTTTTTATATCTAAACATCCCGTTTTGAAATAGCCGGGTTTTGCGTATATATCATTTACAAGCTATAGTTCAATATCGGCAATATGCTCAATGTTAATTCCCAGCATGATTATCAATTCATCGGCAACATCTCGCGAGATGTTTTCTTGTAAGTTAAAAATGTCATCTGAATAGCCATCATAGGTTTTTGACCAAATTTGCACACCGTCCACCGTGTTAATCAACTGGATTGTAACGCGCAGGCGGTCGTTGTGTTTTCTTACCGAGCCGTCAATGATATGGGACACTTTTAGGGTGTTCCCAATCTCGCGAATATCGACGCTCTTGCCTTTAAATGCGAAAGAAGATGTACGACCGACCATCCGTAAATTTGGGATTTGAGTGAGTTGGTTGAGTATTGCTTCGGCCATTCCATCCGAGAAATGCTCCTGGTTTCCGCCTGCACTCATATCTACCAACGACAAAACGGCTACAGATCTGCCATATTCACTTATGCCGAGTGAGCGTCCAATCTTAGTGTCGTAGCGCGGTAAAATGATCATAATTATAATCAGCCCACCCAAAAATAATAACGCAAGAACACCCAAAATCACCCCTTTGTGTTTAACATGTCTTGCGGCTTGGTATTCAGGCGATATGTCAGTATTACCGGGTGTTATCAAGTTTGGCTCTAATGGGGCCGGAGGGGCTCTTGATATTGACACATTTTTTGCCCACCTGTAGCCGCGCTTGGGAATTGTCTGGATAAACTCTTCCGTTTCTCCGGCACTGCGAAAGGTTTTTCTCAAAATGGAAATTGCTCTGGTCAGGCTTTCATCCGCGCCATATTCTACATTCCAAACACGAGCAATCAATCTGTCTCGCGATATGACCTCGCGCGGTTGGGCGGCAATGACACACAACACATCCATAATGCGGGGTTCCAAAGAATAAGATACACCATCTTTGACCAGCAGATTGCGGTCTGGTTTAATTATAAAGCCACCAATCCTGAAACTATGTTTCCTTGTCTCTCCCCCGATTTCCATATTTTCCCTTTTCGTTCAAAATTATACATATAAAAAAAATCCAAACAAGCGACAGAAATAATAAAAAAACTAGTTATTTCAATGACATCATATTTCCATCATAAAAAAATCAGGCACTTTTTAGGCGGCCATCAGGACGGGGAGCCGCGATTAGTCAATGTTGATTTGGCAGCAAGGGACGCTGTTAACATCAACCAAAGAGAGAAACTCGCCATGACAAACTTTAAAACATTTACTATCGTAACTGCGGCAATCATTGCAATTGCAAACACTGCATCTGCAAAGGAAGCCACATTTCAAGCGGTGATCACGCTAGACCGCACAGTCTCTATTGAAGCCCAATATACAAGCATTCAGGAACAGGTGAAAAACGCCTGCCGATCTGAAGTCCGCAAGGCGGGTTTTCGAGCAACTGAATCCACATCATGGTTGCAAAGCAAATGCGAGCGCCAACTGATAGAGCGGTCTATAAAATCTATAAAGAGTAATGCCCTGATTGCATTCCACAACAGAAGTACACGACCGAGCACCCCGATAAGAGAATATGCGAACAAGTAACTAGACCCAGTTATTGTTTGTATGCGTATGCCCGCTGACCTTGCGGGCATACGTTTTTTTTTGAATGGGCGGCCCTGCCTTCACTCTAGCAAATGGCATATCTCCCTGATGACACCACGGGCATCCTCGCCTATTTCCTTATGGTCTATGGCGTAGGCGCAAACTGCTTTGAAATATCCAAGCTTTGAACCACAGTCATGGGCGTCGCCCTTAAATTCTACAGCGTGAAAAACTGAAATTTCCATGGGTTTTGTCCCCATTAACTTTTCCATAGCATCAGTGAGTTGGATTTCATTACCCGCACCGGGTTTTTGCTCTTCTAGGAATTTAAAAATTTCCGGCTGCAAAATATAGCGCCCGGTGATTGACAGATTAGACGGGGCGTCCTTGGGGTCAGGTTTTTCGACCATTGCCGACATTTTGTAAATATTGCCTTCTTGGGATATGGGAGCAATAACGCCGTATTTATCGGTCTGGTCTTTGGGGACAGGATTGACGGCAATAATATGGCCACCTTTTTGTTCATATGCCTCGATCATTTGTTTGAGACAGCCGGGTTCGGATTTGACCAAAACGTCCGGTAACAACACGGCAAAGGGTTCGTCGCCGATCACATCTCTTGCACACCAGACCGCATGACCCAGCCCTTGGGGCGATTGTTGGCGCACGAAACTGGTGGTGCCAGGGCCGGGCAAGCCTTTTTGCAATTGCGCTAAAATACCGCTTTTATTTTTTTGGTGCAGGGTCGCTTCCAGCTCATAGGCCCGGTCGAAATAATCCTCGATAGCGCCTTTATTGCGGCCTGTGACAAACACAATATGCTCAATTCCAGCCTCAAACGCTTCATCCACAACATATTGCAAAGCCGGACGATCAACCACTGGCAACATTTCTTTGGGGATGGATTTGGTAGCAGGCAAAACCCGCGTTCCAAAGCCTGCCACCGGCAGAACGGCTTTTCTAATCTTTTTCATAGCTAGTGTCCTAATTCCCCTTAGTCCCTAGCAGGAAATCTTTACTCAACTGTTACGGATTTGGCCAAATTACGTGGTTGGTCCACATCAGTTCCCAAATGCACCGCCGTATGATAGGCGAGTAGCTGAATGGTGACGGCATAGATAATGGGGGCTGTGACATGGCTTACATCAGGACAAGTGATAATATAGGGGGCCATATCGCGGGCATGGTTAGCGCCTTTGGCGTCGGTAATCAGCAGCACACTAGCCCCGCGTGTGGCAACTTCTTGCAAATTGGAGATGGTTTTTTCAAACAATTCATCACTGGGCGCAATGACGATGACCGGAGTGCCGTCCTCTATCAGTGCGATAGGGCCGTGTTTAAGTTCGCCTGCCGCATAGCCTTCCGCGTGGATATAGGATATTTCCTTAAGCTTGAGTGCGCCTTCCAAGGCAAGGGGAAAATGCACCCCGCGTCCCAAGTAAAATGCGCTCTTGGCCGAGGACAGTTTTTGTGCCAATTGCTCAATATCACCGTCAAGCTTAAGAGTTTCGTTAATATGGCGCGGAATGTGTGTCAGGCTGTCGACCAGAGCTTTTTCCCGCTCAGCATCAATAAAGCCGCGCTGCACACCTGCGGTAATCGCCAGACACAAAAGCGCGGTTAATTGTGATGTGAAAGCTTTGGTGGAGGCCACGCCAATTTCCGGGCCAGCGTTGATCGGCAAAGCATAATCTGCGTCGCGGGCCATGGTTGAGCTTAACACATTGACCAAGACGGCAGTTTTCAGGCCTTGAGCGCTACAGTAGCGAAGCGCCGCCAATGTATCAGCGGTTTCGCCGGACTGGGACACGGCCATGGCCAGAGTATTACCGGTCAGAGCCGGGCGGCGATATCTAAACTCGGAAGCCACATCCACATCAGTTGGCAGGCCGGCGAGTTGTTCGAACCAGTATTTGGCCACATAAGCAGCATAGGCGGCTGTACCGCACGCGATCAGGGAAACGCGCTCAACTTTAGCAAAATCTAGGCCTTTTAATTTGAGTTCTTCTTCGGTTTTAACTTTGTGGTTAAAAGCGTCAATATAATGGGTTAAAGTGTGGGCCGTGGTTTCTGGTTGCTCATAGATTTCCTTGAGCATGAAATGGCGATAATTACCTTTTTCCGCCGCTGCCATTGAACCCGTAATATGGGTAATTTCGCGGGTGACAGCATTGTCATCTGCATCGTAAACCTGCACGCTGTCCGCTTTGAGAACGGCCCAGTCACCTTCTTCAAGATAGATGATTTTTTTAGACAGGGTCGAGAGCGCAATGGCATCAGAGCCGATATAGTTTTCCCCGTCTCCAACACCAATCGCCAAAGGTGGGCCTTTGCGGGCCGCAAACATTTGTCCTTCAACACCGTCGATCACCACGCCAATAGCAAATGCCCCCCGGAGTTGCTTTAATGTGCTGGTAAAGGCATCTTGCCCCGATAACCCGGCGCGCATGGCCTCATCAATCATATGGGCAACAACTTCGGTATCGGTTTGGGTATTAAATGTGCGTGTATCTTTGAGCATTTCGCGTAATTCGGTGAAATTTTCAATAATCCCGTTATGGACAATACCAACCCGCCCGGCAAAATGTGGATGGGCATTGGTTTCGGTAACGGCCCCGTGGGTGGCCCAACGTGTGTGGGCAATTCCGAGCACGCCGTCAACTGGCTCTAGCTTTACACGTTTCTCCAGATTGACGATTTTGCCTTTGGCCCGCCGGCGTACCAATGCAGACACACCATTTTCTTCTTCAATCACGGCAATTCCGGCGGAATCATATCCCCGGTATTCCAGACGCTTCAAACCATCAATCAGCCGGTTTGCCACGGGTTGATTGCCAACGATTCCAATAATTCCACACATGCGAGCTGCCCCTCTGTAATAAAAATCTCAACTTTGGTTCCCATACATCAAATATTTTGATGTTTCTATAGGTAATTCATGATGCCTCTAGCAATATTTTGACTTTCCAAAAAAAGATATGTAAAAGATCACGAAAGTTACCATGACACTGTGCCAAACTTCGCCCCAGACAGCACGATCTGGTCAGAAAGCTAGCACGGTCTAGTGCGGTATGTGGAAAATATCTTAATAAGGGGCTATAAAATGGGCAAGAAATTTTTTGGGACAGACGGTATTCGCGGATTGGCGAACCATGGGAGCATGGCACCGCATAATGTTTTAAAGCTTGGTATGGCGGCGGGACGATATTTCTTGCGCGAAAATGGTCGGCGGCATTCCGTAGTGATTGGCAAGGATACACGGCTGTCCGGCTATATGATTGAACCCGCCTTGGTGGCCGGGTTTACCTCGGTCGGCATGGATGTAAAATTATTTGGCCCTATGCCCACCCCGGCAGTTGCCGCTATGACTAGCTCTTTGCGGGCTGATTTGGGAGTGATGATCACTGCGTCACATAACAAGTTTTATGACAACGGCCTTAAATTATTTGGCCCGGACGGTAGAAAATTGAGCGATGAAGCTGAGGCCGAGATCGAGAAAATGATGCATGAGGACTTCGGCGAGGGTTTAACGCGCGGCGAAACACTTGGGCGGGCAAAACGTTATCATCAAGGCTTGTCGCGCTATACTGAAATTGTAAAATCGACATTCCCGCGCCGAATCACGTTAGCGGGGCTAAAAATTGTTATCGATTGCGCCAATGGCGCCGCCTATAAAGTCGCGCCGCAAACCTTGTGGGAACTTGGGGCTAATGACGTAATTGCCATCGGTGTTGACCCGGACGGTACCAATATCAATGCAGATTGTGGTTCCACCTGCACCGAAGCTTTGTCACAGGCCGTCTTGGACAACAAGGCCGATGTGGGTATAGCTTTGGACGGGGATGCTGACCGGTTGATTATGTGTGATGAAAAGGGCAAAATTATTGACGGGGATCAGTTGTTGGCCTTGATCGCACATGGTTGGAAGCAAACTATGCGTTTGTCAAAGCCGGGGATCGTCGCAACCGTCATGTCCAATCTTGGCTTGGAGCGATATTTGCAAAGTGAAGATTTGACGCTTATTCGCACATCGGTCGGGGATCGACATGTGGCCGCACGGATGCGCATTGATGGTTATAATGTAGGCGGGGAGCAATCCGGGCATTTATTGATGACGGATTTTGCGACAACTGGCGATGGTCTGATCGCCGCATTGCAAGTGCTTGCCGAAATCATCCGCAACGACAAACCTGCCAGTGAAGGGCTTGATTTGTTTGAGGCCGTCCCGCAACTGTTGAAAAATGTTCGCCATACCGGCCAAAGCCCGCTAGAATTCTCCAGTGTGCAATCCGCCATTAAAGACGCCCAAAGCCAGATGGGTAAAGGCGGGCGGATCCTTGTGCGGGCTTCAGGCACAGACCCCCTTATCCGCGTCATGGCAGAAGGCGACGACCCGGCTTTGGTGCAAAAAGTGACAGACGATTTAGCCAGTTATATTGAAAATAGTATTTAAGGTCTGTTGTTAGTGCGCTTTAGGTTTAAACGGCGCGATATATCTGTGCCTCGATGATTTCGCCATTATCCATTACGGCCTTTATCAGTACACGTTGATAGTTGTCACCTTCGAATTTATCCAGTCTGGCCCAATGGGCTGGAAGGTCGTTTGAAATGAATAGCAGACCATTGACAATGTCACCGCTATTGTCGGGAATAAAACCGGGAAATCCTTTGGCGGTGCCCCAGCCTTTATTATGGCGTTTGCCGCGTACACTTGCCTTGCGCCATTCACCAACCATGCCGTCCATGATATGGGCGTTTTCTTCGCCCGGTGCCAAAGTGCCGTAGACAAATAATACAGTGTTCATTGCGGGCATTATTTAGGCCGGCCAATGCTGATATATGTAAAGCCGTGTTTTCGCATAGTATCTGGATTGTAGATATTTCGCAAATCAATCAAAACGGGGTTTTTGAGCAAGGATTTAACCCGGGCAAAATCCAAAGCCCGAAACTGGTTCCACTCGGTGACAATGACTATAGCGTCTGCGCCGTCGATACAATCATAAGCGTTTTTACAATAGGTAATTTCAGGCAAAACATGTTTGGCTTCAGCCATAGCTTCGGGATCATAGGCGCGAATATTAGCCCCGCCGCCCAACAAGGGTTTTATTATATCAATGGCCGGACTTTCGCGTATATCGTCGGTATTAGGCTTAAAGGCTAGGCCCAAAACTGCAATGGTTTTTGCCTCTACATCACCGCCGACCGCTTTGATGACTTTATCAGCCATTTTGGCCTTGCGGGCTTCATTTACGCTTACAACCGCTTCGATAATTTTCAAAGGGGCACCGGCTTCCCGCGCCGTACGGACTACGGCCAGCGTGTCTTTGGGGAAACACGAACCGCCATATCCCGGCCCGGCGTGCAAAAATTTGCTGCCAATACGCCCGTCCAGGCCAATGCCGCGCGATACTTCTTGGACATTGGCACCGACCTTCTCGCATAAATCTGCCATTTCATTGATAAATGTGATTTTGGTGGCCAGAAACGCATTGCCCGCATATTTGATCAATTCCGAAGTGCGGCGGCTCGTGAAAACTATCGGGGTTTCATTGATAAACAAGGGTCTGTACAGGCTACGCATGACGCTACGAGCCCGCTCGCTGTCGGTGCCAACCACGACCCTGTCCGGGCGTTTAAAGTCCTCGATTGCGGCCCCTTCGCGCAAAAATTCTGGGTTTGAAACCACGTCAAAATCGCCTTCGGGCCGGGCTTTCCTTACGATGGTTTCAACCTCGTCGCCCGTGCCAACAGGGACGGTTGATTTTGTCACAATCACCGTATACCCGTCTAGATAGCCTGCGATTTCTTTGGCTGCAGCATAGACATAGGACAAATCAGCATGGCCATCACCGCGCCGCGACGGTGTGCCTACGGCTATAAAAACCGCATCGGCATTTTTCACCGCATCTTGCATGTGTGTCGTGAATGTTAAATGCCCGGCCTGGACATTTTTGTTGAGCAAATCAGCCAAGCCCGGCTCGTAAATCGGGACACCACCATTGTTTAGCACATTGATTTTGTCCGGGTCTTTATCCACGCAGACAACATCATGACCAAAGTCTGCAAAACAAACCCCGGACACCAGACCCACATACCCGGTTCCTATCATAGCTACGCGCATTTAAATTCCTTATTTAAGTGTCGAATTGCAAGATAACATCTGCACTAGGTATTTAAAAGGCACAAATCACATGACGCAGGTTAAAAATGTCGCTATGAGGCGTCCATGCAGCATTTAAGAAAACGAATATTGGTGACAGGCGGAGCAGGGTTTCTGGGTTCGCATTTGTGTGCGGCCTTATTGGAGAGCGGTGCGGACGTTATTTGTCTGGATAATCTGTTTTGTGGTCAAAAGGACAATATTGTGCCGTTACTCGCCAATCCGCATTTCGAATTTATCCGCCATGATGTCACGTTTCCGATTTATCTGGAAATAGACGAAATTTACAATCTCGCATGTCCGGCTAGCCCGTTCCATTACCAGCATGATCCGGTGCAGACTTTAAAAACTTCCGTTCACGGCGCCATCAATATGCTGGGTCTGGCCAAACGGCTTGGGGCCAAAATTCTGCAAACTTCAACGTCCGAAGTTTACGGCGACCCGTCCGTTCACCCCCAACCCGAAAGCTATCACGGCAATGTCAACCCGATAGGCCCGCGTGCCTGTTATGATGAGGGCAAGCGGGCGGCGGAGACCTTGTTTTTTGATTATCACCGTCAACACGGTCTTGATATCCGCGTGGCGCGCCTGTTCAACACTTACGGCCCCAATATGCATCCCAATGACGGACGGGTGGTCTCCAATTTTATTGTGCAAGCACTTAAGGGTGAAGACATCACTCTTTTTGGTGATGGTAGCCAGACCCGGTCATTTTGTTATGTGGACGATCTAATCACGGCATTGTTGGCTTTCATGGAGCAAGACGAAATAATCGGCCCGATGAATATGGGAAACCCTAATGAATTTACCATTCGCGAGCTAGCAGAAGTGGTCATAGAGCTGACAGGCACTAAATCCAAACTGATTTTCAAAGACCTGCCCGCCGACGATCCAAAACAACGCCAACCTGATATTGGCTTGGCGAAAAAGCATCTTGGTTGGGAGCCGAAAACGGAATTGCGGGCAGGCCTCACCAAGACCATTGCTTATTTTGATGCATTGTTGAAACGAAGCGATGCTAGCCGGGTTGAAACGCCTAGTTAGCGGAGTTCCTTCTCTCTCAAATAAACCGCTCATCCATATAAAGGCAGGGAGTTATTCTCGGTTTGGAAGATAGATACCCGCCTGCGCGGGTATGAGCGGGGATGTGGAAATATTATTCGATCATTTTGAAGTGCTGAAAAGCCTCGAAAATGGCTTTCTTTTTATCATCAGGACATGGAACCATGCGGGTGTCACTTTGCCTGTTTGGCGCTCTCCTGACTGGTAATCCTTTTTGTTCTTTACAATCCGCTATCCAACAGGTTTTGGCTACCCATCCATGTTCCGTCTTTCATCCAAGACTGAATTTCTTTATATGTGGTCATAAATTTTCCCCTAAATCTTCTGATCATATTCCCCGACGTCTTCGTATTTAGCAAGCCGGGCTTCGATTTCGCGGAACATAGCCGTTTTATTTGCTTCTGACGTCGGGCTTTCTACGACAACGACCAAGTTGGGCGTGTTGGAACTGGCCCGCACCAGACCCCAGGTGCCGTCTTCCAGGGTGACGCGCACGCCGTTGACGGTGTTAATGTCGCGGATGTTTTGGCCGATAAGTTTATCGCCGTTCTTAAAGGCAAGCTGATATTCTGCGATCACTTTATCGACTACGCCGTATTTTTTCTCGTCGTCGCAATAGGGGGACATAGTTGGGCTACCCCAGGTTTTGGGGAGGGCCCGACGCAGATCAGCCATAGTTTTATCGGGGTTGCGGTCAAGCATTTGCAAAATAGCTATGGCCGATAAAATACCGTCGTCATAACCACGCCCGATGGGGGCGTTAAAGAAATAATGCCCGGATTTTTCAAATCCGACCAAGGCACCGATTTCCTTTGAACGCCTCTTGATATAGCTATGGCCGGTTTTCCAGTAGTCGGTCTTGGCTCTATTGGCGATTAAAACTGGATCGGTGGCATAAAGTCCGGTGGATTTTACATCTGCCACAAATTGCGCATTCGGGAATTTGGCCGATAGATCCCGCGCCAGCATCACCCCGACTTTATCGGCGAAAATCTCCTCGCCCTCATTATCAACCACGCCGCAACGGTCGCCGTCGCCGTCAAAACCTACGGCCAAATCAGCGCCGTGTTCTTGCACCGCATCACGCATGGCATGCAACATTTTCATGTCTTCCGGGTTGGGGTTGTAATGGGGAAAATTATGGTCAAGACTACACTGAACCGGGATGACCTCGACCCCGATTTTATCCAAAACATGGGGCGCGAAATATCCCGCCGTACCATTACCGCAGGCGGCAACAATGCGTAATTTACGTTTGATTTTGATGCCCTTGGCTAGGTCGCGCATATAAAGTTCGGCGATATCGTCGACAAATTTATAGCCGCCGCTGCGCGTGACCGCTTTGCCGGACAAGGCGATGTCTTTTAAGCGGCTCATTTCGTCCGGGCCGAAGGTCAATGGCCGCTCAACCCCCATTTTCACGCCGGTCCAGCCATTGGTATTGTGACTGGCCGTAACCATGGCCACACAAGGCACATCCAAGGCAAATTGCGCAAAATAAGCGGTGGGCGACAAAGCAAGACCAATGTCCACGACTTCGATGCCTGCACTCATCAGCCCGACAATAAGGGCTTGCTTGATAGACAGGGAATAAGAGCGGTAGTCATGGCCAACCACGATTTGCGGCTTAACCCCCAACTCGTGAATGAGTGTGCCAAGGGAGGCACCGAGCACTTGGATGCCGTATAAATTTATTTCAGACGGCTTGTCACTGCCGTGATGGCCAAACCACCAACGGGCATCATATTCGCGAAACCCGGTTGGTTTGATTAAGGCGCGCGTTTCAAACAAAGCGGAATTTGGTTTAATGTTATCAAGTGGTTTTTTCATCATGGGATCCTTAATTTCCCACGTTTTACGTGGTTAGTCTTAACCAAGCGTACCATTTTGACAAACTGATAACTCTAGTCCAGCATCCGTTGTTGTAACGCCAAAAGGTCCCGCCAGGCGTCGCGCTTGAGTTCTGGACGTCGCAAGAGAAAGGCCGGGTGATAGAGGGGGAGGGCGGGGGTTTTTTGACCTCTTATATCCAGTTCCTGCCAGTTTCCGCGCCTTTTCATAATGCCGGTTTTCCCGGTTAAGGCTTGCAGGGAAATACCGCCAACGATGACCACGAATTTTGGCGCGACCAGTTCCATATGGCGGGTGATAAACGGGGCGCACATGGTGAGTTCGTCTTCATTTGGGTTGCGGTTGCCCGGTGGTCGCCAGTTACAAACATTGGTGATGTATAGATCGCCCTCATCTAGGTTAATAGCGGCGAACATTTTATCCAATAGCTGTCCGGCCGGGCCGACAAATGGCAGACCGCTTTCGTCTTCTTGTCGCCCCGGCGCTTCACCGATGATCATAATACCCGCGTCCGGGTTGCCGCGTGCAAACACGGCATTTCTGGCATGATCACTTAAAACGCCTGCATCAAAATTTTCAATAACGATCTTGAGCGCGTCCAGGGTTGGTGCGGCTTTGGCCTGTTCCGCCGCCTTGGTCATTTGTGCGGACATATCCGGTGGGCGGACTGTTTGTTGCTGAGTAGTGCGTGTTGGTCGTTTCGCCTGGGCGCTAGGTTTGGGTGTGGACTTGGATATAGACTTGGATCTAGACTGGGGCGCGGGCGGTAAGGTGGGCGTTTCCACCCCCATATCCTGCCACCAGATTTGACTAGCTTTCAGGGCTTGTTTCAAAGCTTGTTGCGTAGGCAGTTCACTCATACATATCTTTGGCGCACCACTGAGCGCACATTGGCTTCAATGGACTGGATGATGATGGTGGCAATGTCTTTGCCTGTGGCTTTTTCAATACCCAGTAGACCGGGCGACGAATTAACCTCTAATATTTTTGGGCCAGTATCGCTGCGCAGTAAATCCACACCTGCGACGTTAAGTTTGAGGACTTTAGCGGCTTTGATGGCACTGCGCCGTTCTTCTTTGGTAATTTTAATGTTTATGGCACTGCCGCCCTGATGCAGATTTGAGCGAAATTCGCCCGCCTGCGCCGTGCGTTTCATAGCTCCGACCACCCTGCCGTCGACCACAAAACAGCGAATATCCGTACCGCTACTTTCTTTGATAAATTCTTGCACCAAAAAATGCGCGTCCAGCCCGCGAAACGCATCGACCAAAGCCTCGGCCGCCTTTTTGGTCTCGGCCAAAACCACGCCTTTGCCTTGGCTACTGGACAATAGTTTAACTACGACCGGAGAACCGCCCGCCAGATCAATAATGCCTTTGGTGTCTTGGGAAGATTTGGCAAAGGCGGTGTTGGGCATGCCGATGCGGTGTTGGGCCAGTAATTGATGCGCCAAAAGTTTGTCGCGAGATGCGCCAATCGCCGCAGCGGAATTAAGGCAATACACCCCCATCATTTCAAACTGGCGCACAATGGCCATGCCGTAAAATGTCATGCGCGTGCCAATACGCGGGATAATCGCGTCATATCTGGGCAGGGCCTTGCCGTCATAATGCACATCAGGTTCATGGTCATTTATGGCCATATAACAGCGAGAGGTTTCTATACATTCAATGACATGACCTCTGGCTTCGGCGGCCTTTATCATTTGTCGGTTGGAGTAATTATTTGGCTCTTGGGTCAATATGCCGATGCGCAAAGGACGGCGCGTGATATTGCGCCGTCCTTTGCGTTTATAAAGATCAAAGGACAATTCTGGCTGCAAGAACGAGGCGGACGGGACAATGTGCATATGCTCGGTAATGGCCGAACGACCGAGTAACATACGGTACCCCATAGTTTCGCGGTTGGTCAGGGTGATATGGATCGGCCAGGTCTGGCCGTTAAATTGGATGGGGGCTTCAATGACAAAGCGCGATTCGCTCTCGCCGTTGGAGCTCATCACCATGCGGCGGTCTATGACCTTAGCCGAACATATAACCTCGATACTGGGGTCGTCAGGATCAGGGTGCATGATGAAACGCACTTGCGGGTTGCGGTCACTACCAAACGGTTCCACCGCTACGGCATGCAAGGCGGACGTGCGCGCCCCCGTGTCTATTTTGGCTTTTATAGCAGGCAGGCCAAGCTCGGGCAAAGCCACCCATTCTTCCCAGCCAAGCGAAATCGGTTTTGTCATAATACCGTGTAGCACAGTTATATTATTGATGCCAAACGCTTTACGGGGCTTATTCTGCGGTTTGGATATGTTAGCGTAATTCAGTAGGTTGAGGGAATATATGTCTGAATGGTGTTATTTATAAGCGTCAGCTGATGCAGGTTTGCTACTATAGCGTCTTTTTTTCTTATTAGGTTGAGGCCGTGATTGCTGACCAACATTTCGCCTTAATCTAAACCCATACTGTACCAAGCGTTTATTAGCTTCGTCGTGTTTATCCATGAGAACAAACATGTCTTCACGTTCATCCGCTAGCATAGAAGCGGGGTTGGGATACTGTAAGAGGTATTTATTCTGAATGATAGCTTTCACACTCGCGGCTAAGTGCATATTTGCTATGTCCATTTGCGGGTAATGTTCTAAAATAATTTCGGCCACCTCGATATTTTCTTCCCAATCTTTGTCCTCGTTATATAATCTTTGCAACAATGTTGTGATGTGCCCCTAGATTTGTAGACACCTTGTTTGTTACAATTGGAAGCAAGGAGATATGAAGATGGGTAAGAGAATACGATATACGGATGAGTTCAAACGGGACGCCGTGGCGCAGGTTAAGGAGCGCGGCTATTCGGTC
>JAJRSJ010000002.1 GCA_024278855.1 Alphaproteobacteria bacterium | reverse complement strand
CACATAGGGGGCCCGTAGGTTAGTCGAGAACCAAGGACCTCTCCCGGAGCCAGCCGACCACTCCTCGTTACAGAAGCATCTACACCGACGAAACGCCGTCTCCCGCCCAGCCAGCCAACGATCGCTTGCCTGTCCCCGGCGAAAGAACATTTGTAATATAGCTTGGCGCGGTCAATCACGGAAATTTCTTCCAAATAAATTTACATCCCGTTGAAAACACTTTGGTTTTCGCTCTGCCAATCATGGAAACACCCCGTGTTTTATCCCGTATTTTATAAAGATGAGAAAATAAGAAAATTTGTTGCGTTTATTAGCGTTATCTAATATAATAATGAAAACGTATAAAAAGGGACACATTTATGGCTGATAAATTGATCATCGTTATGGCGAATACGGATCCGAAAAATCCTGAAGAACTGGGTGCGCCGTTTTTTCAGGCTACTGTGGCGGCGGCTATGGATTATGAAGTTGAAGTGATTTGTACGGCCACGTCCGGGATTTTGATGAAAAAAGGCTTTGCCGAGAAACTGTTCGTCAAAGAAGGCTCCCACAAAAACGTCTATGAATTTATCAAGGATGCCCATGAGGCCGGGGTGAAGTTTCTGTGTTGTTCACCCAATCTTGATCTGTTTGACATGACCAAAGAAGATTTGATCCCGGAATGTTCTGGCATTGTCGGCGGCGCTTATTTGATCGAGGAAATCATGGAAGAGGACGACACTAGGGTTATGACTTACTAGGGGAATTTACGATGGGACATCATTCCACGACCACCCGTGTTCAAGAACATATTGGCGATCCTTATGAGGGTAGCGAGGAGGTTCCGCGCGCTCTTTTGGAAGAAATATTTCAAGGTATTCAAAGCGATTTACGTTATGACCATGAGTTAAATGGTTGTTTAAATTGCGGTATTTGTACCGCCACCTGCCCGGCGGCCCATTATTATGATTTTTCCCCCCGCGAAATAGTGCAGCTACTCTGGACGGAAAACCTTGAAGGCATTTATGATGCCATGCAGGAAAAAATCTGGTCTTGCGCTCAATGTTATACCTGCGCCGCCCGTTGCCCGTTTGGAAATTCGCCCGGCGGACTTGTGATGTTAATGCGCGAAGCCGCCATCAAACACGGCATGGAAACGGCGAAATCCGTGCTTAGGCCGTTCTCGCGGGTGATGCTCAAGCTGATCTCTACGGGCAATCAACTGTCGCCCGACATGATCAACCCGGACCATTTCCCCGACTGGGGGCCAAATATTTGTAAGGTGGATGCGCCGCTGAAACTGTTGCGCCAAGCCATTCCGGTGCCGACCTTGAACACCATTAAAACCGCTTGGGAAACCAATCTCAAAACCTCCATCGAGCTTTATACCATCTGGGAGGAGACCGGGGTTTTAGACCAGTTGGAGACCATAGACGAAACCCTGTTTGATGTGATTGTTGATATTATGGACGAAAAACGTGACGATTGGGACGATTATTTAGATGAATTGGACGGCTAATTATGGCGAATGATGAAAAATTTACCGGACACGGCGCGGAATGGCGCGACAGTAATCTGAGCGAAGCGGATGCGCTGACCGCGACTTCATGGGTTGAGGCCAAGATCGACAAGCGCTCCATGCTGACCAATAAAGACCGGGTACATGATATCCGGGATGTTATGTGGCAGTTGGAAAAAGAGGGCGAGATTAAAGTCCACCGGGTCACCGACGAACACGAACCGCGCATTGCAAAGACCCTGTACGGTTGGGACAAAAAAATCCCGACGCGGCAACTTTGGCACCATAAGTCCTGCGGCCAGTGCGGTAATATTCCGGGCTATCCTACGTCTCTGTTGTGGATGATGAACGAGATGGATATCCCTTATCTGGACGAAACCGACCAGACCTCTTGCACGGCGTGGAATTATCACGGTTCGGGCATTGGCAATATCGAAAGCTTGGCGGCGGTGTTCCTGCGCAATTTTCATCAGGCCTATGTGTCAGCCAAGGCCGAAGGTCTGCCGGAGGGTTATTATTATCCGCTAGTCCATTGCGGCACGTCGTTCGGCAATTACAAGGAAGTCCGCGAATATTTGCTGCTGTCCGCCGAACTGCGTGAACGGGTGGCGAAAATCCTCGGTAAATTAGACCGCCTGGTTGACGGCAAGCTCTTGATCCCCGAAGAGGTCGTGCATTATTCCGAGTGGGTGCATGTGATGCGCGGCGACATTGCCGAGCGCCAGACCGTTGATGTATCGAGTATTCGCGCCACCATTCATCCGGCCTGTCATGTCTACAAAATGGTGCCGCAAGATGTGATTTATGATGATGATGTATTGGACGGGAACCGGGTAGCGGTTTCGACCGGGATTATGCAATCGCTCGGCGCACAGATTATTGACTATTCCACTTGGTATGATTGTTGCGGGTTCGGGTTCAGGCATATTATTTCGGAGCGGGAGTTCACCCGCTCATTCGCCATTGACCGCAAGATTAAAGTCGCCATCAATGAGGCCAATTCCGATGTGATGATTGGCCATGATACGGGCTGTATCACCACCTTGGACAAGAACCAGTGGATCGCCAAGGCCGATCCGGACAACGAGGGTAAAAACTATGAGCTTCCGGTCATCTCCGATATTCAATTCGCGGCTTTGGCCTGCGGGGCTGACCCGTTCAAGATTGTACAAAGCCATTGGCACGCTTCTCCGTTCGAAAATTTGTTCGAGAAAATGGGCATTGATTGGGAGGAGAAGAAGGCGGATTTTGAAGCCTATCTGAAACAAGTCGAGGCCGGTAATCCGGACAATCTGTACGATCCGCGCCGCCGTATCACTGGCGGGCCGGGTTATATCAATGTAGAACAACGTAAAAAACTGGGAATGATAGCATCATGAATAAACCTATTTTAATCGTCGGCGGCGGCCCGGCAGGCCTCTCCGCAGCCCATTCTTTGGCGAGCATCGGCCAAAAAGTCGTGCTGATTGAAAAAGAAAATATATTGGGCGGTGCGCCGATACTTTCGGGCTATTCCAAACTGGTGCCCAGCGGAGAATGGGCCAAGGATGCGATTGGCTCCATGGTTGAGAGGGTCGAAAAAAACAAGCTTATCACCGTGCATACGAGTGCGTCCGTGAAAGAATTTTCCGGCAAGCCCGGAAATTTCAAGGCGGCACTTTCGAGCGGAAAAAACGTCAGTGTATCCGCGACAATCCTGTGTACCGGCTTTACCCATTTCGACGGCGTCAACAAGCCGGAATGGGGTTTTGGTACATATCCGGACGTGGTGACCACCACCCAGGTCGAGCAGATGATTTCTAGCGGTCAAGGCGTTCGCCGCCCAAGTAATGGCGACAAGCCCAAACGTGTGGCCATATTGCTGTGCGTCGGTTCCCGTGACCGACAAATCGGGCGGGAATGGTGCTCGAAAATTTGCTGTTCTGTATCCGCCAAAATGGGTATGGAAATCCGCGAGGAACTGCCGGACTGTCATGTTTATATCTATTATATGGATATTCGTACCTTTGGTCTTTACGAAGAAGTTTACTGGAAATCTCAGGAAGAATATAAAGTCAAATATATTAAGGCCCGCATCGCCGAGGTCACATCCGACGGGGATAAAATCATCGTCAAAGGCGAGGATACTCTGGTCAAACGCCCCATCACCATTCCGTTTGATTTGGTCGTCCACGCCATTGGTATGGACCCGAATGTGGACAATATGTTGATCTCGTCCATCTTCGGCGTTGATCTGCACCAGTGGGGTTTTCTGGACCAAGAAAACATGTACGGCACCGCCGGAGCCACAAGCCGGGCAGGGGTTTTCGTGGCCGGTGCGGCCACTGGCCCGGAAACCATTGACGACAGTATCGCCCAGGGTTCCGCCGCCGCCATGTCAGCGCTTGCCAGTATCAATACATCCATAGCGGCAGAGTAATTTTATGGGGTCGTTTTTCAACAGGTTCAAAGCTAAGGGGGAGGCAATTGCCGCGCCTGCGCCGCCTGTTGTGACGCTTGAACTTAGCGGACCGGTATTGGCGGAGACTTTGGCGAATTTGCTGGCGGCTTGCGAGGAAAACGGCGGGGTTGAACGCTATGTGAAAGCCGTGAAGTTTAAAACCTCTTTGTTTCAAGATGCGTTCAAGGGCGGCGGCACGGGACTAACGGCGGAGAATTTCCTAAAATTGTGCATGTTCATGCCGACCGTGCGCCGCAGAATTGGCGACTATGTGGAACCGGATAAATATCCTGATTTGCTCGCCGCCATTAAAACATTGTTTGGTTCCGGCGATATCAATGCCCGCATAACCGCGTTTCAAAACCGTTTCCCCAAAGATAAAAAGCACCGCTGGGTCAAGGATTTAGCCACGGAGATCCTGCACAATACCGACCCGGAATTACACCCGCTCATGCACCGTTGGGTCTGGGACCGCAAGGCCAATTCCGGGGTGATACGCGAGGTTTGGCACGGTAATGTTGATGATGTGACATTGGATGTGGCCGATGATTACGAGACATTTTTAAAGTTGCGCGAGGAGCTTTCGGGCTATCTCACCGATAACGGGATTTACGCCGATGTGCTGGTCTATGTGGATTTATTGTGTGCGCAAATTTACGCTGGCTATATCGCTGCCCAAGGCGGGCTGTACCTCAAGGCTGATTTCTCCTCGAAACAAGACCCCATTGTATTCACCCGCCGCCTGCTTGGTTTGGACGGTGTGGCGGCAAAATCCAGTCTGGATATCCCGCCGTCTGTGATCGAGGGCGAAGCCAAATCTGTGCAATCCATCCTGCGCCTAGACGGGAGTTTATAATATGGCGATCCACGAGAAAAGCTTAATACGCCCGGAAAACATCACTACCCATGACAACCTCATTATTGACGGTATTGATGTTTCCGGTGACTGGTCAACGTTCATCCGCACCCGCGTGGTTTCGGATTATAATGAAAACCTCGAAGAAGAGATCGCGGCCATGCCGGGCGCGGAATATATCCACCGCTGTTGGCAGTGTGGGTCGTGTACCAATTCTTGTACGGTTAATGCCGAAAACCCGGATTTTAACCCGCGCTACTGGATTTATCTGATCCGCATGGGTATGGAAGACGAGCTTTTGCGCGACAAAGATATCATCTGGCAATGTGTGTCGTGCAATAAATGCACCTCGGCTTGTCCCCGTGATGTGGAGCCCGAGGGTGTGATGAAAGCTACCGCACACTGGATGGAGCTTAAAGGTCATACCGCGCCGTCCAATTCAACGATTTTCGACGATATATTCACCGAGCAGGTCATCAAATATGGCCGCATTGAAGACGGGGAAGTTTTGAAAGATTTCATGAAAAAATCCGGCCAGCCTTTGTTGCAAGACTGGATCGTGCAAATGGTCAAACAGATGATCAAAGGCTTGCCGGTCATGTCCTTGATGAAAATGGGCTGGGCGACCATATTTCACCCCAAAACCAAAAACTGGGCCAAAGCCCGCGACGCCATTAACGAACACATTGCCGAAGAACATGCAGCCCAGAAAAAGGCGCTCGGTTTAGAGAGCGCGGAGTAGAAAATGACAATACTGATTGATAAAACAGATCGCCAGGAAACATCAAAAAAGCAGAAGTACAAAAAAGTTGCCTATTATCCGGGATGCGCTCTGGAGGGTTCGGCCCAGCCTTATGATAAATCGACCCGCGCAGTAGGGAAAGCCCTCGGGCTGGAATTGGTCGAGATCAAGGACTGGAATTGTTGTGGGGCTATGGAGGTCAAGAATATAGACCCGGAAATTCAGACCTATTTATCGTCGCGGGTTTTGTCCGATGCCCAGCACAAATCCAAGCAAGATGTGGTTATGGCGCCGTGCAATGGCTGCTATCATAACTTAAAAAAAGCCGAATATGACCTTGAAAACAAAGATAAATCTCGCGCCGTGACCGAGAAAATCTCCAAAAAGGCGGGCCACGAAACCTATAAGTCCGGCGATGTGGAAACCATTCATGCGTTGGACTGGATAAAATTTGGCTACGGCGAAGACGAGTTGAAACAGAAAATTAAAGGCGGTCTCAAAGGTCTGAAAGTCGCGAATTATTACGGCTGTATGTATACGCGCCCGCGCCATATTTTCCCGGAAAAAGACCAGGGCGGCGATAGTGAAAGCACATCAAAACCTCATTATATGGACGATCTCTTGGCCATAGCCGGCGCAGAAAATGTTGAATTTCCCCTCAAAACTGCGTGCTGCGGCGGCGCACATACATTATCGGATTCTGACATGTCCACCAAATTGGTGCTAAACATATTAGAAGCCGCCGAGGCCGCCGGGGCCGAGGTTATCGCCACCGAATGTCCGACCTGTCATTCAGGCTTGGAAATGCACCAAATCCGCGCCCTGAAACGCCTGTCCAAAGACACCAATGTCAAAGTCGTGTATTTCACGCAACTGCTGGGCATGGCTATGGGCCTAAGCCCGCGCAAAGTCGGGCTACATGCGAATATTTCCGATAGCGTCGGGTTTATGAAACAAAAGGGCATTGCGTGAGAAGTGTAGCCGAACTGGAGGCATTTGTTGAGACTGCCGACCCGGCGGTGCAGGCCGTACAAGAATGCTTGCGGGCCGGGGAAGATATTCTAATCCATTGGCTATTGGCCCATGACCGCGATCCAACAATGGACACCAAAGAAGGCTTTCGCCTCCTCGCATTACAACGCCAAGGCTCAAAGGGCGATCCCAGTTTCAATGCATGCCGCGAAACCTGCCGCGAATTGGCCTATCATTATAATCTCGTAACCATGGAACCCGACCACAAAGACACCCAATCCCGCCTGTCCATGGCATGGATGCTAGCAAAACATCTTGTCTTGTTTGTAGGCGGTAAGCTACAAGTGGCAGAACTGGGCGAGTTTTGTTGCTCTTCCAAAGGTTTGCGGTTAAAGTCGGAAACAGAATCAGAATTAAGGATGTAATATGGCCAATGTACGCGGATGTGAATTACCGGACGAATTATTATACGACGTTGAAAACCACACCTGGTTTTCGGAAGTCGGCGACGGCAATGTCAAAATGGGCATGACCACCATTGCCACGGCTTTGGCGGGCGAATTGGTGGCGTTTACACCCAAAAAAGTCGGGCGAAAAGTTCGGCCCGGCAAATCCTGCGCCACAGTGGAAAGCGGCAAATGGGTCGGCCCGGCAAAATCCATGGCCGGCGGCGAGGTTATAGATAACAATCAGGCTTTGGTGGAAAACCCAAACTTGGCCAATGAAGACCCTTATATTAACTGGATGGTTGTACTGTCGCCAGACGATTGGGACAGTGTTAAGGGTAATTTAACCCCCGGTAGCGAAGTTGAAGCACCTTATGAAGCCAAAATGGACGCGGACGGTTTTGAAGGTTGTGGGTAATTTCTTAGGGTAGGTTTATGAAAATGCAGATGGAAGAAATGGGCGAGAACGCAAGTGAAGCTTGTATGCTCCTTAAATCCATGGCCAACCAGTCCCGTTTGATGATCCTGTGCCAATTGGCAGAGGGTGAAATGTCGGTTGGAGAACTGTTGGAAAATATCCCCTTGTCACAATCCGCATTATCCCAACATCTCTCCATGTTAAGGCGTGAAACAATCGTCAAAACCCGCCGTGTTGCCCAATCTATTTTGTACTCTCTGGACAGCAAAGAAGCGCGCGTGTTGATTAATGCTTTGTACGAACTCTATTGCAGTAAAGAGGGCGACAAATCTTGCGAAACGGCCGAAGCTGAGGCGGTTTAGGGCCTTTACTTGATTTTACGCTTATTCATGTATGTTCGCGGGCATGTTTTAGGCATTTTTTTGGGTGTTGTCGGGTTGAAACCGAAATCCTCTTTGGGTAATTCCAACCCTAAATTTGTCACTATATAACCAAGACTGGCAAAATGGTGCATGGCATGACTATGGGCTTGGATGAGCAGGGCGGCCAAAGTATATTTCGCCGTTATCATACCAAGCCCGAGATCATCAGATACATTGATTAACCGGTTCATATCTTCGCACTTAAGCTTACGGAGTTTTTCTAAAACGGTCTCAAAATATGCCCTGCACATTGCCGGGCTTTGCTCTACCAACTGGTTGCGTTTTCGAGCCGTTAAATCCACATGTCCACATTCCAGGCCGCAAAATATGCAATCAAATATATCCAGAATATGGCGCATATGGCTACCAATGCTCGCATGATAGGGTTTCACGGAGGTGTTGCGGTATTGCTGTTCACTGACCGTGTCCAACAGGGCTATCCCGGTTTTTAAATTATGTTCAATGGCATCAATCATTGTGTCTGTACAATATGGTTAGTTTCGTTAATTAAAGAATTAAATATCTTGTTAAATCCCATTCGTCTTTAGCAGTTCGCAAGGAGAATAAAAATGAATTTGGAACACATAAATGTGTTAATTACGGGAGGTTCGCGTGGGGCCGGTGCGGCCATTGCCAAAACCTGCGCCAATTATGGGGCCAATGTCATACTCCATTACAATTCCAACCACGCCGAGGCTGTCGCCGTCGCCGAACAAATTGGCGGCAAATGTACGGCGGTGATCGCCGAAGATTTGTCAAAACCAGGGGCAGGGGCAAGGTTGTGGGCGCAAGCCAAAGCGGCGGCGGGGCATGTTAATGCACTGGTCAATAATGCCGGGATTGATCTGGTGACGGATCCTTACGGCGACGACGCGCAATGGGTTGATGGTTGGGCCAAAGTCATGGCGGTAAATTTGCAGGCGCCGGCGGATTTATGCCGGGAGGCTTTGGTGGATTTTAAGGCGGCAGGCGGCGGGCGTATTGTTAATATGTGCTCAAGGGCGTCCATTCGCGGCGATGCCATTGACCACCCTGCCTATGCGGCCTCCAAAGGCGGGCTTTTGGCCTTGAATAAAACCATAGCCCGCGGCGCAGCGTCGGACGGCGTACTGGCTTATGCGTTGGCACCGGGCTGGATCAACACCGAAATGGCCCCAACCGACCCGGATGTATTGCGGACGGCGAAGGCTGAAATACCGCTAGGTGATTTTGCCCAGGTCGAGGAAATCGGTGCGCTAGTGGCCTTCTTGCTCTCCGATTTATGCAAGTCTGCAACAGGCGCGACCTTCGACATTAACGGCGCGTCCCATGTAAGGTGATCTTTTTCTTCCCCTGCTCTTGTGGGGGAAGTGGGCGCCTCTTGGCGCTCGATGGGGGTCGACGCTCTTGCGTCGATACGATGCTGTAGAGTTTACCGAACGTTTGTTGCGCGCAAGATATGCGCCCCCCATCGCCTACGCAAGAGCTTCGGCACTTCCCCCATGAAAAATGGGGGAAGGAAAAATACCCTAAACCAGCGGTTTAATCGGCAATATCTCGACCAAATCACCAATGTCTGCGGCCTGGGTCTCGGGCGCTCGCACCAAAAAGCAATTGGCCCGCAAAAACGGGGTGAGCAAGGAGCTGTCCTGTCTGGGGATTGGCGTAACACATACACGGCCCCCGTCGTCCACTCTGGCATGGGCGCGGATATATTCGGCCCGCCATGTTGCGGCTTTTACCGGCTCGGTGGTGCGGGCCGAGATGGTTTTATTTGCGGTGCTTGATTGGGTCAGGTTTTCTATGAGCGGTTTTAAAAACACATGGGCGGTGACCAGTGCTGAGGCCGGGTTTCCTGGTAAGCCCATTACATATTGTTGCACATATTGTTTGTCCAACTTGCCGAACCATACGGGTTTTCCGGGCTTTACTGCGACTTTCTCAAATATTTTTGTATAGCCAAGCTCGGCAAATACCGGGCGCATATAATCATGATCGCCGACGGATGCGCCGCCAACCGGCACCAATATATCAGCATGCGCACAGGCGGCGATCTGGTCTTTTATGGCTTGCGGATCGTCCCGCGATATGCCCGCCAGTATGACATCACCGCCCCATGCCTTGATCAAGGGGGCCAACCCGTAAGGGTTGGAGCTGACCACCGCACCCTCCGGCATGTTCTGGCCCGGCTCCACCAACTCGTCACCGTTAGCGATCAGGGCTAGTAATGGCCGCTTATAAACAAGAATTTCGCCGTGATTCGCCGCCGCTAGCAGTGCGGCGGCGTAAGCATCCAAATGGGTTCCTGCTTTAACAATCGTCTGGCCTTTTTCGAAATCAATGCCGGATTTGCGGATATGGCTAGCCGGAGAGACGGGTTCGGTGAGGGTTATTTCCTGTCCGTCCGCCGTAACATTTTCTTGCATAATAACATGATTGGCTCCGTCGGGCACGGCGCCGCCCGTGAAAATACGGACGGTTTCATCACTGCCGACTTTGCCCTTAAACGGTGCGCCTGCCGGAGCAACGCCGATGAGGTTGAATTTGCTGCCTTTTGTGTGACGGGCTTCCAATTTGATCGCATAGCCGTCCATGGCAGAGGCATCTTGCGGCGGCAGGGTGGTTTTAGCCGGTGTGTCTTTGATCAAGACATGTCCGTCTATCCGGGTGAGCGGTAAAATGGTTGTCGCCATTGGCGTGCAGGCCTGTTTAATTGCCCGAAGTGCAGCGTCTACAGTAATCAATGTAGCCATCAGACTTCCTATAGACACCCGACTTGCCGCCGTGTTTTTCCAGAAGCTCTATGCCCGTAATTTGCATGGATTTGTCCACGGCCTTGAGCATGTCATATATGGTCAAACAAGCGACGGACACGGCGGTCAATGCTTCCATTTCAATCCCGGTCTGGCCCGTGGTTTTAACCCGTGCAGTGACGGTTAGGCCCGGCAATTTATCGTCTGGTACGATCTCTATTTTTGCACCCGTGACCGGCAAAGGGTGACAAAGCGGGATCAGGTTTGCGGTTTACTTGGTGGCCATGACACCTGCAAGCTCGGCCACGGTGATGACATCGCCTTTTTTGGCCGTGCCTGATTTAACCAAGGTCAGCGTTTCTGGTTGCATAAGTACCGACCCACTAGCAATAGCCAGGCGGTGTGTCACTTTTTTATCCGATATGTCGACCATATTGACACGGCCTTGGTCGTCAAAGTGTGTGAGTTTATCGCTCATAATATATCCCTGTCGCGCCACCGCGCTCCTCGCCTCTTGTTAGGTTTCAGTCAATCTCGGCATCAATTCTACCAAATTACAAGGCCCGTGGCGGCTATCGAGCTGTGGACATATTACCTTGTCCCACCCGTCTTTAACCGCGCCGTTAGAACCGGGCAGGGCGAAGATAAATGTGCCGTTGGCCGTTCCCGCCACGGCCCGCGACGCCAATGTAGACAGGCCGACACTCTCAAAACTGACCATGTGAAACACATGGGAAAACCCTTCTATGGTTTTCTCAAACAGGGGCGTTATGGCTTCGGGGGTAATATCGCGCCCGGTCAAACCAGTGCCGCCGGAGCTGATGACAACATCCACGTCCGGGGCATCAATCCAGGCCTTGACCTGAGAACGTATCGCCGGGATGTCGTCGCGCACGATTTTACGGGCTGCCAATTCATGTCCGGCGTCTGTGACCCGCTTCGCCAATAACGCGCCGGACGTATCATCGTCCAGTGTGCGGGTGTCGCTGACCACCAATACGGCTATGCGCACCGGTTTAAATTCTTTGCTTTCGTCTATAGCTTTATTGTGGTCTTTCACGGGTCACTCCATCTATTTTTATCGGCGTAGTCCTGCGCACGCGGTTCAATCCATTCGCCGCCGCCCATATCACCATCCGGGCCGCTTTGGTGTTTCCAGAATACCGCATCGGTCTTGAGGTAGTCCATTAAAAAATCACAAGATTGGAACGCGCTTCGGCGGTGTTTTGACGCAGTGGCCACCAAGACAATCGGTTCGCCAACACCCATAGTGCCAATTCGGTGAATGACTAACACGGCGGTGAGAGGCCAGCGGTTTTTTGCCTGGGCAACGGCTTGCTCTATACCTTGCTCGGTAACGCCGGGATAGGATTCGAGCCGCAATTTATCCACACTGCCCTTTTGGCTGCGCACAAGGCCAATAAAACTGGCTATGGCGCCGGCGTCTTCGCAGTCTTTGCTAAACCCGTTCAGGCGTTCACCAGGGTTAAAGGCTATGTCGGTTACCTCTATCACTAGCCGCCCCCGACCGGGGGTAAAAACCCGATTTCTTCATCACCTTGCAAGGCAATATCCTCATAAACCAAAGACTGGTTGACCATGGTTTTGATAGATTTGTCTTGCAATGCGCCGCCCAGATCATGGGCTAAATCAAGCCAGTTTTTCAAGGCGGAAAGATTGGTCACGCCCTCCGGCAATGCTAAGCTTTCCGCGCGCCTTGCGGCCCGGTCGCTTAATCGGCCAAAATATAAAATTTCCAACATAATGTCTCTATGATAGGGTGAGTGTCAGAAATTTCCACAGTAATCGTACTGCGACAAATAGCACCAAAACGGCGGTGAGTTTACGCACCGTAGCTTCGGAGAAAAATTTTAGGCTCATGCGGTTGCCGATAAAGCCGCCGAACAATACTGCGGGTAAGAGTAGCCAATAGGGCTGCGTGAGTTCCAATTGCGCCAAACCGCCGAGTTTTATCAACTGCCCGCTGAGGCCAGATATTGAATTGACCAGTATAAACAATGAGCAAATTGCCGCGATTTCTTTGGCTTTGCCCCAGCCGATCCGGTGTAAAATGGGCGCTAGAAATATCCCGCCGCCAATACCCACAATACCCGATAAAAGGCCTAACCCGCCGCCAATAATAGCGTTGAGCGGTAATGAACCGGCAGGGGTGGAATTTGGTTTGGGTGTGGGCTGAAACAACAAAGAAAACCCCGCGAATAATAAGGCCAATGCCAATAGACCGATAAACACTGTTTGGGGGATATGGAGACGGCCGCCCAACCAGGCCATAGGTACAGATAACACCAAAAATGGCCATATGCGTTGCACTGACACCAGCCCGGCTCGCCAATAATTAAAGGAATTGCCGCTGACCACGATGATATTGCAAGCCAGAGATACCACAGGGATGATCAGATAATTGGCACCAGTTAGAACCAATAAGGCCGTATAGGTCGAGCCGCCGCCAAATCCGACACTGGCATAGAGCAGGGCGGTCAGAAAAAACAGGCTTGTAAGAAGTGCGACTTTCATTATACCGCATTTATGGCTAAAGCAGGGCTATGGCTAGAGATAAATTTATTCGCAACACTTATCCGTGCATGATTTTATGCGCCGGAACCTCAAAGCGTTTTGGGGGTGATAAAATGCTGGCGGGTTTAGCCGGGCAAGCTTTGCTGCAGCACGTTATTGATCGGGCTAGGCCGCAAGTGGCCAACCTTGCCGTAAATGGTGATCCGGGAGAATACAGCGAATTTGGACTACCCGTCTTTGCGGATAGCGTCGTGGGCAAATTAGGCCCGTTGGCTGGCGTATTGACAGCTATGGAATGGGGCACGTCCCAAGGACGATCGCGGGTTTTGACGATTTCCGGCGATACGCCGTTCGTGCCTAAAGATTGGGCGCGAAAACTGGCGGCTACGCCCGATAATATCATTGCCTTGCCGAAAGTGGGCGAAAATACGTATCAAGTGTGCGGTTTGTGGCCCACCGCATTGGCTCCGGATTTGCGCAAATTTTTACGAACCGGGGAGAGTTATAAGGTACGGGACTTTTTGGCTTTGTATGAAATAGAGATGGTTGAATTTCCCAAAGTGGGCGGTATAGACCCGTTTTTCAACATCAATACTAGGGTGGATATGGAGCGGGCTGAAACTATTATGAGGGGATTTCTGTAGTCTCCTTCCTCTGTTTACGGCGGAAGGAAAAATTTTAAACTCTACCCACCAGTCACCGACATATGACGGGCCACGGCAGGTGTGCTTTGGCGTTTTATCTCAAAATTATGGCGTTCGGGCTTATTGATCATGGCTTTGTCCAAAGCTTCGTCGAGCGCGTCCGGGCCGCCTATCCGCACAGCCGCTCGCAAATCCACATGGTCATTTTGCCCCAGACACATATAGAGCTTACCCGTACAGGTGACGCGCACCCGGTTGCATCCGGCGCAGAAATTTTGCGACAGGGGGCTGATAAAGCCGAGCCGCCCACCAGTTTCGTGGATTTTTACATAACGTGACGGCCCGCCTGTGGTCTCGGTGGTGTTCTGTAATGCCCATTTTCGCTCAAGGGTTTCGCGGATTTCTGTTAGTGGAATATATTGGTCAATCCGGTCTGCCGCAATTTCGCCCATGGGCATAACCTCGATCAATGTCATATCCATGCCGCGCCCATGGGCCCACTCGACCATGTCCGGGATGTGATCTGCATTGTCATTTTTCAAGGCCACCGTGTTGATCTTTAATTGAAGCCCGGCAGACAGCCCCGCCTCAATGCCT
>JAJRSJ010000045.1 GCA_024278855.1 Alphaproteobacteria bacterium | reverse complement strand
CTCCATATTGCCGAACAGATAGGCGAGGTCGATGAAGTGCTGGCGCAGTACGGCCAGCGCCCGGTGCAATGGCTGTTGAACCACCACGATGTTGATGGGCGTTGGTGCCTGATCCACGCCACGCAAATGACGGAAGATGAACCCAAAGCGTTGGCAAAAACGGGCGCGGTGGTTGGTCTGTGTCCAATCACCGAAAGCAGGCTGGGCGACGGTATTTTTTCTGCCCGCACATATTTTCAGGCGGGCGGCGCCTTTGCGGTCGGCTCTGATTCCAATGTGCGTATTTCTCTGGCAGAAGAATTGCGCACGCTAGAATATTCCCAACGTCTCCAACATAAGGAGCGGGCCGTACTGGCGACAGATACACGCTCTACGGGCCGGGTGTTGTGGCAAGGCGCGGCCAAAGGCGGCGCACAGGCCATTTGGCGAAAGAATGGACGAAATAGCGGCGCAATTGCCGTGGGTGAATTGGCGGATTTGGTGGCACTTGACGGGGACGCGCCGCAGCTGATTGGCAAGCAAGGCGATATAGTGTTGGACAGTTTTATTTTTTCTGGAAGTTCCACTCTGGTCACGGATACATGGTCAGCCGGGCGGCATATAGTGCGCGGCGGCGTTCATATCAGGCACGACGACATCACCAATAGATATAAAAAAACGCTTTTAAGTTTAACCCGGAGAATTTAGACACAGATCATGACCCTGTATTTTGACACTTTGTTTATCAACGCACATCTGGCCACTATGAACCCGGCAAATACGGCGCCTTACGGCGCTATCAAAGACGGCGTAGTTGGGGTAAAAGATGGACGCATTGCCTGGGTAGGCAGGCGGGTTGATTTGCCTAAGTACGAGACGGAAAATATACATGACTGTGCGCATAATTGGCTAACACCGGGCCTTGTGGATTGTCATACCCATTTTGTGTTTGGCGGCAATAGAGCCCGCGAATTTGAGATGCGGTTGGAGGGGGTTAGTTATGAGGAGATTGCAAAATCCGGCGGCGGCATTTTATCAACACTAATTGTTACACGCGCAACATCCAAGGACGATCTATACCAACAGGCCGAAAAGCGGCTTGATGGTTTGTGTAAAAAAGGCGTGACCACGCTTGAGATAAAATCCGGATACGGATTGGATACGGATACAGAAATAAAAATGCTGGAGGTCGCTGCGGCCCTCGCCGCACGTAATAATATGCGGATCCAAAAAACATTTTTAGGCGCCCATGCTGTGCCGCCTGAATATAAAGGGCGCACAAATGCCTATATGGATTTTGTTTGTGAGGAGATGTTACCGAAAATTGCCAAGCTTGGATTGGTTGATGCGGTTGACGGGTTTTGTGAAAATATTGCCTTTAGCCCGGCGCAAATCAGACGGGTGTTCGAAGTCGCCGGCCAATACGGCTTGCCGGTCAAATTACACGCCGAACAGCTCTCCAATCAAGGCGGGGCAAAATTGGCGGCGGAATTTGGCGCATTGTCGGCAGATCATTTGGAATATATTGACGAAGCCGGCGTTAAGGCTATGGCGGCAGCGGGGACGATTGCCGTCCTGTTGCCGGGCGCATTTTATTATTTAAAAGAAACTAGGAAACCGCCTGTTGATTTGTTTAAAAAGCACGGCGTTGCCATGGCCCTGGCTACGGATTTTAATCCGGGAAGCTCGCCGATCAGCTCACCGCGTTCAATCATGAATATGGCCTGTACCTTGTTCGGGTTTACGCCGGAACAAGCTTTGTGCGGTATGACACTTAACGGGGCGCGCGCCTTGGGTCTTGAGGCCGAAACCGGATCTTTGGAAATTGGCAAATCAGCAGATATGGCAATTTGGCCAATCCAGCACCCGTCCGAGCTAAGTTATTGGCTCGGCGATGACAATTGCGTAGCTAGGGTTTATAAGGGAGAGTTCTCCTAATCCCTTGACGCGGGAATCTTAAGTGTGCGAATCATTACGCGAATCACTTGATTTTCGAGTTTGGGGTTTCGAGTTTTGGTTTTGGAGTTTATGTGTACGGCAAACAGGACATTTTAAACCGGGCGCAAGCATTACAACTTTGGCACCGGGTTAATCTGGGCACTGTGTTGGCGTCCGGGCCTGATCTGGGGGCGCGGCAAATGGCTATTCTTACCTGTGTTTATCTGGAATCTGGCCCCCATACGGTGCGCTCATTGGCGCTTAGATTATGTGTGACCAAAGCCGTGATTACCCGCGCTCTCAATACTTTGGGGGGGTACGGCTTTGTTGACCGTGGCCCTGATCCTATGGACAAACGTTCGGTTTTGGTGCGCCGTACCGCCATCGGTTCGCGCTATATGGCAGATTTTGCCGAGCGGATCCGGTTTGAAGCCAAGACACTCAATACGGCCCGGCAATCGTCCCGTGTGGCATAATGACCAAGCCTGACCCCCGCATTACGCCCTATAGAGACGGGTTGGCCGCCGCGCATTTAAAAAACAGGGTAAAAGCCGACAACTATATTGATGCCGTGCGCCACCAAGTGATGATGCCGGTGGTTCCCCTGCATAAAGCCCCCTCCAGTGCCAGCATGATGGATACCCAACTTATACTGGGGGCGAGCTTTGACATATATGATATTCACAATGGCTGGGCCTGGGGCCAAGAAGTGCAGGGCGGCGGTTCCAAACATTCTGCCGGCTATGTAGGCTATGTGCCCAATATGGCCCTTGCCCGCAGCGCCCGCTCGCCGACGCACCGCATCAAGACCATTCGTGCGCCTGTATTCCTCAAGCCGGATTTAAAAACTGCAATCCGTACAAGCCTGCCTCTCAATGCTAAAGTTTTTGTGGACGGCACAGACGGTGATTATCTGCACATACCAAATATGGGATATGTCCACTGCAATCACATTGCGCCGCTCGAAATAGCCACAAAGGCCAATAGGCGTGATTTTGTAAAAATCGCCGAATTGCATGTGGGCCTGCCCTATATTTGGGGCGGAATCAGCCCGGACGGGATTGATTGCTCCGGTCTGGTGCAAACGGCACTTAGATCAGTGGGGGAGGGTGTTGGCAAAGAGGCCCCGCGCGATACGGATATGCAAGAGGCCGCACTTGGGACAAACTTGCCAAAGGACGCCACCTTAAAACGCGGTGATCTGGTGTTTTGGCAAGGCCATGTGGGCATTATGCGCGACGCAACCGAACTTCTGCATGCCAATGCTTACCATATGTTGGTGGCGAGCGAACCTCTAAAGGATGCCGTCACCCGCATAGAAAAATCCGCAGGGCCGATAAGCTCGGTAAAACGGTTATGAGGGGTTAATTACCACCCTCAGTACCCGCATCATCAGGCTTTACGACATCTTCAACCGCTTCGACAATGACATCCTCAACGGTTTCGGTGACAGTTTCCAAGGTCGGGGTTTCCAAGACTGGAGCTTCCAAGACTGGAGCTTCCAAGACTGGAACTTCCAAGATTGGGGTTTTATCGACCATTTCCTGTACAGCTTCTTGCACGGGTACGGCTTCGTCTACTATATGGGTTAATTGTACCATAGGCGTGTCGGCCGCAAGGCGGAGATATTCAATCAAAGCGGCCCGGTCGGTTTCTTTCTTCAAGCCGTTAAAGGCCATTTTGGTTTTGGGGATGTATTTTTTCGGCTTGGTCAAAAACTCGTCCAGTTCTTCGTAACCCCAGACACCGCCCTTAGAGCGCATATTGTCGGAATAACCAAATCCGGCCACATCGCCGATGGGCCGCCCAACTATATTCCATAAATGCGGGCCAACCCCGTCTTTGCCGCCAATATCGATAGTATGACAGGCTTTGCATTTCTTATAAACCTTTGCACCTTTTTCAGCGTTGCGAGCCCCGAGCCATACCGGGCCGGGAAATGCGACTTCTGCCACGATAACCGGTGCGGTTTCAGTTTCAATCGCCAAGCTGTAGGCGAAATCTTTTGGCGCGGGCACGTCCGGCTTTATCACTGCACCTGAAAATTTACCAATCACAATAAGCCCGAGCGCAGATGCTAAAAACGCGCCCGCTACTTTATTGAAAAACAAACCACTCATGAAACCGTCCTTATGTCCAAATAATTTTGTCCTGTATTATAAATTTTGCGCCAATTTGCAAATGTTTTTACAAATGTTTTTTTGGCGTGCGGGTTTATAATTGTTGCGACCTACACACACTACTGGCTAAAGGGGGGTATGAACAGTGAAAAAACATCACAGCCTATGGCAAAGCTAAACCCGGTCGTGGTTATTCCGGCCCGTATGGCCTCCCAACGCTTGCCCGGCAAGCCTTTGGTAGACATTGGCGGTGCGGCGATGATTGTGCATGTGATGCAGCGGGCTTTGGCGGCCAATATCGGGCCGGTTGTGATTGCCTGTGCGGAGGTCGAAATTGCTGATGCGGTACGCGCCGGTGGTGGCAGGGCGGTGATGACCGATCCGGATTTGCCCTCCGGTACTGACCGGGTGCGAGCTGCGGTTGAAAGTTTTGACCCAACTCAAGACGGGAAATCCCGCTATAATTGTGTGATTAATGTGCAAGGTGATCTACCGACCCTTGATCCGTTGGCGATCAGTGCGGCGGTAGGTGTGTTGGCGTCTGTACCCGACTGCGATATTGCGACCTTGGTCGTGGCTACAAATGATGCCTGCGAAGCCGGCGACCCAAATGTGGTCAAAGCGGTTTTATCCATGGAAGCCAAAGCAAAACGGGGCCGGGCTTTGTATTTCACCCGCGCTGCTGCCCCGTCTGGCCTAGGCGCTCTCTGGCACCATATTGGCCTTTATGCCTATCGCCGCGCTGCGCTGGACAGGTTTTGCGAGCTACCGCCGTCACCACTGGAATTACGCGAACGGTTGGAGCAATTACGCGCTCTGGAAGCTGGGATGCGGATAGATGCGGCCGTCATTGATACCGTACCCCACGGGGTTGACACACCTGAAGATTTGCAGCGGGTTCGGGCTGAAATTTTAGGAACAAACATATGAGCAATATGAGCAATATAATTGTCTATCAAGGCGAAGAGGGCGCGTTTTCCCATCTGGCGTGCCGGGCTTATTATCCGGATCATGAACCCCGGTCATGCCGCAGTTTTGCCCATGCCTTTGATGTTGTGCGCGGCGGCAATGCCGATTTTGCCATGATCCCGGTGGAAAATTCATTGGCGGGGCGGGTCTCAGATATATATCATCTGCTGCCCGAAGGCGGGCTGCATATCATTGCCGAGCATTATCTGCCTGTGCATCATAATTTATTGGCATTGCCGGGTACAAAGCGAGAGCAAATCAAAACCGCCTATTCCCACCCCATGGCCTTGTCACAAGTGCGCGAACGTCTGAAAAACTGGGGCATTACGGCCCGTAGTGATCTGGATACGGCAGGGGCGGCCAAGCGCGTATCTGAAAGCGCCGATACATCTATTGCCGCTATTGCGTCCTCTTTGGCGGCGGAAATATACGGGCTAGAGGTTTTGGAAGCCAATATTGAAGACGCTAGCCATAACCCCACAAGGTTTTTAACTCTGGCAAAGTCGGCAAAAATTCCACCGCGAAACGGCGAAAAAGTTGTCACCAGTTTTGTGTTTAAAGTGCGCAATCTGCCTGCTGCCTTGTACAAAGCCATGGGTGGGTTCGCCACCAACGGCATCAATATGACCAAGTTGGAAAGCTATATGGTCGATGGTTCGTTCACGGCCACGCAATTTTACGCCGATGTAGAGGGCCATCCGGACGACCCCGGCATGATACACGCCCTTGAAGAGTTGGCATTTTTCACGGATTATGTCTATATGCTCGGCACATATGTCGCAGATATTTCTAGGGACGCGAAAAGTGGGTCACGGGGCGTTTAGCGTCGTTACGAAATGGTCGGGAGGATCTATATGCCAAAATGGATTAAATTGATTATCGCGGCGGGTTTTATCTGCATGGCTTTCGGGGTCAACTCACCTGCCACTGCGAAGGCGGACGAAATCTATACAAGCTGGCGCAATAATTTGGCCGTGGGCGGCACTGATGTGGTCAGCTTTCATGGGGGAGGCCCGGTGCCCGGCAAAGCCCGGCTCAACACGCATTGGAGGGGGGCGGAATGGTTATTTGCCAATGCGAGCAATCTCGCAGATTTTCAGGCCAATCCCGAAAAATACGCCCCCGCTTACGGCGGCTATTGCGCCTGGGCAGTAGCAAAGGGCAAGCTCGCTAAAGGCAAGCCAAAACACTGGACCATCAAAGACGGGGTGCTGTATCTAAATTTCAACAAAAGAATAAAACTCAGATGGTTGGAAGATACGGACGGATTTATCGAGCAGGCAGATGAAAATTGGCCGGATATTTTAGACGATTAAACCCATCTAGGGTCTGTCTCTGATTTAGGGTTTCGTTAAGATTTTGGTCATTTGAGCCGAATTTTAGGCGTTCTACGCTATAGCCTCTGAAATGGCCGCGCAGGATATTGGACAGGTCGGGTTGTTTGACGCCCATGTGGTTGGCATCCTTTATTCCGCCAACCAAACCTTGAGCAATTGATGCGCTATGGTGAAGGGTGGGGGGCAGATGAAGGTTTTGCCCTCTTCATATTTAGCGCCTGCAAATACGGCGCGTACCGTGTCCTTGGAAAACCATTTGGCATCGGCCAGCTCTTTGGTGTCCAGGGTGATTTTGGTGTTTTTTGCCGTGCAGAACATGCCCATCATGAGCTGCCCCTGATAGGGCCAGGGTTGGGAGAATTTAAACACCGGGTTTTCCGCGTCAATATTCACTTCTTCTTTGACCTCGCGGATACAGGCCTCGGACAAGCTTTCGCCCGGCGAGACATACCCGGCCAACGCCGAAAACGCCCCGTCTGGCCATTCAGGGCCGCGGCCCAGTAAGCAATTATCGCCGTCCAACACCAACATAATCACCACCGGATTGACACGCGGAAAATGATCGGTCTCGCATGTGGGGCATTGCCGTGTGACGCCGCCGGCTTGCGGTTTGCTTTCCTTGCCGCAATTGGAGCAGAACCGGTGCGAGCGGTGCCAGTCAAGCAAGGATTTCGCTCGCCCCGCCAACGCTAATGGCCGCCCGTCCATGAGAAAAGATAAATTGCGCAAATGATCCAAAGCCGCCCCTTTGACCAATTTGAGGGCTTCGTCTTCTTTGGCGAAAGAACACGCAAATATGGGAATATTGCCGTCCAGACCCAAAAACAACGGGCCGGGGTCATAGAGATGCGCGCCTTTGACCTGCATGGGATGCACCATGACCAAATCGCCGTTTTTGACCAAAAACCTGCCTTGAAACATAATCAATGCACGGGCATTTTCGGCTTTGGAGAAAACGGTTAAACTGGCCGTGTCGCGTTGGTTTTCGGCCAGATCAAGCGGTGCGCCCGTAAAGGCCATTGGCAAGGCTATTGGTGTTGTGGCGGTCATATAAGTCCTTTTGTTGGCGGGTTTTCTAGCGTTGTTTGACAGCAATGACCAGATGAAAATTACGCTTGAATAATTTAAGAAATGCCCCCATATAGCATCCCGGAAGGTTGGCATTGGACGGACGTCT
>JAJRSJ010000044.1 GCA_024278855.1 Alphaproteobacteria bacterium | reverse complement strand
TATCTCATGTGAATAAACCGCAGCAAATGACGCCGTAAATTCGGGAGCATTAGGTAATCTATTGCCCGTCACATCTGCGCCCGCCGTGCCCCCGCCTGGAAATGCGTCAAATTCAGCACTGAGCAGGCCTAAAGAGCCTTGGAAATCCAGATTGTCTGTGGCCCGCAATTGAAATTCGGCTTCAATACCTTGCGTTTTCACGCTGGCGGCATTGGTGATGCGAATGGAGGTGCCGCCGCCGCCAAGGTCAACAAATTGGTTGACCTGGTAATTGTCATAATTTGCCATAAAGGCGGCAAGGTTTAGTTTAAGGCGGTTGTCAATGAAACTGCCTTTCAAGCCAATTTCAAAGCTGTCCACGGTTTCCTTATCAAATTCCAGCCCGTTATTTGCGGCCAATTCAGCCGCATTGATATAGTCAAGGTTAAACCCGCCGCTTTTATACCCGGATGAATATTTTGCGTATACATTGGCGTCATCAGATACGGCATAAGACAGGCTAACCGCTGGTGAAAAGAATTTGTCCTGGCGCGAGTTGATGAGAGGCGTGGGCGCGGGCGGGTTTGGATCCGTAGGATCAACCCCCGTAGAGCCAATGGCAAATACGCCGGAGTTTCTGCCGTCAAGTAGCCAATTGGCGTCCTTGTCCTCGATGCTATAGCGTCCGCCAAAGCCTAATGTTAAGCGGTCATTTATATCAAAACTGCCATTCACATATCCCGCGATACTTTTTGTCGCAACCTGGCCACCATTAAAAATGATGGAGCCTTCGGGGCCAAATCCGACAAAGTTGGCGACAAAAGCCAATTGCGCTTGTGTGACAGTGGCCGGGTTAAAGCCAAAGGCCGGGGCGACAAAGGGGCCAATAAAGCCTTCGAAAAAATCCAAACCGATAATGGCGTCGCGATTGGTCGTGGCGTCCTGTTTGTAATAATAAAGCCCGGCCATATAGGTGAGCCGTTTGTCGCCCGGTGATATGATTTGCAGCTCTTGTGTAAATTGTTCAAAATTATCCGTGTATTCTATCGAGAAAATATCGGTATCTGAATAATCTGTGGCGTTTCTGGTAAAGCCCTGGGTGTCGCGAAGAGCGGTTATGGATTTAAGGGTGAAACCGTTCTCCATCTCATATTCCAGATCAATCATGCCGCCTTTGACGTCGCGCTCGTCATTGGGGTCGATGTTAAAAGCAACACGCCTAGGTTCTGGTGCAATAGCAACAGGAAAAATGCCGAGAAAATCAGACAATGGTTCGCCCAGCAGTGCGGTGTTTCTCGATGTCAGCCCGTCATAAGCCAAATTGATTTCAAGTTGATCCGTAGGGGTGAAACGAAGTTGCGCCCTATAGGCAAGAACATCTCTGTCCGCCAGATCATTGCCCGTTGTTATGTTTTGCACATAGCCGTCCCGATCGGTTTTGGAGATGGAAAATTTTGCCGCCGCTTTTTCGCCCAGCGGTATATTGACCATACCCTTGAGCTCACGGTAATTAAAATTGCCAAGGTCGGCACTGGCCTGACCGTAAAACTCGTTCCCCGGTTTTTTGGTCACAAGGCTTATGGCGCCCGCCACCGTGTTTTTACCAAATAACATGCCTTGGGGGCCGCGCAGGACTTCTACCCGTTCCAGATCAAGCAGCTCCTGGTTAGACGATGGTGATTGCCCCATATAAACACCGTCAACATAAACACCCACCCGGCTGTCAAAACCGATATTGCGGCTACTTGACCCGACACCCCTTATGGTGATTACGGAGCGAAAGTCAGTGCCGTTGGATATTTGAACATTGGGTACATATTCGTCTATTTGTGAAAGCTCGCGAATGCTAGTCTGGTCGATATCGTCAGCCCCTATGACGGAAATTGCGATGGGAACTTCGGTCAGTTTTTCTGCCCGCCGGGTCGCGGTGACGATAATTTCATCATTTACTTGGGCAAATGCCGGGAAATACAACGAAGTTGTTGCTAATAATATGGTTGCTGCCATGCCGATTTTAGATTTCTTGTTATTAAAAGTATAGTTTATTGTCATTGTGGTCCCCTCTGTTTTGTCACAAGATGAATATATTCATTGTCATTACTATACATGGCTGTATAGTAATGACAAGCTAAACATGATATTCTAGAAAGTGGGGTGTTTTGGATCAGATAACCTCAAAAAACAAAGGTGGCCCCGGGCGGCCCAGAAACCCTGACATTGAAGAGCGTGTTGTTAAGACCGCTTACAAAGTTTTGGCAAAATTTGGTTATGAAGGTTTGTCATTTGCTAAAGTTAGCGTGCTTTCGGGTGTTGCCAGGCCAACTTTGAAATTACGCTGGCGTACACGTGAAGAGTGGGGTATCGCTACTGTTAAATATATTCTCGACAGGCCCGCCGTTATGCAGATCCCTGAAAACCTTGGCAGCCATAATATAAAGGAAATTATTATTTCTGTGCTAGAGGGCCTTATAATTACGCTTAACAACCCCGAAACAGCCCGCATATTAACCTCAATTCTTGCGGCGGCGCATTTTTCTGGGCCGCTGGGCGAGCTTCGGCAATATGCGCTCTCGCGGCGCGGTATTGTGCTAAGGCGTCTTGTCGAGATGGGCATCGAAAAAGGTGAATTCTCAAAAACGATTGATATAGAATTTGCCCTGGATGGGCTCAATGGTCCGATCTTGTACCGCACGCTTATTTTGGGCATGACGATGGAGCTAGAGATGGCAAGGACAATTGTCAATAATATTTTGCCGCCGCCTGACAAAAAAAATTATGGCCAAACCTGATTGCCGTCTATAGGCAGGGCCGGTTTGTTGAGGCCCAGGCAATAATCGTTTTCATTGGCCATGAAAAATTGTACCGGCATAGAAGTGTAACCAAATCCGGCCACTTGATCCCGCGCCCTATTGCTAAAGTCTATCCCCCATGTGGTCAGGAATTGCCGCATATCGCGTTCCGCCGCATGGGACAGTGCGATCAGCATCCAATCGTCATTGGCAAGCGCTCTGGCTTCACTGCGTGTGTAGCCACCGAAGCCAAGCCCTGTTCGTGCGGCTAGCCAATCAGTGTCATTATTGTTGGCTTTGTTATATGCCCGCTCGATGATGTGCAGTCGGGCCAACAAGTGCCAACCATTGCTTAGGACGCCTTCGGCCTGGGCCGCCATCATCATTTGAATGGTCATGACAACAGACTCGCTCCAACCATAGGTGTTTTGTGCCTGCATATAGGCGAGAGGATCCACCTGTTTGCGGCTTTGTTGTAGGCGGTTAAAAACGGTTCTAAAGGGAAGTTTCTGGCAACCTAAAGCGTTTAAATTTGCACCCGTATCGACGCTGTAGATAGATTTGGCATAATAGGAATAAGGGTTGGTAATAGCATGCCTGACCCAGTTGGAAAACATAAACTGGCTACGCGCCAATCCGTGCCCTAATTCGTGAATATCGCCGTGGGCAATGGGGTCATAGGCCCAATAGGCATCATAAGGGTTGCCCGAACAACCAGCACCGCAGGTGGCCTGATCGGCATTCATGTGTTTGATCTTGTCTAGGCTGGCCATTTCAATATTATTGCTGGTCGCAAAGTTATGAATTTCGGGCACGACATCAATTCCGACACCTTTAAAGCCGGCAAGTACATGGGGGAGATTGCTCATATAGCGGCTTGCCCCTGCGGCCACGGCGGCGGCACTGCCCCATTTAGCATTGTCTATGGTTTGTTGCATTTTCTCGATTTTCGAATGGACTTCAAAGGCGGGCGTGGCCAATTCGGCCCAGTCATATTCCTTTGCGGCCATGGCGGCGGTAAATGCCATATCATCGGCGGCGCTTTTCCAATATGGATGTTCTCCAATATTTTCAAATGACAAATTAACCGCTAGATCTTTGGCGTCAAACCCAATTTGGATGGGGCCGCCATAGCTGGAAGTCAGTGACAAGCTTTCGCCGGGCCGGATCGGGATTGGGCTGCTTTTCAGATATTTGGGCCGATTATAGGCATTTGGGTTAAATTCATGGGTGGCGCTAGGGCGCAGGGTGTTAATGAAGATATGGGTGTTGACTGCGCTATTGTCCGTGCGGGTGACAGTGAAGGTTTGTCCGGGTAATGCATAGGCCCCAGTTGAGCGAAAATCAGGCTTGGCAGTTAAGCTGACGGTTTTTGCCACGGGGGTAATATGGGAAAAATCAGAGCGGCTAAAATTACCCATATGGGCTTGCGCCGGGGCAAGGTCGCGGGCGGTATAAACAATGTGGTCGGAAAGGTAAGAGCGCAGGAATTGGCGACGCGGGGTTGAGGTTTTATCCATAGGGTAAACAACATCCCGGCGGTAAATGTCCGCAAGCAAGATTAGCAGTTTTGCGTACCGGTATTCTTGCGTATCGAAAATACGTTCATAGCGCACATCTAGTCTGCTGAACAGGCTCCGCAATGACAGAGCTGCTTGTTTAAACTGCGCAATATAGCTAGATGTTGCCGGGCAAGACGTGTTGCCGCAGGCGGAGAGATCAAAGGTAAAATTGTCAGCAGGCAAGCGCACAAGCAAATCTTTAACCGCGTTTATGCCAGCGGGCAGGGTGGCAAAGCCCGCCTTTGGGTCAATGCTGGTTAGTTGTTGCCGCCGCCAATAATTATCGTGCACATACCTAACATTGAGCGCAGGTAAAAGCGCTTGGGCAAGCTCTCCGTAATTGCCGTCAAGATGCATGTAAAGCACGGGTGTGCCTTGGGTCATGGCAGCTTTAACGGTGTCGGTTATTTGGCGTGTATCCTCGCCTGCACCCAAAAATTGCGAGATAATCAACACATCCGTATCGGGTTTTATGCATCCGGCAAGAGCGGCCCCATTACAAAGGGCTGCGTCGTTATAAACAATGCTGGTTGGGTAGGCGTTTGTCAGCCATTCCCTATTTGCCACCTGATCTGGGAAATAAAAGCTTTGGGCGGACTGGGCTATGACAACATTAAAGCTGACCGTTTCCAGATCATCGCGGTCCGTAAGCCACGCTAGGGCGTTTTTGAGGAAAGCGTCCATATCTGCACTGACAACCCCGCCGCGGTATTTATTGCGCATGGGGTTGCTACCCAAAACCAGATAACGGGCATTTTCGGTCTGACCGACAATCCCCAAAGATGCAGCTTCAACATTAAAACCTGGATGTGTTACGTCATTGCTAATCAGGACGGCTTCATTAAAGCCAAAACTGGCTTTTAAAAGCGCGGCGTCATGGGTTGGATCCCAACTTAAATTTGTCAGGCTATTCGCGGTGAGTTGTCCCGTGCTTGACAAGCCAAACAACTTTGCGCGGGCACTGTTAAATTTGGTGCGGGTAAGCTCAAAAACGGAGCCAAGATCGGTTAAAATCACATCAGCATTTGCGATGTCTGTAGCGTCGCCTGTTCGCAATGCTTTTTCTAAAATGTCAGGGTTTACATTTATAGAAAAGGTTAAACTGTTCGATAAGCTTCCGTCAGAAACGGAGATTGTAATGTCTTTATATTGGCCAATATTTGCCACACCCGGCGTACCAGAGAGCGTGCCTGTGCTTGTACTAAAACTAAGCCAGCTTGGTTGAGCGGTAATAGAAAACGTCAAATTGTCCCCGTCAGGATCGCTAGCCGTTGGGGTGAAACTATAGGCAGATTTTTCTGTAGCACTTGCCGGTATGCCTGAAATACTCGGCGCGGAATTGCTAGGCGGCGGCGGAGCCGGGGTTGGCTCAGGACTACTGCCGCCGCATGCCGATAATAACGCACCAGAAAAAATGGCCAAAATCAAATTCTTCATATGTCCCCAATATCCCCAATGTCCCCAAATGTTTTCGCGCCAATCATTAGCAAGGGTATACGCCGACCGCAAACCATTTTGGCATACATGGACACGGTTTTGCCTAAGCCCCACCAACCGATTGTAAATACCGATGATCAAAAGTGCCAACGCCAGTATAGCGCCGAGTATTACATGTAATGTAGTCATATAAATCCCCTTTACAGTTCACACTTAACATAGTGTTTTGCTTGTTGTCTATTTTCTTCGCCAACACCCGCACCCTCAACCCCCGCCCCTTGACCAAACCATAAAGTATGGTATGCTCTACCTTGGCACAAAACCCAAAGAGGACATAAAAACATGAACATATATCTGTTAGTCGGGGGCTCGTTGAGCCTTGTTGCCAGTGCTTTGCATATTGGTGTTATTGTTGGCGGGCCTGATTGGCTTCGGTTTTTTGGAGCCGGGGAGCGGATGGCTCAAATGGCTGAGGGCGGGTCTTGGTATCCGGGGCTGGTGACCGGGTTTATTGCGGTGGCGCGTATGGTGATGGGGGCATATGCTCTGGTTGCTTCTGGGGTTGCTTCTGGGGCTGCTTCTACAGGCGCGGCGGGGAGTGCCCAAGCTTTGCCTTTGCCGTTGCCCTTTGTCAAATGGATCGTGTTGGCGATTACGAGCGTTTTTCTCCTGCGCGGTTTGGCTTTGGCTCCTATGTATTTCGTTATGCCCGATCAGGTGAACGCATTTGCGGTTTGGAGTAGCTTAATTGTACTGGCGCTCGGTATTTTCCATGCCGTCGGGCTTGCGCAAGTTTGGAGGTATTTATGAGCATTTGGTTTCTTGGGGCGGCGGCTTTGTCGTTCCTTGTATGTTTTATCCATGTATTTTTAGGCGGCAAGGAAGCTGCACGGCCTTTGTTGGACAGCTCTGATCTAAAACCGGTGCCGAAATACACCAATTATTATTGTTGGCATATGGTGACAATAATTATTGTGGCGCTAGGGGTTATGTTCTCCGTCGCCGCATTTATCCCGAGCGCAGTGGAACTGGCTTGGGCGGCTAGCATATTGGCGGCTTTGTTTTGTGGTTGGAATATAGCTTTATATCTTTGGAAACGCCAAGAATTGCGCCGTTGGTATCAGCTGCCGCAATGGGTGTTGTTCTTGCCGATTGCCGTGCTTGGGGTTTTTGGATTATTTTGATGAAGCGATTTGCCAAAGCTGACTGGTTGGATTTGGGGCTTAAGGCTTTGGCAAAGGACGGCCCTGCGGCTCTGCGTATAGAGGCATTATGTGCGGTAGCCGGACGTACCAAAGGTTCCTATTACCACCATTTCTCCGGGCGCGAGGATTTCACGAACCATTTGTTGGAATATTGGGAGCAGAAACTCACCGAAGCCGTGATAAAGGAGACCGAGCGGCAGGACGAACCAGTGGAAAAACTCATAGCCTTAAACCGGATCACAGACGGCTTGGATATGGGCGTGGAAACGGCCCTGCGCCGCTGGGCCGGAACCGACAAGGCGGTGGCAGCCGCCATAGCCAAGGTCGACAAACGCCGCATTGATTATGTGGCTAGTCTTCTCATGCAAGCCAAAGACATCCCGGCGAGCCAGGCAATAGATCTGGCGGTGATGAATTATACATCCTTGATCGGCATCCAACTCATATTCACAGACATCAGCCCGGATCGCCGCCAACGAATTGCGCGGTTTTTTGTAGATATTTTGGATACGTTGCCGGATCATTCCTGATGCCAACCGGCCAACCTGCTCATTAAATGGGCTGCATCGACCGTCCCTGCATTGGCACCCCAAATATGGGACGGGTGCGTTATACGCAGGGTTATCCATGCTGCGCGTATTGGTCCGGCGGGCAGGGCGTCTGCGGCGAACACCAGAGCGGCGCGTTCTGCGAACAGGCGGGCATCGGCATTAGGTGTGTTTTGTAGCCAATCCGTCAAGCTTCGCAATTCGGGGATGTCGCCGCCGATACGCCCTATTTCTTCTGTGAATACGCCTTTGGTTTTTGCGCCCTGTAAAGCCCGCATAATATCTAGCGCGATGACATTGCCCGACCCCTCCCAGACGGAATTAAGCGGCGAAGTGCGAAACAGACGCGGCATGCCGCTGTCTTCCACAAACCCGACCCCGCCCAGACATTCCAAAGCTTCGGCGACGACGCTTGGCTGGCGTTTACACACCCAATATTTGGCTACAGGCGTCAGTATGCGCGACAAGATGTGGGCTTGGCTATCCTTGGGGGCATCAAACCCGGTCGCGACAGCGAAACTGAGGGCCAGTGCGGCTTCGCTCTCTAGTGCCAGGTCGGCCAAAGTGTTCTGCATCAAAACCTGGTCGATGAGTTTCTTTTGAAACACGGTACGGTGACGCGCAAAATGCGCCGCCAATGCTACGGATTTGCGCATGCCGGACGCCGACCCTGTGATGCAATCGAAACGGGTGTGGTGGGCCATATTGATAATGGTCGCGATACCGCGCCCCGGTTCGCCGACCCGTTTTGCCCATGCGCCGCGATATTCGATTTCTGAGGATGCATTGGAGCGGTCGCCCATCTTGTCTTTTAACCGCTGAATTTCCACGGCGTTGCGCGTGCCGTCTGGTCGCCATTTCGGCACTAAAAAACAAGACAAACCGTTTGGCTCATAGGCCAATGTCAAAAACCCGTCGCTCATGGGCGAGGAGCAAAACCATTTATGGCCGGTCAGTTCCGCTTCGCCGTTTGCGCCGACTTTGGCCTTTGTGGTGTTGGCGCGTAAATCCGACCCGCCCTGTTTTTCGGTCATGGCCATGCCCATGGTCAGCCCGGATTTTTCGTTTGCGGGTTTACCCTCATCGTCGTATTTTGCGGACGTGGCCCCTGCCAACCAAACTTTATGTGTCCAGTCCTCGTGCTGCAAGACCGGGGCGACAGCATAGGTCATGGTCATGGGGCAGCCAACCCCGGTATCGGCCCAACCCATCATATAGGCCAAGGCGGCATGGGCCATATGGCCGGAGGATTTTGCCGTCCAGGCGATTGATGAGACGCCGTTCTCAAGTCCGGCTTTCATCAATTGGTGATAGGCGGGGGGGTACTCGACCTCGTCGAGCCGCCGACCCCGCGCATCAAAAGCTTTGAGGACGGGTTTGTTTTCATCAGCTAGGCGACCAAGCTCGCGCATATCCGCACTACCGACCAGTTTACCAAAGCGGCTTAGATGCGCCTCGTGTTCTGACAATCCGTCTTTCGGCCCGCCAGATAGCGTCAATATCGCCGACCCAGAGCCAATTGCAGATTTTAGGGCGGGGTCATCAAACAAGTTAAAGTCGCCCGGCAAAGGCGGTTGGTTGACAACTTCGTGGGTTGAAAGTTCGGAGCGCGGATGTTGTGTTTTCATGGCTCAAGTTTATGCGAGCCACGCTAGAATCGCAACGAAGAAATTTGCGGCAATTCGGCGCTTGACGGGGCGGGGTCGGCGGGTCATTTTGGGCTCTGTTTTAGATGTTGAGGAGAGATTTTTCATGTCGGATATTTATGATGTTTTGGTAATTGGCGGCGGGCCGGGGGGGTATAATTGCGCCATCCGCGCTGGGCAGTTGGGACTTAAAGTTGCCTGTATCGAGGGGCGCGGGACGCTCGGCGGCACGTGTTTAAACGTAGGATGTATCCCGTCCAAAGCCTTGCTGCATTCGTCCGAAATGTACGAGACGGCGGGCAAGGATTTCGCCGGGCTTGGCATCAAAGCTGAACTTGAGTTGGATTTACCGACTATGATGGGGGCCAAGGAAAAGACGGTTGATGCCCTGACCAAGGGTATTGAATTCTTATTCAAGAAAAACAAAGTCGAATATATTCAAGGGTTTGGCAAGATAACCGCACCCGGAACGGTGGAGGTTGACGGCAAGGCCTATCAGGCGAAAAATATCGTGATTGCCACGGGTTCCGAGGTCGCGACCTTGCCAGGCATTGATATTGACGAGACGCGGATCATCTCTAGCACGGGCGCGCTTTCCTTGTCTGAAGTGCCGGGTAAATTACTGGTTATTGGCGCGGGGGTGATCGGATTGGAGCTTGGCTCGGTGTGGCGCAGGCTCGGTTCGGAAGTGACGGTGGTGGAATATCTGCCCCATATATTACCGGGCATGGACGGGGAAATCCAAAAGCAAGCCACGCGCATGTTCAAGAAACAAAAGGTCAAGTTTGAACTTGACCGCAAGGTTACGGGCGTCACCAAAACGGCTTCCGGCCTTAATGTCACCACCGAAGCGGCAGCAGGCGGAAAACCCAAAGACATTGCGGCGGACGTGGTCTTGGTGGCTATTGGGCGGCGACCGTTTACGGATAAGCTCGGATTGGACACGCTCGGTGTGGCCACGGACAAGCGCGGCTTTGTCGCGACCGATCATTTTAAAACCAATGTGGGCGGAATATGGGCCATAGGCGATTGCACCACAGGCCCGATGCTAGCCCACAAGGCCGAGGAAGAAGCGGTAGCGGTAGCCGAGCTGATTGCGGGTAAAGCCGGGCATGTGAATTATGATGTTATACCGGGGGTGATTTACACCAACCCGGAAATCGCTTGTGTCGGCCAAACCGAGGAAGAACTCAAGGAGGCGGGCATTCCCTATAAAAGCGGTAAATTCCCGTTCATGGCCAATTCCCGTGCGCGCGCCAATCACGAAACCGACGGCTTCGTAAAAATCCTGGCCCACGCAGAAACCGACGAAATCCTGGGCGCCCATATGATCGGCAAAGGTGTCTCAGAAATGATCGCCGAAGTCGCCTTGGCTATGGAGTTCAAAGCGGCCTCAGAAGATATTGCGCGGACATGCCATGCCCATCCGACGTGCAGCGAAGCCGTAAGACAGGCGGCAATGGACGTGGAAAAATGGGCCATGCAGATGTGATTTTCTTCCCCTGCTTTTCGCGGGGGAAGTGCCGAAGCTCTTGCGTAGGCGATGGGGGCGCACATCTTGTGCGCTTCTGAGTTCTCGTCGCCCACTCCCGCTTTGTACCGACGCAAGAGCGTCGGCCCCCATCGAGCGCCAGGAGGCGCCCACTTCCCCCATAAATAGGGGAAGAAAAGATACTACAGACCCTCGTTCTTGCCCTGCTCCAAAACTATATTAACTTTTACGAAAAACCTTGACCTCTTGTTGTAAAATTGGGACTGTGGGTTAACAAAAAATAAACTATGAATTTAGGGGAATATTATGGCTGGAGCACCGTCTGGGGGTACTGTACAATGGTCGTCGCGCTTTGCATTTATAATGGCGGCAGTTGGGTCTAGCGTCGGGTTAGGTAATCTTTGGCGGTTTTCCGCCGAGGCCGGGTCGAACGGCGGCGGGGCTTTTATTATCATATATCTAGCCTGTGTGATTTTGATCGGTATTCCGGTTTTGATGAGTGAATTTATCATCGGCCGGGCCGGTAATGCGTCTAGTGCAATTCGCAGTGTTGACGATCTTGCGGCGAGATCCGGTGTTTCGGGCGGGTGGAGTGTGCTCGGGGTAACTGGCATGGCTGCGTCTTGTATGATCGTTAGTTTTTACTGCGTTGTTGCGGCCTGGGTAATCCTCTATATCCCCAAATTCCTAGGTGGTAGTTTTACCGGACAATCAGCGGAGCAGGTCGCTGCGCAGTTTGGACATATGGTGGAGGCACCTAAAAAGATTACAGATGTGTCCGGGAAATTATTGTTGGCGTTCACAGGCTTTGCATTTTTAACGGCTTTTCTGGTGGCACGCGGGGTCAATAAAGGCATTGAATTTGCCGCGAAAATTTTGATGCCGATTTTCTTTGTTTTGTTGATCGCACTTTCCCTTTACAGCCTGATCTCCGGGTTAAGCACAGAGGTAATAGCAGACGGCAGAAAAACCAATGGTACTGCCGAGGCGTTTAAATTCCTGTTTGCGCCGGACTTTGGTGCGATTACGCCCAAAGTTGCGACTGCGGCTTTGGGGCAGGCGTTTTTCTCCATTGGTCTGGGCAGTGCGATCATGATTACTTACGGCTCATATTTGCCGCAAGACATTAGCATTCCGAAATCAGCGATTACCATTGGCCTGATCGACACGGCGGTGGCTTTAATAGCCGGGCTGGCAATCTTTCCGATTGTGTTTTCCCACGGGCTGGATTTTTCTGCCGGGGCCGGGATTTTCTTCCAGACTTTGCCCGTAGCCCTGTCGTCTGCGCCGGGCGGTAATTTCATCGGGGCCGCATTCTTCTTTCTAGCTATCTTTGCCGCCGTGACCTCGTCGATCTCCTTGCTAGAGCCGACGGTGGCTTGGTTGATCGAAAAATTTAACATCTCAAGGGTCACAGCTGCTTCAATAGCCGGGCTGGCTATGTGGGGGCTTGGCTTCGGGTCGATATATTTCGTCGGGTTTATGGATGTGATTGACAAGCAATTAACGGGGGCAATATTATTACCACTGACCGGATTGCTAGCGATTTTGTTTGTTGGCTGGCGTATGAAAAAAGCCATAGTCAATGAGCAAATGCACGGTGTGTCGCCGGGACTTCAGAAATTTATGATTGTTCTGGTTCGTTATGTCGCACCAATATTTGTGTTAATTGTACTGTTAGCTGGTATTCATGATAAATATTTTGCAGGTCAGTCAATGTCCGATCTAATGGATTCTTGGGGGTTCAGACGCTTGCTGATTTTAACAGTTCTTATCGCCGCCGCGCTGTTGTGGAGTAAAAACAAGAACAAAAAAGCTTAAATAGCCGTTATCGTCTGGCTTCAACACTTGCTAGGATTATTTTACTGTAATATTAACCATTGCCGGGGGATATTCATTTAACTTTCATGTTAAGTGTATTAAGCCTGTGTTACGGAAAATCACTTTGGCCATATTGGCCACACGGGCCGAATAGACAAATGTTTAGGCCGAACAAGGAAATTGGGATATGAAGTTTAGGGCTTCTATTATAACCGCTTTCATCGTCAGCAATTTGGGCGCGTGTACAACGGTTGATTTATCACAAGTGGCACTAAAACAGCCCCAAATCATAGAAATCCCTGCGCAAAATGTGGTTGAACGGGCCTCCACCTCTTTGACTGAACTGTTTCGCCAAAAAGGTTGGAGTAAAGCCGGGCCAACAGAAATGACCAATAGGGCTACTCGGGTTTTGTTGGGCGGGTGAGAGGTAAAAGAAGATAGTGCGGCAGATCCTGTATTATTACCGCGTAAAACAGTTGTTGTACCCGGAAAAGCATTACTTGAAAATTTGGCGCAACTGGACGCGGATATTTCAAAAGCCAATACACAAATCCGGCAAACTTCAAAAGCCGCAGAAGTGTTTCTAACCATTGCAGACGATCATGCGAAGCTCGATAGAGAATTGTCAATGTTGGAAAAAGCTTTGTTGTCAGCCCGCGAAGCGGAAACCGGGTTTGCACAACCAGTCGCTAGGTTTGATGATGCGCAACTCAAACGGGATTTAGTCACATTGTCTGAATCCGTTGATCGCTTGAAGCATGTAACTGATGCTTATGGGGACCGTATCCGCAGTCAAATCACGGCTCGCGCTGGCGCTAGCAAGTCTTAACCATAACTAGCCATAATTAGCCCCATAATTCAGGCGTTGGTGGGTTGATGATGGCGCCTTCATAACGCAAGCCATTTTTTACATCTTTTTTCAGCAATAAAGGCCCGTCCAGGTCAATGAAATCTGCGTAGGAATTTAAAACCATCATAGGCGCCATGGCCAAAGACGTGCCCACCATACAGCCCGCCATGACCATAAACCCCATGGATTTGGCCGCTTCCATCAAGGACATCGCTTGCGTAAACCCGCCGCATTTATCCAGTTTCACATTTACGGCCCGGTAGCCTGCGGCCCATAATTTTGGTAAATCCGCCCGCGTGTGCAGGCTCTCATCAGCGCAGAAAATAGGCCAGCCGTCCGGCGTGTTTTCAAGTTGGTCAAAGCGGTCCGTTTTCAATGGCTGCTCAACCATCAGTACGGGGGCACGGGCCAGCGCCTTTCTAACAACGGGTAAATCATTCGGTGATAAAGCTTCATTGGCGTCAATAATCAATTGGGCGTCCGGGCGTGCATCCAGTACGGCCAGACAGGCGGCGAGACCTTCGGGGCCATCAATTTTCAACTTAAGTACCGGATATTGTTGCGCGGCCCGGGCTGCTTTGGCCATAGCGGCGGGGCTATCAATGGACAGTGTAAATGCGGTGGTTCTAGCGTGCGGCTTGGGGACGGCACATAAAGCCCACACAGGTTTTCCGGACTGTTTGGCTTTTAAATCCCAAAGGGCGCAATCTACGGCATTTCGGGCCGCGCCGGCCGGCAAGCGTGTTTGTAACGCGTCCGTAGAAATACCGGATTTAATTATGTCTGCCACGGCAACAATTTGCGCGCATACAGTTTTCGGTGTTTCACCGTAACGGGCATAGGGGCGACATTCCCCCCGGCCTGTAAAGCGCCCGTCGCTAATTTCGACACGTACAATATGAATTTGGCGCACATGACCGTGGGCAATGCGGAAGCTGCCTGCAATAGGCCAGGATTGGTTTTCCAACTTTAATGTATACAAATCTTGCCCTTTCCTTGTGCTGTCCTTGTGCTGTCCTTGTGCTTTGTGCGCGCTTTCGCTTATGTTTTCACTTGAGCTTTAGCTTGACGTGGGCCTCAGGATTTGCACGTTAGCTACATGAGCGCAAGCATACAAAATAGCCATGAGGCTTATCGGTTGGAAATCGACCAGGGGCAATTGATTGTGCATACTTATGGGCGTTGGAATTTGGATACGATTAAATCCATTGACCGGGCATTACAGGCCGATTTGCGGGCCATTGGGTACGGCAAGGTAAAAACCTCTGGTGAAGATTACGGTGTTGACGACAGTGAATTTGGTGGTGTGGTTTTTGATTTTAAAGAGCTCATTCGTATTGATACGGCCGGGGCTTTTATTCTGACCCGCACCATTGGGTGCCATGACGGCATGTGCCGCATGTGGCGGGTACGCAATGCCAATCCAGGCCAACAAATCTTGCTCACTGCAGCGGCGCACGCCTCTGCGGGTATGGAGGTGCCGCCGCCAAAACCCTGGTATGAGCCTTTGTCGCGCCTTGGTGAGGGCTTTCTCAATGGTTTGCGCGAAACCTATGAAACCATAGCATTTTTTGGGCAATTTTCAGTCATTTTGTTTAAAATGCTCCTGCGTCCCCAACGGATCCGTTGGAAATCCGTATTTTCCCATATTGAAAAAGTTGGTCTGGATGCTTTGCCAATCGTTGTGGTGTTGAGCTTTTTTATTGGCTGTGTGCTGGCCTTTATGGGCTCTGATTTGTTGGAAGCTTTCGGGGCTAAAGTGTTCGTTGTTGATCTGGTCGGTTTAGCGGTATTGCGGGAATTTGCCGTGCTGATTACGGCAATCTTGATGGCGGGACGCTCCAATTCGGCCTTTACGGCTGAAATTGGCTCCATGAAAATGCGCCAGGAAATTGACGCCATGACGGTTATTGGTCTCAACACCGGGGAAACTTTGGTGGCCCCCAGAGCCTTGGCCTGTTTGGTCTCCGCCCCCATATTGACATTTTTTGCAATGGTGGCCGGCTTGCTCGGCGGCATGTTGGTAACTTGGTCACAAGGGATTTCGCCGATCCTGTTTACGGCCCGGATTACCGAAGTTGTTTCTATCAATCATTTTTGGGTCGGCATGGTTAAAGCGCCCGTATTTGCGATGGTCATCGCCATTATCGGGTGCCGTCAGGGTTTGGCGGTCGGTGGCTCGGTGGAAAGTTTAGGGCGGCGCACCACCACCAGTGTGGTACAGGCGATTTTTGCGATTATCCTTTTGGACGCCATGTTTGCCATGTTATTTTTGCAGATGGACGTTTAGATGCACAATGTGAATTATGACAAGTTGGATTTTTCCGTTCCCGTCGAGGCCATTGGTGTGCGTAGCCAATTTGGCAGCAATGTCATTAACGAGAATTTAAACTTACAGCTTAAGTCTGGCGAAATATTAGGGGTCGTTGGCGGTTCGGGTTCGGGTAAATCCGTTTTGCTCAATACTTTGCTCGGGCTTAAGAGCCCCGACGGCGGGGTTGTGAACATATTTGGGCATGACCGGAAACACATCACCGCAGATGAGCTGAAATATTTCGAGAACCGTGTCGGGGTGTTGTTCCAAGGCGGGGCTTTGTTTTCCTCGTTGACGGTGCGCGAAAATATCATGGTCCCCATGCGCTTACATACCAATCTACCAGTGCCTTTGATGCGCGAACTGGCAGATATGAAGCTTGATATGGTTGGCTTGCCCATGACAGCGGCGACACTGAACCCGTCTGATCTATCGGGCGGTATGCGTAAACGGGCCGGGCTGGCCCGGGCATTGGCACTTGATCCGCGCATATTATTTTTGGACGAGCCTACGGCGGGTCTGGATCCGGTCGGAGCCACCGCCTTTGATGAATTGATTGTACAGCTCAGGGAAGCACTAGGGTTGACAATTTTCATGGTTACCCACGACTTGGATACCCTATTTGCCACCTGTGACCGGGTGGCGGTGTTGGTTGATAAACATATTGCTATTGCCGATACGCTTGATAACGTGGTCAAATATGATCATCCTTGGGTGGCTGAATATTTTGGCGGCCCTCGGTCGCGAGCGGCAGGTCTCGCGACACAAAATAAGGGCATAGAGTAAAGACATGAGGATCAAGCGCAAAATGAAGGTTGGTAAATATGGAGAGTAAAGCCAATTTCGCCATTATTGGCGCCTTTGTTCTTGTGACATTATTCGGCATCGTCGCCTTTATTGCCTA
>JAJRSJ010000043.1 GCA_024278855.1 Alphaproteobacteria bacterium | reverse complement strand
CACAAAATAAGGGCATAGAGTAAAGACATGAGGATCAAGCGCAAAATGAAGGTTGGTAAATATGGAGAGTAAAGCCAATTTCGCCATTATTGGCGCCTTTGTTCTTGTGACATTATTCGGCATCGTCGCCTTTATTGCCTATATTAGCGGCAAGCAATTTGACGAGGAGTATGACCGTTATATCGTCGAATATACCACACCGCCGCGCGGCATTGCTGTGGGTAGTGAGGTGCGTTTTAACGGTCTCAAAATGGGCGAAGTGACCAAAACCATGTTGGATAAAGATGATGCCAACAAAGTATTGGTCTATATTCAAGTGCAAGCCAATACCCCGGTGCATGAGGACAGTTATGCGCAGAACGAACCTTTGGGGTTGACCGGTTTAAGTTATATCCAGCTTTATGCCGGGCCATCAGGTAAAAGATTTGATCTTGTCGCATTGGGTGAGAATTATCCACATATTGAAGGCCGGGGGAGCCAGTTGGATAATTTACTGGGCGGAAGCGAGTCGGTAATTGACAATGTAAATCTGGCCTTGGCGCGCACCGTAGCGGTTCTTAACCCGGAGGCGGCCAAGGATCTGCACGCAATATTGGCCAATATTAACGAGATCACGGCGAAGGTTAAAGATTCGGACCTATCCAATGAACGTATAGACCGCTTCATGTTGGCGATTGAACAAGCCGCAAACGACACCTCCGCAGCGGCAATCGCCGTCGAAATTACCGCGCAAGATGTCAGCAAGCTTTTGCAAAGCGGCGAGGTCAAAAACGTGCTGATACAGGCAGAGAAGACTGTGAAATCCGCAGAAACCACGCTCAATGAATTCACCCTGTTCGCCAAGGACGCCAGTGAGTTATCAGAAGAAACCCGCCGCACGGTCGAACAATTTTCCACCACCGGATTGCAGGATTTGTCTTTGGCTATGGCGGATCTTAGAACATTGATAGAAACTTTGGGGCGGGTCTCGGAAGATCTGGAACGCTCTCCGGTTGATTTCATTGTCGGACAGGAAAAAGAATTAACGGAGTTGCCGCAATGACCCAAAAGATAACATTTAGTATCGGCGTTTTGTCTCTCATAGCGGTCATGTCATTATCAGCTTGTGTGTCGGTTTTGCCGAAAGCCAAACCGGCCCCGACCGTTTACAGGCTGAGCATACCCCACGGCGTGCCTGAAACACCCGGTAAGCTCTTAAACGTCGTCAATATTGAGCTTCCACAAGCCCCCAGAGCTTTAAGTGGTACGGATATTGTGCTGTCTCCGGACGGACGGCGATTAACCGCAGCGGCGGGGGCGTCGTGGGCGGAACCTATACCGCGCCAATTGCGCCATACACTTATTGACAAGCTCGCGGGAGACGGAAAACTTACCGGGATTATACCGTCCGGCGGTACCAGAGCGCCGTACCGCTTGCATATTGATATTCGCAGATTTGAAGCCGTATTTGACAACGGCGCAACGTCCGCGCCCTTTGCAATTGTCACCCTGAATTTGACATTGACAGACACCAATTCCCGGCGTTTGGTTGGCGCCCATTCCGTCAGCACCAATGTCCGGGCGCGGGCCGCCAGCGTTTCGGCGATTGTCGATGCCCAGGATACCGCCACAGAAAAAGCCATGCACGAAGTTTCGGCATGGCTCGGGAGTTTGATTGGCGATAATTCGTAAATTACCGCCAATTTTTTTCGAATTTTTACTTACCCAACACAACCATGCGGTCATTTTCGGCTTGCAAGGGACGTGCATTCATGGCGAAAATTGCTTTAAACGCTGCAATTTGCTCGGCTGAAGCCGTAATCGGTTGGCTCATCACGTGCCAGTTCACACCTTCGGAACACGGCGGTGTGGTGAGTGAACCCATAAAGCGGTAATATTGCCCGCTTTCTGGCAACAGGTTTTTAACATCAACACTTTGGCCTTGGGCGGTATTCTCGCCTTTGGTCGCAGGCATGTTGGCCCAGATATTGGCAAGTTCAGCATTGGCTTCACCTTCGGCGAACATAACCCCGACAACGGCGAGTTCACCAGCGTCAGATGCGTGGACCAAATGGACTTCAAGTGGGTAAAACTTACCGTCAATGCTGTATTCGCTTGCGGTATGGAAATGGAATTGCAGCAAATTATATGTCGCGTCGCCAACAACCAATTGACCGCCGCCCGCTTGGTCAACCTGGATCGTATGACCATTATTGATAACGGTCATGTCGGTAGGCACATAGTTAAGGTTCAAAGCGGGTAGTGTATCGGTTTTATCTGCCGTAATATCAAAGGGTGATTGAACCGTCCCGCTCGCACATGTGGCAAAATTTTCGGACAGGCTCGCCCAATGCTCAGGGCCGTTATCGCCTGAATACGACCAACTTATTTTTTTAGGCTTGGCTTCGGTTGTTTCGACAACAGTTTCTGGTTTTTCTGTCTCCGCTGCGGGTTGGCAAGCGGTCAAAAATAGCCCGATTGTGAGGGCTGAAAGTATTGAAGTTTTGTGGTTTATCATTAGGTGTATTCTCCGTGTTTAAGTCGTTGTTTGGTTTAAAATTCCCGTAGGTATATTTACTAAATTACATATAAGCAAGCATTAGCGGGTAAAATTTGCACAGGCCCTATTTGTATAACTAGCGCCTATCAAATTTATCCTTGCGCCTGACACCGAACAGCAGTTTGGTTTCCAGTTTTCCGCGCAGGGCGGCATAATATGCGTTTAGGAATTCGCCTTGGGCAGTAGGAGTGTTATTGGTTTTATCCGGTTTTGGCCATTCGATTTTCTTCATAATCCGCTCCGTGACTTCCCCAATTGTATGTGCATCGTTTTTACGCAATATGTTTTCCAACACGTGCAGTTCTTTTACCCCGTAAGCATCGATTTGGCTGGGCGTGAAGATATAGCGGACTTGCCCGTCCCTGGGCTTTGGTGCATCGGACAGGTCTTTGGATAAATGCAGCTTTGGTGATTTAACCACCCAGGTGCCGGCGATAAGATCACCCGCCCGCAGGCGGTCTTTGTTAAACAACGGAAACAGTAAGAAAATAAAACTCCAGATCAACCCAAGAAAAATCATCCATCCCCCGGCGCTTTGATAGGAGAAAAAAATCGCGGACAATATAAAAGACAAGGGCAAGAAAAATTCAAGTTCGCGCAGGGCATTACGGGCAAAGATTGCATTGGCCGTCAAATGCCCGCCCCCACGGCTGGCCACACGGATTTTCATAATCCTTTTGCCCGGTGTGGCGGCTTTGGGGCCCATTTCGAACACCATGAAATAAAAATTACGCAAGAAAAATGCAAACAAAAACCATATGGCTGCGGCGGTTTCGGCGCCGCCGCTTTTCATATCCTGGCTAGCGGCATTGAGGGCTATGTTGAATAAAACCAAGACCAGAAACATGATGATCAGATCAATGATAAAGGCAGTTATGCGCGCCCCGCCTTCGGCTATGCGTAAATGTAAATTTATGCCTTCGGGCGTGGTTAGAGTACGGATATTTTTATCCGGATTGTAAGTTGGTTTGACCGGGCGTAGTTTCTTTTTGTTTTGGTTTGTTGTTTCTTGGCTCATGAAAATTTCTCCGAATTATTTTCATGCCATTCTTCCCCGTATGCATGCCATTCTTCATGATCCCGGGGCAGGTAAAAATATGCTAGCCAAAGACAAAATGTGGTCAAACCGATAGCGTAGCGCACATAATCATTGCTGACCAATTGGCGACCAAAACCTTCTAACAACCCGGCCAAAAACAACATGATAATGACCCCGCCTAAAACTGCTGCTGCTTGCGCACCGGCGCGGGCGGCCGCATCCAAACGGGCTCTTTGTCCTGGAAAGGCCACAGCCCAACCTATTTTCATACCTGCTGCTCCTGCGAGCACAATGGCGAATAATTCCGTAGCCCCGTGAATAATCAACCAGCCGCCGACCTCAAACCCTAGGCCTTTGTCAACGAACAAAGCCACGAACGCACCAATCATACAACCATTATAGAGGATTAACATCACGGAGGGTATGGCAAAGGCAAATCCGAGGGCAAAGGCAAATATGGCAATCCGGGCATTATGTGAAAACAAGAAACTGGCAAATGATGTCAACCCGCTTTCATCACCGTCGTGATAGAGGGTGCTGCGCAATTCAGCGATAGTGCTGGCGGGCGTGCGTGTTTGTATCAGACTTTCAGGCATGAAAGAAAAATACCAGTCCATATTGGTGCGCACCATGACAAAGGCCAGCAATGCGCCGAGGAAAAACACCAAAGCCGAGGCAATGGTTTCGCGGGTCATATTTTGCACGGCTTTTGGCCAACCAATGCGTAAAAAACGACTGATACGTGTCGCCATACGGGTTTGATTGCCGTAAATCGCAAAATAGGCCCGGGTAGTCAGGCTCTCAAGATAGATAATGACGTCCTGGTCCAGGGACGTGGCCCGGGCCACGCTGAGAGACGACAGGCTCGCGCGGTACAAGGCGGGCAGGGCAATCAATTGGGCGTCGCTGAGCGCACCGATTGAGCGGGATTCCAGGCGGGCCAACAAGCTTTCCAATTGCTGCCAATCGTCCTCGCGGTCTGAACGAAATTTGTGGCTTTTAAGAGACCCGCTGCTCATATCATTTCTCTTCGTTTTAGCTGCAAAAACCGGTTCAGCACCGCCGTACTCATATTTTCAATATCTGTCCGGACAATTTGCACACCCATGCGTTCCAACCGTGCCAAAACAATATCGCGTTCCTTGTTCAGGGCGCTGGCAAGGACGGCTTTGGTCACATCTGCGGGGGTTTTTGGTTCGGCCTTGATCAGGTTTTCGATCTCCACATCTTTGAAAGTGACAAACAGGACAATATGGTTTTTGATCAGCCGGCTGATATTCTCGATCATCAATTCCGCGTTGGTAGTATCAACGAAATCAGTGAAAACAATGACCAAAGACCGGCGCATTAAGGACTTGGACAGGGACGACAGGGATAATGTGAAATTGGTTTCATTGGTAGAATATTCAAGCTGGGCGGTTAAGCTTTGTAAATGGGGGAAGCTGTTCGTGCCTGATACAGGTTTGGTGAACAAAGAGGGCCGTTTGTCAAACCCGAAATACCCGACCCGGTCGCCGAATTTCAAGGACACATAGGCGATCAGCAAAGACGCATTGAT
>JAJRSJ010000042.1 GCA_024278855.1 Alphaproteobacteria bacterium | reverse complement strand
TAGATTGTCGAGTTATTTCAGCTTGTTGAGCCTGTAATGCCTGCTGTTGCCCCCACATAGTAATTTGCTCGCTAGTCATTGCATCCCGGTAACCTGTATCATTCCCTTCCTTGTCCTTACACATGATGCGGGTATCGGAGAGTGCCGTTATTGTCTTACAGGTATCATCTCCAGCCATGTAATACTGGCCATTGAAAAAATTTGGTACTGCTGTGCTTGCGCAACCAGTCAATAGTATTAAACAGATTATTTTAGCTGTATTTTTCATATTAATCTCTCAGGTGTGCGACATTCAAACACTCAACATCGAAAATCACACTATGTTGTGAAACAAAAATTGTCCAATTATATGTTTAATGCAATTCAATTGGAATCAATACGGATTGCGCCCCTTTTGGTGACACGAGTCGCGTTGGCGGCGGCTTGTGGCGTGTGCATATGTTACCTGATTGGCGCGACCACAAAGCAACCGGATACGCGCACCGTTATCGTTTATCATCATAACTAAATTAATTTAATCATTCTTTTAAAATATCAAAAACACACCGTGAGGCGGGCATACCCGCTTGCGCGGTTGTCATTTGAATTTTGAATTCTTAGCTATTCATCCCTAGCCGTCCATAGCCCTCTGCAAATACGGATACACCTGATCGAGTAATCTTGGGTCGCCGGCGCAGACTATTGCGCCGCCGTCTTTGGCGTTGCCGCCGTGCCATGTTGTGACCGCGCCGCCTGCGCCTTTGATGATCGGGATGTGGGAGCGGATGTCGTAAGGGGCGAGGCCGGCTTCTATTACCAGGTCAATCCGCCCCGCCGCCGTCAGGGCGTAGCCGTAAGCATCCAGGCCGAGCCTTGTAAACCGCGCGGTGCGGCGTATCATTTCATAAGCGGCTAGTTGCCCGCGCGACAACATGGCCATGGGTTCGGTGCAAGATAAAACCGCGTCATTAAGTTTGGCGCATATTTGGGTTTTAAGCACGGTCGTGCCAGACGCATCTTCGCGCCATGCTTTGCCGCCGGCCTTGTCTTGGCTGCCAATATACCGCTCGTTCAGTGCAGGGTGGTCGATAATGCCTATAATAGGCTCGTCCCTGAAACTGACCGCAACCAAAGTCCCCCAGACGGGGACGCCCGCCACAAATGCTCTGGTGCCGTCAATGGGGTCAAGGCACCAACTCCACTCATTATCCCCGAACTTATCCGGGTATTCTTCGCCGACAATACTATCGCCCGGAAACGAGGTTTCGATTAGGCCTCTGAGTAATTTCTCGGCGTCTTTATCGGCTTTGGTGACAGGGTCGAATACACCCGTCTGGTTTTTATTATCCGCCGTAATACCGCGTATAAATGCAGGTTGGGTCAGTAAGCGCGCCTGGTCGCACATAGTGCGGGCTGCATTTAATCTTGCATCAATGTCGGATTGGTTCGCCATATGCCGACCATGCACGGTTTACCCGTGGACGGTCAACATAGATTTTTGGGCTATTTTTTGAGCCAGCTTGGCTGCGTTGGCTGTCGCCTCTAGGGACTTGGCCAAATCCAGCAAATGCTTGCGCGGCATTTCGCCCATAGAATAATAAGCCCGCACCAAATCCATGGTTTCTTTTTTGGACAAAATATCCGGTGCCAAAACACCTTTTTCCGGTTTGCCAGAAACCGGGTCGTGTTCGGACAGGCCTTCGTAAAAATGCTGTACGGGCACGCTAAGCGCTTCGGATAATTCGAACAGGCGGCTCGCACTGACACGGTTGGCACCGCATTCGTATTTTTGGATTTGTTGGAACCGAATGCCCACTTGGTCGCCCAAGGCTTGTTGCGTTAGCCCCAGCAAGCGGCGGCGGCGGCGCAGGCTTTTGCCTACATGTAAATCAATATCACTGGTCATTACGTTTCCTCATATTTTGTTAGGCACCCTTTTTGGGGAAATACCAATAATAATTTCGCTCCCCCCAAAGGAGAGCAAGTGTTGTGCCAGTTATGTCGGGAGTTGTTCTCTTATAAAGCGAGTAAGACGCGTCGTTGTGGTGCATATTTGGGCAGTTAATGCGGAAAAGTCCCGAGATTAACCAAAGGG
>JAJRSJ010000041.1 GCA_024278855.1 Alphaproteobacteria bacterium | reverse complement strand
GATGAATATTCGCGCTCATTCTCCAACACCATCCGCACGGCTCGCGCTCGCACTTCTAGTGAAAATGTATGTCTTGTGTTGCTCATAATGGCTCCTTCTACTATAGATTAGGAGCCTCCGGCAAATCCGGGGCGGTTCAATAATAGACATGATGCAAGCTTAGATCGATTTGATCTGTAATATCTAAACTTAAAGCAAACCCACTCGCTACTATTAAGATAATCCCAAATCGGATTGCTCCTATGAAGGAGAATTTAAAATTCTTAACTGATGTTTCAGTTGAGGTTAGGACAGGAGTAAGGAAGTAAAGTATTCCTAGTGTCAGGATATCAACTAAGCTTGCTGAATATCTACTATCTTCAATTACTTCGCCAATACTGAGATTCCAAATAGCAGGAAGTAACGTCAACATAGCGATTACAAGTATGGCTACGAGGAGAAGTTTCCGACTTAACAATGCTAGCATTAAGCCAAATAATGGGGTCAGCCAATTTAAGGTGAATGCGGTTTCAGAAGAGTAACCTCCAAAGTAAGCAAATGATATGAGCAGTAGTGAGAAAAATGTTATTTTCTCCACCGAAGGAATATTGCTCGTGTATAGAAACTTGTTCTGTTCTTTCAAGTTGCTCATTGCCCCCCCTCAAATGCCCAATAGCAGATAACGAATGGAGCATGTTGAATACAACTTTCATTATATCTAGAATTAACTTTCTACCGTTTTAATCTTAAATTATGTGATTGCAATACATCTCTTGGGGTAATACCCCTCAACGTAGCCTAAGAAATTACCTGTTGAATCAGCAATTGAAAAACAAATACGGCTCGCGCCCCTTTTGGGAGCGCGAGCCGCTAACAGGCGGTGTATCGGGGAGACTAGGCCGCCTGTTTTCTCGGTGTGGCTTTAAGGTGTCCGCTTGGTAAACAATTTCGCTATGCGTTTCCAGTTCTGCGCTGGTGGACAACCACTTGCTTCGCGGTAATGGGTAGCAGGGAATGCCGCCCAACGCGGTAACCAATCAGGGCTTGGCTTGTCAACGCCGTGACCTGCCATGCGGTTTTTGATGATTTGCTTTTGGTTCTTGGCCGTGTCGGTGACGCACCCTTGGGCGGTGGATTTCCCTGCTATGTCCGCGACCATTTGGTTGACCACGCCTTTGTCGCGTAGGATGTCAAAGAACGCTTCATCTGGTTGCCAATAGTTGCCAAAGTCAGCGCCCGTCAGGACGCCGACGGCTTCTACTGCGCCGCTATTGGTCGAGAGCGTTTCGGCCATGCAGAATGTCATTACCCGCAATACCGATTTATCATCTAAGTCTAGCAATGTGGCAAAGACAGTGTTCAAACTGAACATGCTTTCATAGCGGTGATAGATTTGGGTGTCGTCTTTCTGTAATCCCAATAGCCCCGCAATAACTTTGCGTTCCTCTGCCAGCTCCTGCTCTGCCCTGGAATTTTCAAGACTGGTTTGGGTGGCTTCCTTACGGGTGTTTTGCTCATCCTTGGACACTTTCCAATGCCGTGAACCCGTAATCATATGGGCAACAGTCAGGCGTAGTGCCATCTTTGGGTGCTTGAGCAAGGCCGCTCTGGCAATGCTGTGGCGGTGCAAATTCATATACTCTGCCATCGGGCCGGACATTTCGGGGCGCGGCTTTGTATCGGGTTTATCTGCTCCGTTTTGCACTTGGCGGTCTAGCCGCCGCGCTTCGGTTTCTGGCATAAAGCCCTCATGGAATATGACCTGTCCATCGTTCTTAACTTCGATATAGACATTGCCGCCTTGTTCCTTACTGCGCTCCACATGCTCCCATCCATAGAATGTTTGTCCCACATCACCGATAAACACGTTTTTCCAACCGTCTTTCTCGTAGCTTTCCGCTTCCAGTGCGACAACGGTATTCTGGCATGACCAGAATAATTCAGGGTCGGCGAATTGGCCGTGTTCGCCAAATAGGTCTGTGATGATTGTGCCTTGATATTCCTGCGTATATGTTTCTAGGGGAAATAAGGCTTTATCGGTAGTGACAAGACCGCCGCCCGATAACCAAGCCTTTAACTGGTCACCTTGGGGCGCATAATCGTCAGACTTGAATATCTTTAGCCATGCCGCCTGCTGTTTCTTGCTTGCCATAGTCAGGGCGCGGATGGTGGCGGGGTTAATTTCCTCGTCGGTATATAGCTTGCGCAATTCTGGCAAGAGTGAACCAAGAGCAAGCCGCTGTTTTACGGCGCGTTCGGTTATACCAAACACGGCGGCGATCTCGGCAATACTTTCGCCTTTGTCGGCAAGCCTCTTGAACGCTTCGTATTGTTCCATTTCTGTCGGGGCAAGCCTAGCGATGTTTTCTAAGATACTCGCTTCTAGTCCTAGCGCATCGTCGTCCGCATCCATGATACAGCACGGCACGGGGGCAATCTTGCCGCTATCCTCTGCGATAGCTTTCAGGCAAAAGTACCTGCGCCGCCCTGCGATAATGCCGTAAGCGTACTTATTATCCTTGGTCGGCTCTGGCCGTACCAAGAGCGGCTGACGTATGCCGCGCTGTTTTACGCTCGGCAATATATCCGATATATCAGGCGGTTTATTGCCCTTGGCCTTATGGCGCATATTCAAAGTCGAAATATGCAAATCCGCAAATGCGATATGTTTTAAATCAAGTGGTTTAGTCATGGCGTAGTCTCCTATTTTGCCGTTGGGGTTGGTGGGTTGGTTTTAATAAAATCAAGCAGGTCGATTTGAGCGCGTCCCACTTCATCAAACAGGCCAAGGTCACACGGCCTTTGCTGGCATTCGGGTTCCGCTTGGGTGTCATGGGGTGGTATGTTCGGGCGGTGAGTTTCTCGCCAAGGGTGACGGGGCGCACACCAGAAATCAGGGTCTGCACTCCGACTTCGGTTTGTTCAAATTTTGGCTTGGTGCTCATGCCTAGTTATTCCAAAAGACATGAATTTCTTTATAGCCAGTCTCTATAGAGAATATGTCGCCGCTTAATTCCATGTCCCGCGCCATAGATTTATAGTCGATGTAATATTCCAGGGTTTTGGGGATTTGGGTGGTGGACTCTGTCAGTTCCTGTGCAAAGTCCGCTAGGCTTTCATATTCGCCGTTGTAACGCTCAAGAGCGGACTCCGCATCCTCTATATCGCCGCCATAGTTTTCCAAAAGTTTGCCGCCATAACCTGCACAATTTTTGATAAATCCGGCAATTTCAACCACACGGGCAAAACTGTCAGATTCGTTTATGGTCACGCCTTGGAAATACTCTGCATCGTGAATCCCCCATTCCTCTGCCAAAGGAATTGGTGAGGATTTGAGCATGGCTTGCACCGCTTCCCAAATACTGTCCTCGTCCTCAACGTCTATCCAAACTCCGTGCAATTGGCCATTATTGTAGGCGGCAAGGCAAGCCACATAGATTCGGGGCGTGTCAGGTTCCGGCGCGTAAGGTGCGGCTAGGCTCCCCGCATTTGGGGCTTGGTTCGGTGTATCAGTTCTAGGTGCGGTCATGGCGGCAGTCTCCTCTTTTTTCCCGCACCAGCCTCCGCCGGAAGGGCGGGGGTGGGCGGTTAAGAGGCCCGTTTAGCTGGGCGTACAAGGGCGCGGGGCAAGGGTTTTGGTAGGAGAACAAGTCCAAACTATACGCACATAAAGCCAAAGCCCTTGCGCCGTGACCGCGCCCGGCTATCAGGGCCGACCGCCCATCCCCGCACTTTCGAAGGAGGCGCTAATGATGTAGAGATCTAGTTAAATTTAGTCGAGACGGGGTATCATTTGGTTGTTTTCAAAGCCGCGTATTCTTTGTCATCCGATATCTTATCAACAATAAAATCAACCCATGCTTCGCTGTAAGTATAATCACCATGCGTTTTATGATAGATGCAAAATTCTTTATTAACTCTGCCTTTTGATTTGGAATTTGACGAAGGTCGGGCCTTGTATCGCCTCCACGCCTGAACATGATTGTGAGAGCTGAAAGAACGCCCTGATCGTTTTGCTATTTCATTAGTGGCTTTGGTGGGTTTGTATGGATAATCATCGTCAGCAAGGACTTTCTTTTCCTTAATAATACTCTTGGTAACAATCGTTTTGGAACTTAGGTTACCGATTAGCTTTAAAGTTGGAGCGCCAGATTTTTGGACGAATTCGCCTTCTTTGATAAATTTTATTTTTGGTAAGAGTTCTTCTTCAATAATAAAATTACCCGCCTTACCGTCAACGACGCCTGTATCAAGGTTTAACACAGCTGAGTTCTCTATTCCGTTCGATAAAATATTACTGATATGTTTGCTCAAAATAGTTTCAGAGAGCGTGCGTATGCGCTCTTCAATAATATGCTGTAACTCGGCAGGAGCAATCAAGCGATTTTCGCCTTGATAACGATAATAGATTTGGCCTTCCGCCGTGCCACTTACATTTTTTATCAACATAACAGGTTTAATTTTTGCGGAAAAAACATACATCAAACCAATAGTTTTACCGTCGCATTCAAAAGTGTTCATGTCGAACTCAATGCCACTACTTAGGCTTGACCGTAAAATTTGATTCAGGTTTTTTCGATCAAAAACCTCAAATTTATCTTTGTTTATACCAATGATTTCCCATGTTTTATCTTTGATGCCAAAAGCAATATATCCACCTTTATTGTTGGCAAACGCTGCTATTGCCCTGATACAATTATTGAGCCAATGCTTGCCGCCGAATGCCTCCTTGCATTCAATCACATCAGTTTCGGTAATCGCTAGTCTGTTTGAATTCCCAGAATTTACCGGGAATAACTTGTCCAACACAATATCGCTCAACGGCCCTGTATCAATTGCACTGAAACCCGCTGGTTTTTCAGCTCTCGTGATATAGACATCCGTATCTGCATTGGATAATGCTTTGATACCTTTATAACGCGGTTTATTAGTTTTAACTTCCGATATGCGACCGCCATTAGTTTCTGCTTTCCCCTCAAGGCGGCGAACTGTGTTAATCAGGCCTAGAATATCTTGGTTTTTGTATCCACCGCGCATAAGCAAGTTTCGAATGATACCGACTTCGGCATCCGTCAAAGAACCTGCTCGTATCGATCGTGAAGCCATAAACTGTTTCCCCTAACGCACCAAATCAATCAGGCTGTCATAGCTATCCACCACATCGTATTTGACGTTGGGAGATTGCATTTTTTTGAAGAATTCTCGGGCGCAGTCTATCTTGCCGGTCTCTTTGCCGCGTAGCTCTAAGGAGCGCATTGTGCCTTTGGTTTCGGCTACAAAATAAATGTGCTTTACGCTGCCCTCTACGAAAGCAATCGCCCAATCGGGGTTGTAATTACCTACAGGAGTTGGAATGAAAAATCCGCCGGGGAGTTTGGCGTAAACAATAACATCTGCGCTTGCATCCAGATTGCCGGCAAAGTCTTTCTCGCCGCCTGAATCGTACTGAACATAATCATAGACGTGTTTTTTCGCTTCAACCGCGCGTTTTAGGCCGTCTGGCAAGCTTACACTTTGCGTGAATATATCGGCGTCATCAAATGTCTGGTCGAGCAGATTATAGCTTATATGCTCGACAATCGTTGTCGCTTTTTCGTCCACGATAGCTTTGGAAATTTCAGAGATAAACATTTCGGGGTTTGTTTTGTATTGGCTAAATACGGCGACATTTATACCGCCTAAAACTTCGCCAACCGTGTACCGCGTAAGCGCTGTTTTTTTGGCGATAGAACCAACGAGGTCATAGCGCACACCAGAGCCGCCAGAACCGTGATCAAAGACGGCTTGGTCTTCGCGCATTTCATGGCCGAAACTGTCCCCGCTTTGCAGATCGTCCGCGCTAATTTGTGTTTTCTGCTCGCCGCCCTTAACGGCGTAAGTTAGCGCGCTTACTTTGACATTTTTGTCGATAGATTTGATGCACTTTTCGATCAATTCTTTACTATCGAAAACCACTTTATAGACGGCTTTGCGGTTGATAGATTTCCACAGAGTTTGAAACTCTTTTTTGGCGAAATTTTCTTCGTTACGGTGATTGTCAAGCTTGGCGAGGTCGTCCGTAATGTCGGGCAATGCGCCGTCTGAAAGCACGCTATCAACGAGCGCAAAGACTTGGGCTTTATAAGGCTCCAGACTTTCGGGGAGAGGCGCAAGCGTGCCTTCGTCTTTGGCGGTGTGGTATGTGTCGGTGATATGATCGCTATTATCGGTGTAATCGTTTTTAATAAGATAGCGATATATGTCCTTGGCGAGCGCTGCGTCCACCAGAACATTATCGCCGGCTTCCACTTCAAACACCTTGCCTGTGAAATAATCTTCATTGGCCTGTTTCGGGCGGGCCTTAAGGCTGTCTCGGGTCTCGCGCTGGAACGCATCCACGAAATCTTCATAGCTTTCACTGGCAATGACGGTGAGGACATTTATATTGTGAACCGTCGCAGGGTCGTCCATGCGGTCACCGTGAGCGTTGACGCAAATCCTAAGTCCGCGCCCAACTTCTTGGCGGCGGGAAATATCATTATTGCTTTGCTTGAGCGTACAGATTTGGAATACATTGGGGTTGTCCCATCCCTCGCGCAAAGCCGAATGCGAGAAGATAAACCGAACGGGTTCAGATAGTGAGAGCAGCCGCGCTTTGTCTTTGAGGATAAGGTCGTAGGCATCAGAACTATCTTCACCGTTCGCTTGCCCTGCAAAGTCGCCGCGCGCGGTTTCTTTGGGGTCTTTCATACGGCCTTTTTTATCCATAGAAAAATAGCCCTGATGAATTTTGGCCGCCGTGTCGCGCGCTAGATATTTTGTGTAATCCGCATCATCGAGCGTTCCTAGCTCGCTCACGGCGCGGGTGTATTCTTCCTCAAACATTTTGGCGTATTCACCGGACTTTGGGCCATCGTCGGTATAGAGACGGTATTTGCTCACCCTATCAATAAAGAACAGCGATAGCACTTTAATGCCTTGCCCGAACAGGCGGCGTTCTTTGTCGAGATGCGCTTTGATCGTTTCGCGGATTTGAATGCGGCGCAGCGTACTATCGGTAATATCGCCGTGGACTTGCCCAACACGGATGACTTCGCCGTTGGTGAAACTAACTTCATTACTGCGCGCATCAATTTCGGAAATGACATAGCCTTTATAAGCTTCAATATCGCCCGACGCACTCGACAGGTTCAGCCCTTTATCCGCCCAGAGCGTCTTGCGTTTAATGGCGCCGCTCGCGGTTTTGGCTTCAATGCCAAGACGCACTTGCGGCGGCTTACTGGGGCTAATGCGGATTTTCTCGGCGTAAAGATAATCAGACGTGCCGGGCAAATTGCGCACGCTTATCCCGCGCACGGCAATTTTCTTGACCAACTTGTTGTTATAGGCGTCCAAAGCGTCAAGGCGGTGGACGGTATTATGCACGGTCTTGTGGGTGGCGGAATAGCGCAGGGTCAGGAGCGGGTTAAACTTGGCCAGACTTTCCAGCGTCTTCTTGCCTTCCATTTTTTGCGGCTCGTCCAATATCAAGATGGGGTTGTTGGCGGCGATTACGTCTATAGGGCGGCGGGATTGAAACTCGTCCAGTTCCATGAATATGCGCCGTGCATCTTTGCCCGTCGCGTTAAACGCTTGGGTGTTGATAATCATCACCTCTATGCCCGCATTGGAAGCAAAGCTCTCCAGCTTGTCCAAATGCTTGGAATTATAGATAAACACATTGGCCTTGGTCTCGTAATCAACCTGAAAATGATCAGCAGTGTCTTTGAACGTTTTATAGACACCCTCGCGGATCGCAATGCTCGGCACCATAACGATAAATTTGCTCCAACCATAAAGCTTGTTCATCTCGAACATGGTTTTGATATAGCAATAAGTCTTGCCCGTCCCCGTTTCCATTTCCACATCAAGATTATAGGCGCAGACTTTGGGTGTCGCGATTTTGCCGCCGTTAAACCAGTCCTTGCCATAAGCATCACGCAAAGCACTATCCATTGTAATAGCCGTGTTTTTGGCAATAGCGGCCTTTTGTACTTCGTTGATGTTTTTAAGGAAAGTGGCATCGGATATAAGCAATTCCGTATTGCGCCAAGCCGATTGATCCTCATTAAGGGCAAGCTGGCCCTGATCCTGTTTTGGGCGCATACCCGGATCCATACGGTAGCGAAAACCGCGCTCATGGGGTTGACCAGCAAAGCAATCGACCACAGCGGCAACCGCCTCGGCCTGATAGTCCATATGTTTGAATTTTTGTTTTGTCACCCTATATGACCTTCATATCGGTGTGACCATCTGTCATTTGTTTGAACAGTTGCCCGGCGTTTATTTTCATATCATCAGAGGTAAAGCCGTCGTCGCGGAATACGGCGCGTAGGGGTTTGCGGGCGGCCATGGCTTTGACCAAGTCTTCGGTGATTTTCATGTCAAAGCAGGCGGCCAAATCATTGTCGCCGACAAAGAATACGGTTTTGCCGTCGAGGCTCTCGCGCACAACCCTCAAGGATAAATCCACACCCCAATCGAGCATGACCTGAAACAATAAATCCTCCGCCGAACGGTCAGGCTTGATATGCTCCACCGTATCCAACAAGCTTGTCTGATCCACATCCCCCGGCGCATAATACACATCATTCATATTCGAGCTGTCGATTTTGAGAACACGGAAACCAATGTCAAGCTTGCCAACTTGGTCAGGGTTGTCCTCAAGGATTTTAGCGCCCGCACGGCGGATGCGTTCTTTGGAT
>JAJRSJ010000040.1 GCA_024278855.1 Alphaproteobacteria bacterium | reverse complement strand
TCCTATTTTTTAGAGCAAAGCCTGCCCTTGGTGCAAATCTACTGGAATGACACAGAATTTTAAACACTATCTGAAAACTTGAATTCAACCGAGTTACTATCTCAATGGCTAGCTTCCAGAATCTTTGAGATTGATAAAAGCTTTAGTGGAGCTAACCGCCCAACAATAGCCATTCTTGTAAATAGTGATGATGAAGCAAAAACTCTCTCTATACAGTTAACTGAAAAACTTGAAGAAATAAACATTGAGGCGATCGCGTGTGTAGATGGAGCGTCAATGGGAGATGATAATGACGTTAGAATTTATGATAAAAAATATATAAAAGGCTTAGAGTTTGAAGCGGTGTTCTTTGTTGATATTGATCAACTAGCCGAACAATCACCTGACCTATTTCTAAAATATTTATACGTTGGATCGTCTCGTGCTGCCACGTTCTTTGCAATGACTTCAAAAAAATCATTACCTGATAGTATCATTTCAATTCGCGGGCAATTTGTCGATAATTGGCAAGATATTTAAATCTCCACATCATTAGCGCCTCCTTCGAAAGGACGGGGATGGGCGGTCGGCCCTGATAGCAGGGCGCGGTCACGGCGCAAGGGCTTTGGCTCTGTGTGCGTATAATTCGTCTTAGTCTTCCTACCAAAACCCTTGCCCCGCGCCCTTAATGCACCCTGCTGGCGGGCCTCTTAACCGCCCATCCCCGCCCTTCCGGCGGAGGCTGGTGCGGGAAAAAAGAGGAGACTACCCATGACCGAGCCTAGAACCGAAACACCGAACCAAGCCCAACCGACAGGAAATCTAGCCGCACCATTTGCGCCAGACCCCGATACCCCGCGCATTTATGTTGCTTGCCTTGCCGCCTACAATAACGGCCACTTACACGGCGCATGGATAGATGTGGAAGACGAGGACGGCATACGCGAAGCCGTGCGCGATATTCTTAAAACCTCACCCACCCCAGACGCGGAAGAATGGGCAATTCACGACTACGAATATTTTGATGGCGTCACCATCAACGAATATGACAGCTTTGCCCGTGTGGTAGAGATTGCCGAGTTTATCGGAAATTGTTCAGGCTTTGGCGGCAAGCTTTTAGAAAACTATGGCGGCGATATTGAGGACGCGGAGTCAGCCCTTGAGCGGTACAACGGCGAGTATGAAAGCCTAGCGGACTTTGCCGAGGAACTCACCGAGTCCACCACTAAAATTCCCGAAACCCTCAAATACTATATTGATTACAAATCTATGGCGCGTGACATGGAATTAAGCGGCGATGTTTTCACTATTGAGACAGGCTATAAAGAAATTCACGTTTTCTGGAATAACTAAGATGGGAGCGCGAGAAGCAGAATTTACAGAGCAGTTTTTGCCCTATGTCTGTCTTGGCGACAGCATATGCTTGGACGTTGGCGAGTACATAATCACGGCAAGAATTGCCCATGACGACAGCCCCGATAAACCCGACGAACGCCAAGACGGGTTTTGGCCGAGCCTAGCCCCCAATGCCGCAGGATTTATCGGCGCGGGCAATGGATGGCGCAAGCGGTTTGATAGGGACCAAGCCAAGGCAGAGTCCATCATGGCGGCATGGAAAAATGACGAATGGTTTTATTGCGGCATAATCCTATCAGTCACCATAGACGAGACCGAACTCACCGACCACGCCGCGAGCCTTTGGGGAATTGAAGCCAATTACCCCGATAGTGATAATGTCTATTTATCCCAAGTCGCAAATGAATTGCTATCCGAAGCACTGGACGCGGCAAAGGCTGAACGGGAACGGCTTTGCACACTGTTTTGCGAGAGCGCGGCATGAGTGCCAAACCCAAATGCGAGCAAACAGAAGTCGGCGTACAGACCCTGATTAACGGAGTCCGACACGTGACACTTGGCGAGAAACTTACCGCCCGAACATTTCACCCCATGACACCCAAGCGGAACCCGAACGCACAGCAAAAACCGTGCGACATCGGCATGTTCGATGAAGTCGGACGCGCTCAAATTGATTTGCTTGATTTTATAAATTCACCCCAAACCAAAACGGCAAAATAGGAGACTACGCCATGACTAAACCACTTGATTTAAAACATATCGCATTTGCGGATTTGCATATCTCGACTTTGAATATGCGCCATAAGGCCAAGGGCAATAAACTGCCTGACATATCCGACATTTTGCCGAGTGTTAAACAGCGCGGCATACGCCAGCCGCTCTTGGTACGGCCAGAGCCAACCAAAGATAATAAAAACGCTTACGGCATTATCGCAGGGCGGCGCAGATATTTTTGTCTAAAAGCCATTGCAGATGATGGCGGCAAGATTGCCGCCGTCCCGTGCTGTATCATGGACGCGGACGATGATGCCCAAGCCCTAGAAGCCAGTATTTTAGAAAACATCGCCCGTCTTGCCCCGACAGAAATGGAGCAATATGAAGCGTTTAAGAAACTCGCAGACAAAGGCGAGAGCATTGCCGAGATCGCCGCCGTGTTTGGCATTACCGAACGCGCCGTTAAACAGCGGCTTGCCCTTGGCGCATTACTGCCGCAACTACGCAAATTATACACGGACGAGAAAATCAATCCTGCTACCATCCGCGCCCTGACAATGGCGAGTAAGAAACAACAAACGGCATGGCTAAAGATATTCAAGTCTGACGACTACGCGCCCCAAGGCGAGCAGTTAAAGGCTTGGTTATCAGGCGGCGGTGTTATTACCACCGATAAAGCCTTGTTCCCTATGGAGGAGTATAAGGGAACCATCATCAAAGACTTATTCGGCGAGCACGGTCAATTCGCTGACCCCGAATTGTTTTGGTCATGCCAGAATACCGTTGTTGCACTGGAAGCGGAGCAATACGAGAAAGATGGTTGGAAAAACGTGTTCATCGGTGATGTCGGGCAAACTTTTTATGGGTGGGAGCATGTCGAGCGCAGTAAGGAACAGGGCGGCAATGTCTATATCGAGGTTAAGAACGATGGACAGGTTATATTCCATGAGGGCTTTATGCCCGAAGCCGAAGCAAGACGTTTAGACCATCAGGCTCAAAGTGGCGAAGAAAAACCAGAGACAAAACCGCGCCCTGAAATGTCAGGCCCGATGGCAGAGTATATGAATTTACACCGCCATTCCATTGCACGGGCGGCACTTATTAAGCACCCCAAGATGGCTATGCGCTTGACCGTAGCCCACATGATTACGGGTTCACGGCATTGGAAAGTGTCCAAGGACGAGCAAACCACCCGTAAAGAAGCCACGCAGGTAAGCGTTGAAAATTCCAAGGCCGAGCAGGAACTGACCGCAGAGCGTAAAGTCATTGCAGGGCTATTGGGACTAAAGAAAGACGATACTCAAATCTATCACCGCTATGCAAGCATGTTTAGTTTGAACACTGTATTCGCCACCTTGCTAGACCTAGATGATAAATCAGTCTTGCGGATAATGACATTCTGCATGGCTGAAACCCTATCCACCAATAGCGGCGCAGTAGAAGCCGTTGGCGTTCTAACGGGCGCGGACTTTGGTGGCTACTGGTCACCTGACGAAGCTTTCTTTGACATCTTGCGCGACAAAGGCGTGGTCAATCAGATGGTCGCGGACATCGCAGGGAAAACAACCGCCCAAGGGTGCGTCACCGACACGGCCAAGAACCAAAAGCAAATCATCAAGAACCGCATAGCAGGACACGGCGTTGACAAAGCAAACCCCGATTGGCTTCCAAAATGGGCGGCGTTCCCTGCCATCCACTACCGAGAAGCATGTGGTTGCCCACCTGCGCAAAACTGGAAACGCATAGCTAAACTGTTCACTAAAGCTAAACCCACGCCAAGAAAACAGGCGGCCTAGTCTCCCCAATATACCGCCTGTAAAGCGGCTCGCGCTCCCAAAAGGGGCGCGAGCCGTATTTGTTTGTCCAATTAGTTTAATTCCCTCACATTGGTTTCACCTTGTTATAAAATGTGAACGGCGGTGCAATATTCGTCCACTGTAGCGAGGGTATTGTGTCCTCGCGGGCGGCGTAAAAGTCGTCCACTTTAAGGTTTTTCTGTTTTAACGGGAGGACCGGGAGATTTTCACAG
>JAJRSJ010000039.1 GCA_024278855.1 Alphaproteobacteria bacterium | reverse complement strand
CAGTAGAGCTACCCGTAAACCTTGGGCGCTCAGCATCATGACGGGCTTGATTGCGCCGGTTAAATGGGCCAGATATTCCGTATGCCCTGGATGATCAAAACCGGATTTATAGAGAATTTCCTTGGCGATTGGATTTGTAACAATCCCGCAAACTTGGCCGTCCAAAGCAAATTTCACCGCCGTATCTATAGAATGAATTATAGCCTTGGCAGCGCCCACATCTGGTTTGCCGGGGGATACGGATATACAATCCATGGGCAGAACAGGTAAGGCGCTTGCAAAGATTTCTCCGGCTTGGCTTGGTGCGTCGATCAGGGCTGCACCCGGATAATAGGCCGGATCACCAATAGCGAAAAAACATTCGTCTTTGTCCCGAAAATATTCCCAGGCCTTGTAGGTGATTTCCGGGCCAATGCCGGCCGGGTCGCCTAAAGTGAGCGCAAGTGGGTTAGCGGCTGACACTAGCGGCTGACAATGGTCGCTTTCCGGCGCAAATCCCTGAGATGGCGCCGCGAGGCTTGGGCTTCTTGCTGGCTGAGCAGGCGGTTTTCCACTTGTTCGCGCGACGGTATATTGGAGCCGCGAATTTCGCGCTCGCAGACCATCACAGCGATTAGGGAAGGGCCGGTCTCCATGGTCGCCGAGACTTTACCCACATCCGTTGCCGCCAAAATATCCAGGATGTCTTTGGTCAAATCACCGGCTTTAATCTCGCCCATGGCGTTACTGCCAATACCTTCAATATCTTTAACATCCTCGTCCAGCGTATCGCAAGATTTGGCGGCTTCTGCTGCGGCCTTCAGGGCGATTTTTGCCGCAGGCAGTTCGGAGGCGTCCTTGATTTTGTAGTTGATTTGGCTAAGGGTATAAAAGGTTTCGTTGGTGGAAATTTGCTTGTCGGCCAAGGCGACAACATAAACCCCGCCGGGGACCGAAATAGGGTTGGATACCTGTCCCTTTTCCATTTGCATAATAACAGTGTTAACTTCCTCGCGAAGTTCACCTTCACGAATCCAGCCAATATCACCACCTTTAGCCGCCGAGGGTGCAGAAGAAAATTGCCGGGCCAGAACCGGGAAAGGTACGCCTTGGCCAAGCTGTTCAATCATGGCGGCAGCCCCTTGCATAGCCCCGTTCATCCCGCCGATATCCGGTGTTGCTTCAATATATATCTCGGCAATTCTATAACTGGGTTTATCAGCATTGGCGGACAGCCGGGTTAAGGTTTCATCAATTTGCGCATCACTTATGCGTATGCGTGACCCGTACAAACCACCAATAATCCGTTGCCAAGCTATTTCCGAGCGCACTTGATCTTGTAATGTACTTATGGAAATACCCGCAGAAGCCAAGCGTTGCGCAAATTCTTCAACACTAATGTCATTGCGGACAATGATTTTTTGAACGCCGTTTCTCACTTCGTCATTGGAAATTGTTTGGTCGAACTTTTTGGCTTCCTGAATTTGCAGCTTCTCATCCACCAGATTGCGCATGGCTTGGGACAGGATTTGTTGTTTCGCCTCGTCCGTAGGCTCTATACCCTGGGTCGCCATCATGAACAGGCTACGTTGGCGTAAATCATATGTGGTGATAACATCATCATTGACCACGGCTGCAATGCCGTGTGCCGATTGGGCGTTGGATATCTGCCCATGGGTAAAAGCGGCCATCAGGGCTATCCCCATGAAGGTTTTTGTTGTCCCCATGAGGATTTTTGTTGTTATGCGCATTTTAGGTGTCGCTCTTTTCAATATTGAGGTGTTCATTTTGCAAATATCCTTACAAATCTTCACTTAACGCAGTTTTATTAACAGGCTTTTATTACATAGATTTTTTATTACATAGACTTTTTTTATGGTGGTGCAACACTATCGCGCACTTATCCGTCCTCGATCCAGGACAAAAACACCAAGCCGCATGATAGCACAAGCAAGGGTACACTCCAAGCGGCGACAACAGGTGGCAATGTACCGGTTTCTCCAAAGGCCCCGACCAGATTATCTACAAAATACACACCAAACCCCATAGCTGCGCCGGCAATTAGCAAGCGTAATGTGCCGCCCTGGCGGGCCATGTTTAAGGAAGCTCCGGCGGCAATGATGGCCATAGCCACCAATGTCAGCGGCAAGGCTAATAATTTGTGCCACTGCATGATCAGGGTTGTCGGCGTATATCCGGCTATTTTGGCTTTGTTGATTTCCCCGCGAATTCGCCAAAATGGCGGGTTTTTCTGGCGCTTCGCATGTTCTTTAAGGCTATCCCATGTTATGCTCGTCACGCGGGAAATGGTCTTGAGTTTCTTGGGTTTTTTGCCGTCTTCATTTTCAATTATATCAGATAATTGCCAATACCCGTCATTGGATAAATAGGCCCGCTTGGCATCATACCGGGTTGAAAAAACTGTGCGGTCACCCGCTATTGCGTGAAAAATATAAAATGTGACATCAAATAGCAAATGCTGGTCAATATCAGCCGACAAAGCATGAATAACCACATAACCATCGTCATTGCCTTCGCGCAGCCAGATAGGTTTTTGCACGGGTTTAACATTTCCGGTCGTTGAGCTGGCGGAAAGTTCATTCACGGCTTTGCGGTATTGGATCTGGGTGATTGAAGCGACAGGGTTGAAAACTGTCGGCCACAAAACACCCAATAGAGCCGTCACCAAAATTGCCGGTTTAATAAATCGCCAGACTGACAGGCCCGCCGCGCGCATTACAATGAGTTCGGAGTGGCGGTTAAGGGTAAATAATGCCCCCATAACTCCGAACAGGACTATAAAGGGTGCGGTTTTCTCAACCAACATCGGGGCGTTGAGAAATGTAATATACAACATGCCCAACATAGAGGCATTGGGTTCAGAGCCGTGATTGCGTGTTGCTTCTACAAAATCGACCAGCATGATAATGCCGGTAATGATCAAAAAGGCGATCATAATCGAAACCAGAACGCGGGTCGCAATATATCTGTTTAAGGTCGCCATCAATTGGTCTCAAAAAATGCTCTAAGCCGAGACGGGCGCAACCGAAAGAGGGTGTGTGGCCGCCTTTTGTGAAGTAAATACCAAATGGATAGAAGGGCGGTGAGCAACGGGAGTAAATATTGCGCTATATTTAGAGCGCTATTTTTTTCGGCTGCAGAGGCCACGGCAAAGCCGCCGAGCCGCAGTGTAAAACCTAATGCCCCCGCCGCCGCAATACGGCCGCCGTAACCCATCTTTTTATGTTCGCCGCGTATCAGGAAAGCCAATGCCAGCAACACCAAAGCATAATTATACAAAGGTGTAGACAAGCGGGCATGCCCTTCCGCCAAATATCCTTTTCGCAACCGGTCCGGTATCTGGTCCCTAGGGTCGGGCATTAAAAGTTCATGCAAATATTTATCGGAAGTTTTAAAACGCAAGACTGGGTTTACAGCAAGGATTTCGGTGAGATCATAGGTGGTGTTTTCGAAAAACGTAATATCCATGGCGCCATTGTCGTTGAGGGAGGAAATATTGCCGTCAAAAAGTGTGAAACTGGTTCGGCCACTGGGCATAGAGTTTACCTGCCCTTCTTTTGCGGAATATGTAAGCGGCGCGTCAGCGCTGCGCTCATCATAAATCAGTATGTCGCGCATGCGGCCTGACGGTAATATTTCGCTCGCATAGAGGGTGAGGCCTGTGGAGGGGGAGTTAAACTCACCTGGGCGGATCATGCGTGCGGCAATATCTATATTTATATCAAGCAAAGCCTTGCGCATGAGGCGAAATGAATATGGTTGGAAAAATAAATTTATCAATAAGTGGGCAATGAGGGCAAAGCTGGCAATACGCAGAGCCGGGCTGGCGATTTGCCACGGGCTGAACCCCGATGCTTTGGCGACCACAAGCTCGCTGTCCATATTTAACCGGTTCAGGGCATAGAGCATGGCCATAAACACGGCTAAAGGCATGATAATGCTAAACAACTGCGGTAAGGTCAGGGTGGTAATATACAGGAAGGTTAAAGCCGATTGGCGGTTTTGGGTGATCAAATCCAAAGTGGACAGGCTCTGGGTTAACAAGGCAAGCACGGACAGGGCTGATAGGGACAGCAGGAGCGGGGTGCGGACTTGCCGCAAAAAATATGTCTGGAAAAGTTTCACTTAACCGGTTAGCCCTCTATATACAGATTTACACACGCTCTCTGGCACTTACCTTCTGGCACTGGTCTTCTAGCTTATTGAATTATAGTTTACCATTGCCGATTGCGGATAAAATCTATAAGTTTTTGTAAGAAAAACTAAAAAATATAATGGAGTTCCACGTGAAAATTAGCTTTATCAGCCCGCAAATCAAAGAAGGTCAGGCAAGGTCTGTCGTCGTCCTGCCTGTTTTTAAGGGGGCCAAGCCGTCAGATGCTTATAAAACCTATGATAAACTTTCAAAGAAGCGCGTCTCTGCCGCCGCAAAAGCCGGTTTGGTTGATGGGCGCATGGGAAAAAATACGGAAATCCTGGGGCCGGACGGTACGAAAACCAATCGTCTTTATGTGACAGGTTGTGGTAAATTGGACGAATTTAACACCGAAAAATTTGGGGCACGGGTCACCAAGGCGCTTTTGATGTGCGGCGAGACAAGTTTGGTCATACATCTGGACGGGTTCGGTTTGTCGCCAACCGATGCAGCTAAGGCGGCGCTCGGCACGGTGTTGGCGAGCTACCGGTTTGATAAATACCGCACCACATTAAAAGCGGATAAAAAACCGAGCTTGAAAAATGTGAAAATTGCCATCGAACACCCGAGCAAAGCCCGCGCCGCCTGGAAATATTTCTACGGCCCCGTCGGTGAGGGCACGCTTTTGGCCCGCGATTTGGTCATGGAGCCCGCCAATAAACTATACCCCCAGAGCTATGCCAGGCGCATCAAGAAAATGGAAACTCAAAAAGAAACGGCGGGTCTAAAAGTGCAAATTTTAGGCGAAGCGGCCATGAAAAAACTGGGCATGGGGGCTTTGCTCGGGGTCGGGCAAGGTTCGCCGCGTGCTTCGCAACTGGTTATTATGAAATGGGACGGCGGCAAAAAAGGCACCAAACCAGTGTGTCTGGTCGGCAAGGGTGTGACCTTTGACACCGGCGGTATCTCTCTCAAACCCGGTGCGGGTATGTGGGATATGAAAGGCGATATGGGCGGCTCGGCCGCCGTGGTCGGGGCCATGCACACAATCGCGGCCCGCAAGGCCAAAGCCAATGTTATCGGCATTGTCGGACTGGTGGAAAACATGCCGGACGGCAAAGCTCAAAACCCCGGCGATATTGTCACATCCATGTCAGGCCAAACCATTGAAGTACAAAACACCGACGCCGAGGGCCGTCTGGTTCTGGCCGACGCCCTTTGGTATGCCAAAGAAAAGTTCAAGCCAAAAGCCATGATTGATTTGGCCACTTTGACCGGGGCTATCATTGTCTCCCTTGGTCATGAACATGCGGGCGTGTTTACAAATTCCGACGAAATTGCTGAACAATTACAAAAGGCTGGGGACCATTCTACGGAGGCCGTATGGCGTTTGCCGCTGAACAAAGCCTATGACAAATTGATCGACAGTCCCAATGCGGATATGAAAAATATTTCGGCCGGCCCGGACGGGGCCGGGTCGATTACGGCCGGGCAATTTTTGCAACGCTATGTAGGCGATATTCCCTGGGCCCATGTGGATATTGCCGGCACGGCTTGGAAATCAAACCGCTCTGATCCGCGCGAACCCACTTGGGCAACCGGTTTTGGGGCTAGGCTGATGAACCGCTGGGTGGCCGATAACCACGAGGGCTAAATGGCCGAACATGTTGAGCATGACGAGCAGGTAGGGCAGGTCGAACATTGGTTTTACCATTTGCAGCAAAGCACGCTGGAAGCGGTTTTGCCGGATATTTTGGAAAAAACCCGCGCTAAAAACTGGCGGGCATTGCTCAAAATCGGGCCGGGCTTGGGTACTGCGCAAGAGGCAATGGCGCGGCTCGATAAGTTTTTGTGGACATATAAACAAGATGCGTTTTTGCCCCACGGCAGGGACGACGAACCTTTAGCCGAATATCAGCCTATTTTGTTGACCACCACATGTGAAGACGCGCAAGGGTTTGACGTGGCGATTTTGGTCGGCGGGGCGCAGATGCAAGATGTGTCCGGCGCAAGTAGATGCATCACCATATTGGACGGGCGCAACGAACAAGACAAAGTCGTAGCCCGCAAGCGCTGGAAACAGGCTAAACATGCCGGCCTGACCACAGCCTATTGGCAACAAGACGACCACGGCCGTTGGGTCAAGCCTAAGATGTAGTCATGACATTGCTTGTTATAGTGGCCCGTTATTTGCTCCGCGAACACAGAAATGCTTTAATGTAATTATAGGCTTAAAAACCCCTGTGCCTGTTTGAGTTGGGATAAATTTAAGCCCAGCACTGTGGCGGGGCCTTTGCTCTTCGCACTCACAATGCCGCCTTTTTGCATCATTTTAATATGATGGGTCAGGCTGGACTCGGTCATATTGGTCTGTTGTGCCAGCATCCCAAATCTAAGCCCTTCTGGCCTAGCTTTTTGTAATGTGAGAAATATAGCAATGCGTCTGGGGTGCCCCAAGGCGTCAAACATCCGAGCTAAATCTAGTTTTTGGTTTTGGGTAATAGTTTTCATGTGTTTTCTAACCTCGCGTCATGGCGGTGAACTGAGTTGCTCCGGTGATGCTCGCCTGCCCACTGCCGGATTTTGTAAATGACTATCTTTGCAACAAACTATAATAAACCAATTTAATAATAAACTAGTTTATTAAAATAAAAATTTAGTATCCATAGTAAAATAATTGCGTGTAAAAATTGCCCAGACATTGGTTGCACTTGCCTATGAACAGCTTTTAAGCTTGGCCGAGCGATTCGGTGTCTCGTGAAAGGATTTCGGTTATGGGATTATGCAAGGCTATGATAGCCGCAGCTGTTTTACTGGTGCTTTTATCCGCTTGTTATACGCCCGGATCTGGCGTTGCAGGGCAAAACCAAAGACCAAATCTTGGCTAATATGTGGTGCCGCTCAATCAACGCCCGCAGCCAACTCGCCGCATACCTGATGATGATCTGTGCCAGTCGCGTCTGTTTTTGGGGTTAGTGGGTCAGCATGAGGGCGGCATAGTGTTTGCGGCCCTGCCGGGGCGGACACGGTTGGTTAAACCGGCCGAGCAGGAACTTGACCATGACGATTTTTTGCGAGACATGCGACCATCGCCGCCCTTGCTTGAAGTGCGCGAGTATTTATCCGGGCAGGTGCTGTACGCGCCGGCCATTCGGGCCGTAAGCCGGATTGACGAGCTTGGCCCGATTATCCGTGACCGCTTGACCGTTGAATTAAACGCACAAGGCTATGTTGAGCGTCTGACCTGTCGTTGACTATACCGGGAACGCTCTAGGCGGCTTTTGCTTGCCGTTTTTTGGCCAGATTTACTTGCTTGTCCGCTGCGTGCGTTTCTAACAATTGGCGCAAGTCTTTGAGCGCCGGTTTAAAAAACTTCAATTGTAAAAAAGCTATTTTTAAATCTTTTTTGGTCTGGATGCTAAACAAGTGACCGAATTTTTTAAAGGCAAGGGTTTTGTTGAACCCGTTTATATGCAGATAAACCGCGAGTGTGAAAGCGGCATAATTTTCCTTGCCGTCCCAGCTAAATACTTTTCTTATGCCGCGGTTTCGTGTGCAAAACAAATGGCCTAGCCCCATAAATGCGCCGCAAATTATGGTGAGTTCCCGGTTGGGAGTTTCTTGGATGAAAATAGGTTTTGGGGCGGTTTTATGCAGCATATCAGACAAACGGTTGATAATACGGTAATTGATATAGCCCGGGTCGGCGAGTTGCCGGGCGCAATAGTAAATAACCGGGCGGCCATAATCGTCCACATAATATTTTTCGTCGTGGCGGGCGGCGTGAATTTCGGTCAGCCGGTTTTGTTGGGTGCGGCCCTTGCGCCGTGTGATCAGCTCGTCCGGTTCTTCGGCGAAGCTTAAGGGCCAATTGCCCATATGGCCCCAGTCTTTAAAGTGTAAAAAGCGTTTCCCGGCCCAAATGGTCTGCAATATATGATCGCCGGGGGGGACATTTTTGTAAAAATCGACTTCGGATTGCGGGTAGAGAATATCTTTGGGTGGCCCGTGTTTTTCGCTAAATGAACCAATCACCCAGGAAAACACTTCGATTATATTATCGCCAGTTTCCCCGCTGACAACACCGACACCATTATATAGACTATGCATATTGCAAAATATCTTGGTATCCTACCAAGACCCCCCATTATGTTTTCTTTTCCCACTATATTTTCTTTAATGCCGTTTCGTACCTCTCCACAGCATCCAGCCAGGAATTTTCCAAATTCTCCAGTTACAATAATGTGTTTACACGCTCTTTCCCCAATCTTACAGCTTTTTCGCGGTTGTTGGTAAACAAATCTGAAACGGCAAGTTGTTTATCAAGGTCAGATATTTGCTTTTTTGCCGTGCTAATGCTGCTTTCGAGTTCCGCCACTGTCTTTTTTAAGGGGGCTATGTCTGCTCTCGCCTGTGCGCCTTTACGCCTGTGTTGGTTTTTTGCCCGTTTGTTGGATTTTTCCTTGCGCGGTGCGCGGTTTTTTTCAAGCTGCAAGCGTCTATAATCTTCCATATTACCATCGTAAGTCACAATGTCGCCGTCCGCCACCACCCACAACCTGTCCACCACGGCTTCCATGAGGCTACGGTCATGGGAGATGAGCAATACGGCCCCGGCGTAATCGTTGAGGGCCTTGGTCAATTCGGCCCGGCTGTCCATGTCCAGATGGTTGGTGGGTTCGTCCAACACCAGTAAATGCGGCGCATGGAAGCTGATAATCGAGAATAACAACCTCGCTTTCTCGCCGCCCGAAAGATCGCCTGCGATGGTTTCGGACTGGTCTCTCCCAAGTCCGAACCGGGCCAACCGGGCGCGTCTTTGGGCTTCGGTGGCGGTGGGCATCAACTCAACTACATGGTCATAGGCGCTTTGTTTCATGTTCAGGGCGTCGATTTCGTGTTGGGCGAAATAGCCGATCCGCAGTTTTTTATGGCGTCTAATATGCCCGGACTGGGCGGCGAGTAGCCCTAAAATACCTTTGGCAAAGGTAGATTTACCCTCGCCGTTCTTGCCTAAAATACCGATGCGGTCATCATTGTCGATCCGCAAATTGACATTTTTCAGCACGCTCACGCCGTCTTCATAGCCAAGGGATACCTCGTCAAAGCGCACAATGGGCGGGCTGAGGGCGCGCTGCGGGCTGGGCAGGTCTATGGGCGGGATCGGGTCATTGATGATGGTGGCGACCGGGCGCATTTTCTCAAGTCGTTTGATGCGCGATTGGGCCTGTTTGGCTTTGGAGGCGGTATATCTGAACCGTTCGACAAAGCTCTCCAAATGCCGCCGCTCGGCATCTTGTTTGCCGCGCATAGCCATTGACAGGCGCTGTTGCTCGGCCAATTTGCGCTCGAAATCATCATAGGTGCCGGGATAGCCAAATAATTTCCCGTCTCTTAAATGAGCAATATGGGTTACGGCCGTGTTGAGGAAATCCCGGTCATGAGAGACAATAAACGCCGTACCGGGATAGCTCCGGATATGGGCTTCGAGCCAGACGGAACCCTCAATATCAAGATAATTGGTCGGTTCGTCCAAGAGCAGCAAGTCCGGCATGGCAAACAGCATGGCCGCCAATGCCACCCGCATCCGCCAGCCGCCGGAAAACTCGCTACAGGGTTTTTGCTGATCTTCTCCGGAAAAACCCAGTCCAGACAATATAGAGCCAGCCCTAGCTTCGGCCGTGTAGGCGTCTATATCGGCGAGGCGGGTATAAATGTCGGCGATACGGGTCGGGTCGGTCGCCGTTTCGGCTTCAGCCATGAGGGCGTGGCGTTCGGTATCCGCTTCAAGCACCGTTTCCAATAAGCTTATGGGGCCGGAGGGAACCTCTTGGTCAACCCAACCAAGCCGCGCCCCTTTGCGCAGGCGAATTGAGCCGCCGTCCGGGCTAATCTGGTTTTTAATCAGATTAAACAAGGTGGATTTACCGGTGCCGTTGCGCCCGACCAAGCCGACTTTGGAACCTTTAGTGATGGCCAAAGTCGCCTGGTCAAACAACAAGCGGCCTTCAATACGGAATGTCAGATCATTTATGTGTAACATAGCTCTTCACAGATGAATTTTCGCCCGTTATAGAGCAGCCAAACAATTTATCACGCTTTAAATGAAGGAATTATCATGGCGACCCAAAGAACATTTTCGATCATCAAGCCGGACGCAACCAAACGCAATATTACCGGCAAAATCAACGCCGTTATTGAAGCGGCGGGTTTGCGCATAATTGCGCAAAAACGCATTCAAATGAGCGAAGATCAGGCTAAAGGTTTTTATATTGAGCATGCAGAACGTCCGTTTTACGGCGAATTGGTCGAATTTATGACTTCCGAGCCAGTTGTCGTACAGGTATTAGAGGGCGAAAACGCCATAAAGCATTACCGGGATGTCATGGGTGCAACCAATCCGGCAGAGGCCGACGCGGGCACGATTCGCGCCGAATTTGCGCTGAGCTTGGGCGAAAATAGCGCCCACGGTTCCGACAGCGAAACCTCCGCCATTAGAGAAATCGCATTTTTCTTCGCAGAAGACGAAATAGTTGGCTAGGGTCTAGCCCTAAATGTCCACAGGCCTTAGTGGGTTATGCGCAGGAAATTTGCGGCGATTTCTGCGCCTATGCCCTCGAAAATACCTGCCAAATCAGTGTCATTATCTGTGGTTTTAAAATGATCGGCACTGGTCGCACATTGTGAGAGCAGATCCGTTGCCCGGTCTATTTCGGCTTGGGGGGGTGTGTATGTATCCCACGCATTATCAGAACCATACGTTTGCGGGTTAAGGGCATAGCCAATGGTATAAACCGTTACGCCGGCAGCTTTCATGCTCGTGCAAGCGGCGAGTGTTTGTGTATCATATGAGGTGTAATTATTGACACCGTCGGTCATGAGGATGACATATTTTTTTGGGTCGTCTCTGCCCGTTTCTGCCACATGGTATGCGGTCTCGCTCTGCATCCATGTGTCGGCCAACTCCATGGCACCGCTGGCATTCGTACCGCCGCCTTCCCACAAGGAGTTGATGGCATTATCGGAT
>JAJRSJ010000038.1 GCA_024278855.1 Alphaproteobacteria bacterium | reverse complement strand
AATCATAGACGAATATTGGAGCCGATTGGCAACATCCCGCCTGCCGAAGCAGAGGAACTATACTACGCAGCACTGGACAAAGTCCCAAAGGCTGCATAACTTAAACTAAACAGCCTCCGGCAAACCCGGGGCGGTTCAAACTGACGGTTCAAGGTAAAGGGCGCACAAAAAGCTTAACTAAAAAGGGCAAAGAAATTGCCAGTTTAGGCGAAGATTATTTGGTGGATAAGCTCGGTGTTGAAGACAACGAAACTTCCCGTGATGCACTGCGCAAAGGTGTGGGGGCAGGGGCCGCAGCCGGGGCTTTGGCGCTGCTATTATCATCCCGGTCCGGGCGCAAGCTGGCCATGATAGGCGGTTTGGCCGGACTTGGGACATTGGCGTGGCAGTCCTACAAGAAAAACGGCGGGACACGCCCCAAATCTGCTCAGGATATTATCGGGCGGCTTAAAGGCCCCAAAGCCGAAGCCCGAGCAGATATGTTGTTGCGGGCCATGATCGCCGCTGCCAAGGTGGACGGTAGTATTAACGAGGAAGAACTTGCATTGATCAACGCTCATGATGGTGAGAGTACAAACGTGCTGAAAATCGCTTTGGCCCAGCCAGAAAGCGCCCAAGTTATAGCGGCTTTATCTGACAGTGAACAAGCCGGGCGGGAAATTTACGCCGCATCCGCCCGCGTCGCCAATGGTCTTAATCCAAAGGAACGAGACTATCTGGACGAGTTGGCTATGGCTCTGGATTTAGACCCGGAGCTGGCCGCTCGCATAGAAACGGATGTCAGGACAGGATGAATTTTGGGAGTATTTTACGGTTCTTTATAAATGTCGTAGATAACGTCAATATTGAGCGAACCTACCCCCATTGACATATCGTACTGGGGCATTGTGTAGAGAAAATCCAGGCGAATGGTCTGATCATTTAGATTGCCGTTACGTCGCCTAATGCCGGAAAATCGGTTAAACTGAAACACCCTTGTCGGTGTTGCCTGTAAATCGCCCAAGTCGTTGATATTGCTAAAAACGTTGATATTATTGGTTCTGGCTCGGCGTCCATAGCGAAAGCCGTCGTCATTGCCGCGTCTGGAAAACGATGTATCAATTCTAATATTGTCCAAGGACAATGTAGTGGCGAAATCCTGCGTGGCCGAATTGATGGAGGACAGACCTCTGATCGAAAACCTTGTATTGCGCGAGGAAATAAAGAAGCTGTGTGAATATTGCCTGCCGGGGCCGTCCAGAGCAATGTCGGTGGTCGAATTCATGACAAAACCGGTGGCAAAGCTGTCACTGGCGTCGAGAAAACCATTGCCGTCATCTTGGAGGGATTGGGTGATGACACCATTTTGTGCGATACCAAACATCATGCTCTGGTCAGCATTTGGCGCTTGATTGGCATCTAAACTACCTGTCAGGTTAAACTCACCAAACCTTCTTGTATAAGGGATCATAGGCGTACCGTTAGGTACACAGCACTGGCCTTGAGAGAATTGGTAATTGTCGTAAATATCATAGTTTTGGCCATCATGGACGACAACACAGCCGTAAGTTCGACACCAAAAATCACTGTCCAAAAAACTGGCATAGGCAGTTGTTTGCCATCCTGAGATAATGGACAGAAAGGCAATAATAGCAGCAAATTTGGCGTTAGGGCGCACGGAAACCCAAAGGTGCAATATCGACCTTGGTGGCTTTGAATTTATTTTGCGGGGCGAATGTGTTTTTCATATCAAACTCAATCCGGTAATCAGTGCCGGAGGTCAGGCCTTCCAGATTGTTCAGGTTTAACGAATAATCACGTGTGCCCTGATTAAGGACGACGACTGACATAGGCGCTTCGGCTACCGTCTTGCCGCTTTTGTCTTTTACATATGCCGTACCTTTGAGGCGAGCATGTGCATTACCATCATTTCTGATGGACATGGTCAAAAGTTGTGTATCCGTATTGCTAATAGCCACATTGGAAACAACCGGAGTACTATTTGAAGGTGTCACGGTCAGATAAAATAAAGACGCCAATTGATAACGGTTCCAGACCCCGGACACATCACCGCGTTCGTCCGTCGCTGGTAATAATGTCGTCGCCAACAGAGCAAAACGGTGGTCGCCTTTGTGTTTGATTTTATAAGGCACGCTAATTTCAACTATGACGTCCATACTAGTTTCAGGTTTCAGCGTCACACTAGCCGGGCTGAACCGTATCCATTCGGCCGACGAACGTTCGCTTTCACCCGGCGGGCTTAAAGTCAATTGTCCACCATCATCCAAAGCCCAGTCCGCCAGCCCCATTGTCATGCTGATGGTTTTGGTTTTATGGACATTGCCAATGGTGATGATTTGGCGGTGCCGATCACCGGGTTTTACGGTCATCTCCACGGTTGATGGTTGTACACCAATACCGAAGGCATAGGCACTCGGCGCCCAAAATGCCGACAATGATATTGTCCCTGCGCACATCAATATTGATGCAATAAAGAAAGTCTTGATTTTATCACTCATTCCCATAATTCCTTTTGGCCCATAGTTCCTTTTAGTCAAAGGTAAACTAGCAGGAAATGTTTTCCGGTTTATTAACCCTAGGGGTAATAGCACAAACAAAAGCCCCGCCCAAATGGGCGGGGCTTAGTCGTTCAGATCACTCCAGAAACCTGGAGACAATCTTATGCGTGAACGTTTTTGTTACGGAACATAGATTGTATAGGTAACGTCGGCGCGAATTGTACCAACACCCATTGACAAGTCGTAACCGCTTCCGCCAGCTGACAAGGTATATGTGTTGTCAAAGCGCACGGATTGTGAAGCCAAAGTCCCGACCGTAGCAGCAGTGCGCTGGCCACCGTCAAAGACTTTGGTTGCAGCAAGAGACATGTCGCCAAGATCATTAACGGCTACAACCGGACCAGTGCCACCCGTAGCAGGCGTCTGGGCGTTAGCGCCAAATGCCAGAGCGCCGTCCGTACCGGATGTGGTCAAAGCCATAGCATAGCTGATATCGGCTTCGTCCAATGCGGAAAAATCACCAGTAGTAACCAAGTTTGAACTTTGTGCAAAAATATCAAATGCAGCATTAGACGCTACATAAAAACTTGATAAATGCTCATTGGTCATGCCGTCTACATCAGTAGTCGCATCAACACCAAAGGCGGATAAAGTATCGCCAGCATCAAGGATGCCGCTAGAGTTGGCATCAGCATATACACCGCCTGATGTGGCACCAGAAACAGGATTTTCCGCCGTCGCACCAGCATTAATACCGTCCGCATCAATTGCGTCCAGTGTTCCGGTAATTACGGTCGCACCATTCGCACCAATAAGGTCTGCACCAGCAGAACCAGACGCAGGCGTCAAGAGTACAAAGTCGGATGCAATCGGTGCTGCGCCGTCCATGCCATCAGCTCCCCAGACGATTACAACGCCAAGGACTTGGAAGAATGGACGATCCAGTATTGATGCATATGCAGTAGAAGCCGTCACAATCGCGGCAGCCCCACCAGCTAAAAGTAGTTTTTTAAGTTTCATTGTCTTTTCCCATAGATCAGTTTACCCCGGATTTTTCCGGTTATGGGACGAGTTATAGGGGGTAGTGATTTAAACCCGGTTAGAGGTTTTGGTAAAAAAACCGTAAATTTTTACTGGGGTTTGCCGCCAAAAACCCCTATTTCGGGCACATTCATGTCATATTTGTGCTATAGACCAAAATAAATTTAAAAGGAATCGGTCATGAAGCGTCAATCAATCCTGGTAGTCAGTGTAATCTCAATATTTTTACTGGCTTGGTGGATTGGCTACGGGTTTTTGGCGGAATTAGGCAGTAGCCAACCCAAACCCGTAAATATTGATAGGGCGGATAGTGTGCGAACTGTACCTAATGTGCCAAATCGTGTAGAGCGCACCAAGCCGCCGGCTACGAAAACGGCCGCCCAAAAAATCCAATTTGCCAATACCGGTTGGAAAATTGATGATGCCCAAGATGCACCCCGCGCTTGTTTATATTTTAATTTACCGCTCAAGCGCGGTGATAATCTGAAACTCGCTGACTATATCCGCGTCGAGCCGACGACAAGAATTAGCACCGAAGTCAATGGCCAGGCCTTGTGTTTGGCGGGTTTGGCGTTTTCCAAAGACTATACAGTCACCATGCTGAGCGGTCTGATGAGTGCTAGCGGTGAGAAACTGTCCCAAGATCATAGCTTGCAAATCAGCTTTGGCGATAAACCGGCCCGTATTTCCTTCGCCGGTAACGGGGTAATATTGCCGCGTATTGGCGCCCAGGGTTTGGCTATTGAGACTACAAATATCGCAGAACTTGATATTACGGTGTTTCGCATTGGTGACCGGATGATTGCAAGGCGCAATCCTGATGCGGGCCAAACCATAGAAGAAGGCCGCTATTTTTACGGCTATGAAAATGTCGCCTCAGAGGTTCGCGAACAAATCTGGACGGGTAAATTGCCAATCAAGAGCTTGCCCAACACTAGCATCACAACCGTGTTTCCTTTGCATGAGTTGATCGGAGAGATACAAAGCGGTGCCTATATTGTAGAAGCTGTGCGCCCGCGCACGGGTGATGATGACTACACCCCGACCAGGGCCTGGCGCTGGGTTATTGTCACCGACCTTGCTTTTACCACCTATCAAAGCCCGTCCGGGCTTGATGCCACCGTGCGCTCGATCAATACGGCTAAAGCCGTCCGCAATATCCGAGTTGATCTAGTGGCTCGTAATAATGAAGTGCTGGGCAGGGCGACAACCAACAGCAATGGCCGGGTACATTTTGATGCACAATTACTCAAAGGCACAGGGCCGTTAAACCCGCGCATGCTCATGGCATATGGCTCAGATGGTGATTATGCTCTTTTGGACTTGGGCCGCTCGCCGCTAGATTTATCCGCCTTTGCCATAGGGGGCCGCAGTGCCGCCAAGGATATTGATGCTTATGTATTTGCGGACCGGGGCGTGTACCGGCCCGGTGAAGCCGCCAATATTACGGCCATGCTGCGAAATTCCAAGGCGGTCGCCGTAGAGGGCCGCGCCGGGCATGTGCGCTATCTCAAACCTACGGGGCAAGAGTTTAGCAAAATCCGCTTTGACCAGACACAGGCGGGTACCATGTTGCAAGCTTTCGCCATCCGTAAATCGGCACCGCGCGGTACATGGCGGGCCATAATAGATATAGACGGTTTGGGCCAGGTTGGTTCCACAAGCTTTTCGGTGGAGGATTTTGTCCCGCAAAAGCTCAAAGTTGACCTTAAAATTAAAGATACGCCTTTGCGCACCGATGAAATCCGGCCTTTGCAGGTTTCCGCACAATTTTTATACGGTGCCAATGGTGCGAACTTGGCAGGGGAAGCCGAAGCCAGAATACGCATTGATCCTAACCCGTTTCCCGATTTAAAAGGCTATCAATTTGGTTTGGCAGAAAAAACATTTCGCGAGAAATTTATTGATCTCGGCGGCGGTACAACCGATGCAGACGGTATTTTGCGGCTAGACCTCAGTATTAAAGGCGAAGGCATTGACAGTATGCACCCGTTACGCGCCGAAATTATGGCCGGTGTGTCCGAACCTGGTGGTCGCTATGTGCAAAACTCAACCCGTATACCCGTGCGCACCCAAAACATGTATATTGGGATTAAACCCAAATTTAACCGCCGCCCCGAGCGCGGCAAACTGGCAGGGTTCAATATTAAAACCGTAGACTGGCAAGGCAAAGCCGGTGATATGCAAGCCGAGTGGATATTGGTCAAAGAAGAACGCCATTATAACTGGTACCGTAGAAACGCTCGCTGGCAATACCGCTATGACAGCAGGGATATTGAAATGGCTAGGGGGTATCTGGACATAGCCGCCAATGACGGGGCTGATATCGCCCGGTCGCTTGACTGGGGTCGGTACCGCTTGATCATCAAAGACACCAACAGTGACGTGGCGGCCTCGACCCGGTTCTCAGTTGGTTGGGGTGGAAGCGATTTAAGCGATGCGCCTGACCAAATCGAGCTCGGCGGGCCGCAGGCCGAGCTTAAACCTGGGTCGAACGTTAAATTGGCCGTTAATTCGCCTTATGGCGGTATTGGGGAATTGGTGATTGCGGACCAATCCGTGCGCAGTGTGCAAACCGTCAACATTGCCAAAGGGGCTTCGGAAATCTCCGTGCGTGTGCCTGAAAATATTGGTACAGGCGTCTATGCCTTGCTCAGCGTTTATACGCCGCGCAGTGCTGATACCCGTCCGGTTCCGCGCCGCGCTGTTGGCATTACCTATCTAAACGCGGATGTGGGCGCACAAAAGCTTGGGGTCATTGTAGATGTTCCCGAAGTGGTCAAACCGCGCCAGACGCAAAATATCAGTGTCGCCTTTGATAATGTGCCGCGCGGCGAGAAAGTCTATTTGACCTTGGCGGCGATTGACGAGGGTATTTTACAAATCACCAAATACAAATCACCCGACCCGCAAGCGTTTTATTTTTCGCGCAAAGCCTTGGTCGTCACCGTGCGTGATGATTATGCCCGCTTGCTCAATCCTAATTTGGGCGCACCGACAATGGCGCGCTCCGGCAGTGACAGCTTGGGCGGGGAGGGATTAACCGCCGCGCCGATAAAAGTGGTGTCCCTCTATTCCGGCTTGGTGGATGTCAGCGGCGGCAAAATTACGGTGCCGGTGCAACTACCGGACTTCAACGGGAAATTACGCCTGATGGCTACGGCATGGAGCCGCACATCTGTGGGCAGTGATGTTAAGCCGATGATTGTCCGCGACGCTGTGCCTGCGGTTTTGTCCTTACCGCGCTTTTTAGCGCCGGGCGATAGAGCCATTGCAGCAATTTCTTTGGATAATGTGGGCGGTGTAGCTGGAGATTATGAAGCCCTGTTAACGGGCGGCGGGGTGCTGTCCATTGAAAATATAAGAGGTACACTTACCCTTGATAAAGGTGAGCGCAAAATGGTGACCCGCGAAATTTTGACCAACCAAACCGGGATCAGCACCATAAATTTGGCTATAAAAGGCCCAGACGGTTATGCGGGCAATTCCGCCTTTGACATCCAGACCCGCTCGGCCTTCCTGCCGATTTCAAAAATGGTGACGACCCCAATGGCGGCGGGCGCAAAATTCCGCATGACCCCTGATATGCTGCAAGGCTTTGATCTTGGTTCGGTGGATGTTAATGTGTCGTTCTCGCGCACGCCGGGCGTAGATCCGACAGCCTATGTAACCGCCGTATCCCGTTATCCTTACGGCTGTACGGAACAAACCGTCAGCGCCGCTATGCCGCTCCTTTATGCCCATGAACTGGGCGGGGTACCCGGCATTAGCGAGATTGAGGCCAAACGGGCTTTGCAAACCGCCGTTGACCGTCTGCTCAACCGCCAAAATACGGATGGCAGTTTTGGTTTGTGGCGCAGTGGCGACCGCTATGCCCGGCCTTGGCTCGGTGTTTATGTGACGGATTTTCTGCTCCGCGCCAAAGACAAAAACTATGTGGTGTCCGACAAAGCTTTGGCTAAATCTTTGTCCGCGCTTCATTATATGACGAAAATGCCCAGATACCCCAATCTCGATTATTTGTATCGGTATGAAGTCGATAACGTAGAGCGGCGTTTGTCGCGCCAAGCGGAGACGGCCGCCTATGCCCATTATGTCTTGGCCAAAAACGGCAAAGGCAAGTTGAAAGACATGCGCTATTTCTCGGATAATCATAGCCAAAAATTACGTTCGGCATTGTCGTGGGGACATTTGGCCACGGCCTTGTCCATGATGGGCGACGAACGCCGCGCCGATCAGGCTTATGAAAAAGCTTTGAGTTTGCTCGATAAAACCGTTGCGGATGATTATTATCAATCCCCGACCCGTGATGCTGCCGGCCTATTGGCTATGATTAAGGAAAATGGGCAGGATACATATTTGGTTGCGGCCCAAGCCGCCTTCCAAAAACATCTCAAACAGCCAAACCACCTCAACACCCAAGCCCAGGCTCAGGTCATACTGGCCATTCGCGCTTTTTTGAAAGACAGTGAGCCGGTTAATATCAGTGCAGAAAATGCCAAATTATCGGTAAATGCCGGCACGGCCAAGTCTCATTTATACGGTGCGGATGTGCTCAATAGGCCAATATTTACCAATAATACTGACAAACAGGTTTGGCGATCCGTGATGATTAGCGGAACCCCGAGCCAAGCGCCTTTGGCCGTCAATGAAGGCTATAAAGTCACTAAAAGTATCCAGAAACTGGACGGGAGTTTAGCTGATCTTGGTAATATCAAACAAGGCGAGAGATATATTGTCAAAATCAGCTTCAACTCAACCAAGACCCGTTCCGGCTTGGCTGTGATTGCTGATTTATTGCCCGCAGGCATGGAAATAGAGGCGATCATACAGCCGGGTGATATGGCTTATAAAAACGTGGGCAAGCTGTCAAAATTTCAAACCTCCGAAATGCGCGATGACCGGTTTGTCGCCGCAACCAAAACCTATGGCCGCAAGACATATACAATTGCCTATCTAATCCGCGCTGTAACACCAGGCGATTATATCTGGCCGGGTGTGGTGGTTGAGGACATGTACCGCCCGCAAGATCACGCCATATCCGAAGCGGGTAGGGTACAGATAAGTGCCAGTAGTGAGGGGTAGAGCGAGGGACATTCTTTCCTTCCCCCATTTTTCATGGGGGAAGTACCTCAAAGGGGGGATGGGGGCCGCGCCTCTTGCGCGCAACGGACTTCCGGTAAACTCTTTAACATTGTATCGGCGCAAGAGCGTCGGCCCCCATCGCCTCCGCCAGAACTCCGGCACTTCCCCCATGAAAAATGGGGGAAGGAGAATTATTAAACTGGGCATACTGCTTTTCATCGGTACCCTCTTGCTCGCCAACATCCTGTTCCCACCGCCCCTTAAACGGGCTTACGAAATTTCCGATCTTGTCACTGACCGTAACGGAGAGTGGCTTAGTGCCTTTACGATTGCTGATGGTCGTTGGCGGCTTAAGGCCGACATGGACGAGGTAGACCCGCGCTTTACCGAGGCCCTGATTGCCATAGAAGACAAGCGGTTTTTCTCCCATAGCGGCGTTGATCCGCTGGCGATTGTGCGGGCAGCCCGTTCATGGGCAAAGCACGGCAAGGCGGTGTCTGGAGCCTCGACCATCACCATGCAATTGGTGCGTCAATTAGAGCCGCGCCCGCGCACATTGAAATCCAAAATCATCGAGAGCTTGCGAGCAGTGCAATTGGAACTACGTTTGTCTAAACGCGAAATTCTTTCGCTATACCTGACCCATACCCCATACGGCGGCAATATAGAGGGGGTAACGGCTGCGGCCCATGTCTATTTTGACAAACGGCCAGATCAGCTTACGGACGGCGAAATTGCGCTTTTGATTGCCGTACCGCAAGCCCCCGAAGCCCGCCGCCCGGATCGCCAAGCCAAGGCGGCCCAAACCGCTCGCGACAAGGTGTTAGACAAACTTTTGGATGCCGGGTTTTTAAGTTCCGTTCAAGTGCAAGAGGCGAAACAAGATGATGTTATGTCCACGCGCACAGCCTTCCCGCAAAAAGCATGGCTAGCGGCCCGTAAAATCAGACGTGATACAAATATTGACCGTAAGCAAGCGCGTATTGTGTCGAGCCTGGACGCGGGCTTTCAAACTAATATTAAAGCACTGGCGGCCGGGTTTACGCAAAACCTTGATAGCAATGTCGCCGTATTGGTCGTGGACAACCAAACCATGAAAATCCGCGCCCATATTGGTTCGGCGGGACGCGACAGGCCGGGCGGCTGGATTGACATGACGGGGCGGGTGCGCTCGCCCGGATCGACCTTAAAGCCGTTTATCTACGGCTTTGCCTTTGACGACGGCCTGTCGGCGCCGGGCTCGTTTATACTGGACGCACCGACAAGGTTTGGCAGTTACCAACCGGAAAATTTCAACCGCCGTTACCACGGTGATGTGCGGGTGTTCGAGGCTTTGGCCCATTCCCTCAACGTCCCCGCCGTGTTGGCTCTTGATAAAGTTGGCACCAAACGGTTTGAAGCGGCCTTGCAAATTACGGGCTCAGATTTGGTCATTCCGAACCGGGGCGACGGCCAAGCCGGACTGGCTGTAGCGCTAGGCGGCCTAGGCCTGAAAGCGCAGGATTTAGCCGTGCTGTACGCAGCCCTTGCTAACGGCGGTAAAGCCCAAAACCTAGTCTGGACTGAGGACGGAAAACCAGATGTTAGCTACCAAATGCTGACAAAAACCAGTGCCAAGCAGATCACAAAGATTTTGCGCCAAGCCCCTTTGCCGGGCGGACGTGTCCCCCATTGGCTTGCTAGAAATAGCCAGCCAATCGCCTATAAAACCGGAACATCTTACGGGTTTCGCGATGCCTGGGCGGCGGGATATACGGATGAATGGACGGTGATTGTTTGGGCAGGACGGCCAGACGGAGGGACACGGGTCGGTAAAACCGGGCGCATTGCCGCCGCGCCTTTGTTGTTTGATGTATTTGCCCAATTACCAAATGCACATGGTTTTGTGCCTTATGAACGCATAAAAAATGCGCCGCGAGGTATCAAAAACTTTGGCGGTAAACCGGACGCTAAGCCAATCTTGTCATTCCCGCCTGACGGCGCAGAAATCGCGGTTACGGGTTTTGGCGAAGGCTCAAATGGTTTTACTTTAACGGGCCGGTCGCCGAACCAGTCTGAACTCATTTGGTATGTAGACGGCGTAAAGCTAAACCCACGACCTCTTAGCGGCCAAACAGTATGGCAACCCGCCAAGCCGGGGTTTTACAAAGTTAGTGTGGTCGATGCGGGGGGCGCAACGACAAGCTCCAATGTGCGGGTGATGTTGGCCGAGTGAAACACGAAATTGTAGGGTGGATTATTTGCCATAAATATCGGGTGACATAAAAATCAAATCTATTACTATACTGAAAACCCAAATTAGCATTAAATAAGCACCGAGGAAGCACCCCATGCAAAAATCCGATTTTTTTGAGCATATCCAAAATGAACTTAAGGGCATAGAGGCGCAAGGCTTATACAAACGGGAACGTTTGATCAGCGGCGCACAAGGGGCTGAAATTTCGGTGCGTACAAATGGTGACGAAATTGATGTTTTAAACTTTTGTGCTAATAATTACTTGGGTTTAGCTGATAGTCCTGAACTGATTGAGGCGGGGAGTGAGGCACAAGCCAAATACGGATTTGGCATGGCGTCCGTGCGGTTTATCTGCGGAACCCAAACCATTCACCGCGAACTTGAAAGGGTCATTGCTGATTGGCTCGGCTACGCAGACAGCATTCTGTACGCCGCCTGTTTTGATGCCAACGGTGGTGTATTTGAGCCGCTCTTGTCTAAAGAAGACGCGATTATATCCGACAGCCTCAACCACGCTTCGATCATTGACGGGGTGCGGTTATGCAAGGCTATGCGTTATCGGTATGCCAATTCCGACATGGCGGATTTGGAGGCCAAGCTTAAGCAAGCCCGTGCGGATGGTGCGCGGCATATCTTGATTGTCACGGACGGTGTGTTTTCCATGGACGGGTATGTTGCCAAATTGCCGCAGATCTGTGATCTGGCCGATCAATACGGCGCACTGACCATGGTGGATGATTGCCACGCCACCGGCTTTATGGGCGCAGGTGGGCGCGGCAGCGCTGAACATACGGGCTGTTTGGGGCGGATTGATATTCTCACGGGGACGCTCGGTAAAGCGCTCGGCGGGGCTATGGGCGGGTTTACCTGTGCGTCTGGGGAGGTGGTGGATATGCTCAGGCAACGCTCGCGGCCATATTTGTTCTCCAATTCTCTGGCACCCTCATTGGCGGGCGCGAGTATTAAAGCCATAGCAATGGCCAAGAACGGCGGCGATTTACGGGCTAAATTATTCGCCAATGCCAAGCGGTTTCGGGCCGGCATGGAGCAGGCGGGCTTTACTTTACAACAAGGCGACCACCCAATCATCCCGGTCATGCTAGGAGATGCGCAATTGGCCCAAGACATGGCGGCGAAATTGATGGACGAGGGCATTTATGTCACCGGGTTTTTCTTCCCTGTAGTCCCCAAAGGCCAAGCCCGCATCCGCACCCAGATGAGCGCGGCCCATACGAGTGAGCAGATAGATCGGGCTGTGGCGGCGTTTACCGAAGTGGGTACGGAATTGGGGGTTATATGATGCTAATAAATATTAAAGTAAGGCACGGAGTAAAGTCCTCTCCTCCACGAGCAAAAAAGGCGGGAGAGGATTTAGGTGAGGGGATATATGTTTAGTATAACATCAATTATTGAGGTTGTCGCACCAACTTGCATTATTTCCCCTCACCCGCGCCCCGCAGGAAGTACCCTTGGGGTGCAGTTCGCAAGAGCGAACGCGGCCTCTCTCGCCTTTTTTGCTCGTGGAGGAGAGGAAGTTTATAGGAAACAAACATGACCAACAAGCTCCCTAAAACCCCAAAAGGCATGATGAAAGCTCTCGTCAAAGCCCATGCCAAGCCCGGCCTGTGGATGCAAGACGTGCCTGTGCCGGACATTGCACCGGACGAGGTACTCATCAAAATCCACAAGACTGCCATATGCGGTACGGATATGCACATTTATAACTGGGATGAATGGGCGCAAAAAAACATTCCTGTACCCTTGGTGGTCGGCCACGAATACGGCGGCGTTGTGGTCAAGGTTGGCTCCACAGTCAAGCGGGTCAAGGTTGGTGAGCGCGTATCAGGCGAAGGCCATGTTGTCGGTCATGTCAGCCGCAATGCGCGGGCTGGGCGCTATCATCTTGACCCCGGTTCAAAAGGAATAGGCGTCAATTTACCGGGCGCATTTGCGCAGTATCTGGCCCTACCGGCTTTCAACGTCATCCCGCTGAAAGACGATCTGCCCATGGACATCGCGGCCATTCTCGACCCGCTAGGTAATGCGGTGCACACGGCGCTCAGTTTTGATTTGGTTGGAGAAGACGTGATGATCACGGGTGCGGGGCCAATAGGTATCATGGCGGCAGCGGTGGCGCAAAGGGCCGGGGCTAGGCGCATCATGCTCACGGACATAAATGATTGGCGACTGGAACTGGCTAACAAAGTCGCGCCGGGTGTGCGTACTGTAAATGTTACACGTGAAACACCCCGCGAGGTCATGTTCGATATGGGCATGAATGAGGGTTTTGACGTCGGCATGGAAATGAGCGGTCAACAAAGCGCTTTCGAGGGCATGTTAGACCTGATGATCATGGGCGGCAGCATCGCCATGCTCGGCATCCCCGCCAAACCCTTCCCGGTAGATTTTGGAAGTTTCGTGTTCAAGTCATTGACTTTAAAGGGAATATACGGCCGCCAAATGTACGAAACCTGGTATAAAATGCTGGCAATGCTCGATAGTGGCCTAGACATGAGCGGTATAATCACAGACCATTTCGCAGCGGCGGATTTCCAAGACGCGTTCGATTTGATGCTGACGGGCAAAGCGGGTAAAGTGATATTGGATTGGACGGGGGTTTAGTTGTGAAAAAACCTGATTACATTCCCCTCACGGGCTATCCGGGATACTCCGAAGATGAGATGCTTCTGCGGGCGTGTTCGGTGCTAGATGTATTATCCACCCGCCGCACCATTCGGGATTTTTCCGACAAAGCCGTGCCGCGCGCACTTATCGAAGCTTGTATTGCTGCCGCTGGCACCGCTCCCTCTGGAGCCAACCATCAACCTTGGCATTTTGTGGCGATTTCCAATCCTGCGCTTAAACGCAAAATCCGCATTGCTGCCGAGGCGGAGGAGGCTACGTTTTATGAGGGTAAGGCATCGCAGGAATGGCTGGATGCACTTGAACCGCTTGGCACGGATACGCAAAAACCATTTCTGGAAACCGCGCCCTGGTTGATTGCCGTATTTGCGCAAAAACGCGGCGGAGTACGCACGGGCATGGACAAGAAGAACTATTACATCACCGAGAGCGTCGGTATTGCTACGGGCATGCTGATCACGGCTTTGCATTCGGCGGGCCTCGGCACCTTGACCCACACCCCGGCCCCCATGAATTTCCTACGCGATATCTGCGGGCGGCCCAAGAGCGAAAAACCATTTGTGCTTCTGGTCACGGGCTATTCGGGCAAGGATGCGGTTGTGCCAAAACATGCCCTGATCAAGAAAAGCCTAAGCGATATTTCTACATTTGAGGTTTAGCGAACACACGATCTGATCCTTAGCCCTCCTTTATTATGGGATCCGCCATCTTTATAAAAAAAACGCGCTATCAGCATGGATGCGGGTATTTGCATGTGCGGAGTTCACTATATATCGGGTATACATATAAAACTTGTTGACATATCCTTATATGTTCTATATATACAATAATATGATGTATAATCGTATTAAATTATTGAGAACAGAAAGAGGGTTGTCGCGCAAGGAACTTGCCGATGCTGTTGAGGTCAACTTTCAAACCATCGGCTATCTGGAGCGCGGCGATTATAACGCCAGTCTTGAGCTGGCGTTTAAACTGGCAGAGTATTTCGGTGTGCCGATTGATGTGGCCTTCAGTCCACGACCTTTCAAACTATTATCACAAGAATTGGCGGCAAAGCGTGCTGCGGATCAGTAAACAACAGGAGAAAACTATGTTTAATGTAAAATCATGGGACGGCCTAAAAATCAAAGAGGGGCATTTGTCCCAAAAATCAATTAGAAGAATGAAATTTGCAACTGCTATGGCTGCTTTTAGCTTTCCGCTGATTATATTTCAATCTTACCTGCCGGATGAATTAATCTATAACGGTGTGTCAGGAGCGGTTTTTATGGGGGTGTTGATCTTCCTGGCAATCTGTTTCTTGGTCAGTTTAACCTTTGTATTTGCAAACCCTTTCATCATGCGTCTTTCATTTCCGGGCAAATATCTTGATGAATGGGAAATACAAAAGAGCCAAGACGCCAAATCATTTGCTTTGTGCTGGATGTCAGTACTCATGCTCATTGCTGTTTTTACACTGTTTATTATTCCCGACTTTATAGGAGGTATAACTGTCAAAACAGGCTTCATTGAGGATATATTCTGGACGCTTTTCTGGTTAATAATAACCCTACCAATGCTGCATTTTATCTGGAATTTAACACCGCTAAACAGTGATGAGGCGTGACGGGAGACGAGAACGGGGGTTATATTTACCGTGAACATTTCTCTTGCCAAATATTGAGACTTACCTATATAGCGGTTTACTTATTTTAGCGCGTCACGCGCACTTGATTTCCGGAGGTTTTATGGCACGGGTTACTGTTGAAGATTGTATCGAAGTTTTACCAAACCGGTTTGAACTGGTTTTGATGGCCTCGCACCGGGCGCGCAGCATTGCGGCGGGCGCGGCTTTGACGGTCGAGCGCGATAATGACAAGACGCCCGTTGTGGCTTTGCGCGAACTGGCGGACGAAACCTTAAGCCTGGATGATTTACGCGAAAGCCTGATAATTGGCTTGCAGCGCGTTATCATGGACGACGATATTCCCGAGGAGGAAGATCAAGCTCCAATCTTGGCGCTTGAGCACGGCGAAGAGCAGCCTAAAGAAATGTCCGAAATCGACATGATGCGCGCTTTGCAAAGTGACCGCGACAACGGGCCAGATAACCGTTTTTAGGCTATCGGTTTTAATTCGGCGCTCATTCGTACGATTATTTTATTGCAGGTTATGTTGAGCCTCGCTAGTTTGCGGGCTTGAGCCGGGCTGAAAAGGATTCGATATGTTAGCCAATCTGCAAAACACTGACACACAGGTGCTTGCCGCCATAAAACATGAGCTGCGCCGCCAACAAGACCAGATAGAATTGATCGCGTCCGAGAACATCGTGTCACGTGCCGTGATGGAGGCCCAAGGCTCGGTGCTGACCAATAAATACGCCGAAGGCTATCCAGGGCGGCGGTATTACGGCGGCTGCGAATTTGTTGATGTGGTCGAGACACTGGCCATTGAACGTGCCAAACAGATGTTCGGTTGCGGTTTTGCTAATGTCCAAGCCCATTCCGGCAGTCAGGCCAATCAAGCCGTGATGTTGGCGCTGTTACAGCCGGGCGATACAATCATGGGTATGGATTTAGCATCCGGTGGGCATTTGACCCACGGGGCCAAACCCAATATGTCGGGCAAATGGTTCAATGCGGTGACTTACGGTGTGCGCGAGGACAATTGCCAGATTGACTATGACGCCGTGGAGGCGCTCGCTCTCAAGCATCAGCCTAAAATGATCATTGCCGGTGGTTCCGCCTATGCTCGCACTATAGATTTTGCACGCTTCCGGGCTATAGCCGATATGGGCGGCGCTTATCTGCATGTGGACATGGCCCATTTCGCCGGACTGGTGGCGGGCGGGGTTCACCCAACTCCTTTGCCGCACGCCCATGTGGTGACTACAACAACCCACAAAACTTTGCGCGGGCCGCGCGGCGGCATGGTGTTGACCAATGATGCGGCTATTGCCAAGAAAATTAACTCAGCTATTTTCCCCGGTCTGCAAGGCGGGCCATTGATGCATGTGATTGCCGCCAAAGCGGTTGCCTTTGGTGAAGCTCTTGGGCCGGAATTTAAAACCTATGCCAAAGATGTTATCAGCAATTGTCAAATACTGGCGAGTACCCTGGTCAAGGCCGGGTATGCCGTAGTTAGCGGCGGTACGGACACCCATTTGGCCCTGATTGATTTGCGTCCAAAAGGCGTGAAGGGCAAACACGCCGAACATGCTTTGGAACGGGCCAATATCACTTGTAACAAAAACGGTATTCCGTTTGATACGGAGAAATTCACGATTACATCGGGTATTCGCGTCGGTTCTCCGGCGGGGACAACACGCGGGTTTGGTTTGGCCGAGTTTAAGCTCATCGGCGAGTTGATGGCGGAAGTTTTGGACGCTCTGGCGGAAAATCCCAAGGGCAATCCCGAGGTTGAAGCATCGGTTCGCGCCCGTGTTGCCAGTTTAACCAAAACTTTCCCGCTTTACGCGGATTTATAGGTGATTTATGCGGTGTCCGTTTTGCTCCAGTGTTGATAGTCAAGTCAAAGATAGCCGCCATACCGAAGACGGCAATGCTATTCGGCGGCGCAGGCTGTGTAATGGTTGCGGGGCGCGGTTTACCACATTTGAGCGGGTGCAATTGCGCGAATTGACAGTCATTAAGAAAAATGGTCGCCGCGCACCCTTTGACCGGGATAAATTACTGGCATCGGTTACCATTGCATTGCAAAAGCGCCCGGTGAAAGAAGACCAGATCGAGCGCATGATTAGCGCCATTGTCAGGCGGATGGAAAGCCTTGGCAGTAGTGAGGTGTCTAGCGAAATTATCGGCCAGATGGTTATGGATAGCCTGCCGCATTTGGACAGTATCGGTTATGTCCGTTACGCATCGGTTTATAAAAATTTCCACGAAGTATCGGATTTTGAAAGTTTTATCGGTGAAGAAAAACTCACCAATGACAAAGAAAATACAGACGATAAAGACGGTAACGACGGAAATAAGGCTTAATCATGGACAGCAAAATTGACACAAAACGCCGCCGATTGGCGCGCCTTGCTGCTGTGCAGGCCTTATACCAAATGGAGTTAGCAAACCATAAATCCAAATTGGTGGTGCAGCAGTTTAACGAAAAATGGCGCGAGGCGGTTGATGGGCAGGACAATGCCGACACTGAATTTTTTGAACTTATTGTCTTGGGTGTAGTTGCCGAGCAAGATAATGTAGACTTGGCTATCTCAAGCAAGTTGGGTAACAATTGGAAATTGAGCCGTCTTGATGTGACTTTACGGGCCTTGATGCGCTGCGCTTCCTATGAATTATTGCGTGTGTTTGAAGTCCCCGCCGTGGTGATTATTGACCAATATGTCGGTCTGGCACGGGACTTTTACGCTGGCAAAGAACCTGGCTTTGTGAATGCTGCCCTTGATAAACTGGCCCGGGAGTGCCGGCACGGTGAATTTGGAGTTCCGGACGAGACTTAAGATGGACGAATTTGCTTTCATAGCCGGACATCTAAGCCGCTTGGCAGGCCGCGAAGGGTTGGGCCTTAAAGATGACGCCGCCGTTTGGAAGCCGCCGGAGGGATTAGACGCGGTGATCAGCATGGATACCTTGGTCGAGGGCGTGCATTTTCCCCAAGGTAAATTTGACGCGCAAATTGCCCAAAAACTTATTGCCGTAAATATCTCGGATATTATTGCTAAAGGGGCAGACCCACTGGGCTATTTTATGTCTCTGTCACTTCCCGAAAAGATACATCTTGATGCGCTAAAAGAGTTTTGTAGTGGACTGGAAATTGCCCAAAGTGAATACGATATAAAATTATGGGGCGGAGATACCACACGCACAAACGGTCCAACTACCCTAAGCGTCACCATGATCGGTACTGTCCCCAAGGGCGAGGCAGTCTTACGCTCAGGTGCCAAAATTGGTGATTTTGTCTGTGTGACTGGAAATATTGGTGGTAGCTATTTGGGGTTAAAAACTCTGTTAAAACAAATAGATACGAACAAATACCCAACGCGGTATTGGGTGGATAGATATCATGTGCCGCAGCCTGCATTTGCTTTACGCGCCGGGTTTAGAACATTCGCCAATGCGACCATTGATGTATCTGACGGCTTATTGGCGGACGCGGAACATTTGGCGCGGGCAAGCAATGTGTGCATAGACTTAAACCTGCCCGCAATCCCGCTTTCTGCCGCCAGTACTGCCTGGGTATTGGCGCAACAGGATCAACAAGGTGCGCGGCTCGCATTGGCCACGGGCGGGGATGATTATCAAGTGGTGATGTGCGTATCCGAAGCGCAAGTCCCAAGCCTGAAGAAACAAGCGGCCCGAAGCAAGGTAAAGCTAACCGTGATTGGCAAGGTTGTGACGGGCGCGGGCCTAATCTGCCGGGGCAGGCTAGGGGAGACGCTCCGTGTACCAAAACCGGGCTATAAGCATTTCTAACATGTAAGAATATAGAAAAACCAATTTAGGTCGCGAACTTATAAACGGCCACCGAAGTGGTCGCTGAGATGTCCGCATTCAAATTACTGTTTACCCACCGATCCTTGCCTGGATGCGGGCGGTGTAGGTGCTGCCCGAGACGGCGGCTGCGATACCGAATGAAGCGTGGCTATACTTGTCGCCGATGCGCATTTGCACGCCGCCGCCAAAGCCGTATTCCACACCGCCGTACCCATCATCATATCCGGCCAAACCGCCCGCCACAGTCCATTTTTCATTGGCCTGTAAATACAAATCCGGGATAGACGCCAAAGCCGCCGTACCTTCGCGCAACTCGTTGATGGCAGTCGTATTGCCCAAGATCAACCCAAGATTAGCCGCAATACCCGCCTTGTTGGTATTGATCCCGGCCGTGTTGAGCAAGATAGCCGTGTTATTGGCCGAAATCCCGGATGTGTTAAGCGAAATTGCCGTTACATTGCTGGCAATCCCTGCTGTGTTGGTCGTGATGTTGGACGTATTGGTAGCGATATTGGTCACATTGGTGGCAATATCCGCTGTGTTGGTGGTCACGCCCGCCGAGACAGTGGCAATAGCGGTGGTGTTCGCGGTTATTCCTGCCGTATTGGTAGCAATACCGGTCGTGTTTGTGGCAATGCCAGTTGTATTTGCGGCGATACCCGCCGTGTTGGCTGTAATATTGGCCGTATTGGTAGCGATATTGGTCGTATTGGCGGCTACGCCCGCAGTATTAGCCGCGATACCCGTAGTATTAGTGCCAATATTGGTAGTGTTAGTGCCGATATTAGCCGTATTGACGGCGGTTTGCGGGTCGGCACCACCGCCGCCCACTACAGCGGCAATATTACCATTAGCATCTGTAGTCAGGAATTGTACTGGCCCTGCCTGTGCAGCTGTCGAGGCCGCCGAAGTGACACCCGCGACCGTCAATGTGTTAGTGGCAGTTCCGATAACTATCTGGTTGGCGAAAGCTGTTGTCGCGCCCATACCAATAGCTATGGAGTTGGCAAACCCGGCCGTTGCACCGCGTCCAAGGGCGGTTGCGCCAGCGGCAGTTGCCGAGCTGCCTTCACCAACCGCAGTTGTATCGTCGTCGTTGGCCGTGGTGTTTTCACCAATGGCCGATGAGCGTGCGCCCGTGGCCAAAGCGTTCATGCCAAATGCGGCACTGTCCGCGCCGGTCGCCTGGGCTCCACCGCCAACGGCAGTTGACCCGGACGCAACGGCACCCTGGCCAATGGCAACGGCTTGGGTGTTGGTAGCCTGAGCCCCGTCACCGATAGCAACAGCACCAGCCGCTGTAGCCTGGGCCGTATCTCCAAGCTCCAGCGTACCCGCCCCCGTACCGGTCGAAATCAACTGCTCAAGTGCGGTGACATTGGTGCTGGCATTGGCGATATTGTTGGTATTTGCCGTAATATTGGCGGCGTTGGTGACAACCCCGGTGGTGTTATTGCTAATGCCCGTGGCGTTAGTGGCAATACCAGTTGCATTGGTAGCCACACCCGCCGTATTTGTCGCGATATTACCAGTATTGGTGCCAATATTTGTCGTGTTAACTCCAATATTGCCTGCGTTGGCGCCAATATTTGTTGTATTAGTCGCAATATTGCCTGTGTTGGTGCCGATATTGGTGGTGTTTGTTGCAATATCGGTTGTGTTATTCCCTATATTTCCAGCATTGGTGCCGATGTCGGTGGAGTTAGTAGCAATATTGCCAGTATTAGCACCGATACCCGTAGTGTTGGTACCGATGTTTGTTGTGTTTGTCGCAATATTGCCAGTGTTGGTGCCGATGTCAGTGGAGTTAGTTGCGATATTTCCAGTATTGGCACCGATACCCGTCGTGTTTGTCGCAATATTGGTCGTGTTAGTCCCAATGCTTGTCGTGTTAGTGCCGATACTGCCTGTATTTGTTGTAATATTGGTCGTATTCGTACCGATATTGGTGGGGTTGGTGCCAATGCTCGTAGTGTTTGTACCGATATTGCCTGTGTTAGTGCCGATGTCAGTCGTGTTGGTCGTGATGTTGGTCGTGTTGGTTCCGATGCTGGCAGTATTGGTTCCAATGTCAGTGGTGTTGGTGTTCACACTTGTTTGCAACGCTCCGCCGTCAGAGGCAAGATTGCCGCTGGCATCAGTGGTCACAAGACCCGTGACCGCCCCTTGCGCGGTCAGGCTGTCGGCAGACGGTAGTCCGGCAACGGTTAATGTCTGCGACCCCAGCCCCAAAACAATCTGGTTATCAAAGGCCGTCGTGGCTCCAAAGCCAAAGGCCATTGAATTTGCATGGGTTGCACGGGCGCTCGAACCAACAGCTATACTGTTAGCTCCGCTGGCCTCAGAGTCCTTACCAACAGCTGTGGAGCTATCTCCGCTGGCAATCGAACCCGCACCAAGTGCGGTGGCGTCCGCAATGTTGGCATTAGCCCCCTGACCAAGGGCTGTGGAGTTAGTTGCGGTGGCATTAGAGCTACGGCCAACAGCTGTGGAGCTAACTCCGCTGGCTTCAGAGTTTTGACCAAGAGCTGTGGATTGAATTCCGCTGGCGCTCGAACTTACACCAACAGCTGTGGATAAAGCTCCGCTGGCGATCGAGCTGGTACCAACAGCTGTGGTATCAGTTGCGCTGGCGCGGGCACCTCTACCAAGAGCTGTGGATAAAGCTCCGCTGGCCTCAGAGAGCATACCAAGAGCTGTGCTGTTATCTGTGCTAGCAACAGCGTCGGTACCGATGGCGGTGGAATTGACACCGGTTGCCTGAGCACCGTCCGTACCCGCATCCGCGCCGTCACCACCAATGGCAATGGCACCGTCTTGCGACGCGGTAGAAGCAAAACCAAGAGCTATGGCGCCTTCTCCCTCGGCAAGAGAGAATACACCAAGAGCTGTGGAACCAACTCTGGTCGCTTCAGAACCCGCACCAAGAGCCGTGGAATTGGCACCAATTGCCTGGGATGAAGCACCAATGGCGGTTGTATTGGACATATTGGTGGCACCGCCCGCATCGGCGTCATTGCCGATGGCAACACTGTCCTCGCCGCGGGCTTGTGCGCCGATAGTGTCTGCATCAGCACCGTCAGCACCGATGGCTATGGCGTTGACAGCGGTCGCCTGCGCCCCTTCTGCACCGAAAGTCCCGCCAGCACCACCAATGGCAATGGCTCCGTTCGCAGTGGCATCAGCACTACAACCAAGGGCTATGGACTGAAGTCCGGTTACAGTAGACCCATTACCAAGAGCTAGAGAACGCTCTGCGCTTGCAGCAGAGTTCACTCCAAGAGCTATGGACTGATATCCGCTCGCACTAGAACCACTCCCAAGAGCTATGGTGCTTCCTCCGCCGCTTGCATTAGCCCCCCGACCAAGAGCTGTGGAGTAAGGTCCGCTCGCTACACTGTTGGCACCAATGGTTGTGGAGAAAAGTCCGCTCGCTACACTGTCGGAGCCGATGGCTGTGGCATGGGCAGCTGTGGCCTGTGCACCAACAGTGTTTCCGTCCTGCCCGTCGCCGCCTATAGCGGTCGAGTAGTTGCCAGTTGCTTGCGCGTTCGCGCCGAAGGCGCTGGAATTTGCGCCGGTTGCGGCGGAAGAAGCACCAATGGCGGTGGTATTGGCCTGATTGGTGGCACCGCCTGCATCGGCGTCATTGCCGATGGCAACACTGTCCGGCCCGCGTGCTTGGGCACCCAAAGTATCGCCGTCACCCCCGTCACCACCAATAGCAATGGAGCGGTTAGATGTTGCTTGTGCAGACTCGCCAAATGCGGACGAATCGATGCCACTAGCCTCCGAATACGCACCGACACTGGTATTGCTTGTGCCAACACCCGAGGCATTGGCGCCACGGCCATAGGCCGCGTTGTTACTGTTATTGCCCGAGGCATTGGCATCACGACCGGTGGCCGTGTTGGCGCTGCTATCGCCCAAGGCATTGGCGTTGTTACCTAAGGCCGTGTTCGTGCTGCTAACGCCCGAAGCATTGGTGAAATTTCCGACAGCCGTGTTGGCGCTACTATTGCCATTGGCCCTGGCCATACGGCCAAAAGCCGAATTGAGGCTACCAGCGCCCGAGGCATTGGCATCTTTCCCGCAAGCCGTATTATTGATAGACCCGCTGGCGTCGGCACCTTCTACGGTGTCGCCGCCACCAGCTGTATTATTGGTGTCGCTATCCAGCAGGCATTCTGATGCCAATGCTGGTGGTGCCGAGATGGATATCCCGGCCAAAAGCAGGGCTGTGATTGACAATGTGGTCAGCAGTTTGATTTTATGGGGCAGGTTATGTTGGTTGGTACTGGACATGCTAATAGCTCCTGTTTAAATGAAATATAGACAGGGCGTATTTGATAAGGGGACACCCCGTTTCAGTTTGTTTACGGGGAGGTGAACGTTTTGTCATACCCAACAATGGGTATGCCCGGCGTTATTTAGGGCAAGTTTTGGCGGCCTGTTTTAAGGCGTTTAGCACATATTCCCAATGGCTATAGAGGAGAAACCGGCCCGCGCCTTTGACGGTTTCGATTGTTGTTTCTGGTGCGATTTTTGCAAAGGCAACAATGTGCGCGGGCAGTATGACCATATTTTTATCCCCGTGCAAAACGTGACAAGGAATATCAAGATTTTTTGCTTCATGACTATAATCTGTCAAAGGAAAGATGCAGTCGCGGCGAAACGCATCGGCACCCTGGGCCACACTTGCCTCCAAACCGGCACAAACAAGGTCGTAAATACCGGATTTTTTCAAGGCTTTCATATCAACTGGAATATCTTTGTGCAGCGCGTCAATAAATGTATCCACACGACCTTCATCAATAAGAGCAACACCGGTGCGGGTCACCAGCGGCAATAATTTAGGGGCATATTTGGTAATGCGCGCAATAAGGCGTTGGCGTTTGGGTAATTTTGCCATCCATTCATCGCGCCATATAGGCACATGGCCAACCGATAACAGGGATGTAGTACGGTTTGGAAACATCTTTGCAAACCGCATTGCATAAAACACCCCCACCGAATGTCCTAAAATCATGACCTTCGCAATACCAAGCCGGTCAAGCAGTTCGCAAATATCCCTTGCCACTTCGTCAAGCAATTTGTCGCCGTAAGCATTTTTAATCTTGTCAGATTTTCCGTACCCTGGCCGAAGCGGGGAAATGATACGCAAGCCTTGCCGCGATGCAGCTTCGGCAGTTTTATCAAGCAATTCTGCCCCGTATAACATATCATGGATAAATACGGCAGGTGTGCCTTGTGTATCGCCTTGTTCTATATAGGACATTTTTCGGCCATCGCGCAGAGTGGTACTACTTTCTTTTTTAAACGCGGAGCGCTCCTGCATATAGGCAGGCAAACTTTTCGACACCTGGGACGAAACAAATAAACCTGTTGAAAACCCGTAAACAAGCCGCACAATATCGGGAATGTCGCGACAATCAGTTTTTCTCTTGATCATCTTAATCTGTGTGCGGATAGTTTCAAGGCTGGCACAACGAACTTGTGATATTTCTTTAGGCTGTTGCCCATCCGCCAACCTGATGGCGACATCCGTCTCCGCATCAGTTAAGTCATATGTTTTTTGAAAAAGGGCAATTTTTAAACGGTCAAAACCCAAATTTATGGTGGTAAGAAAATATTGGCTGTCTGTCTTATTTGTCTTGTTATTATAGTCATTGTTTTCATCATGGTCAATTTTACGCACAATTATGCAGGCATTGGCGTTGCCGTCTCGTCGCAGGCCGAACGGCTCCACAAGGATATTAGTACCATCCCTATTGCTCATAAATAAGCGGATATGCTCCAGACTTTCCGGATGAGTGCAATATTGCGAAAGTACAGTACAACGTTTTGATAACGGTTTTTTTGCCAATGCGTTCATGGCCAATATATTTTCGTTTAGGTTAAAAATAATTGCTGGACTAGGGGCCATATCGACAAGTCGTTTGCCCTGTGGCTTTGCTGTGATTTGGCGACCAATTTTTTTATGAATGTCATGAGCACGCTCAAAATGTGTCATCAAAGACGGGTCCATAATATAGCCGGGATTTTTGTCTTTTTCTTTTTCAAGGGGAACTGGCGTTCCAGTAAACATCAAATCATCAAATACATCCATGATGTTGTCATAATTTTTGGGCGACAATGCTGCAGAATACGCCGCAGATATAAGTGTGTTCACGATCGCTTTATCCATGAATGCGCCTTATTTGATCTTGCATAGGTATATATTGAATAAAAATCATACCAAGAGCAGCAGATTAACTTCCGACTGGCACCTCGTGCGAAGTAAGTATAGGCATAATTTGGGTGCTACCAATGTGGCAAAACACCGCATAAAGCCTAGGCACAGGGGAAGTAAGGTCTGTAAATTTACATTCATGGGTGTATTTATGCGAGAGCTGTTAACTCGGGGGGGGCGTCCGCAAAAAAACCCGGTGCAAGCACCGGGTTTTTTGCGGCCATTGCGCGGGACTTTATCGTCCGCCGCCAGGGCCGCCACTTCCCCCCGGAATGTTCTGGTTGCCACCAAGCTGGTCAATAGGAATGCGACCAATAGTGCCGAAAATTTGTTCTAGTACGGATAGCTCGCGGCCCCTTGTCGGGGTTTCGCGGTCTGAAAAATTGACATATTGGCCGTTTTCTAGGCCGTATTCCGCAACTTTTTGTACCTGACCGTCCTCATTAAAGGAAATAGCCGTAATAGAGCGGGATTCTATAAGGGGGCGCAAATAGGCGAGACGTTGGCGTACACTGGTCATGTAATACCAGGTGTTTTCATCAAATGTACTTTTTACGTAAGGATTGCCGAGGCGGGCAAGGACGCTAGCTTTGGTGTCCGTCGACGGGTCAACGGCCTGGGGTTTGTCCTCGGTCGGGATATAGCCGTGATTGCGCAAGGTTGGATTACAGGCGGAAAGGCCCAAAATAAGTAGTCCAAATAGTATGGCCTTGGGGCCTGATGCCTTTATGAGGCCCGGTTTAATCAAAAAAAGTGGCATAAAAGCTTGCTGTTCCAATTTGTCTCTTCCAATTTGTCAGCGTATCCATTACCCAAACAAAACCGTCATGGCAAGCCGCCATATGTTAAAAGAAAGAGATAAATGCTAAATATCTTATCGCGTATACTTGGCACCGACAGAACCGAGATAAGAGACGCCCGCAAAATTTACCAAAAAACCATGGAAAAATCCCGCGACAGTGCGTTTTACAAGGATGGTTTGTGCCCGGATACCACGGATGGGCGTATGGAAATATTATGCCTGCATCTGGCGACCATCATATTTGTGTTGCGCGATCATGATAAAACCGGCGCGCAACTGTCCCAGGCCATATATGATGTGATGGTCGATGATTTTGACGTAGCCCTGCGCGAGGAAGGTCTCAGTGATACCGGGGTGGCACGGCGCATCAAACCAATGGCGAAAATGTTTTTTGCGCGCTCAAAGTCCTATGCGGAGGCATTGGGCGCGGACGCGGACACGGAACAAAAACTGTCTGATATTATTGGCAAATTTGGGGAAGTAAATGTTAATAAACTTGGCATTTTTATCAAATATATCAAAGGGTTTCACCATAATTTAGGCAAAAACAATTTAGGCCAAATTGCCAAGGCTGAATTTATTTTTCCAGGTTTTCCATAAGAAATATATATCCAAAGGGATTTTTGCCTTATAAGCAGGGCCATAAAACAAAAAAGACAAAAACAAAAAACTGGGAAAAAATGCTGGACGGATTGATCATATCGGTAGACGCCATGGGGGGAGACGCCGCCCCGGAAATTGTCATAGCCGGCATAGAATATTTTTTAAAACATGCGGGGGCAGGGCGAAATGCCCGGTTTTTAATCCACGGCGACGAAAATGAGCTAGCGCCTTTAATGGCAAAAGCACCCAAAACCCGCGCCCGTTGCGAAATCCGCCATACTGAATCTGTCATCGCTATGGACGCCAAACCCGCCTTTGCCATGCGGCGCGGCAAGGGTACGAGCATGTGGAACACCATCGCCGCCGTAAAAGAGGGCGAGGCATTGGTGGCATTATCGGCGGGTAACACCGGTGCGCTTATGGCCATGTCCAAATTGATTTTGCGTATGAAAGAGGGGGTGCAGCGCCCGGCTATTGCGGCTAGGTGGCCCCACCAGGAAGGTTTCGGAGTTGTGCTTGATGTGGGGGCTAACCTTGATTGTGACGCCAATCAGCTTAGAGAATTTGCCGTTTTGGGCGAAGCTTATTACCGCACATTATACAAGAAAAAACGCCCCAGTATCGGGCTTTTAAACGTGGGCACCGAGAGCCTAAAGGGTAATGCCACCATACAAGCGGCCCATGATAGCTTGTCTTGCTCCAAGATTGATCTCAATTATATTGGTTTTGTCGAAGGCAATGATATTTCAATGGGCGATGTTGATGTAATCGTCACAGACGGGTTTACCGGCAATATTGCCCTTAAAACGGCCGAAGGTACGGCGCGGTTAATCGGGAAATTTATTAAAGGTGCGATGCAGGACAATTTCTTTGCCAAAATAGCTGCGATTTTTAACATACCAGCCTTGCGACGTATGAGAAAACGCATGGATCCACGGGTGTTTAACGGCGGTGTATTTTTGGGTTTGAACGGCGTTGTCATTAAAAGCCACGGTGGCACAGATGCCATAGGGTTTGCCAGTGCGCTGAATGTGGCCATTGAAATGGCGGACAGTGATTTCTTGAATGAGATTGAACGCACCCTTGATGCTTTACACGACGAAGACGATAATTTGGAAATCCATATACCATGACAATTAAATCCTATAATCGCGCGGCCTTTATTCGCGGGGTCGGTTCCTATTTGCCGCCGCGTGTACTGACCAATGAGCAATTAGCACAGACCGTTGATACGACCGATGCCTGGATTAGAGAACGCACGGGGATTACCCAACGTTATATTGCCTCTGAAGGTCAAAACACGTCTGATCTGGGAACCAATGCGGCCAAAGATGCGCTGCTCGCTGCGGGTATGGGGGCTTCTGAAATTGACCTGATCATTGTGGCCACATCGACGCCTGATTTGACCTTTCCCGCTACCGCCACGATTATACAAGAGAAATTGGGAATTAGGCAAGGCGCTGCATTTGATGTGCAGGCCGTGTGTTCTGGCTTTATCTACGGGCTCTGTGTCGCAGACGCTATGATCAAGGCAGGTAATGCCGAAAATGTATTGTTAATTGGGGCCGAGACATTTTCGCGGATACTGGATTGGAATGACCGCACTACATGCGTTTTATTTGGTGACGGGGCAGGGGCGATGATTTTATCAACAACGCCGGCACAAGACCCCGGTGCAGGTGCGGGGGTAATGAATACGGAAATCCATTCAGATGGCCGCTACCGCGACTTATTATATGTGGACGGTGGCCCGTCTTCCACCCAAACCGTTGGCAAATTGCGCATGGTCGGTAATAAAGTATTTCGCCGCGCCGTCACCGAACTTTCGGATTCCATGGTCAAATGCGCCGCCAAAGCCGGGATTGCCATCCCCGACATTGACTGGTTTGTCCCCCACCAAGCTAATCAACGTATTTTGGAGGCGGTCGCCAAACGTCTGAATTTACGCAGGGGTCAGGTCGTGTCTACGGTGGCCTATCATGCCAATACATCCGCCGCCTCCATACCACTTGCTATGGATGTGGCCATTAAAGACGGCCGGATAAAGCGGGGCCATACGGTCATGCTTGAGGCTTTTGGCGGCGGTTTTACCTGGGGTTCGGCTCTTTTGGCCTATTAGGGCAGTATTTAGCCTTAATAATCAATATTTTAAGTGGTATTTGTGATATTTGGTATTGGCATTGCCCAAAATTATTTGCATACTGTAAAAATCTATTCAGGGGATATTGGTGAGCGAATATACAGTAACCAGAGCGGATATTATAGACGCGGTCTATAAGGAAATCGGTTTGTCGAGAACCGAATCTGCATTAATTGTCGAAACAATACTTACACATATTACAACGACCTTGATTAAAGGTGAGGAAGTAAAACTGTCCGGGTTTGGCGTGTTTGACATACGGGTCAAACAGCCAAGAATGGGCCGCAACCCAAAAACCGGACGAGATGTGCCCATTAGTGCGCGCCGAGTTCTCAGGTTTAGGGCTTCGAACATCCTCAAAAACCGTGTTAACGGGGCGTTGACAAAAGAATAGACTATTTAGGTTAAGTATAGTGATTCGGACGCAATAACGGGACAGGACTTTAACGCCTGCTATGATATGACGCAGATAAAATCTACACGCGCTTTTAGAACCATAAGCGAGGCGGCGGACGAGTTGGATCTGCAAGCCCATGTCTTGCGATTCTGGGAAAGCAAATTTCCGCAAATCCAACCTATGAAGCGGCGCGGTGGGCGGCGATTTTACCGCCCGGAAGACATTGAATTTTTACGCGGTATAAAAATTCTGTTGCACCGGGAAAAACACCCGATCAAAGATGTGCAAAAACTAATTCGCATGCGCGGCGCCGGGAGTGTTATGGCCTTGGGCCGATCCGTAGAACAGGCCGCCGAACCAAAAGCGGTGAAAGACACCAATCTTGTGCCGGGGCGAATAAAAGCGGTTGCTGACAAGCCGGTAATTGTAACACCAAAACCCGCACCAGAGCCAGGTTCAGAGCCAGATCATAAATCAGAGCCCGCGCGCGATGATGAAATTATCCGCCGGCCTGGCCTTATAGATGGGAGCATGAGCCAAACATCCCGCCGCCCTATATTCAAAGCGCCTGCAAAGCCGGATACACCGCCAATTGCGGCAGATATGGAGGAAGCTCCATCTAAAGTGCCGTCCATCAACCCGAAAGATAAAGCCCAGCTAGAGAATGCGTTGGAGCGTCTTAAATCTCTCAAATCGCGCTGGCAGAAATTTACGTAAAAATCAGTTGTCGCGGTGCAATCCCGTGCCTATAAGGCCTGCTCGAACGTGAAAAATGTTTCGGAGCGTAGCGCAGTTCGGTAGCGCACTCGCCTGGGGGGCGAGGGGTCGTAGGTTCAAATCCTATCGCTCCGACCATTTTTACTTTCTTGAACCAGAGGAAATTGTAAGTGCTTAAAACTGCCTCCAGAAATAGCCGTGCTGTGAGTATCTGGCTATTTGTTCTGATCTTAATGGTCATGTCCATAATAATACTCGGCGGGGCGACCCGTTTAACCAATTCGGGATTGTCTATTACTGAATGGAAGCCGATTACCGGAGCTTTACCACCTCTTTCATCTGAAGCCTGGGCGGCAGAATTTGCAAAGTACAAGCAAATCCCCGAATTCAGCGCCGAGCATCCGGGCATGGATTTAGCCGGGTTTAAATTTATCTTTTTTATGGAATGGAGCCACCGCCAGCTTGGGCGGGCGATCGGGTTGGTGTATTTTATTCCGTTGGTGTTTTTTTTGGTGCGCGGACAGTTAAAATCCGGAAAAACTGGGCGTTTTGTCGGGATTTTACTGTTGATTGGTGTGCAGGGCGCTATTGGCTGGTGGATGGTGGCTAGCGGGCTTGTGCATGACCGTGTGTCTGTTAGCCAATACAGATTAGCAGTGCATCTTGGTGTCGCTTTTATCATCTTGGCTTTATTGATGTGGACATGGTTGGATAATATGCAGGCCTGGCCAGATAAACAGACGCGCCCAAAATTAGCTATAAGCGCGAATCTATTGTTTTTATTGGTATTTTTACAAATTATCGCTGGGGCTTTGGTGGCGGGAACCCACGGGGGGCTGACCTATAATACTTGGCCGCTTATGGACGGCGTCGTTGTACCAAGCGGTTATTTTGCCCAAAGCCCGGCTTGGATTAACATATTTGAAAATGTCGCCAGTATTCAATTTAACCACAGAATGTTGGGATATACGGTGTTATTGATGGCGGTTTGGCTGTGGTGGTCGGCGTTACGGGGCGGCGAAGATTATTTGCGCCGAACTGCCAGTTGGCTGTTGGTCGCAGTGTTGGGGCAAATTGCGCTCGGCATTGCCACATTACTATATGTGGTGCCTTTACAGTTGGCATTGGCCCATCAAGCCGGCGCAATAATTGTGTTTATATTGGCCGTTTTAACGTTAAGGCGGGCGACAGTCCGGGCTATTGGGGTGTAGGTGTTTCGAATATGTCGGCTAATTTCCCTGTCACATAACCATTGCTGATAAAAACCAGTCTTTGTTCATCCCGGTCGACAAATACCGTTGCCCCCTCATTATAGACACCGCCAAAGTTGAATTTTGTCGTATTCATGAAATTTATGCTTGATAGCCCTCGGATACTTAGGCCGTCATTGATGTTAACAACATAAGCAGGCTTCGTGTTCACGGGGTCGAGCATAAAAAGAATGTCGTCTTTAAGAGTGAAAGGCTGGGAAATGTCGGCCTTGCACACACTTGCATCAGATTGATGTTGATTTGGCGTACGGCTTTTAATGGACTGCTCAATATTACTATCCCCAATTATACTATAGGCCAAATCTATCTTTTCGTTATCAGATGTAAGAACCATAACCTCATTAAGGCGCGCAGGCGCATTTTGGCAAAAGGACTGCACTGTAAGTTCTGCTCCAGAATAAATCATTGCGGAAAAATAGCCTTGATCACCAGATTCTATAAAAGCCTCAATCGTGTTTTCTTTATTGATCGCGAAGAATACGCCAGGCGCATTATTGCGGGCGATCCCGAAAACATCCATATAAGGACCAACGCCAACCGGTTTAGGGCCTCTGCCTTCTATATCTGTTGAGTATAATTTGCCGTCTTTGCCAAGCAGTATAACCCGTCCGAGCCACGGGGCCACGCTATTGGGAACGAAGGTCAGGCGAGCGACGGGAACCGGTGTCTCAAAATCATGGGTGGCGACCAGATCAATGACGGGTAGGTTTTCAACTTCCAACGCCTTGTCCCTATTACACGCAGTCAAAACGGTGGTGAAAATTATAATGATCAGTATTTGGTATAAGTTTTTCATAAAACCCGCATAATTTACCAACCATGACAATGCCAGAAGAATCACAAAAAATACGGAAATAATTTAGCGGTAATATGATACCGCGAACTTATATCTTTGAATTATCAGGCTAAATAACAATAATGCAAAAATTAGTTGACGGCACTATAACTGCCCCTTAAGAGGGCGCAAGATTTCAAATAGGGTGGTTTGAGCACCCAAATTATGTCGAGGATATTATGAAAACTACCAAATTTCTCAAGACCAAAGAGGTCGAGAAGCAGTGGATATTGTTGGACGCCGAAAATGTCATTACCGGACGTTTGGCATCTTTTATCGCACTACACCTGCGCGGCAAACACCGCCCTGATTATTCACCCCATATTGATTGCGGCGACCATGTAATTGTTATCAATGCGGATAAAGTTGCCCTTACCGGTAAAAAACGCAGTGATAAAATCTATTATCGCCATACGGGTTATCCGGGTGGTTTGAAAGAAACCACGGCCGGGAAAATTCTCGACGGACGTTTCCCCGAACGCGTCCTGCGCAAGGCGGTGCAGCGTATGCTTCCCAAAGAAAGCCCATTGGCCCGCAAACAGTTCTCCAGCCTGCATGTTTACTCTGGCTCCGAGCATCCTCACGAAGCGCAAAAGCCGACTAAGATCGACTTTGCCGCTATGAATTCCAAAAACACAAAGGTCTAATCACATGACAACTGATACACAAGCAAGTGGGGGTAAACAAACCCTCGAAGATTTGAAAGACGTCATGGACGGGACTGCCTCTACTGGCGCAACTGGCGTTCCCGGAACTGCTGGCGAGCAAGCCGTGGAAGTCGTTTTGCCAGAGCCTAAAATTGACGATCTTGGCCGTGCCTATGCGACGGGTAAACGTAAAAATTCCATCGCGCGCGTCTGGATTAAACCTGGCAATGGCAAGGTGACGATTAATGGTCGTGACCAAGAGGTTTATTTCGCACGTCCAGTTCTGCGCCTGATTATTCGCCAGCCCTTTGAAGCGGCTGAACGTGTTGACAGTTATGATGTTGTTGCGACAGTAAAGGGCGGCGGTTTGTCCGGCCAAGCTGGTGCGGTACGCCACGGTATTTCCAAGTCTCTGACCTATTATGAGCCTTCCTTGCGTGCGCCTCTTAAGGCCGGCGGCTTTATGACACGGGATTCCCGTGTAGTTGAGCGCAAGAAATACGGTCGCAAAAAAGCCCGTAAGAGCTTCCAGTTCTCGAAACGATAGATGCGTTAAGCAAAAAATCACTTTCGTTACTTATAAATTGGGCGCTCCTTGTCGGAGTGCCCTTTTTTATACCAAATGGGCAGACGCTAGCGCACAGTCCTAAATGATAACAGGCTTTAGCATGGAAAAATTGAAAACGGTTATTTTGGGAGCTTCCGGTTATACGGGAGCGGAAGCCGTGCGCCTGATCATGGGGCATCTGAAGTTGGAATTATCAGCCCTTACCGCCAACCGCCACGCCGGCAAAGCATATGCACATGTCTATCCGCATATGGCGCATCAAGGCTTGCCTGATTTGGTGAAATGGCAAGACGTGAATTGGGACGGTACGGATGTTGTCTTTGCCTGTTTGCCCCACGGGGCTAGCGAGGACACTATAGCCGAAATTTCTCGCCCCGGCCTGACCGTGATAGATTTATCCGCCGATTTCAGGCTCAAGGACGCGGAGCTATATGCGCAAACCTATGGCCGCGCCCACACAACGCCGAAATTATTGGCCGGGGCTGTTTACGGTCTTAGCGAATATGCTAGAGCAGATATAAAGCAGGCGTCCCTAGTAGCCTGTCCCGGCTGTTACCCAACGGCTAGCCTGCTCGCACTCTTGCCCGTTTTGGATTTAATCGACGCAGACAATATAGTCATAGACGCAAAATCCGGTGTTAGCGGGGCCGGACGCAAGGAAAATACCGCCTTTATGTATCCAGAAACTGCCGAAGGCGCCCATGCTTACGGCGTCGGAACCCACCGCCACGGCCCGGAGATAGACGCACAATTAAGCACGGCGCTTGGGCGCAATATTACGGTCAGTTTCACCCCGCATTTATTGCCCATGAACAGAGGTATGATCGCCACTATTAATGTTGAACTTAACCAAACTGTGACGCCTGCAGACCTGCGCGCCGCATGTATTGCGCGCTATAAAGACGAAGCATTTGTCCATGTGGAGCCTGAGGGCATCGTGCCGCATACCCGCCATGTTCGCGCCTCTAACCAATACCGCATCGGTATATTCCCAGACCGCAACCCGCGCCGCGCCGTCATTATATCGGTGATTGACAATTTGACCAAAGGCTCGTCCGGCCAAGCCGTGCAAAACCTGAATATCGTCAAAAACTGGGACGAAACCTTGGGTCTAAGCATGGTTCCGGTTTTCCCCTAGAACTAAAGGTGGGCTTCAAGGGCAAGCCTAAGAAAGTTTAATGAAAAAACTTCGTGACCTCGGCGAGCCTTTGGCACATAATTACAGCATTGATTATGGATGGAATTATGACTTTTAAGCGTGTACGTAATTTGAGTATTATTATTGCTAGTGGTTTTTTAACCGGTTGCGTCAGTGTTAAAATCCCGAATTTTGATTTTATCAAATTTACCGAGTTTAAACAAGACGCCGAAAATGTCGGAGATTATCCCAAGGTCGAAGATGCTCAAAATGCGCCGGAAAATTTACGCACAGACGAGCAATGGGACGGGGCTGCAAACCGAATTATGTCAAAGCGCGATGCCTTAAAAGTGCCGAACAGCGGGGACGATAAAACGGGTGCTGATATCGAAAAAGAGCTTGAAAAAGTAGGCGCACAAGTTGATGCCTACAAAGATGATGACCCACAATAAGGGTGTCTGAACCTTCAATAAATCCTGAGATACATAATCTTCTAAATGTCAGCAAATCTGTGCGCGGTCGAAAATGGCGCTTGCGGTGTCCGGATGATAATTTGATTGCTGCGCTGACAAACCAGGGATATTCTTTGACCCTCGCACAAATTTTAGCGGGGCGAGGTGTGTCGCCAGATCAAGCGGCGGCTTTCTTAAGCCCGACATTGCGGACAAATATGCCCGACCCGTCAACTCTACAAGATATGGACAAAGCGGTAATGCGCATTATGGACGCGGTTGAGGCCGGAGAAGCCATTACAATATTCGCAGATTATGATGTGGACGGCGGCACATCTGCGGCCCAATTGATCAGATGGGGCAGGGCGCTAGGGTGTAAGTTTAAGCTTTATGTGCCTGACCGGGTTAAAGAAGGCTACGGCCCGACAATTGCTGCCTTTGAGACATTAAAAGCGAACGGTGCAGATCTGGTCATCACCGTAGATTGCGGCGCTAGTGCAGACGATGCACTGGTGGCGGCGAAGGGGCTTGATCTGCCAATTATCGTAGTTGACCACCATATGATGAGCGGCCCCATGCCGCCTGCCTTTGCTTTGGTCAATCCCAACCGGCCTGATGACAGATCCGGACTGGGCCATTTGGCCGCCGCCGGGGTGACATTTATGGTGCTGGTGGCCCTGAACCGTGAAGCCAAACGGCGCGGGCTAAAAGACTTGCCGGATTTATTGTCATTTCTTGATTTGACCGCTTTGGGCACAATTTGTGATGTGGTGCCCCTAACCGGTCTTAACCGGGCATTTGTCGCTCAAGGCTTGAAAGTGATGTCACAAACCCCCAATCCCGGACTGGCCGCATTGGCGCAAACGGCTAATATTAACGCCCCATTCTCCACTTATCACGGCGGGTTTTTATTAGGCCCGCGTATAAATGCGGGTGGGCGTATCGGTCAGGCCGATATGGGGGCGCGGCTTCTATCAAGCGACGATCCGGCCGAAATAGGCGGGTTTGCTGCCGAGCTTGACCGCATAAACCAAGACCGCCGCCAACTTCAAGACAGAATATTGCAAGAGGCATTGGAGCAGGCGAGCCAATTCGGGGAAGATAAGCAGGTTATCTGCTTGGCCATGCAAGGTTGGCATGCAGGTGTTATTGGTATAGTTGCCGGACGGCTCAAAGATCGGTTTGGCCGCCCGGCGCTTGTCATTGGGGTTGATAAACACGGTATTGGTAAAGGCTCCGGGCGATCGTTAGCCGGGGTCAATTTGGGCGCAGCCATTCATAAAGCCAAAGAGATGGGTATTTTACAAGCAGGGGGCGGCCATGAAATGGCGGCTGGCTTGACAGTATCCGAGGAAAAAATACCGGAGTTTCAAGATTTTATAGAAGATTATTTAAGCGCCGAAGTGATCAAGGCCAGAGCAAATAACGCCCTGAAAATTGATGCGCTAATCAGCCCCGGCGCGGTCGGGGCGGCACTTATGGCCGAAATCGACCAAGCCCAGCCATTTGGCGCTAAAATGCCAGAGCCGGTATTTGCGTTTGCAGATATGCGGATCTCCTATGCCAAGCGCTTAAAAGGTGGGCATATACGCTGTGCTTTCGAAGACGGGGCGGGTGTGCGTATGGACGCAATCGCATTTAGAGCCGATGAAAACGGTATAGGGGATGTATTGCTAAACCCAGACCCGCCGCGTGTTCATATTGTTGCGCGCCTTAAAGAAAATACATGGCAAGGGCGCACGAAAATAGACGTGCAAATTAGCGATTTGGCCATTGTTGCGTAAAACCAAAAAAATAGTGAAAATCAGGGAATATCATAAAAAATCAGGGAAAAATATGGATTTTTCTTGTGTTTATGGCTTGCACGCACACAATCTCGACTATATATGAGCGGTTCATTGCTATGCGGTCCCTTCGTCTATCGGTTAGGACGCCAGGTTTTCAACCTGGAAAGAGGGGTTCGATTCCCCTAGGGACTGCCAGCAACGAGATTGTAACTCGGCCTTTTCTTAATAATATGACCTTGTTTTCCCACGATTTGATTGCATCCCAAAATCGGGTAGGCTATTAGGGCTTTATGAAAAATTTTGTATATATAGCAATGATTGTTTTGGGGCTTATGCTTTTCGGTGTTTCGGCATTGGCACAAAGTCCAAATGACAAGATTGATTTTGGCCCTAAAGAAAGCTTAAGCATTGTCTCAAGCGATAAAACCCACACATTTACCATTGAAGTGGCCGATACACCAACTGAGCTTGCTTATGGTATGATGTTTCGAGACGAAATTGCTACGGACGCAGGTATGTTACTGGAATTTGGTGAGGAACGTATCGCTAGTATCTGGATGAAAAACACCAGTGTTTTTCTGGATGTTATATTTATCCGCGCTGATGGCCGAATATTAAAGATAGAACATTCCGCCAAGCCTTATTCACTGCGCAGTGTCACCTCTGAAGCTCTGGTAACAGGCGTGTTGGAAATCGCTGGCGGGCAAGCCCATGCGCTTGGTATTCAGCCCGGCGATCAAGTGCAACACAGCTATTTTTCCACTGCACCTTAGTACAACTTTTCTTATATTTATTTCTGGATATTTTTCTGATGAGGGGGCTTGCCTAATGGAATTAAGCCGTATAAAGCACCCATCTTACCAGTAAAAACCCGTCGGGGAGTAGCGCAGCCTGGTAGCGCATCTGTTTTGGGAACAGAGGGTCGCAGGTTCAAATCCTGTCTCCCCGACCATTTTATTCTTTGTTTTTGCGGTAAATATGCCTGTATTGAGGCGAATAGGCGCAATAACCGCCAAACATTCCCTTTAGTAAGCATTTCCTAACCCTGTAGCGGCTATGACTTAGCTGATTCGAGACTGGAACCCTATATGCTGACTTCAAATGAATATACTGATAGAAAGCCTAAGCCTGTTATTACGGCCAAGCTAGCGCTGAAACATGTGGAGGTTGGGCGGATCATGTCGGTTGGATCGTCCCAAGTTATTATCGCGGTCAACAAAACCATCATCAGCAATAACCAATTGCATTTGCTAGAGCTTGGTACGGTTTTGAAAATTGTGACAAATAGCTCTTTGGTTGTGGCTATGGTGTCAAATTTGAAGGTGGGGGCGGCTGACGACGAGGGCATGAGTGATGGCTGTATTGCCCATCTCAGCATTCTCGGCGAAATATCAACCAATAAAACCACCCGCGAAACCAAGTTTTTTAGAGGGGTGCGGACGTTTCCTGTGCTTAACCAACCTGCACTAACCATGAAAACCAATGAACTTGAATTGATTTTTTCAACCGGGAACTCGCCGAGCATTGCCGTCGGGCGTATGCAACAGGATGATAATATTGTGGCGCGCGTAAAACCCAATGATTTGTTATCAAAACATTTCGCCATTATCGGCTCAACCGGTTCGGGTAAATCCTGTACGGTTGCACTGGTATTACAGGCAATTTTGGACGAGAACCCAAATGCCCATATGGTCTTGTTTGACCCACATAATGAATACAGCAAAAGTTTCGGAAATCTTGCCAGTGTGATCGGGCCTAAAGAATTTGACCTGCCCATATGGCTATTTGACTTTGAAGAAACGGCTGAGCTTTTGACCTCGGAAATTTTGGATCATAAACGCGAAGAAATAGAAGTTTTAAATGATGTCATTCTCAAGGCGAAACAACTTTATGACCGCTCAAGGCAGTCCGGTGGTTTAAGTAGCCCCCATGCTAAAATGGAAAACCTTGAACAGGAATTGCACCGCGCTGCCGCACATATATCACTGGATTCGCCAGTTCCCTACAAAATGCAAGATGTGATTAAATTATTGGACTTTTATATGGGCAGGTTGGAAAATTCCGGCAATATTGGCCCCTATAAGCGCTTAAAACGCCGGGTTAACAGCCTGATGGCTGACCCGCGTTATCAGTTTATTTTTAGAAACCAAGCCGCACCGCGCTCTATTCAAGATATTACCGGAACCATATTTCGCATACCGGTAGCGGGTAAACCAATGTGTATTCTTGATTTTTCCGGTATTCCTTCCGGGACCATGAATATTGTCGTGTCGGTAGTTAGCCGTCTCGCATTTGAACTTGCCATGTGGAGTCAGAGAAAAATTCCTATTTTGTTGGTGTGCGAGGAAGCCCATAGATATATTCCGGCGGATAAATCACTAGGGTTTGCCGCCACAAGGCGGTCTATTTCGCGCATTGCCAAGGAGGGCCGTAAATACGGTGTATCCCTTGCCATTATATCTCAACGGCCATCGGAGCTTGAACCGTCAACACTCTCCCAGTGCAGTACAATTTTTTCAATGCGTCTGGGAAATGCACGCGACCAAAACTTTGTCCGCGCCGCTATTCCGGACGGTGCTGCGGATTTATTATCGTTTCTCCCTTCCTTAGGTACGGCAGAAACTATGGTGTTTGGGGAAAGCGTAAATTTACCTATGCGGGTGGTGCTAGACAACTTGGCCGAAGAACGCCGACCACACAGCTCTAGCGCCGAATTTACCCAATTGTGGAACGAAGGTGATGTTTCACCGGAATTCATGGCGGGTGTGTTCGAGAGCTGGCGAACACGCACAAAGGTAGAACCCCAAAGGGCCTCTCCTGTTTTACAAACATCACATCAGCAAGCGAATTTAAACCAACCTGTTCGCCAAACTCAAGCCCAGACTCAGTCTCAAGCCCAAGCCCAAGCCCAAGCCCAAGCCCAAGCCCAAGCCCAAGCTCAAATGCACGGCGGGCAAAACATCGGGCAACATCCTGCACGCCTTAATCCTTCACATCCTCCTCATTCGCCGCAACAAAACTCACCTCAACCGCATTTTGCCACTGCTGAGCAACAACAAGAGAAAAGCGGTCTCAATGTAAAAAAATGCTGAACAGAGCCTTTCATAACAATATTTAGAATTTACTCACCCAGCATTTGGGTGTAGGTCTATTCAGGCTTTAACAAAGGTGAATATATGTATGCGATCATTCGGCGTCCGGCACCAGATGCTTTGCAATCTGGCGGACAGAGACAAGAAAAATGGGTGTTGGAGTTTCCCAGTGACGGTAAAATCACCCTTGATCCCCTGACCGGTACGACTGGGAGTGCAGATATGATGCAGGAAGTCAAACTCAGCTTTGACAGCAAAGAAGATGCAATTAGCTATGCCAAAAGCAACAGTATTGCTTTTAAAGTTCTGGAGCGCAGTCAGCATAAACCTATTGGGCGTTCCTACAGTGAAAATTTTGCGTTTGAGCGGAAATTTCCCTGGACTCATTAAAGAGTAAACCCATTAAAAAGGGCGCATTAAAGGGTAGACGCGAGAACTCCGTTCTATATAAACTTCGCAAACGGTTCCGTAGCTCAACTGGATAGAGCACCTGCCTTCTAAGCAGGGGGTTGTAGGTTCAAGTCCTACCGGAATCGCCATTTATTGTGGGTTTTAGAGGGTTTTTAGAGCCTGCGCCCAATCGTTTTTCATATCTTCTATATCCTCCAAACCACAGGCTATGCGGATCAATGGCCCGCCGAATTTGGGATCATGGTTACGGGTCAATTGCGGGTCACAGTGAATGACTAGGCTTTCAAAACCGCCAAATGAAAACCCTTTGGCAAATAGTTTTAAATTATCGAGTAGCTTTAAAACGTCCTGCTCCGAGCATGGTTTTAATACAATACTGAACAAACAGGCTGAGCCGGTAAAATCCCGCTGCCATAAGTCGTGGTTGGGGTGGGAGCTTAGGGCAGGGTGGATGACCCGTTTAATCTTGTCATGCTTTGCAAACCATTTTGCCAAACTTAGCGCGGTTTGTTCCTGCTGGTCGCAGCGTGTCACCAAAGTACGAAATCCGCGCAAGATCTGATAGGCGTCATCTGGAGATGTGGAATTGCCCAAAGCAATAGCCACTTTTTCGACTTTTCTGGCCTGCTTCTTCGTTCGCGATATGACCGCGCCAAACAAGACATCACTATGGCCGCCAAAATACTTGGTGGCGGCATGAACAGATATGTCGGCCCCTAAATCAAGAGGCGCGTAAACCAGTCCGGCTGACCATGTATTGTCGACAATGGTAGTAATATCATGGGCCGCAGCCGCTTTGACAATTGCCGGCAGATCTTGAATTTCTAGGCTGAGCGAGCCGGGACTTTCCAGTAAAATACAAGACGTATTATTTCGAATAAGCCGCCCAATACCCTCGCCAATATCCGGCGGATAATATTCGGTTTCCACGCCAAATTTCACCAATACAGTATCGCAAAAATGCCGCACCGGGCCGTAACTACTATCGGACACCAAAATATGGTCGCCTGTCATGACATTGGCCAATACGGATAATGTGTTGGCCGACAGACCGCTCGGGGTCAAGGTGCAACCAGCTCCGTTCTCCAGTGCGCAAAACGCTTGGCTAAGCGCATCATGTACGGGCGAACCGTGGCGGCCATAGATACGGTGCTTGCCGTTATAAAGATCATCGGCTTTGTCGAACAAGAGCGTCGAAGCACGCATAACGGACGGATTGACACCGGCCCCAGCTTTAATGGGCGGGCGACCAATATGGGCGAATTTGGTTGATTTTTTCATGCGGACATCCACGGCGGTATCGGCAGGTTTTTCTCGCGTAAGAACGCCGGGTTATAAAGCTTGGACTGGTAGCGCGCCCCATAATCGCACAACATGGTAACGATTGTTTGGCCCGGCCCTTTTTCCTTGGCCATAGCTTTGGCCATAGCAATGGCCCCGGCAATATTGATACCAGATGACCCGCCCAAGCACATGCCTTCGTTTTGCGTCAACCCGAACAGTATTTTCAGCGCCTCGGCATCCTTTACCCGGTAAGCCCGGTCCACACATATGCCCTCAAGATTAGCGGTAATGCGGCCTTGGCCAATGCCTTCGGTCACGGAACCACCTTCGGATTTAAGGACACCGTCTTGGTAATAAGAATACAGCTTCGAGCCGCCCGGATCGGCAATACCGATTTGAATATTTGGGTTTTTGCTTTTTAGGCCAAGCGATACACCGCCCAATGTCCCTCCGGAGCCAACCGAGCATATAAACCCGTCAACTTTACCGCCCGTTTGTGCGAATATTTCCTTAGCTGTGCCGCGAATATGGGCGTCTCTATTGGCCGTATTATCAAATTGATTGGCCCATACCGCCCCGATTTCTTTGGCCAGACGCTCGGAATAATGCACGTAATTGCCCGGGTCGGAATAGGGCACAGCGTCCACTTCAATCAATTCCGCTCCCATGAGGCGGATGGCATCTTTTTTTTCTTTGGACTGGGTGCGCGGAATGACGATTTTACACGTATACCCCAAGGCCGAACACACCATAGCCAGTCCGATACCGGTATTGCCCGCCGTACCCTCTACGACTGTACCGCCGGGCTTTAACGTGCCTGCAGCTTCAGCCGCCCGGATAATATACAGGGCGGCCCTGTCTTTGACAGACTGGCCGGGGTTGAGAAATTCGGCTTTGCCTAAAATCTCACAACCCGTAATCTCGGATGCTGCGTTTAAGCGAATAAGCGGCGTATTGCCAATCAGGTCGATTATGTTTTGGGCCGTCATTCTAGCAATTCTCCTTGCTTTCACGCCTAGAGTTTCCAAGCCTAACCTTCAAGTGGTTTTAGAACTAGGGTCAGGCCCAATTAAATACATCAATTCTGTTGGCTCTATCCGTTCTTGGAGCAAGGAAACCTGTCGCAGGACTAGCCATAGCTAACTCCAGACAGGTTTTCGTAGCGCCAAGGGCGGATAGGGCCAACCCTTTGGGCTCTTGTTATGTGTTTCCTGAGTGCGTTGCAAGCCCTTGGATGTGAGCGGCACGTCCTGCGGTCTTACGCCTGCTCAGAAAACACATAACAAGAGCAGAATTGATGTATTTAATTGGGCCTGACCTTAATCACAAATATTTGACACTCAAAAATTTGATTTACCCGCGTCCATAATTCAACGCCGCGTCGCAAAGAAGATAGGCGCGTCCGGTTTCGCTTTCCAACTTTGTCCGAACGGCCTCTCGGTTTTGTGCCAATGCTTCTACGGATTGGTTAAAACGGGTGGCAAAATTGATAGCTTTATCACTCAGCTCATCATTGACGGCCAATGATCTGACCAGATGCTCTACCGGGTTTTTAAGCCGCATAGCTACGCATTTGCTCATGGCCTCGTGACCTTGTGTTGCCCGCGCATTGCTTGCTTCAATGATGCAGCCATCATCGACAACCGCATTTACGGATAATCCCAATTGCGCCAAATCGGCCAAAATATCCTCGTCTTCACCTGCCGCATCATCTGGGTTTCTGGCGGGGTTTCTGGTCGAGTTTTTGGCACCTGGTGTGCGGTTTGGCGGTGTTACAATATCAAGGCTAGAAGGCGTATCTGTTTGATTTTTTGATTTGAAAATATTACGCAAAAAACCGCCGGATTTAGATTTGGTTTTACGCCCTGCGTCAATTGGCACGCTGCGGCGGATTGTTGCTTCGTCTGGATGTGGTGTAGTTTGCTCTTTAATTTGTGGATCTGGTATTTGTGGCACTGATGCTTGTCGCACTGGTGCTTGTGGGTCAGGCGGGATCTTTTCAATGTTCTGCCGCAATACATCCGGGTCAATCAGGCCGCCGCCGAGTTCCAGTAGCGGTCGTTCTTCTAGTTCTGGATTGATTTTTTCATCAAGATCAATCTTTGTATTTGAGGTAGGGTCGCTGTGTGTCGGCAACAGATTAGCCCTTGGCAAATCTTCCACAATTTCAACAACGGGTTTAAGCTTCAAGCGTGTCCGCCTTGGCTTTCTCGGTTTTGTTGGGTTGTTTTGGTTAGGTGGTTCGGCCTGCATCTCGCTGTCATCAGGTACAAGCTCCAGGGATTTATGTGCCTTAGGCGAATTATGTGTTTCATGTGTTTCATGTGTTTTATGTGTTTCAAGGGATTTGTGTTGTTCATTACCAATCCGGCTTTGTAACCCTGCCATTTCCCGTTCAATACGGGTGATTTCCTTACGGGTCAGCTCAAGACTGTCCTGCACACGCTGGGCCGCCATATCGCTGATACTTTGGGCGTGTTCAGTTGAGTATTGCACCATATCGCGCATTTCTGCGAACCGGGCTTTGACGGCGCTATCGGCCAGCGATGCAGACTCGGCCAAAGCTTCGATGGTTTCCTTGCCCGAGCGCGAGGCTTCCGTCAGGCTTTCTGCGCTAGCTTGCGCCGACAAGGATAAATCACGCATTTTAGTTAAACGCTCCTGCATGCTCGCACCAAGAGACGTTTGCTCGTCGCGCAAATGCTCAATCATCGCCGTTAACTCTCCGGCATGTTTCTTGTAAACTGTGTCCAATTCCTCTGAACGCTGGCGAATAATATCCCCTAGGCTCTTGATGTCCTCATGGCTGGCACTGAGCGTCGAGGCGGCTTGTACCGTGTTGGAGCGCACGATGTCGGAGGCGGAATTGATCTTGGCGGTGGCGCCCTCAACGCTGATCCGGGCTTCTTTGATTTTTTGTTCGGCGATTTGTACGGCCTTGGCAAGATTGTCCGTATGCATGATTAAAGTATTAGACAGATTTACCATGCTTAAGTCCAAAGTTTCAGTCATATCAAGGAGGGTTTGTTTTTGAACTTGAACGCTGTCGTTGATTGCGCCAACGGTTTCGCGCACATCTTCATTGGCGGCTTGCAAGGTATTCGCCTGGATTTGAACCGCCTTATCCATAGTGCCAAGGCGGGCAAGGCTCGTGTCTAATTTGGTGTCAACATGGTCAATTTGCGCCGCAATGGCCTCTGCCATGATTTTACTTTTGCCAATAACGGTTTTATCTGGGGTGGTGAGCGCGGCTGCGGCCCGGTTGAGCATATGGGCTTGCCTTGACAGTTTCGCCAATTGCTTAAGACCATATGCCGTGACAATAATGAGTAAAATCGGCCCCAAAACCAATGCAGCTATAGAGGCCCATTGTAACGGTGAATAAGCTTGCCAAGCATTGATGATGTCTAGCACGCCAAAAAGCAAAGCACTGACAATGATAAGCCAGATTAAACTTGCGCCAATTACGAGCCGGTTGATCCAGCCAAAATCAACTTTGTCAACGAAATCAGGCGAGGGGGCATTGTTGTGTGCCGCCGTTTGAGGTTTTATAACATCTACCAGATCAAGGCTATCAACACTCAAATCAGGTTGCTTAGGTGTTTCTCCGTCTTCAATGCTAGTTATATTGATTTTTTTATCGACCACTGTCTGCCCTTTATTATTTTGCCTTTTGCGCTTTATGTCGCCCGTTAAGGAAATAGTTGTGAATTTATACTATATAGTGGCGCAAGGGAAAAGGTTAAACAATGTATTTAACCACCCTGCGGTGAAATGAATAGGGGGGTCTTATGGCCAAAGCTAAGCTGCGCATCAGCGCAACGGAACAGTCATATTTGCGTTTGGGGCTGAACCAGCCCGGCGGTAAATTACCATTATTTGACGGTAATGGCGGAGAAATTAGCCGCAGGACTATTAAAGCATGTCTTGAAAAAGGCTATGCGGAGAAATGGTTTGCCAATCCCCTAAAACCGGAATGGTTAGTTTGCCGCCTTACAAACACCGGGCGCGCAGCTGTAAAAGCTTAGATATTAGCCCAAAATACGCAAAATTACAGGTTTTTTAGGCTTGTTCTCTTCGGGGTCATCGGACTTAGGTTGGGTTTTCAGGCCAAGAAATATGAAGGCAAGCAACAAAGTGACGCTGAGCAACCATTTAATAAACTTGTCCATATTTTCCCCTATAAAATTCAGCATAATGAATCATCATTACGATATTCGTCGTATATATAGCGCGCGTTTACCCTATAATCAAGGCGAGCCAGCCTGAATTTTGCGGATTTAAATGAATTCTTGTTAAGGTTAGGGAATGACGACCTGATAAATAAGCAATTCATGGCCATTTTTAATTTCAATGGGTTTTAACCAATCTGGCGGATTATCAGCTAATAGCTTTGCCAACATGCCATTTGGCCCGAACTTTAACATCAAATTCGTCTCATTGCTGTCTCGGCACGCAATCACATAATCGGCTTTCATATTGATCACCGCTTGCTTTGCCATGGCTTCATTTTCAATGAACACGTCAACGGCGGATAATATGCCGCTTGCATTGCGGTGATAGGGTGCAGATGTGACGCTAAGCTTGGTGAAATGCAAAACCGGTGCGCCCAAATCAATTTGGGTCAATGCAGTTCCTATTGGCAGGCTGTTCAGAGCCGACAATACGGGCTGACTTATACATGGCCGGTTGCTATCCGTAGTATCTATTTCAGCATCTTGCTTTATAGTTGCCCCCATTATCAGCGGAATAGTGATGGGGGCCATGCTAACAATCAATGCAGATTGTACCAATAGTCTGACAGGCGCAGGCTTAAACCGTCCGGCCCATTTCAAGGTGCTAACCAATAATAATGTTGCCAAGGGAATTGAAAAAGCTGTGGCGAAAAATAATAACCTAGCTTGTAACATGCCCGCTAATAAAGACAATATAACGAATAATATCAAAGTTCTATGAGGTAAACCTAATAAATTGTTTTCGCGCCGTCCCACAAATACATACCCGAAAATGGCAAGAATTGGTAATATCAATGCGCCTATACTGGTGGCCATATCTACGCGGAAAAATTGGAGAAAATTTCCTGCTTCCGCTACATTGGAGAGCCAGACTTCTATTAGGCGGTCGTCTAAATTTGCATAAGGCCCGCTTAAACATTGCGGGTAAAGGGCAATGGTCGCAAACAAGGCGCTACCACCCAAAAATCCCGCGACCAGCAGGCGCGTAATAGGCGTTTTAAGTTTATGATCCACATAACTTAAAGCCCATAAAACAACAGCAACAAGCAATGCAAGTTGTGTGTACACCACAGACAGGGCGTCGCATTTCGGTGTAAACCAAGCATTTGGCGGTGTACTGACGAGCAGGCTTAGGAGGGTCGTCAAAGCCAGAGCTAGTCCAAAAAACCGAAGTTTTTGTGCTGAGTTTTCCTCGGATAATACCCAAATCAAAACAACCGCAATACAGGCGGCAGCCACATAAGGTGCGCTTTCAATACCGATATACAAACCTATTCCGCACAAAATACCTGTGATTATCATGGTGTTAGGCTTGTTTATTGACGTGATGATAAACCAGGTAATGGTTAGAGCCACAACAATTTGCAGGCCGTGATGATCAATCCGCCCCATGCCGAATTGCGCGAAAAGACCAAATGACAACGCCGCCATGAAAGCGGCAATGATTGGCGTAGCTCTATGGTTTGAGAGTTTTCTGGCTATGGCTGTGGCCAGATAAAGATAAAGCAGCATTAAAATGCTCGGATAAGCAATAACCACGACCAATTCCGCTTTGGCTTGACCCAATATGGGGGTCAAAATTTTAATTGGCCCGCCAATCAGTATATCTGAAATGCGCGACCAGTGTGAGTTTAGCGGCTCAACCGGGTTGAGCCGGTATTGATGCAAATCAAACCAGCTTTGCCCCCCTAGCCAGTCACGGATTTCTGCCATACGCATATAATCATCATTACCAATCAATTCACCGCGCAATAATTGGGCGCCGGTACGGCTCCAACCAACGAACAACAGCAAAATCCAGACCAGAAATACACTGCCGTGGCGTTCAATCAAATATTGCGAACGGGCTGATAATTCGCCGGATGGTTTTGGTGGTGATTTACTCATTTAAATGTCTCCGGTAAATGTCTCCGGGAAATGTATCCGGTGTTGGCCGAGCGAGAATTAGCGGTCGGCGGGTTAAATACATGATCAGACACACCAGTGACAGGCTGACAATCAGCAATAGACTGTCCAACCCAGTATTTAGCCCGACCTTAAACACGGTCGGAACGGGCAGGGCAGAATTGTCATAGCCGACGATTGCTGCCGCGAAAATATTATTGGCCACATGCATGCCGATGGCGGATTCTAACCCGCCGTCAATATAGGTCAAAATGCAGGCAAATAGCCCAAAGAAAAAATACCCGGATAATGCCACGAAAACGGAATGCCGTTTTACGGTTTCGGCCACTTCTGGATTGCCAAGATGCAACGAGGCGAAGGCGGCACTGGTTATGACAAAAACGGCCCACGGATTTTTAATATATTTACCCAAGCCTTGATTTAGATAGCCGCGTAAGGCGATTTCCTCGGTGGCGGACTGCATGGGAATAAACAACAAGGTCACAGGTAAATACATCCAAAACTTTGTCGGATCAAACACCAGTTTTACCGGGCTCGCACCTGTAATATGTGAACCGTAAGTGATGATGGAAGCAATGGCCCAAACGACAAGCATAGCGAACATCATGCGGCCCCAACGAAATGTGAAATGGGCCGTGTGCAGGGATAAAACTGTCCGCTTTTGCACATATTTAACCCCGAGCCACAAACCAATAGCCATGGGGGGGAACATCATAAGCATGAATAAATAGACCAAAGGACTTTTGGACATCCAGTCGTTTAACATATTCATGTCTTCGGGACTGGAGCCTGCAATGTTTAAGTATATTAAAGCCGCAAATGAAACAACCGCAGAAATAGAAGCGATGGTCACGACCGTTTTACGGGGTTTGTCGGAAAATTTATTACGCAGTAAATACAGAAAAAAAGAAATCAAAGAGCCGGCAAAAATAAGGCGCGCCGCAAGCCTGTACCTAGATGCTTGCAATATATCAGCGGTGCTAGATTGCCCCTCCATCACGGCTTGTATGCTAGCGGGGTCTGAAATATACATAACAGTACCCATAAGGACGCTAAAAAAAATCTGCCCGTAAAACCAGATCATAATAGCGAACCAGAACACGGCTAGCCATGTCCACCATTTTGTATTGCTGTCAGCGGTTTGTGAAAAAAAAGCAATAATGGGCGTGCGAGCCTGCATGGGAATCCCTGAAATGGTTTTCTTAGACTGTAGGCAATAAAGGGGAAATCGCCCTGCATCAATAGCTAAACCGCCGTCCCGAGCCGATGCTTGGAACGGCGGTGCACCTCGTATCACACTTTGTCTTTTGGACTAGTTTTGCCTTAATATCCCCGATAGGTACAGTTTACGATTTGCTCACTGCCTTGGATGATATAAGTGCCGTCATAGGGATTGGAGCATTGCTTGACACTAATCAGCTCTCTATGCCCGTGGTGATTAGCCTCGATCAAGACGCGCTCACAATAGGTCGTAGCTGTATAAGCCCAATAGGAAGAATAACGCGGTTGATAAAAACTATAGGGTGAACTTGCCCAACGGTAGCGGCTATACCCCGGCTGCCCAAAGCTGAAATTAATGCCTATGGAGCTGCGGTAATGTGAGCGGTAGCCGTTGTGCCTGTTGCTCCAGTGGCTCCAGTGCGCGTTGCGCCTAGCGTGGTCACGGCGGTGACGATCTGCACGCCAGTGATCTCTGCGGTGACGATCCCGTCTCGCATGGTCACGCCGGTGACGATCTGGGCGCCAATTATCTCTACGGTGCCTGTCCTGTCTGGCGTGATCTCTACGGTGTCGGTTAGGCCGTGCGTGATCTCTACGGTGTCGGTTAGGCCGCGCATGATCTCTACGGTTCTGATTAGCCCGCGCATGATCCCTACGGTTTTGGTTGGGCCTTGCATGGTCTCTGCGGCGTTGGTTGGGTCTTGTGTTATCCCGGCGTCGATTTTCGCGAGCGTCATCACCATCAATGTCACGGGTAAAGCTGGGTTTCGTCGCAAATGCATCAGGTGCGAACACCAATACGGGTGCGGCAACCGCAGACATCAAAGCAATAATAAGCGGCTTGGATATGCTGGATAGTATGATTGAATTTTGCATTTTGAACTCCTTTATTTAACGTTCACCCAGATATAGCCAATCAATATTGAAAGCTGCCTGAAAGGGCTATTCATCTGCCGTTAATTTTGCTAGGCTGTATTTATGAGTGCTTCGAATACACAAACAGAAATTGATTTTGAACATATCAAGCAATATGTGGGCGACGATTTAGAGCTGACCAAAGAAGTGTTTGGCTTGTTTAAAAACCAGGTCGAAATGTGGTCACGGGCCATGGATGCACAGGCAGATGACGAAAGTTGGAGTGCGGTTATGCACTCCTTAAAAGGCTCTGCCAGAGCCGTAGGTGCCCATAATTTGTCAGCAATGTGCGAAAAAGGCGAAACCATGATCGGGGCAAATTCAGGCATGGAAACCCGCAAAGCCCATATACATGATGTCCAGTTTTGCACCGAAAAAGTATTGATCGAAATAGGTCGCTGGGAATATCGTCAAACCCTTGCGTCTATGCGCTCTTAGGCTTAAGTTACACAAAACCTAAACTGGATAAAAACAAGGAGCTTTCATGGGGAAGTTTAGAGCAAGCCGCGCACATATATCAGTATTTGGCGCACTCATACGCGCCCGGCGCAAATTTGGCGGCAAACGTGACGCTATTATTGACGCGGATGACCGTGTTTTAACCTATACGGACATTGTTCGTGCTTCCTTTGCATTGGGCAGCGCCATGAAACCCGCAACCAAAGCCCGCGAAAGAATAGGGGTGTTGTTGCCGACCGGGGCGGGCAGTATTCTGTCATTCTTTGCCTTGCAAGCGACGGGGCGCGTCCCGGCCATGCTCAATTTCACCGCAGGTGCTCATAATCTCCTGGCTGCCTTCAAAGCTGCGCAAATTACCAAAGTCATCACCGCCCACAGATTTATCAAAATCGGGCAGTTGGAGCCATTGATAGAAAAACTGTCCCCCCATGTGGAATTTATCTTTCTGGAAGACGTGCGCGACGCAATGACTACTAAAAATAAAATCGCCGCCGTGCTAGGCTCCGCTTTTCCGTCTCTGTTTATGGCAAAAACGTCATGGAAGAAACCGGCCGTGATTTTGTTTACGTCCGGAACCGAGGGCGACCCAAAGGGTGTGGCGCTTTCCCACGGCAATCTGGTGGCCAATGTAGAGCAAATCATCGCCCATATTGACGAATTATACCCAAAAACCGACGTGGTGTTTAACCCCTTGCCGACCTTTCATTGCTTCGGGTTAACCGGCGGCGCATTATTTCCGCTCTTTGCCGGGCTAAAGGTCGCCTTATACCCGTCGCCCTTACATGTGAAAATCATACCGGAGCGTATCAAAAAAGTCGGCACGACTATATTATTTGCCACGGATACCTTCCTAAGCCGTTATATCCGCTCCAGTTCGGACGGCGATTTCAAAACCATAAGATTTGCCGTCTGCGGTGCCGAGCAAGTCCGCGACGAAACCCGCAACCTTGTGCGCAAAAAATCCGACATGCTTATTCTTGAGGGCTACGGCGTCACCGAGACCGCGCCCGTCATTGCGGTTAATCAACCAAGCGCCAACCGTAAAGGCACGGTCGGGCATTTTTTACCGGCTATGGAACACCGTATTGACCCGGTGCCGGGCATTGAGCGCGGCGGGCGTTTATTTGTGCGCGGGCCTAATGTGATGATGGGCTATATTACCACTGACAATCCCGGCGTCATTCAACCCGTTGAGGATGAATGGCACGATACGGGCGATGTTGTGGAAATTGACGAGGACGGTTATGTGGCCATTCGCGGGCGAGTGAAACGCTTTGCCAATATAGGCGGCGAAACGGTTTCACTGGCTGTGGTTGAAAATTGTGCCTGTGCCGTCTGGCCAGATAACCAACATGTGGCTCTCATTAGGCCGGATCCAAAAAAGGGCGAGCAAATTGTCTTGCTGTCCGATTGCCCGGCGGCAAACCGTACAGATTTACGCACCTGGGCGCAAAGTCACGGTGTATCAGAACTGTCCTTGCCGAGAAAAGTCGTAATTACCGACGACATCCCGCTATTGGGGACAGGGAAGGTTGACTATGCGGGTTCAGCCAAAAAACTGGATAAGTTGTTATAATTCTGTCGGGCGGATTAGGCAAAAAACCTAAGCCGCCCACAGATTTATTTGCTTTATTTTGATTTCAAGTAGTCAAGCATGGTGTCTGCGTCTGACACTTCAAACGGGTCGGTTGGGCAATCATCAGAAAAGCCTTCTTCCGAAAACATTTTGGTGATTTTTGTGTCCTCAACCAGCATGGAATAACGCCATGAGCGTGCGCCAAAACCAACATTGTTTTTATCCACAAGTGCGCCCATATGGCGGGTAAATGTGCCGCTTCCGTCTGGTAGCAAATATACATTTTTACGGTTTTGGCTTAAACCCCATTGATACATGACAAATGCATCATTGACGGACAGACAAATAATTTCGTCAATGCCTTGGGCTTTGAACTCGTCGTAAAGTTCTTCATAGCGCGGTAGATGTGATGTTGAACATGTGGGTGTAAATGCGCCGGGCAGGGCGAATAAAATTACTTTTTTACCTTTAAACAGATCGTCAGACGTGACGGGCAACCATTTGAACGGATTGTCACCGTCGGCACTTTCGTCGCGTACACGGGTCATAAAGGTTACATTTGGGACGTGGGTCGGCATAATTTTCTCCATATTAGAATGATTCTAATGTTGATATAGGCGATTGCGATAAGACTACAAGGACAAAAGTGTCGCAGGTGCCAAAAAGGCTACATAGAAAAACTGGTGCCACACCCACACGCCGCCTTGGCGTTTGGGTTATGGATTTTAAAGGCCGAGCCAATCAATTCCTGAACATAGTCAATCTGGCTGTCTTTGAGGAATTCCTGGGATATTTCGTCGATCAATATGCGCGCCCCGTCCAGTTCTATGATTAAATCGTCCATATTGGGCGCATCGGCAAAATCAAAGGCATATTGAAACCCGGAACAGCCGCCACCGTTGACAGCCACGCGCAAAAACTTGCCGCCAGTCTGTTTGGCCATAATCGCATTGATCTGTTTGGCCGCAGATTGGCTCATTGAAATATTGGGGGCTATATTGGTCATTTAACTATCGCTATTTGTTTGTTATTTCTACTATATAAGCAATGTTACAAAAAGGTGAAGTGATTTGACAAAGTTTTCTCCAAAGCAGGACGCATTTTCTCCCAAAAGAGCCAAATTTTCTCCCAAAAGAGAAAGAGCAATATATGCGAGCGACCCGGATAATTCCCGTGGTCGCCGGATCGGCCAGGTCGGAAAGTCCGAGCGCACTATATTTCAACATGACAAAGACCGGATAATCCATTCAAGCGCCTTTCGCCGCCTTAAGGGCAAAACTCAAGTATTTGTCGCTCATGAAGGCGACACCTACCGCACCCGCTTGACCCATTCTTTGGAAGTGGCGCAAATTGCCAGGTCTATTGCCCGGGTTTTAGGCTTGGACGAAGACTTGGCTGAATGTTTGGCATTGGCCCATGATTTGGGGCATCCGCCATTTGGTCATAGCGGCGAAACGGCTTTGCAAAAGGTCATGGAACCATACGGGGGCTTTGATCACAATGCGCAAACTCTGCGCATTGTCGAGACATTAGAGGGGCGGTATGCAGAGTTTGACGGGCTTAATTTGTGCTGGGAAACCCTGGAGGGCATTGCCAAACATAACGGGCCACTCATTGATAGTACGCGCACTCAGGACGACTTGCCTTGGGCCATGCGCGCCCTAGAGGACTGGCGCAGGTTAGAGCTAGACAGTTACGCCGGACCTGAGGCACAAGTTGCAGCGTTGGCGGACGATATTGCCTATAACAACCATGATATTGACGACGGTCTGGGGGCAGGGCTTTTTAGCATTGAGGATGTTTGTCAGGTGCCGATTGTTGGCCGGGCATTTAGGGACGTTAAAGCCCGCTATCCCGACATTGCCCGCGACAGACTAATCCATGAGGTTATCCGGGACTTAATCGGCTATATGGTTGCAGATTTGCTCAAGGAAAGCCGTTCGCGCCTCGCCGAACATAGCCCAAACAGTGCAGATGATATACGTAAGTTAAACCGCCCTATTATTGCGTTTTCCGAACCTTTCCGGGCTGAGGAAAAACCCTTAAGGGCATTTTTGTTTGAAAATATGTATCGCCATTACAAGGTCAACCGTATGATGGGGCAGGCGGTGCGGGTAGTCGAGGAATTATTCGGACTATTTATGGACGACCCAAGCCTGTTGCCCACAGAAATTTACGCCCAGTGCAGGGATGTGGAGACACTAAAAACCGCACGGGTTATTTGTGATTATATTGCCGGTATGACAGACCGTTTCGCCATTGAGGAACATAGAAAACTGTTTTCTGTCACTGGCTATTTGTAACCTTTCATTAACCTAAGAAGTGGCAAAACAGGAATAGAACAAAACAAGAGACTGTAATATGGAAAACGAGCCACAAAACGCGTATTTGCCCGCTTCTGATACGGAAGCACTTCACCCATTTGATGTCCGGGCTCAATCCGGGCGCATGGGCATGATAAAATTTGTTGCTGTACTGGCTTTTATTTTAATAGTGGTTTTGGTGGTTATGAAATTATTTGCCTCTGGAACCCGCGACAGAAATCAATTGCCGAGTATTTTGGCCGATAATACGCCCTATAAAGAAATCCCTTTGGAACCTGGAGGCGCGAATACCCCCAATCAGGACAAAGAAATATTCGAAGTTTCAAACGAAAACAAAACACAACCGGCTATAAAAACAACGCCAATAGCCGAAGAACCCTTGCCAAAGCCAAGATCTCGTCCTGTCGCAAATGTGATTATCAAGCGCACAGAAACCCAAAGTGCAAATAATTCAGCAAATGAAACCGCACCGCCAACTAGTTCAAGTCAAACTAGGTCCAAACCAGTAAGTACATCCCCCTCATTGTTGGCAGGAGGTTATGTGGTACAGGTCGCATCTTTGCGCTCTGCGGCTCTGGCGGAACAGACCTGGGAAAAACTTGCCGTTAGTATGGAGGATATACTGACAGGTAGTCATTATGCTGATATAAAACGAGTTGATCTCGGCACGCGGGGGATTTATTATCGTTTACGTGTGAACGGTCTGGCCGATAAGGCATCGGCAAGAAAACTATGTGCGCAATTTAAATCGAGACAACAAAACTGTATTGTTACGAAAGAATGACGAGGGAGCCACCGATAAACGCCGCAATATTTGGTCTGGAAGGCCCGGAATTGCGTGCCGCAGAGGCGGTGTTTTTCCGGGACTGTAATCCGTGGGGCTTTATTTTATTCTCCCGCAATATTGAAACGCCGGAACAGGTCAGAAAATTATGTACAGATTTGCGAAATACTGTTGGCCGCAATGCGCTAATATTTGTCGACCAGGAAGGCGGTCGGGTGCAAAGATTAGGGCCGCCCCACTGGCGAAAAGCCGCCTATGCCTTTGATTTTGGGGAATTATACCGGATCAATCCTGAATATGCATTGCGCGCTATTTGGCTTAATTTCCGCCTTATTGCGGAAGATCTAAGAGCGGTTGGCATCACGGCTAACTGCGCCCCGGTCTTGGATTTGCCGGTAATTGGTGCTGATCCAATAATTTCTGATCGGGCATTTTCCCGTGACCCGGCAAAGATGATAGACATGGCCCAAGCCTGTATTTCTGGACTGATTGCGGGCGGTGTTGCGCCTGTGATCAAACATATTCCCGGACATGGTCGGGCCAGTGTGGACAGTCACAAAGCGCTTCCAGTTATAGCTGATGGGATTGAAGACTTATCTAAAACCGATTTTTTGCCCTTTAAAGCCTTTGGCGCGGCGGGTAAGTCTTCAACTGTAGCATCTGTAGCAATGGCCATGACAGCCCATATTGTTTTAAGCGATATTGATGATATACACCCGGTTACGGTCTCAAAAATTGTATTTGATGACATCATACGCGGTCATATAGGTTATGACGGTTTGGTGATGAGTGATGATCTGGATATGAAGGCGTTGGACGGCGAGCTTACGGAACTGACCCGAAGGTCTTTGGCGGCAGGTTGCGACATTGTTTTGCAATGTAATGGAAGTTTGGCGGATATGGTGCAAGTTGCCAAGGGCCTAAGGCCGCTTGGCGGGGACAGTTTACGCCGGGCAAAACTGGCCGAAACTACAGCTGAACTTCAAGAAGAATTTGACGTCAATGCCGGATTAGAAGAATATACAGCTCTTATGACCCAGTTGGATAGTTAGTATGAGTACGGATTTCCACGACGAGCTTGAATTTGAAGCGGCAGATGACGCGCAGGAAGAAGGCCGTGGTCTGGTGCTGGACATTGACGGGTTTGAAGGCCCGTTGCATTTGCTCCTCGAGTTGGCTCGACGGCAAAAGGTTGATCTGGCCCGCATATCTATACTGGAACTGGCTGACCAATATGTGGATTTCATTAAAAACGCCAAAGACTTACGCATTGAACTTGCGGCGGATTATTTGGTGATGGCATCATGGTTAGCCTATTTAAAATCGCGGTTGATCTTGCCAAAAACCGAAGGTGAAGAACAGCTCCCAGAAGCTGAAGAACTGGCGGCACATCTTGCATTTCGTCTGCAAAGGCTTGACGGTATGCGCCGGGCGGCGGAAGGTTTGTTCAAACTGAAAATTACCGGCCAAAGTATTTTTGTTCGCGGCGCCCCCGAAGGTCTGCGCTCTCGGACAACGCCGCTTTACCAAGCCGAGCTATTTGACATGATCAAGGCTTACGGCGAAACCCGTTCCCAAGCCGCTATGCGCCATCATAAACTGCCCAAACCGTTAATATGGGCTTTGGATGAGGCTCGCCGCAGGCTTGAACGTGTGGTTGGGCTTAGCCTTGAATGGCTTACGTTTGACGAACTTTTGCCCGACGGCAGTGATTTTGAGCAGACATTGCCCAGCCGGAGTATTCGCGCCAGTTCATTATTGGCCGGACTGGAATTGGCTAAAGAAGGCCGCCTGGAAATCAAACAATCCAAAGCTTTTTCAACCATTTATTTGCGGGCCAAACCCCAACCAGACAACAGGAAACCGTCATGACTGAACCTAACAAACCGGCGTCTCGTGTGGAAACCGCCGCCGCCGGAATAGAGGACGATATTATCAATCTCAATGAACGATTGCTGACGCGGGCGGACGGTGAGGCTATGGCGGATGATTTGCGTTTGTTGGAAGCCCTGTTATTTGCTGCCGTAGAACCGATTGACATTGAAACCTTGCGTGAGCGATTACCAAAGGGCTGTGATGTGGGGGCATTACTGGCTAAATTGGCCCGAGATTATGCTGGGCGCGGTATAAATTTAATCCGCGTAGCCGATAGATGGCGGTTTCAAACTGCCGTGGATTTGGAGCATGATTTGGTGGATATTCGCGAAACCCCGCGCAAATTGTCCAAGGCGGCCTTGGAAACTCTGGCCATTATCGCTTATCACCAACCCGTCACCCGCCCGGAAATCGAAGATATTCGCGGTGTATCCGTATCGGGCGGCACTATAGATGTGTTGATGGAACTTGGCTGGGTCCGCATTCGCGGTCGCCGACGTACGCCGGGCCGTCCGGTGACTTACGGTACAACGGAGAATTTCTTGGCGCACTTTAATCTTGAGCAAGTCACCGATCTACCGGGCCGCGACGACCTCAAAGCCGCCGGACTACTCGACGCTCGCCTGCCCAAAGACTTTGAAGTCCCAACTCCCATGCTGTCCATGGATATAGACGAAGACCCGATCGAGGACGAAGACGACAGCGAGTTCATGATGGATTTCATGGAAGCAGACGAAAAACCGGGTCTGGACGGGTAATGGGAAAATTCCGGGTAGAAAAATACCAAAATTTGTAGGGTGGATTAGCTGTTTAACGCATTATTCTAAACATCCAAATCATCGACATATTGCGCGTGTTCCTGAATGTATTGATAGCGTAAATCAGCGCGTTTACCCATGAGGGTTTCGACCAAGGCTTCGGTGGTCGGGAGATTATCCTCGTCTACTGTGATGCGGGCCAATGTGCGGGTATCAGGGTTCATGGTTGTGATTTTTAGCTGGGCCGGCATCATTTCGCCTAGGCCCTTAAAACGTCCAATCTCAATTTTACCGCGGCCGGTAAATTCGGTATCGAGCAAATGCTGTTTATGATCTTCGTCGTTTGCATACATGGATTTTCCGCCTTGGGTCAGGCGAAACAATGGCGGCATAGCCATATAGAGACGGCCTTCATGGAGCAGGTTCGGCATATAGCGATAGAAAAATGTAATCAGCAAAGCCGCAATATGAGCCCCGTCCACATCGGCGTCAGTCATAATAATCACTCGCTCATAGCGCAAATCGTCCGGGTTAAATTTCTTGCCGATCCCGACGCCGAGCGCCGTGGCCAGGTCGTTAATCTCTTTATTGGCAGCGATTTTGGCGTGGCTAGCGCTTTCTACATTGAGGATTTTACCTTTGAGCGGCAAGATAGCCTGGGTCTTGCGGTTGCGCGCTTGCTTGGCAGAACCGCCGGCACTTTCGCCTTCGACGATAAATATTTCGGTGTTTTCAGCCGATTTGTTAGAACAGTCCGCCAACTTGCCGGGCAGGCGTAATTTACGGGTTGCCGCTTTGCGTTTGACATCACGTGCCTTGCGGCGGCGCATCCGGTCATCGGCTTGCTCTATAACATATTCCAAAAGCTTGGTCGCATCTTTGGGCGAACCGGCTAACCAATGATCAAAGGGGTCACGGACGGACGTTTCGACAATGCGCACGGCTTCTGAATTGGACAAACGGTCTTTGGTCTGGCCTTGAAACTCAGGCGCGGACAAAAACACCGACACCAAAGCCCCGGCACTGTTCATGACATCATCGGGCGTAATATTGGAAGCCTTTGTGGCCATGCCGGATATGTCGGCGTAAGCCCGCAAGCCTTTGGTCAAAGCCGAACGAAAACCTTGCTCATGGGTGCCGCCGCCCAAAGTCGGGATGGTGTTGCAATAGGAGCGCACAACACTATCCGCATCGCCAAAACCTTGGGGTGACCAACTTACGGCCCACTCAACCCGGCCGTGACCCGTTTCTGATTTGCTGCGGCCCCGAAATATTTCAGGGGTGACGGTGACTTTATTGCCGAGCGTTTCTTTGAGAAAATCAGACAGGCCGCCGGGGAACAAAAACACGGCCTCGGCGGGAATGGTTTCCAAATTGGCCACAAGCTCCGGCGCACATTTCCAACGTATTTCAACGCCGGGCTGGAGATAGGCTTTGGCCCTCGCCATACGAAACAAGCGGGCAGGGGAGAAGTGAGCTTTAGGCCCGAATATCTCAGGGTCAGGATGAAAGGAAACTCTCGTGCCGCGCCGGTTGGGAATATCGCCCAGATGTTCGAGCTTGCCTATGGCTTTGCCGCGCTTGAAGCTTTGCCGGTATAATTTACGTCCCCGCGCCACTTCGACAATCAGATGATCAGACAATGCGTTGACCACGGAAACACCAACTCCGTGCAACCCACCGGAAGTTTGGTAAGCTTTATCATCAAATTTACCGCCCGCGTGCAAGGTGGTCATAATCACTTCCAGGGCAGATTTATTTTTGTATTTCGGATGCGGGTCAATGGGAATACCGCGCCCATTATCACTCACTGAAAGATAACCACCTGTGTCGAGCTCAACCTCGATGCGGTTTGCATGTCCGGCCACGGCTTCGTCCATAGAATTGTCCAGAACCTCGGCGAATAAATGGTGTAGGGCGCGGGCATCCGTGCCGCCAATATACATGCCCGGGCGCAAGCGTACTGGCTCAAGCCCTTCAAGGACTTGAATGTCTTTTGCAGAATACGCAGCTTCTGCCTTCGCTTTTGCTTTGGATGAACTACCAAACAGCTCGTTTTGATTCGCTTTTGCCATAGAGATACCCTGTCTGAAACCCGCCTAAAACGCCAGATATTTCTAAGTAATAACTGTTAACAGAATTAAAAAATCAGGCGCAAGACAAGTCTGGCGGTATGGCGAATAAAGCCGCTACGAATATCTGTATCATAATCAAAGGAAAATGATGCATATCTACTGCCAGAAGCAAAGGTTACACCAAGCAAAATGCCACTTTCGGGGAAGTCCTGTGATTGTAGTGAAAATGGTATCGTACCGTTTGCAAATTGGCCTGTAGTGACGATACCGGAACCGATAAAATCATTCCTGTAGCCAAACCGCATAGAGGGTGACATCCATGAACGGTTGCGTTCAAAATTGGCATCAATCTCTAAAATACCGCTCGCCGTACCAATATCAGAGGTGCGCGCATCAATAGCGAGATTGATATCAGGGCCACCTGTTTCCACAAAAGCTTTTTCAGACATTCTTAGATATGTCATCCCAAGAGTTGGGCGCATATAATATTTGCCGAAATTTATATTATATCCAGCATTTGCAGACGCATTAAGGTGCGTGCCGGACCAATTGCCTGCGGCGGTTTGGTCGAAATCTCTACCTTGAACCCTACGTTTGGACTCATTATCATTATAGCCGCCGCCTGCATATAAATCGATACCAACTTTGCCAAATTCCAACCCGCCGTATAGGCCCGCTTGGAGCGTCAATACGTCAAGAGGCTCATTATTACCGAGAACATTTTCAATTTGCGTGGTCGCAAAGCCGACATTTACGCCAGCCGTGTGGAAAGGCCCGAAAGCCGTATCAAACCCGCCTGTCATCCCAAAACCATAACCCCGGAACGGTTCAGACTGTCCGGCTAGACTTCTATCGACAAAATAAGCAAATTCCTGAATCCATAAGCCGCCAGTTTTATCTTGCGAACGCCGGGCATTATTCAAATGCGACCCGATTGCACCCGATACGCCGTCAACATTTGCCATCACAAATTGCCGCGCCGCAGATGCAAATTCTGGCAAGAGTTGGTTGTATGCCGCGTTAAAGCTCTGTTGATCCGTAAGGCCAACAAAAGCCCCGCCTAAGCTGCCAGAATTTTGCAATGCCTCAAAAGCGGATTCAAACGCTGCCGCCTGGGTCGTATCCAGACCAAGTTCCTCTGCGGAACGCAAGTCCAACGTCATAATCAATGTGTTAGGGTCGGTTGGATCTCTTGAAAATACGGTATTGTAAAGATAAGGTGAGTTTTCCCCGCGCACCGTCCCAAAATCGGCGCTAGTGGTTAGTGTGCCCGCCCGGACGATTGTGAACGAGGTGGAGGGGTTGTCCAAAACCGTGGCCAAGCGCGGGTCAATTGTCGCGCCGTCTGCGAACGCCACTTCCCCAGATGCGATCATTACGGATGCTTCTCCGGTTGCGGGATTGACAAATGGTGCATAGGTAGACGTACCGTCAAAATTAGCCGTGGTGATGTTGAAATCATTAGCATTATTAATGGTCAAAGAGCTGCCGTCTGTAACCATAATTTCAAGCTGGCCATCACTGTCAACCAGTGAGCCTGTAACAGCAGAACCGCCAGAAACCAATACTCTATCTGCGCCCGCCCCAAAAACTATGCGGCTATTGACAGTCCCGCCCGCAATATTGATAACATCATCACCACTGCCCAACAATATGTCGCCAGTGATGGCTGGTACGGTATCTGTCTCTGTTACAGGGTCAGTAAACACGGTCTGGTTTAAGGTAAAACCAGTCGTGTTAAACGACACATCAATGGCAATAAGAGTGAAATTTGTATTTTGTTCGCCCAGAATATCTGAATTTACGCCAAACGCACCAATAGTGCCGCTATTGTCGAGGGCAATTAAGGTGCCCGATCCATCACGAATTGCTACAGCTTCACCATTGCGACCAGTGATAATAGCTGAAATTGAACCAATATTTGACAAACGCTCCATTGAGCCGCCCGCTAAAACTTCAATGGCAGTCGCAAAAATCATATTGGGCGCGAGAATATTGTCCCGGTCAGCGTAAACGGCGTCACCGGCTTCTATGCCCTGGGCTATAATCGTCCCTGAATTGTTAATCCGCTCCGCAATACCGCCGCCGCCAATGATGATCACTCTGGCTATGGCGTTAGGGGTTGGCCCTGCGGCGAGCGGGTCAATACCGGAGCGGTATGCATTGGAGCGCATGGTCCCTGAATTGTTCAGCCCGCCCTCAAGACGTGCATCGCTTAGGGAAAAAGTTGTGGCATTCATGTCGTCCAAAAAACCGTCACTAACGAGTTGGCCTTGGTTTATGAAAGCATATTGCAATTCTGCATCAAAATTTTCGTCAGCCGGGTCGGTAATTTGCGCAACGATACCAATCGCAATAGGCGTACCGTTTCCGTCGATCAAAATAGCCGGCGCACTGCCTACCATATTCACGCCGCCAATACTGACCAATTCGTTGGTATCTGCATCCCGGTTTTCAGCAATATGGATACCGCCGCCGATATTACCGTTAATTTGTATGGCAGAGCCTGCTTGGCGAAGGTTTGCCGTATCTGTCAATGTTTGGCGCCCGTCCAATCCGGGGCGGGCCGTTAGAATGCCGCCTGTAAAGCTTACGAAACCAGACGTGGATATAGCATTGGTGAGCGTCATGGCTCCGGATATATCGCCGGATACATTGACGGCTTGGGTGTTTTCTCCCGTAGCGCTGACTGTGCCGCTAATGGCTAAATTCCCAATCACATCCCCGGCAATATCAACACCAACGCTATTGGCGCCAAAAACTGTCATGACGCCGCCTTGTAGAAAGTCGCCTGTCATGGTCGTCATATTTGCCAGACGCATGCCTGCTGAATTTTGGCCGCGAACAGTGATCGTGCCTTCATTATTCACATTGCCGGTAAACGGGCTGGCACCAGATATCAATATGCCCGTGCGGCCAGTACCTGTGACGATATCGCTGGTTGGGGTAATGCCGTCCGTGGGGGCAGCGCCCGTAAGCGAAATAGTACCGCTATTGGTGAAATTGCCTGTTACACCTGTGATTAAAACACCGGTTGTATCGTCCGCGTCCGTGGTTGTAATTGTGCCAGCATTGGTCAGGTCGTTATCCGAGTCTAGTGTTGCCGCCGCGCCTGTCGTAACGGTTATGGTGCCACTTGCAGTAATGGTTACATTCGCTGGCGCTCCGCCGTCTGCCGTTGATGTTGCAATGCCGGTTGTGCGTTCGTCGGTAATTTCCACTTGCGCATATACGGATGCAGGTAATGCTGCAATCAATGCAGGAATGGCCGTGGATACAAATAAATGGCGAATTTTCATAAACGTCCCAAATTTTTATTACTTTGCGCACCATACAATAGCCCGCATTGATTCAAACAGGTTCTAACCAGTTATAAGCACTGCGTCGATAGCTTATTGATTACAATATGCAAAGAATTTGCCAATATTCGGGCTTATTTCTTGATGATTGGGAATTTAACGGGTGCGCGGCGGTGTTTTGTAGCTTGTTCATAAGCGTAGGCCAAGTTGTAGAGCGTTTTCTCGCTATTTGATCGCCCCAAAAATTGCAGGCCAGTCGGCAAATCTTTGGCGGCGAAACCCATCGGCACAGTTATGGCCGGTAGACCTGTGGGCGGAGCCAGAGTTTGGGAGTTATCACCTTTATAATCCGCCTCCGCTAGGTCAAGCCGCGCCGCAGGGTAACGCCAACTTGGGTAGATGAGCGCGTCAAGATTTTCGCGTCCCATAGCGTCCAAAATGTCTTTTTTGATGGTTTGACGCATCACATCTTTGGATAAATCACCGCAAACCGTACCGTCTGCTTTGGTTGCAACCTCAATGGCACCGCCTTCGAAATATCCCCATGCGCCCTTTGTGTAAGGGGCGAATACGCCCGCTTCAAACGCTTCATATGGATCGCTGATTTTAGCACTCATTCCGGGCCCAGTCAGGTATTCATGGACGTCTTTGCGGAAGGATCTACAGCCCCATGATGCGTTAATATGCGCATTTATATCTTTGATTTTTATAGCATCTATGACGGTCGCGCCCTGGGATTTCAAGTCATTTACGGCGACATCAAACAGTTCGGCTATGTCCGCGTCCATATCGTCAGGCTTGGCCAGTTCACGAACAATACCAATGCGCGCATCTTTAAGCGCACCCTTGTTCAGATCAGGGGCATAGTTCTCTCCACCCAACGCGGCAAACATAAGGACATTATCGGTAACCGGGCGGGTCATGGGGCCAACCACATCGCCGGTGAGGACCAGGGGAACAATCCCGTCTAAATCCAAAAGTCCGTGGGTTGAACGCATGCCGACCAGTGACAGATGCGAAGACGGCCCGCGCACGGAATTACCCGTATCCGTTCCGAGGCCAACGAGGGCAAAGCTAGCCGCAATCCCGGACGCTGTCCCGCCCGACGAACCGGCGGGTACATGCGCCAAATTATAAGCGTTTTTGGTTATGCCTGCGCTGGTGCTGTTGGTTTGCCTCGGTGAAAATGCCCATTCCGCCATATTGGTCTTGGCCAGGACGATTGCGCCCTGGTCTTTGAGTTTGGCGATTATGTTGGCATCATCCGGCGGCATATTGTCTGCAAGCATTTTGGAGCCCGCTGTGGTTGGGAAGCCTTTGACGTCCATATTGTCCTTGACCAGTATGGGGACACAATGAAGAGGTAATATATCAGATTCAATACTTGATGGCCCCCAGCGTTTGTCTAGTTTATTGGCCAATTGCCGCGCCTCGTCGTAATTTTTATAAGTAATTGCATTCAAACTTGTTGTTAGGTCATAGTTTTCAATGCGCTCGATATAGGCATTGACCACGTCTATGCAGTTCATTTTTCGATATATGACACCTGATTGTATGGAGGTGATCGTACCTTCAACTACCGCACTACGCGCATATGCCATGCCGTCAGGTATGTGCCCAGATTTTTGTCCGCAAGCTCCCAACAAAGCCAAGCCCACTACGCCAATCAATAATTTAAACATAAAACTCTCCGTCTATCTCCTTCCCCCGCAAGCGGAGGAAGAAAAGTGGATGAACCCAGCTTGTTAGAATATTCTATCCGTCACAATTCTTGATGACAAGGCCGAAAAGCCCTTGCATTTTATTGTTTGTCGAGATTACATACACAACATGATAAAAACACAAAACGCATTTTGGATCATTGCCGCGTCTGCGTTGGCTTTGCTCGGTCTTTCATATTTTCACGCAAGCAAGAAAAAAGACGCCGGGGACACGCCTGCCGCCTTTGCGTCTACTTATAAACCGTTGGACAGCGGTACGGTCTATATTACCAATGCCCATATTCTTGACGGTATAGGCGGGGAATTTGAAAAAGGAAACTTGCTGATTGAAAACGGCAAAATTTCCCAAGTCGGGGATTTCCAAGTCGGGGATTTCAAAGCCGAGCTGGCCCAAGGCGCGACCATTATTGACGCCAAGGGGAGATGGGTTACGCCCGGCGTTATTGATGTGCATTCCCATTTGGGCGTTTATGCCACGCCCGGTGTGCGCGCTCATTCTGACGGCAATGATGCTACCAGCCCGATCACATCAGAAGTCCACGCTGAACATGGTGTCTGGCCTCAAGATCCGGGATTTGCGGAAAGCTTGGCGGGCGGTGTGACCACTTTGCATGTTTTGCCCGGCTCGGCCAATTTATTTGGCGGGCGCGGTGTGACCTTGCGCAATGTACCGTCTCGCTCCGTGCAAGGCATGAAATTCCCAGGTGCGCCCTATACCCTTAAAATGGCGTGCGGGGAAAACCCCAAACGGGTTTACGGCCAAAGGGGCGGCCCGGCCTCGCGCATGGGCAATTTCGCCCATTACCGCAAAAACTGGGTCAAAGCCAAAGGTTATAAGGCCAAACTAGATAAGGGCGAAATGAAACCCGGGGATCGTAATTTGCAACTGGAAACTCTGGCTGGGGTTTTGAGCGGCGACATTTTGGTGCAAATGCATTGCTACCGGGCCGACGAGATGGTGCAGGTGTTAGATCTAGCCAAAGAATTTGGTTATAAAGTCAGCACCTTCCACCATGCGGTCGAGGCCTATAAAATTGCAGATTACCTGAAAGAGGCCGATACATGCGCCGCTATGTGGTCGGACTGGTGGGGCTTTAAAATGGAAAGCTATGACGGTATTCGCGAGAACATCCCCTTTGTTCATGCGGGCGGGGCTTGCGCTTTGGTGCATTCTGACAGCTCCTTAAACATCCAAAGGCTCAACCAAGAAATCGCCAAAGCCTGGGGGCACGGCAATCGCGCCGGACTGGAGATTAGCAAGGCTGATGCCTGGAAATGGATATCTTCCAACCCGGCTAAAGCGATAGGTATCGCGAAAACAACGGGCTCTTTAGAAGCTGGCAAACGGGCCGATATTGTGATTTGGAGCGGCGATCCGTTCTCGACTTATACCAAAGCCGATCAGGTTTATATTGACGGGGCATTGATGTTCGACCGAAGCACAGGCCTAAAACCCATGAGTGATTTCAGGCTCGGCCAACCGGGAAGTGGAGAATAATATGCGTAAACTTTTTACAATAGCGGTTATAGTTGCTGTATTCGTTCACGGGGTTGCGGCCAGTTCCCAATCCAAAACCTTTGTTCTGAAAGGGGCCCATATCATTAGCAATAACGGGCAGGTTTCGCCGGGCAGTGATGTGGTGATTATCGTGGACGGCATTGTCGAGCAGATCGGTAAAAGTCCGGACGGCAGTCAAGCCTCAATTCCGGGCGATGACCTTTGGATCACGCCCGGCATTTTCGCGCCGTATTCAACCCTTGGCTTGGTCGAGGTCAGCGGCGAAAGTGCAACCAATAATATCAGCTCTGCCAATAAATCCGCTACGGTGAGCATCCGCGCCGCCGACAGTTTTAACCCCAAATCTACTATTGTTCCTATATCAAGACTTGGCGGGGTCACCCACACTGCCGTGGTGCCCGGTGCGCGCACTGATTTATTTGGCGGCTTGGGTATGATTGTCTCCACAAGCGGCGAATTTAGCTCGGTCGTTGACGAGGCCGCCTTTATATATCTCAATTATTACGGTAGTTCAGCCCAAACCGGCAGCACCAAGGGGGCGGCAATGGCGTTTTTGCGCGCAGCCCTTTCCGATGCTGCCAATTTTAATGCCCGTTTTGAAGAAACTAATGATGGTGATGCGCTTCGCCGGGCCGACGCCGATGCTTTGCGCCCAGTTTTAAGCGGACGCATACCTTTATTGGTCGGTGCAGACCAAGCCATTGATATCCTTAACCTGCTTAAACTTAAGTCTGACTATCCAAGGCTTAAGATGATCATCGTCGGGGCTGCAGAAGCCTGGATGGTGGCGGATAAATTAACTGAAGCTAAAGTTGGCGTTATTGTAGACCCGTTGGAAAACCTGCCGTCTTCTTTTGACCAGATCGCCACACGTCTGGGTAATGTTAAGCACCTCATGGACGCAGGCGTAACAACCGCAATCATGAGCCAGTCTGCCACGGGCGGTACGGCCCATAATCTACGCCTCATCACCCAACATGCAGGCAATGCCGTAGCGGCGGGCCTGACATGGCAACAAGCGTTCAAGGCGATCAGTCTGACCCCGGCCACCATGTTCGGCCAACCAGAACTGGGCCAAATCCGCATTGGACAAACAGCCAATCTCGTGGTTTGGGACGGCGATCCGCTTGAGGCGACTAGCGCCCCCGTCGCGGTGTTCATAGACGGCAAACTTCAACCCATGCACAGCCGCCAAACCAAACTGCGCGACCGCTATAATCCCGCCAAAACAGATAAACCCACCTATGGATATCAGCCTTGACCTAGGTCTATTGATGGTTATGGTGCTGCGAAATTCAACTTAGAGGCCATAAGAATGGCCGGAATGTAAGACGCTGACTAAAAAAGATGACACAGGTGTCAAAGATACACCGCAAAAAGACGAAACGCCAAAGCTGAGCTTTAAAGATTTAGGCTTGATGCCGGAAATTTTGCGCGCTCTTGGTGATGTGGGGTATACCCATCCAACGCCAATCCAAGAACAAGCCATACCGGCCGCTTTGAAACGTCAAGATGTACTCGGTATTGCCCAGACTGGTACGGGTAAAACCGGGGCGTTTACTTTGCCCATATTACAAAGCATGGCCAAAGGCCGGGCGCGAGCGCGGATGCCGCGCTGCCTCATTGTTTGCCCAACCCGCGAATTGGCGGCGCAAGTGGCGGAAAATGTCGAGCAATATAGCAAATATCTAAAAATTGACATGGCGCTGCTGATTGGCGGCGTATCCTTTGCCAAGCAAGAGATGAAGCTAAACCGGGGGGTCGATATTCTTATCGCGACACCTGGGCGTTTACTTGACCATTTCGGACGCGGCAAGGTGATGCTCGGTGGGGTGCAGGCCTTGGTGGTTGATGAAGCCGACCGGATGCTTGACATGGGTTTTATCCCGGACATTGAGCAAATTTTTAAATTGACGCCGTTTACGCGCCAAGTTTTGTTTTTCTCTGCGACTATGCCACCGGAAATCCAGCGCCTGGTTGATCAGTTCCTGCACCAGCCATTTGAAGTACAGATTGCACGCAAAAACATTACGGCCAAAACGGTCAAGCAAATGATTGTCCGTATGCCGAGCAATGATTTCAAGCAAAAACGTACAGCCCTGCGCCATATCATTGACAATAATGACATCAAGAGTGGCATCGTATTTTGTAACCGCAAGAAAGATGTGGATATTGTGGCCAAATCTCTTGCCGTGCATGGCCATAACGCCGCGCCTATCCACGGAGATTTACGCCAAAGCCAACGTATGGAAACCCTTGCCAAGTTTAAAAACGGTGAGATTGAGTTTCTTGTCGCCTCGGATGTGGCGGCGCGCGGGCTTGATATTCCGGCGGTTTCACATGTGCTTAACTTTGATGTCCCGACCCATAGCGAGGACTATGTTCACCGTATTGGCCGTACCGGTAGGGCAGGGCGCAAAGGCGAGGCAATTATGTTTGTCACCCCTAGCGACAGAAAATATCTTAAAGATATATTGAACCTGATCAATTTCAAAGAGCTGGAGGAATATAAAATTCCAGGCATTGAAGACTTTGCGACCGGTTCCAGCCGGGGCAAAGGGGGGAAACCTTATAACAAATCTGGTGGGCATAAATCTCGGGGGCGCGGCGATCGCTCTTCTGCCAAACCAAAGCGGCGCAATCATGAAAACCGTGGCCGAAGTGAAGATAAAACTGCCAAAGCCAAACCAGATACCGCAAAACTGGAAAAGCCAAAACTACAAAGCCAAAAACCTGAAAAACAAGATCAAAAATCGCCGCAACAAACTACTGCGCCCCATCAGAAAAACCCGCGCAAAAGTAGAAGAGGCGACCTGCCTACAAATAAGAAAAGCGGTTTCGGTGACAGTGTTCCTGCATTTTTTGGTGGTGACGGCAGCTAGATTTTTTTCTCTGGCTCGTATTGGTTCAAGACCTTTAAAATTATTATTCTGTTAGCTTAACCTAACATTATATACGGCCTCGATTCGTGTTGAATAGAACTCTGCGCCTTTATCAACAATGGTGGTTTTTAATTCTTCCGCAAACCCTTACGCCTAAAATTTCTCTAAAGCTTTGATTGTTATATTGATTATATTTAATTGCATAATTCATTGAAAATTCAATTAAATTTGGATTTACTATTGACCGTCCGTTCAAAATATTATTTAGTATGGTGGCTCATATAAAAAATAAATTTAGGGGAATAAAATGAATACCAGTTTTAAGGTTAAACTTGCGTGTGGTGTGGCGGCGGCGAGCATGATCATGATGGATAACGCAATTGTTCAGGCACAAGTATTAGACGAAATCGTTGTAACATCCACGCGGCGCGAGAAAAATGTTCAGGATGTACCTGTGACTGTTGCCGTTCTAAGTGCGCAGGAAATTGCCAAAGCGGATATTCACGGCGGCGACGGAATTGCTAACAGCGTTCCAGGTTTGCATTTCGCCAGTTTTTCGGCAGGGCAGAATTTATTTGCAATTCGCGGCGTTGGTTCTGCGGATGACGGTGCTGGCCTAGACAATTCTGTCGCCCTGTTTTTAGATGGCGTCTATATAGGACGCGGTGCGGGGGTTGATTTCGATATGTTTGACCTTGAGAGAATTGAGGTTCTTAAAGGACCACAAGGGGCATTGTTTGGGCGAAATACCATTGGCGGCGCCATATCGGTCGTAACAGCGCAGCCGTCTGATGAGTTTACGGGTAAACTTGCTGTAACCGGTGGCAATGAAGGCATATTACGAGCGCAAGGACTAATCAGCGGCCCCATTTCTGAAAATATTTCTGCAAAACTTGCCGTCAGCCATCGCCAGCGCGACGGATTTGTCCGCAATGTATTGTTAGGGAAAGATGTTAACGACGAAAGCCGCACATCCGTTCGTGGACAAGTAAAGCTTGATGCTGGCCGTAGCGAATGGATTGTATCGGCGGATTGGATGCAGGACGAGACGCAGGATGCTGGACGGTTTCAATATGTGAACGGCGACGGAACGACCACTGGCGGCCTACAAGGTTTAGCAATATCTTTGGGGTCGGGCAGAGTGAACCCGCAAACAACGGCTGAGCCATTAGAAGGATTTTCAAACCGGGAAGCCAAGGGGATTAGCTTAACGGGGAATATAAAGTTTGGCAAAGGCATGTTGACCTCAATTTCGGCATTGCGAAATGTTGAAACGGACTGGGAAATGCCGTCTGTCGGTGTACCTCTTGGCGGGTTAAATTTGGCCGCTGGTAGTTTTGGGGTTGGCGTTAATGATGATATCGTAGAAGCAATAGACACGTTTTCGCAAGAATTACGTTGGACATCCGAACTGGGCGAACCACTGGAATTCGTTGCGGGTCTTTATTATTTCACAGAGGATACGGACCGCGTTGAGGAATTTAAATTGCAGATAAATTCAACGGCGGGCCAAAACACTCTTGGTAATGAGTATACCCGCACGCAAAACAAATCAACTTCCTACGCTGCTTATGGCCAAGCCCAGTGGGACTTTGCGGATCGGTGGTCAATGCTTGTTGGTGGTCGGTTCTCCCAAGACAAAAAGGATTATACGGCAACCGCCGTCGATTGCGGGCAAACCGAAGCGCAGCGCGCCGCTGCCGGGTTTGCAAATTTCCCAAATTGCCAAGGAGTCGGCGGGTCATTATCAATTGTGAATGAAACGTTTGAGCGCTCGGCAACTGTCAGTTTTGATGATTTCTCACCCATGGCTTCCCTTCAATTCCGTCCCAAAGATGACGTTATGCTGTTCGCAACAATTGCTACCGGATACAAATCCGGCGGGTTTGCAGGGTCGCAGGGTGTTGCGTCCGCCGCTACAACACCGGTTCTACCAGAACAAGTGACAAATTATGAAATTGGTTTCAAGAGCGCACTGGCAGATGGTAGCGTTCGGGTTAATGCAACTGGGTTCTTTATGGACTATAGAGATTTGCAGATTGTTCGCTTCGGCCCAGTTCCTGGGTCAGCATTTGGTTCGTTTTTAACAACAAATATTGGGTCTGCCGATATTTTTGGGCTAGAGGTTGAGCTTGACTGGGCAATTACAGATCAATTTACGCTTAGCGGTAGCTATGCCTATTTGGATACAGAAGCAAAACAATTGCTTATAAACGGGACGGATTTTTCCGATTTGCCATTGCGCCAAGCACCCAAAAATTCATTTAATGTTGTTGCTGATTATGATTTGCCATTACAAAACAATAGAGGCGATCTGAACTTTAATGCACAACTCAGTCATACTGATGCAGCTCACAACGACTTTGCAACAGCGGCCCAAACTCTAAGCGAAGCTAAAACACTTTTGGATGCACGCATAAGCTGGACAACCGCAAGCGGGAAATACAATCTAGCCCTATGGGGTAAAAACTTGGCCGACACGGACTATGTGGCCCACTCATACTTTATTGGGCCCGGCAGTATTGGGGTTTGGGGTGCGCCGCGTACCTACGGCATAACGGCGACAGCAAATTTCTAAATCGGTATTGCTAATAGCCCAGTCAAATGACTGGGCTATTTAGTAAAAAGCACTGGGCGTAATATGGTCAAATTTTATTTAGCAGTTGCGCTTGTGTGCACACTATTGAATGGGTGTTCTTCTGAACTAGTGGACGAAAAACATATGACTTCTCAAGCACGGAAAAGCTTTGATCATAGCCTTGCCAAGGCTGAGCAATTTTCAAAACTTAATGTATTCATCACAATGAATTCTGATTTTGATGCAGCGGTTAATGCCAAGGGCAGTTTAGACGGCCGTTTATCCAGCATGGTTTTGGCCGTTAAGGACAATATCCATGTTGCGGGCCTGCCCAACACGGCTGGTACGGACGCGCTGGCTCGGTTCGTTCCCCAAACAGATGCGCCGATCATAGCGCTCTTGAGAGATGAAGGCGCGCTCATATTAGGCAAAGCCAATATGCATGAATTGGCTTTCGGGATTACCAGTAATAACAAACGCTTTGGTACGGTTAAAAACCCCTATGACCTGAAAAGGTTTCCCGGGGGAAGCAGCGGCGGCTCTGCGGTTGCTGTCGCTGCTCGGATTGTTCCTGCTGCCATCGGAACTGATACAGGGGGTTCGCTGCGCCTGCCGGCAGCCCTCACAGGCATAATCGGCTTTCGTCCTAGCCTGGGCAGATACCCAAGCGGAGGCATCACCCCTATATCCCATACGCGGGATGTTCCCGGGCCTATGGCATTGACAATGGCAACAATCACTTTGCTTGACAGTGTTATGGCAGACCGCCCGCAAGTTACCAAAGCTGCGAATTTAAAAACGGTGCGGTTAGGGGTTGCGCGAAATCCATTTTATATAAACCTTGACCCGGAAACAGACCGGCTTATGAACGCCGCCCTTGAAAAACTGCGAGCGGCCGGTGTGGTTTTAGTGGAAATAGATTTGCCAAAACTGTCTGGTTTAAACGAGAAAACCAGTTTTCCCATTGCGCTTTATGAAGGCACATATGATTTGGAAGCCTATCTTGAAGAACACAATACCGGGAAAAGTTTTTTCGAAGTCGCTAGCGCGGCGCAAAGCCCTGATGTCAAAGGACTATTCGCAGACTTGGCTAGCGATAAAAATGGAGACGGGCGACCTGACGGCCTAATCCCAAAGCATGTATATGAAGATGCAGTCAACATTCACCGCAAGGCTATGATTGCTTTGTACACGGATTATTTCAAATCCAACACTATAGATGCGCTTGTGTTTCCGACAACTATACTGCCTGCGGGTCTCATAGAGGATAGCGAAGAAACGGTATTGCACAATGGGCAACAAGTGCCGACATTTACGACCTATATTCAAAACACGGATCCGGGCAGCAATGCAGGCTTGCCAGGGATTAGCCTGCCAATAGGTTTGACCAAATCAGGGCTTCCAGTTGGGTTGGAACTTGACGGACTACCGGGCCAGGACGAAAGGGTTTTGGAAATTGCCATTGCTATTGAGGCTTTGTTTGGCTCTCTAGCCCCCCCCCCAAACAGCATAAATACCGATTAAAAACTCAAAACTTATTTTGAAACAAAATTGAACAACCAGATAAATCAGGTGAATTATGACAGACTTAAATCAAGCGCATCATTTAGAGATATTCAAAAAACTTGTTAAAATGCGGGCGCGAATGATTTGGCCTTTAAGTATATTTTTGCTGTTGGCTCTGGCTGGAAATTTGTATCTTATGTCGTCAGGCGCGAGCCTTGGGGCCAAGAAGATATCACCGGACGGCGCAGTGACGATTGCCTTGGCGTATTCAGTCTTATTGATTTTTACGGGCGCAAGTATCGCCGGGTTTTATGTGTGGTGGGCCAATAAAAAACTCGACCCTCTTACGGAAGAAGTTAGGCGCGAAATTTCCGCATTAAAGGGTAAAGAGTAATGGTAATTGTTAAGCGCACGGCTCTGTGGGCGGGCCTCATGATGTTAGTTTTGGCCTTTACGGCTCCTGCATTGGCCTTTGCAAACACACTTGAAAGTGAAGCACAAAACCAAGAAACAAATATTTTCGCAATCGGTATATTTCTCGCATTTGCGCTCTCGACATTGGGGATTACTTGGTGGTCTGCAAAGCGCACTAAAAGCCAAGCGGCGTTTTATACGGCTTCGGGAGGGATATCTCCCATCCAAAATGCGCTGGCCATAGCCGGGGACTTCATGTCCGCAGCGACATTGCTCGGCATTACGGGGTTGATGTTTTTTAGGGGCTATGACGGTTATATTCTTAGCTTCGGGATTATTGTCGGTTGGGCGATAATGTTGATGATTATTGCGGAGAGATTTCGCAATTTAGGCCGTTTCACTTTCGTGGACGTGATTACCTACCGCCTTGAAGGCAATTCGGTTCGGGTGCTTATGGCGCTTTGTTCTTTGGTTGTGATCGTCTTTTACCTGATTGGGCAAATGGTCGGCGCGGGTAAATTGATCCAGCTTTTATTCGGACTTGATTACTTGTATTCAATTATCACCGTATCCGTTTTGATGGTGCTATACGTCACTTTTGGCGGCATGTTGGCTACGACATGGGTGCAAATTATTAAGGCAATCTTGCTGTTATGCGGCGGCGCATTTATCTCTTTCGCACTGTTTTCCAAATTCGGTTTTAGTTTTAATGCCATGATGGAAGCCAGCGTCAACATCCACCCAAAAGGCCAGGCACTGCTGGAGCCAGGGGGGTGGTTAGGCAAAAGCTGGCTCAATGTGTGGACGGTTGGGCTGACCATGTGTTTCGGCATTATGGGATTACCGCATATTTTGATGCGGTTTTTCACGGTCAAAAATGCTGCGGATGCGCGTAAGTCTGTAGCTTATGCTACCTTGATCATGTCGGTTTTTTATATTTTCATTTTGGTTATTGGTCTGGGGTCTGTTGCGATTATATGGGGGCAGGCTGAATTTTATGACGAGGCGGAAAAACTGGCAGGCGGTAGCAATATGGTCGCCCTTCATGCCGCAAAAGCATTGGGCGGAGATTTGTTGCTCGGCTTTATGTCGGCGGTTGCCTTTGCAACAATATTGGCAGTGGTGGCGGGCTTAACTTTGGCGGCCTCCGCCGCTGTTGCTCATGATCTTTATGCGCTCGTACTTAAAAAGGGCAAGCCAGACCCGGCAAAAGAACTGCGGTTATCGAAAATTGCCGTCATTGTTGTTGGCGTGTTAAGTGTCGTTCTAGGGCTGATATTCGAATCGCAAAATATTGCTGTGATTACGGCATTTGCTTTGGCGATTGCCGCCAGCGTCAATTTTCCTCTCTTGTTATTGTCTATGTATTGGCGCGGTATGACATCACGCGGCGCTGTAATTGGAGGGAGTTTGACGTTTTTGTTTACGATTATTATTATTATCTTAAGCGATAGCATCTGGGTGCAGGTTTTGGGATATGACAAGGCAATATTCCCTTATGTGTACCCAACCGTGTTTACAATGCCGACCGGGTTTGTGCTAGTTTGGCTGTTCTCGATTTTAGACAAGAGCCAAAATTCGACAACGGAAAAATCCAGATTTGATGCGCAATATCTGCGTTCCGAAACGGGGATTGGTGCTGACGAAGCGGCTAAGCACTAGAGGTGCTAGGAGGCTTTTGGACGTTTTTTCTCGATCATTCTGACGCTTAAAATGGATATTTCATACAAGAGGTATATGGCGCCGCCCAAGGCAATTTGGGTTATCGGGTCAGGCGGAGTGACGAAAGCCGCGAACAAAGCTATGCCAACTATAGCGTATCTGCGGCCTTTCCTGAGGGCATTTGCAGACACAATTCCGGCCCGACCAAGCAAGCTCAGGACGACAGGCAGTTGAAACGACAATCCAAAGGCAAGGAACATGGTTGTGGCAAGGCCGAGATATTCACTAACTTTTGGCAGTAAGGAGACACTGGCCCCGGTGGAAAACTCTTGTTGCTGGCGCAGGCCAAACTCCAAGACGAACGGAAAAATATAGAAAAACACCATAGACGCGCCTGCAATAAACAACAGTGGCGACATGATTAAATAGGGCAGAAACGCTCCGCGTTCGTTCTTGTACAGCCCCGGCGCAACAAAGCGGTAAACCTGATAGGCAATGACCGGAAATGCCAAAATCAACCCGCCGAACAATGCCAATTTTAATTTGACGAAGAAAAACTCAAGCACCTGCGTATAAATTAAATCCCCGGTCAATCCCGGCTTGCCCTCGGCAATTAAATCCGCACTGACATTGGCAATTGCGACCTCGAACGGCAAAACCAGAAAATCAAAGATCGGGCGCACGAAAAACAGACAAATGGTAAAACCGATAATAACCGCCAAAATAGAATAAATCAGACGTCTGCGCAGTTCATACAAATGGTCAAGCAAGGGTGCGCGACTGGATTCCAGATCATCTGTACTGCCGTCGTCGTCTTTATTTTCAAGCTTGGCTGTCATCATCCGCCTTGTCAGTTTTCGCTGCCGCACTTTCTTGTGACGCAGTGTCTTCGCTTAAACCCTGATCCAAATCCTCACTCAAGGCCCGCATGTCTTCCTCAAATGCTTCGTCGGACAAGTTGGAGAGCTGCCCCATAGCTTTTAGCTCGTCGATTTCCTTGCGCAAATTGGCCAGTTCGGCGTCTTCACCAATCTGGGTAAATGCGTCTTTAAACTCCTGGCCCATAGATTTGACGCGGGCCATAAAACGCCCGGCCGTGCGCATCATTTTGGGCAAGTCTTTTGGGCCAACCACAACCAGTGCCAAAACGGCAATTATCAGCATTTCTGCGAGACCAAGCTGGGGGATCATGTTTGTAACCTGTCAGGGAGGTAGGGGGCTATTTCTTCTCGTCTTTTTTCCGAGAGGGAGACTGCGCACTAGGCGGGGTGACATCAATGGCCTCGTCGGCCTTGGCGTCATCATCAGAGTCCGGATCGTCCTTCAGGCCTTTTTTGAAGCTGGTAATGCCTTTAGCTACATCGCCCATAATTGACGATATTTTACCGCGTCCGCCAAATAACAGTACAGCAAGAATAGCAACGATTAATAATTGAACTGGGCCAAGGGCCATAATATTCTCCTAATTTTGTATCAACATAAGCCTTTGGTGGATATTGTACAAGCGGTTGCTAAGATTAAATTCAGCCTATAACAAACTGCGAAACATCGGCAAAATATCTGTGTCCGCCAGACTTGGGTTCAGTAGATTCTTAGCCTCTATGGTAATATCCGCAAACGCCGCATATAATGCGGCACGGGTTTTGAGTAAATCCGGGTAGCAATTTAACACATTTTCTTGCTTGGGCAACTCAGGGCGATGATGAAAGCTGTCCCCCCATATTGTTGGTTTTGGGTGTTCGAAATACCGTTTGATAAGCATGTCAATATCAGCAATCTCCGCTTTAATATATATAATTAAATGATTGTCTTTTATTGATTTAATTGCGTCATCAGGAATATGTATTACGCTCCCTGTAGTGTCCAAAATTTGGTTATCACCCGTTTGGCTAGCCGCCGATGTCAACTCAGCTTCCAACGCCAAATACGCTGTCGCTCTTTGCGCGTACCCGTCGGCGTAAGGTTGCCCCATCCATTTCGCCATAGCCTCCATTGACGGATTACCCATTTTCTTCTGGATCCGGACGTCAACATCATAATGGGCGAAACTATTTGTTTTGGCTATTCTGCGCGCCGTATAGCTTTTGCCAATATTTGACATACCGATTAGTGCTATGGACAAATCACCACTCGCCAATCTTGCGTCAAATTCCGTACCTGACAACAACATCAGGCATTATCCCTGATATATACGTCCAAATCCGCCAAGGAGGGGGCCATCAAATGCTTGTGGGATTTGGCTTTTACACTGCGCTTAAGAGAGGCGGGCAGGGGTATATTAGCCCGAATAACCCGCTCAACTTCATCCTTGAACTTGGCCGGATGGGCGGTCGATACGGTAATTTTGGTGTATTTTTTGTCGGTCGCCTCAGTAAAACCCTGCATAGCCATATGCCCGACCGCAGTATGTGGGCACATTAGATAGCCGCTCCGACTATAGATTTTGCGCAAATGCCGCTCGGTTTGCGCGTCCGTGTAATGGCTACCTGTGCAGACTTTTGTAATCTGGGCGTGGTCTCCGTCAAATAAACCCAAAATGCGTGGGAAGTTATTTGGTCTGCCTATGTCCATAGCGTTTGAGAGAGTAGCCACAGAATTTCGCGGACGATAAACGCCCGTATCCAGATAATCGACAAATGGATGATTGGCATTGTTGCCAATGACAAATTTATCAATGGGCGCACCCATTTTACGAGCAATCAATCCGCCCGTAAGATTGCCCAGATTGCCCGACGGTACGGCGTAAGCAATGGGTCTGTGGGGGAAAGCGCCCTTTATTTGCAGACTTGTCCAGAAATAATAAAAACTTTGCGGAATAACCCGGCCAACATTGATTGAATTGGCTGACATCAAATTATGAGCGTCGCTCATGTCTTTGTCGGCGAATGCTTGCTTGACCAAAGCCTGACAATCATCAAAGTTGCCTTCGACGGCTATGGCTTTGACATTGGAATTTTTGCCCATAGATGTGAGTTGATGCTCTTGCACCGAACTAACCCCGCCTTCAGGAAACAAGATGAACACTCTAATCCCCGGAAGGTTCAAAAACGCATGTCCAATAGCTCCGCCCGTATCCCCGGATGTAGCCACCAATATGGTGCGTGTTTCGCCGGAACGGCTCAACAAATGCGACACCGTACGGCCCATAAACCGCGCCGCGAAATCCTTAAAGGCCAAAGTCGGCCCGTGCCACATCTCCATGATATATGCATCGCCAGGTTCAGGCGTAGCCGGGTCGAGAATTACGCCGTCTAAAGTCTTGAGCGGTAAGGGAAAATCATAAGCATCAGCACACACATCCCGCAAATCAGCATCCGAAAAATTATCATCCACGAAAAACCGAGACAAATGCGCCGCGCAAGCGTGGAATGGCATGGCACCAAGCCGCGCTAACTCCCCGTCCCCAAAGCGCGGCAGGCTATCCGGCATATAAAGCCCGCCGTCCGGAGCTAGGCTAGACAACAAAGCTTCGCTAAAATCAACTTTATAGTCAGGGTTTTTCAAAGAATGATATTTCATAAACCCTGATTATGCCCGCCAAAACAATAATACAATCCGAATTCGCGAATTGGGGCAATAATTTATGCCGGAACTTTCGAACTTAACTTGTGTATGCACACAAAACCAAAAATAATCCAAAAATAATTCTGGCACCTTTTGGCCATCCCTGATATTGGACACCCGCAAAGGAGGATGCTCATGATGATTCGTGAAGGTCTCACATTTGATGATGTGCTTTTGCTACCAAAAGCTTCAAACATATTGCCGGGCGAGGCGGATTTATCCACGCGCCTGACCAAAACTATCAGGCTGAACGTGCCATTATTGTCGGCCGCTATGGATACGGTGACCGAGGCGCCTTTGGCTATTGCTATGGCGCAAAACGGCGGTATCGGCATTATTCACCGTAATTTATCGACCGGGGAACAAGCCGAGGAAGTGCGCAAGGTCAAGCGTTACGAATCCGGTATGGTGGTTAGCCCCGTGACCATTGGCCCGGACGCCACATTGAGCGAACTTTTGATGATGGCAAAAAAGCATTTGTTTTCCAGCTTCCCTGTCGTTGATAAATCCGGAAAAGTCATCGGCATTATCACCAACCGCGATACGCGCTTTGCTCACGGTGCAAATGATAAGGTCGCCGATATGATGACCCGCGACTTGATTACGGTGGACGAGGGTACAAGCGAAAAAACGGCCCGTGCTCTCTTGCACAAACACCGTATTGAACAGGTGGTTGTGGTTGATAAGGGCGGGCGGTGTGTCGGCTTGATTACCGTCAAGGATATGGAGAAAGCATTGGATTTCCCCAATGCCTGCAAAGACGAACACGGACGGCTTCGTGTCGGTGCGGCAACGACGGTCGGGGACACAGGTTTTGAGCGCGGTACTGCATTGATAGAAGCGGGCGTGGATGTACTGATAATTGATACGGCCCACGGTCATTCAGCCAAAGTTATCTTGCAAGTTAAGCGCTTTAAAAAGCACCATCCGGACACACAAATTATCGCCGGAAATATTGCCACGCAAGATGCGGCCACGGCATTGATCAAGGCGGGAGCGGACGCGCTTAAAGTCGGGATTGGGCCGGGGTCTATCTGTACAACCCGTATTGTCGCCGGGGTCGGGGTACCGCAACTTACAGCGTTGATCGACGTGTGCAAGGCGGCCAATAAAGCGGGGGTTCCTGTGATCTCTGACGGTGGCATTAAATATTCAGGCGATATGGCCAAGGCTTTGGCGGTTGGCGCGCAAAGCGTCATGATCGGCTCCCTGTTTGCAGGGGCTAGCGAGACGCCGGGCGATGTGTTTCTTTATAAGGGTCGCTCCTATAAATCTTACCGAGGTATGGGCTCTGTCGGCGCTATGGCGCGGGGTTCGGCTGACCGGTATTTCCAGATGGACGTTACCGACGATATGAAACTCGTACCCGAAGGCATTGAAGGCCGCATCGGGTTTAAGGGTCCGGTAGGGCCAATCATCCACCAATTGTTAGGCGGTGTTCGCGCGGCCATGGGCTATACTGGCTCTCCGACAATAAAGAATTTTCACACCAATGCGGAATTCGTCCGCATTACCAATTCCGGCCTGCGGGAAAGCCATGTCCATGATGTGGCAATTGCGCGGGAATCTCCAAATTATTCAGAACAGAAATAACCAGCATATGAAACTAGGTGGACGCATACAGGCCGCGATTGAGGTCTTGGACGATATATTGGAGCAGCACACGCCTGCCGCCCATGCCCTGCGCGATTGGGGCAAGGCCCATAGGTTCGCAGGCTCCAAAGACCGGGCTGCAATTGGCGGCATTGTTTTTGATGCTTTGCGCAGGAAGTCCTCGACATTATGGCGTATGGACGCAGGCACAGATACTGGTTTGGGGCGTCCATTAGTGTTGGGAACCATGGTTTGGGGCTGGGGCGAAACTGTAGAAACGTTGGAGGCTGCATTTGCCGACGACGGGCATAGCCCCGTGCCGTTGACCAAGGCTGAAAAAACATCTTTGTCCGGGGCGCGGGATTTATCCATGGCCCCGGATTGGATACGGGCCGATATTCCTGAATGGCTATGGCCCGCCTTTGAAAATAATTTTGCCGAGAATGCCGTGGCGGAAGGCCGCGCACTACTGGCACGACCGCCGCTAGATTTACGGGTAAACGGGCTTAAATCTGATCGCGCCAATGTCCTTGCCAAGCTAAAAAACATTGGCGGGACGGCTTGCGAGCTGTCGCCTCATGGTGTTCGCATCAAGGCCGGTACCGGGCTTGACCGCTTACCCAATATTCAGGCGGATCCGGTGTTTCTGACCGGCGAGGTCGAGATACAGGACGAGGGATCGCAAATCGTCTCGCTGCTCGTGGACGCCAAGCCGGGCGAACGGGTACTTGATTACTGCGCGGGCGGCGGCGGCAAGACATTGGCGCTTGTAGCTGATATGAACAACGAAGGCACGATTTACGCCTATGATATCGACAAACGCAGATTAGCACCGCTCTATGCAAGAGCTGCGCGGGCAGGGGCCAACAATGTGGAAATCATTCAGCCATCCCAGAAGGGGGAAAAGCCAGGGCTAGGCAAATTACGCGGTACTATGGACAGGGTTCTTGTGGATGCGCCGTGTACGGGGTCTGGCACTTGGCGCAGAAAACCGGACGCGAAATGGCGCTTGTCGCTGGCAACACTGGAAGTCCGTCTCGCTGAACAAAAAACCGTGCTTGAGCAGGCAAAGCAATATGTGCGCCTCGGCGGGCTATTGTTCTATGTGACTTGTTCACTCTTGGCCGAGGAAAATGAGGGGCAGATTTACCCCTTCCTTGAAGACAATCCTGATTTCGAACTTTTATCGGCTGGCGAAGTTTGGGAGGACAAAATCGGTGTTGACAAGCCCATGCCTTGGTCGGAGGACGGCTGCACCCTGACACTGAGCCCGGCGTCAACCAATACGGACGGTTTCTTTTTCGCCGTACTGCAAAGAAAGACGGCATCATGACAACCGGTCACCATGAACGGGTTTTGATCATTGATTTTGGTTCCCAGGTCACAAAACTGATCGCGCGGCGGGTGCGCGAAAGCGGGGTATATTCCGAAGTGCATCCGTTTAACAAAATCACGGACGCCTTGTTGGCGGATTTTGCGCCCGGAGCAATTATATTGTCCGGCGGGCCGAGCAGTGTCGGCGAGGCCAAAAGCCCGCGTGTTCACGATAGTGTGTTTAAACTTGGTGTACCAATCCTCGGAATTTGTTATGGCCAGATGGCTATGGTTGATCAACTTGGTGGTTCTGCCGAAGCGGCAGATGAGCGGGAATTTGGTCGGGCTGAGTTGGAGATTGTCAAAGACAGTCCGTTATTTGAAGACATTGGCGATGTTGGCAGCAAGCACACGGTTTGGATGAGCCACGGTGACCGGGTCAATAAATTACCGGATGGTTTCGAGATTATTGCCAAATCTCCAAACGCGCCATTTGCAGCAAGTGAGGACGCGAGCCGTAAATTCTATAATGTCATGTTCCACCCCGAAGTTGCGCATACGCCAATCGGCGCGCAGCTCTTGCGTAATTTCACCCACAAAATTGCTGGCCTCAAAGGTGACTGGACAATGGCCGCGTTTAAGGACGAGGCCATTGCAGCCGTGCGCAAACAGGTTGGAGACGGAAAAGTTATCTGCGGATTGTCAGGCGGGGTAGATAGCTCAGTGGTTGCCGTGCTACTTAATGAAGCCATAGGCAACCAATTGACCTGTGTGTTTGTCGATACCGGTATGATGCGTAAAAATGAGGCCGAGGAAGTTATTTCTTTGTTTTCAACGCATTACAATATAAACTTAATTCATGTTGACGCGGAAGATCAGTTCTTAAATCTTCTCGAAGGCGTGTCAGATCCCGAAAAAAAGCGAAAAATAATAGGTAAGACATTCATTGATCTCTTTGAAATACAAGCGAAAAATATTGGCGGCGCTAAATTTTTAGCCCAGGGTACGCTTTACCCGGATGTGATCGAAAGCGTTTCATTTGACGGCGGACCATCTGTCACCATTAAATCCCACCATAATGTGGGCGGTCTGCCAGAGCGTATGGATATGGCCTTGGTGGAGCCTTTACGGGAGCTTTTTAAGGACGAGGTTCGGGATTTGGGCCGGGAGCTAGGGCTAGACCCGGCATTCGTGGAGCGTCACCCGTTTCCGGGGCCAGGCTTGGCTATTCGCTGTCCGGGAGAAATTACCAAAGAAAAACTGGATTTACTGCGAGAAGCGGATGCTATTTATCTCGACCAAATTAAAAAACACAATCTTTACAATGAAATATGGCAAGCTTTTGCAGTAATTTTACCTGTAAAAACCGTGGGTGTAATGGGGGATGGCCGCACCTATGAACATGTATTGGCGCTTAGGGCCGTCACATCATCTGATGGTATGACGGCTGATTATTACCCGTTTAGCCATGAATTTCTGGGCGAAACCGCGACCCGGATCATCAATGAAGTCCAGGGCGTCAACCGGGTGGTCTACGACATAACCTCCAAACCACCGGGTACAATTGAGTGGGAATGAAGCGTTTAATTTGCCCAGTTAACTTTTCCCCGCCTGTTGTCGAGGTTTTTTGATATAAGTCTTACCGGTCGGTTTAAGGGTTATAAACCTCGTTGGGGTATATTCATCACAAGCGTCAAAGAACGCCAACTGGTGAATGGAAAATATTGTGAACTATCGGATTTTATATCTGATCTCTGCCGGGATTCTGGCGGTATCTGGAGCGCATTTAAGTTATGCGAAACCGTCCGGATCTGCTGTCCTACTGGAGATAATAGACGGTGACACCGCATTTGTTGTCGATAAGACTAACAATGCTGCGTGGTGGGTGGTTGGCCAATGCCGACGCCCCATCCCTGTGGAACCTCAAAGCTCTATAAAGAATGGATCACAAAATAAATCAACTAAAACAATGACATCCAAGATTATCCGTAACAATACCCGGATTGGAAATCGCCAGATTGTACTGAAACAACAGTTTCGCTTTACACTGGCAGATGCTCCTTCCGGGCCAATAACCGTCGAGGTATATAATTCCTTGCGCGGTGGTTGGTCACAAGTACCCGTTAGGCAAAAAGCCCAATGTGCGTATGATGCGACCTGCCGCCAGCGCATGGAAGCCCCCGAGTGCTAGGGGGCGCTTTCACACATAACGGCGCTAATTGCCTGAAAAAACTGGGTGTTTTCTTAGTCAGCCTGTTCGCTTGCTTGTTCCTATTTGCTTCACCAGTGGCTTATGGAAACGAGGTTGCCGAGGAAGTTGTTGAAGAGATTGCCCAGGAAATCCCTGTTTTAATGGCCGAATTAGCCCCGGAGTTTCAGGTTAAACTTGAAGGTAAAGTGCTGAAAGCCGATGTAAGTACCGGAGAAGACGGCAAGTTCTATGTCAGGGCCGAAGCCATATTCACGGCACTTGATAATGAATTTGCCTATGACACTGAGGACGGGGTGTTGGTCGTTCATCGTTCCCAAGACGGTGCGGTTATGGAACTTCATACCGAAACCGGGATTATCAAAGCCAATGGCCGTACACTTGGCAAGCTCAACCATTACGGCGAGGTTGGTGCGACCAAAATCAACCTGACGCCCAATGCTATCGCGGTTTTATCGGGGGCCATTGGCAAGATCAACACGGACGAAAAACGGATTAACTTTGAACTCGACCCGCGCTTAAAGGTGGCTACGGGGTTCGAGATGTTTGTCAATGACATTCCGCTCGGCAATGTAGAGCCGGGGCCAAAGGCGATTGGTTCGGTGATGTTGTTACCATTACGCCCAATCGCCAAAGAACTTGGCCATAGTGTGCAAATCATAGACGGCGGCACAAGTATTCGGGTGGAACGTTCCCAAGATAGCGCGGTTTTTGAGTTAAATCTGGATACTGGACTGGTAAAATTAAATGACCGCCCGGTCGGCGTGACCCAGGATGTTACCTATATCGACCATGTTAATCTGCTCTTGCCGCTCGGCACGATTGAAACCTTGACCGGGACAAATATTGATGTCGAGGGCGGGGCGTCGCGTATAAATATCAATCTTGATGGCCGACTTAAGGATGTAATTAAGCCAAATGCTAAAATCACTGATGTCTCTAAGAACACGCCGCTAACCTTTGAAACTATTGAATTAAATGTCGGAACGGATACCCTGAATACCGTGCAAATGGACTTCAGGGTCAAAGGCTTTAACGGAAGATTGCGCTACGAAATACCGGATTTACCCTCCAGTATTAGCGAAGCGGAACCGTCATGGCTTTCGCTCGATTACGCCCATGTCAAGGGCGGTTATGGCTCTCTTGGCGATTATTCAGCCGACCTTCGTGAACTCGACGGGGTCGGCCTTCGCCGTATTAGAGGCATTAGTTATGCCAAAGATAGCGACAAAGGCAGATGGGCTTTGGCGGCGGGTATGCCGACATCTGGCTCCACAAAAATCAGCGAAGATCAAAGCCGCTTGAAATTCTCGGGTCTGGCCGCAGGCGCACGCTATGCATCACAGGACGGCTGGGAGGCTGGGCTTTCTTACAAAGCTGACGGACTTAGCGATGATAAAATGGCGGTATTATCTGCCATTAGTGGCCGTCTGGGGCGCAAGCACGACAAGAAACTAAATTGGGATGCACGGGCGGACATTGGCTATTTCAACGGCCAGGCTAGAGAAAAATCCGTAGATACCCGCGTCAGTGTCAATGCTCGCTATACGCCAAACAAAAAAATAAATGTGGAAGCATTTGCCCAATACGACGGCGCGGAATTCTTGCGCTCAGATCTGGATGCTGAAGGTTTGATAGAACAAGACCCCAATACCCAGGACACGCAATTGGTCCCAGATACGCGCAAACGCGGGCAAGATTTCGCTACTTATGGAGCGGCTCTGCAGTTGAGCGCCGGTCAAATATTAGGCCCGTTTGAACGGCCTGCTTTTTCCGCACGTTACAGCCAGACCAAAAGCGGGTTTTTGGTTAAAGGCGACAACAGCACAACAACCAATAATTACGGCGCCGCACTGAATACATCTTTGCGCAAAATCGGCACTAATATTTCTGCCGACTTTGCCGCCTATACCCAAAAACTGGCGGACGGTAGCCGTGAGACCGGCGACCAAATTACAGTGCGCGTCTTTCAAGACATAAAATACGCGACAGCTCGCGCCCAATACACATCAACCCGCAAAGACGCTTCCGCTCGTGAGCAGCGTATCGACGCGCAACTCACGGCCAAGCCCTATACATTGAAACTACCCAAGGCGGCTAAAGTCCGTATATCTCCATCTGTCTCGGCGTCTTGGAGCGCCAAAGGTAATTTTATACGCGGTGGTGTTGTCGCTAATCTCGATTCCGGGCGTATTCTCGGCGCAAAAACCAAATTAAAAGCCAGTCTGGGTGTGTTACAAAGCTTTTCAGGCAATGAGCAGGATAAATCTGATACTTTCTTGACTGTATCCCTTGGCAGAACTTTAAAAATCAACAAAAACTTGTCCCTAGGTTTGTCATACCGCAATGATTTGCAAGGACAGCAACGGCTCGGATTGTTTTTGCGTGGCAAGTTCAACTTTAATGAAAAGCGAAAATTTCGCGAAGCCAAAAGCGGCAGCGGCGTGTTAAAGGGCAGGGCGTTTGTGGACAAAAACCGCGACGGGATCAGGCAAGATAATGAGCCTGGCATTGGCGGTGTGGTGGTGCGCGTAAAAGGTACAAGACTGGCCCTGCGCACGGATGCAAGCGGGTATTACACCATACAAAACATCAAAACCGGCTTGCATGAGCTACAAATTGATGGGCGCAGCCTGCCGCTTGGGTTTAGTCTTGATACAAGTGTGTCCACCAAAGCCAGCATTCAAGACGGCAGTATCACGGATGTCGCTTTGCCGATCGTACAGCGCGGACAAATTTTGGGCTTTGCTTATGTGGATGCCAATGGTGACGGGGCCTATAATAAAGGCGAACACAGGCTTGAGGGTGCCAAATTAGAGCTAACCGACACGCAAAACCCTGATGCCAACTTCAAGGCCTATGCCACAAGCTTTGGCCAATACGCATTTGATGATCTGCCAGCAGGCAAATACCAGCTTGTGATCAAGAAAACGGGTGCGCCGGACAGTGAACCGGGCGCAAAACCAATACTTATTAACCTGGCCGAGGCGGAAGACCTCATGGTCAGGATCAATATTGCGGCTATTTCGACAAAAAACGTCCTAATGGCTCAACAGAATTCTGCACCCGATAGTTTCGGGGGCAGGATAGAGGAAGGTGAGGTGGATATTCCGCCGCCGGACATATTAAACCATGATCCAGCGCCGTAAGTCTGACTTACCAACTTCATTCACACAACTCGGGCGGCTTGCAAAAGTCGCCCATTTTTTGCTTATGGTTTAATATGCTGTCTTTAACTCTTGATTTTTATACCGAAAAATAACGTTCTGGGTCTGCCAGGGAAGAAGCGGTTGCTGCCAAATGCAAAATCTGCCCGGTTGGCATATGCGGTGTTGAAAATATTATCTATGCGGCTATAAAGGCTGATTTTATGGCTGATATCATAATTGCCGCGCAGTGTGAATATGTCGTGGCCTGCATATTTAGCCGTATTGCCCGGATCGGTAAAATAACTGCCCACATGGTGCCACTTAATGGACAGGTTCAACCCGTCCAGAGGTTTTGCAGTGAGTTGCATAAACCCGGTCGTATTTGGGGCGCTATCCACTTGATCGCCTTTGGTGATAGAGCTAGAAGCCGAGCCAACTATATCCGTAAAATCATAGGTGTGATTGGCCAAGGTTAGGCCGCCGGAATAACCTAAATATGAAGCAATCGGCAGATCAAATTCAACTTCGATGCCCACATGTTTGGTCTTGCCGTTTTCCACGTTAAAGCCGTTAGCGTTTCTGAAGAAAAAATTGTTTTTCTGCATGGCGAAAACCGCCGCCTCTATTTTAAGCTTGCCTGCATTGCCTTTTAGGCCGAACTCCAGACTATCTAGTGTTTCAGGTTTGACCATACCCGGCGTCTGGTTGATCTGCAAACTATAGACATCACTGGTTTGCGGGGCACGGCTACCACGGGCCAGGCGGCCAAACAGGGTGATATTTGGGTTCAGTGTGTGGGTAATCCCCAGTTTTGGCGAGACGGTGAAATACGCATCACGGCGATCTGCAATCCGCAAGAAACGGCCAAAGCTGCCATTGCCGATCAAATTGTCATAATCATAGGCCGTATAATCGGCACGCGCGCCAATATTAATTTTCGTCTTGTCACCAAGGGCGAAACGGGTTTGCACATAAGGAGACAGCACAAGCGCATTTACCTCATAATCATAATGTTCACCCTGGATAAACGAAAATCTGCTTGGGCCTGCTTGAAATTCGCGGGTAAAGCCTTGGGTGTATTCGGCGTCAAACCCGAACGTGTAACGGCCAAAACTACTTAAAACTTCATAACTACTAAGCAGACCAATGCTTTTGTGTCCGCCTTCTTCCAATGCTTGACCCGGAACGAAATGCCGCAAAAAGGTCAAATCAACCGAGCGAGCATAGGGGATGAAAGAGACACGGGCAGTTTCGCTTGCTTTTTTGTTGAAATGCACGGCGACGCGGGCCGTCCTGCCGTCGCGAAACGCTTCTGGATTGGGATTACTGGCGGCAAGTACCGGATCTTTAAATGCGTCTACGCCTCTGATAAACCCGGCGGTTTCCTGATTGAGGTTTTGAAAACTGGCCAGTGTCTTTACATCCCAATCCCCAACTTGCCCGTCGTAGCGAAATTGAATTTTTTGTTGGTCAAAGCCGGAATTGGCCCGAAAGCCAGGGTCACTGGCAAAACTGCCGGACAGGCGATATTTACCTGAGAAGGCCGCACCGCTAAAGCTTGTCTTCAAGCGTGCATAGCCCAGTTCATTACCCAGTAAATCAAGGGAATAACGCTTGGACTTGCTTGGGTCTTGAGACAAGATATTGATTAAGCCGTGTACGGCATTGGAGCCGTAAAGCACGCTGCCCGGGCCTTTAGTGACTTCAACACTGCCGGCCAATTCCAGCATGCTTTCAAACAGGCCGTTAACATTGGAAAAACCAGCCGCCCGTAACGGCACGCCGTCCTCCAGGTAAAGAAACGAACCCGCCCCCGCGCCGCCGGTCAATACGGGCGAACGAATAGCGGTCAGATGTTCCTGCCCGCTGCCTCTGTGAATATTTACACCGGCAATTTCGTTTAAAGCTTCTGCAGGGTGTACGGGAGAAATCTCTAACAAGCGCCGCTCGCTCAGCACAGATACACTACCCGCATAGTCTTTGGCAGGCTCGGCAATACGCCGGGCGGTGACAATAATTTCATCATCAACTTTATCTTCGCCAGCAAAGCTATGCGGGCTATGGGCAAGGCCAATGACTAAGAGGGGAAGGATACGGTAAAATTTCATTGTAAAAATCTATTTTGGAATATGTTAAAAAAACCTAAGTCGAGGAATTGTATGTAGCTAGCTACAAGTCAAGGAATTGTATTGAAATGTCAAGGCAAGCGAGTTAACAAACCTAAAAATCGCGTTGTGCTTAGAGGGAAAAATATGACCAGTAAGAGTTTAGATAAAGTACTCCAAAAGCAACGGGTCGCCTTTAATGCCGCGCCCAACCCTGCTTGGGGTGAGCGCAAAAGCAAGTTGATCAAGCTTGGCAAAATTATTGCGGATAATGAGCAAAAATTTAAAGAGGTTATTTCCAAGGATTTTGGCAATCGGTCATTTGTGGAAACGACTATGGCGGAGCTATCGATTGTCCAAGCCGGTATAAAACACGCGCTTAAACACACATACAAATGGATGCGGACAAAAAAGGCGCCCACGGCACTACAGTTCAAGCCTGCTAAGAATGTTATCGTGCCTCAACCTCTCGGCGTTGTCGGTATTATCAGCCCGTGGAATTACCCTTTGCAATTGGCCGTTATGCCTTTGGTTGGTGCAATCGGGGCCGGGAACCGGGTTATGCTCAAACCCAGTGAATATACGCCGAGGGTTTCGAAGCTTCTAAAGTCCGTCTTGGGTGAGGTTTTTTCAGATGATGAAGTCTATGTGGCTACGGGCGACGTTGATGTGGCCCAAGCGTTTTCCGCACTGCCGTTTGATCATCTCTTGTTCACAGGTTCGACCAATGTCGGGCGCATTGTTGCGTGTGCGGCGGCCCAAAACCTGACGCCCGTAACCCTAGAACTCGGCGGTAAATCTCCAGTGATTATCGATGATGGCGCCAATATGAAATTGACCATTGCCCGCATTGCAAATGGTAAATTGATCAATGCCGGGCAAACTTGTGTCGCCCCTGATTATTTACTTATGCCCGAAGACAAGATTGACGGGGTTGCACATTCGCTGATCGAACAAGCGGAAACATTCTATCCGACATTTGCCGGCAATCCTGACTACACCTCGATCATAGCAGACGCCCATTATGCCCGTCTGCAAGGCTTGCTAGAGGATGCTCAAACCAAAGGGGCAAGCATTCGTGTCGCGGGCAATGATGATAGCCAACGAATGGCAAAAGAGCGGCGAATTCCGCTCACCGTCGTCACCAATACCACGCCTGAGATGAAGATTATGCAAGAAGAAATATTTGGCCCGCTTTTACCGATTGTTGCTAGCGAGACTTTAGCGGATTCCATGGATTATATTCAAAAACGTGACCGGCCTTTGGCTCTCTATTGGTTCGGCGAAGATAACGCCAAACGCGATTATGTTTTAGCAAATACCATTTCGGGCGGGGTAAGCATTAACGAAACCGCATGGCATGTGGTGCAAGAGGATATTCCATTTGGCGGGGTCGGCCCGTCGGGCATGGGTGGTTATCACGGGGAACACGGATTTAAAACTTTCTCTCATATGAAAGGCGTGTTTTTGCAAAGCAAGTTTAGCGGCGGTAAAATGCTGTACCCACCCTATACGGATAAAACCCGCAAAGTCCTCAACATGATGCGTAAATTTATGTGACTTGGTTGGTGGCGTTTACCGTCTACCGCCTACACACCGCACTGCATCAATTTTTTTGGTGCGGGTGTTGAGCAAGACGGGTCTTTCGGATTTTATCAATGGATCGCGCACCGCAAACCCTTGTGCAGTTTCGCGCACAACCATAACCCAATGGGTAGATTTCCGCGTTGGTAAATCAAATCTCAGCACAGGGTAATAGCCCTCGGACAGACAAGCCCGAATTACGTTGTCATGTTTGTCACGGAAAAAATGTGCGTGGGCATGACCAGCGGTCGCCCGTTCAATTCCGTCCCAAATCAGCCAGCCACGACTGTTAAACCCGTTATTGTTTTTCAGTCGCGTGGATAAATCGCCCGGATCGGTAGGGTAGCCCAAATTCACCAAAGCCATTGCAACTGCGGTTACCAAACAGCCATCGTCTTCAATGGTCTCGTTGGAACCGCCTATGGTTTTATAGGACCAACGTTTATCGGTTTGCAAAAAATTGGCCCGGTCTGGCAATACCACATTTCTGCGGTTTTGGGTAATTTTATTTCTGTATTCAGGTTTGATATAAACCTTGGCATTTGGAGGGATTTGGATTTTTGGCTCGTGAGCATTGAGTAATGTTGCTTGCAAGAGGGCAGGGGTGGAAACCGCGACCGATATACAAAGCTTAACCGCAAAGCTTGTTAGCGCCCCATTCTTTAACATTACCGTTTCCTCGTCTAAGTTTTTATTATTATTAGGACATAGGTTTTGAATCTAAACTGAAAGTAATATTCAGCTTGTGTTCATAATGGGCGCAAATACAAATGCAATTGCATACATTGACAGGAAGAATTACATCCAGCCATTTTCACGTGCAGCGCGAAAAGCTTCGATACGGTTAGACGCCCCGAGCTTATGGGCCGCTCCGGCAAGATAATTGCGAATAGTGCCGGTGGTTAAATTAAGCTCTGCGCTGATTTGTTTGTTGGTTTTACCCGCCTCGACCAGACGTAAAATCCTGCGCTCGGTGTCTGTCAACGGATCAGGAATTGTCCAAGCTGCTTGGTACAAATCTAGCGTAATAACTGTGCCGCCCTTTGCTACCGTTCGCACAGCACCTGAAAGCTCATCACTGGATGTGTCTTTGAGAATATATCCGGTTACGCCTGCATCTCTGGCCCGTTGTAAATAACCTGATCGGGCAAATGTTGTGACGATAAGGATACGGGTTTGATTGCCGTCCCGCTGTAGTTTTTGCGCCACCTCAATGCCGGAAAATGCGGGCATTTCTATATCTGTAACCAGAACATCAGGTTTGTGGCGTTTAACCAAATCCAACGCTTCGCGCCCGTCTTTGGCTTCGCCAACAACAACAATATCGTCCTCAAGGGAGAGTAAAGACGCCAATGCCCCGCGCAGCATTTTTTGGTCTTCGGCTATAACAATCCGGATCACGGTAAAGCTTTGGGCGTAGATAATTTAATAAATGCCCCCTTTTTATTGTTAATGTCCAGACTGCCGCCCAGACTTTCCATTCGCCTCTTCAGTCCGGTCAACCCTGCACCAGGCACAAATACACCGCCAACCCCGTCGTCTTTTATGGAAATATCAAGGCCGTTTTTATCTTGAATAAACCTAAGTTCTGCATTTTCGGCTTTGGAATGGCGCACAATATTGGTTACCGCCTCACGAATGGCCAGACCAAGAACTTTATCTTGATGCGCACTTACCGCTGGTGATTGTCCGACTATTTTTAACGCAATACCCGCCGCTTTCAGAGCCTCTCTGGCCCGCTCCACTTCTGCACTAATGGTTGTGGCGGTCATTCCGGATACGGCTAGGCGTACATCTGATAAGGCAGATCTGGCTTCATTTCTAATCTCGCGAATTTCAAGCCGGGCCCGTTCGATGTCCTTATCAAGAAATTTATCAGCCACTTCAGATTTAAGCGCAACCATTGTTAATGTATGTCCAAGCAGATCGTGCAAATCGGCGGCAATACGTTCGCGTTCGGCTAGGGCGGCATGCTGTTTATCCAGAACACTTGTCCGCTCCAGATACTCCATATGTTCTATGTCTTCGGCACCAGCCATACAGGTTATCCCTGACACTGCGCCGATGAACAAAACCAACCCCACTTCAAACCAGTTCACATGAATAAATATTGACTGAGCAATGAAACTAAATGCCAATAAAACGGTTATAATGCCAGCCCGCTTTACGGGCCTTTGAAAGCCGGCCTGACAAGACGCATAAATATGAAAAACACCTGCCATGCCGTGAAAAGGTGCAATGATAAAACCGATGGCTTGTGTCAAAATAATTGCGCCGATGAATTTGGGGTCCGGCTTGCTGAATGAGATAAAATGAATGGGCAGAAACAATAACAGCGCAATAAAAAAGGCAATAATATCTATTAGCGTGGGTGCCCGAAATAACCACGGAATAAAATAAAACAACATATAGACAAGATAAAACGCAGGATGCGACGCAATGCTCCGCTTGCGTTTTACCGCATTCTCATATTTTGATGGGCCAATCATTTACCCAAAGTAACAGTATCAATCTCATAGTCAAATACGCCCGGCGTAGGTCCGGCGGTAATCGCAAGGCCGGCGAATAATTTTGGGTTTAATCCGCGAAAGTCTTCTATGTTCAGGATGATAGTTTGCCAATCGTTGGTTATGTTAAAATTTTGGCTTGGCGGCGCACCCGCGCTGCCAGATACGAATATCATGGCAGTATACACGCCCGGTGTGCCGCGCACTTGAAAGCTTAAGGTCTTGTAAGCCTCGATATTATGGGCTTTTTGCGCCGGGTGGCCAAAATAAGCCCCCGCCCACGGAAAGAAAAAACCGGGCCGCACCTGTGCGCTTACCCGCAATGCACCACCGGTTTTATCTGCGCCTAAATTTATGTGTGAAATTTTTGCTTCAGATTTACCATTGGCTATTTTGTCATCCGTCGCACTCCAGGCAAAGCCCTGCGCGGCTAAATCTTCAGGCGGGTTTAAATCCGTATCGAAATGACCAAGCTTGGCGTTAGCAAGGCGCGGGCTTGTATCTGTATTTGATATGCTTTGGCGCACTCGTTTCACCGCATAGCCATTTTTAAAGATATTATCTACGGCAAAACTTAGGGATATATTTTCGTCCGGATTGCCGCCTATGACAACAAAATCTGCACGGGTTCCAACTTCAATCCGCCCCCGGTCTTTAAGGCCAAAAGCCAGAGCAGGGGCGCTAGTCGCTGCATTTAAAGCCTCAAGCGGGGTTAACCCGGCGCGGACTAGCAAGGCCATTTCCTGGTGCAAGCTAGCTCCGTGGGTAGTACCCGGGTTTGGTGCATCGGAACCCGCCAGAATAGCCACACCCGCTTTGTGTAATTTTTGTGTGTTCTCAAGGGCAATGTCCAAGTTAAAATCTGGCCATGCCGTGCCGAAACCTGCTGCCAGTCCTTGTTTTTGCGCGGCTGTTAAATATGGGGTTACAAGCTCGTTTGCCAATAAATCGCCGCCAGGTTTTTCGCCAGCGACACTGGCCATCACGGCAAGTGTCGGAATAATGAAAATATTGGCGGCGGCGGCTTGGGCGATAAATTCTTCCGAAGCGGGCATATCAGCAAATATATGCACCAGCCCGTCAATGCATGCGTCCAACATATCTTGGGCGGCGGCCAGTGTGGAGATATGGGCAACAACCAAAACGCCCTGTTCATGGCCGGCTTTTATCAGGGAGCTTGCCGTTTGCAAATCTAGACTATTCAGGTTGGCTCTGCCGGGCATATAACCCAGTTTTATATAGTCAGAACCCTCCGCGATCCGCCGCGCCACCCATGCACTGGCCTCATCGGGCCGGGTTAAAGTCTCGATGGCAAACCCATATTGGGTGCCGTGCCCGCCCGGGGCGGTTGCCATTATCCCGGCACTCCATAAATCAGCCTCAGTAGTTTCCAATATGCCGTTTCGTTTTAACTGCATGCCTTTTAAGGTTTGGGCGCGGGTGAACATATCAAAATTTGTCGTGACCCCGAAAACCAAACTGTCTTTTAAGGCAGGTCCAAATATATGGGTGTGTGCATCTAAAAGGCCGGGGAGCAAAGTCTGGTTCGCGCCGTCATAAGTTTGCAAGCCTTTCGGGATATTTACCCGTTCGCCCATACGGGTTATCACACCGTCTTTTATGATCAGGCTGTAATTATCGTGCATTTTCTGCCCATCAAAAACGCGGATGCTTTTAACCGCGAATGAATTACCGGAAAAAACCACCGCTTCTTTATCGCTTGTCGTTGGCAATACAAATAGCATGAAAATCAAAAACCCGACCAAGGCGGTTATGGTGATGAAAAATATTTTCTTTAACATGTGAAACTCCAATTTCTAGTCGCGCTGTCTGCGCCAAGCCCAAATGGCAAGACCTGCCAAAATTATTGTCATAATTGCGACGATATTGAGGTTTTGCAAGGGTATACGTTCGGCGCCGGTTTGCGACGAAGCCCCGACAATCGCCAAGGCAATTTCGGCCAATTGATAGGAGGGCAGGGTTGCGGCAAATTTTTGTAGCGGGGCCGGGAATAAAAAGGCCGGTAACCACAAACCACCAAGAGCGGCCATGCCCAGAAAAACAATATTGGATACTGCGACCGCACCGTTCGAGCCAAAGGAAAACCCAAGTGTCAAACCGATGAGGATAAAGGGTAAAACGGATAACATGTGTAATCCAAACAGCAAAAACCAGTCACTGCGCGCCAAAACAATTTGCGCTCTAAAGCCGGCAAGCAGGTAAATTGGAATGAGAGCCAGGCTCGCGAAAATAAGTGTCACCATAATTTTTGCGCCAATATAGGAAATGGCCGGGGCAGGGGATGCGCGTTTAATTTTGAGCCAACCCCTATCGCGTTCATTGGCGACACCAACACCAAACCCGAATATAGCTGGCCCCATGACGGCAAAAACGCCGTAGGTCGCTAGTAAATACCGAGCGCCGCTAGTGCCGCTATTTGGCATGGCAAATGCAAATAGGGCGTAAAAGGCGACGGGTAAAATCAAGGTCGGTAATATATATTCAGGGGCGCGCACCGCCTTTAGGATTTCTGCGCCGCATTCGTTAAAAAAGGCATTTAGAGACAAGGTTTGCATGATTTACGCCTTTTCTTGGTTTTGCTGTGGCGTTTGGACGATTCGGTCAAACGCTTCTTCCAGACTTGGTTTCTTTATAACAAGCTCCGATACTTGTGGGTCTGCTGCCAACAAGCTTTTCATGGTTGTCGTCTGGTTTTGTGTGTTTATCTGAACGAAACGACCCGTTTTGCGCACAGATTTAACATCAGGCAAGCTCTTGAGCGCCGCAACGGTTAACACCGTGGTGCATGTAATCACCGCGCCGCCGGCGACTGCCCGAATTTGCGGGGTAGGGGCGTCGGCAATAATATTTCCGCCGTGCATTACCACAATTCTATCGGCTAGGGCGTCCGCTTCTTCTAAATAATGGGTCGTCAGAATTACCGTACGCCCGTCTTTGGCAAGCTCTCGCACCACACCCCAAAGCATTCTGCGTGTCTGCGTATCCAGGCCTGTGGTTGGCTCGTCTAAAAAGACCAGATCAGGATTGCCAATAATAGCCAGAGCAAATTGAACCCGGCGTTTTTGGCCGCCGGACAGGGTTTTATATTTTTTATCCGCAAATTTAGCTAATTTACACATGTCTATTACGTCAGGCAAATTTAACGGGTCTTGGTAATAACTGGCGAACAGCGTAATATGTTCACGGGGCGTCAACAAATCCGGCAGGTCTGCATCTTGTAACATCACCCCTGTACGCAGTCGGGCAGGGTGTGCGCCTGGGGAGTGGCCAAACATGGATATTTGGCCACTGGTCGGCTTAGTCAAGCCAAGACAGACATGGATGAGGGTGGTTTTCCCCGCACCGTTTTCACCTAAAATTGCCGTGATATCGCCTTTGGGGACGACAAGGTTTACTGAATTTAGCGCAATTGTCTTACCAAATGTCTTGGTTAAGCCTGTGGCGCTTATGGGGGTTTCACCAGTTGTTGGCACGTTTAAACCTTTTGCTTAATTTACAAAAAAAAACTAGCCCAGTTATATTATTTACGAAATTGACAGAGTGCAATTAAATGAGGTGACATATGTCATATAATGCCCTCCATCAAAAAGGCGCATAATTTATATTATGAGAACTATGCGGGTCTAGTAAATGCGATACAATGCTAATTTTACTAGCTTTTCCAATTTATGACCATGCCGTCATAAGCGCATATATGTGCGCCCAACAGCTCTGATGATAAAGTATTGTAATCCATATCTATGTGCATATTGGTGAATACCAATTGTTTGGTTTTTGTTTGCGCACCCCAAATAAGCGTCTTATCCATATGGGTATGCGTTGGGTGCTTATGATAGCGGAGCGCATCGACAATCCAGATATCCAAACCCTCAAGGCGGTTTAAAACTTCAGTGCTGACGGAATGCACATCTGGCGTATACGCTATTTTACCACAAAATGTGAAACCAAATGCATTGGTATTGCCGTGGCCAACCTCAAAAACTGAAATGGGTAAATCACCGCCGGGGCCGGATATTGAAAATTTATCAGTATCTGCAATTAAATCTTGTAGCTCTAATATAGGCGCGTGAACGCGGCCTTTGGGCATTTCAAAGCAATAACCAAAACGTTGCAATAAAGTTTCCTTGGTCTCAGCCCCCATATAGGTGGGTATCCGCGCCCCTTGACCGTAGGCTACGGCCCGCAAATCATCAACACCGTTGGTCTGATCGCCGTGGTCATGGGTATAAATCACCGCGTCAATATGGTCTATATTGCAGTCCAGTAACTGCCGGCGTAAGTCCGGCGAGGTATCCACCAAAACCACAGTGCGCTCAGAAGCATGCCCCTGCCCGTCTTTACTTTGCCAATATTCAACCAAAATCGAACAGCGGCTGCGGGCATTTTTAGGCTCAAACGGGTCACACGCCCCCCAATCACCACCAACACGCGGCACACCGCCGCTAGAGCCGCATCCCAGTATAGTAATTTGCAAATTATGGGTGGTTTTCTTGCTCATAATACGGGCCTTTTCGCCTTACTAAACAGCTCAAAAAACGCATCTGTTGTGCGCTTGGCCGTGTCTGGGATACTCCAGCCTTTGAGAGCCGCCAAATCTTCGGCCACACGCACAACCCAGGCAGGCTCATTGCGGCGCCCTCGGTACGGTGTAGGGGCTAAATATGGGCAATCGGTTTCGATCAGCAATCTGTCTTCGGGTAGGTTTTTAGCAATTGCCCGTAGATCATGCGCGTTTTTAAAGGTCAATATGCCTGAAAGCGAGAAATACAGCCCCAAATCAGCGGCCCGGCGGGCCAATTCCGTCCCACCAGTATAGCAATGCAACAAAGCCGGAAACTCACCTTTTTTCATTTCACTTTCCAACATATCAGCCATCTGGCTATCTGCATTTCTACTATGGATAATCAGGGGTAATTGGGTTTGGCGGGCCGCTTCAATATGGGCGAGAAAATTGGCATATTGGTCGTTTTCACCTGAATAATTATAATGAAAATCCAAACCTGTCTCCCCAATGCCAACCACTTTGGGATGCTTACTTAATTCTATGATTTTACTGGCTTTTATATCAGGGTTTTCCCGTGCTTCGTGGGGGTGGGTTCCGACAGATGCATACGTATTATCAAATTTTTCCGCAGCGGACAAAACCATGTCAAATTCAGAAACTTTGCAGCAAATATTCAGCATGGTTTCGACACCCGCTGCATGAGCGCGGGCGACCACTTGCTCTAAATCATCGGTAAATTGCTCGCCGTGCAAATTGACATGACTATCGACTAAAAACATCACGCTGCTCCAATACGCATCAAGGCCTGTAAAAGCACGTTTTTTTTGTTCATATTGAGGCCCGCCCCGGCCCAACGCATTTGGTTAAGCTCGGCGCGAACCGCGACCCATTCATCAACATCACGGCGCAAGGCAAGCGGTTCAAATGCGCCGCCCCATTCCCCGGTTGCGGCATAAACCGCCTGGGCGTGTAATATGTCTTGCAGGCCTTCCCAAAACAGATCATGGCTTGGAGCGTTTTTTGCCAGAGATAAAGTATCAGAAATACTGTGATATTGCCGCGCATTTTGGGCCGGGAAGCCGCCTATAAACCGCGCCAAAGGACGCAAAACTGTGTCGGCATTTTGCACATAGGCTAGCGCCTTGCCCGGTGCCCCTCCTGCTAATTTCACGGCCGCGTCTATGTCTGTATCTGGTGCATTTACCTGAGTGCTCAACCAGTCTCTTAGCACGGTTTCTGGTACCGGTCGCAGAGGCAATGCCATGCAGCGCGAACGAATGGTCGGCAACAATCGTCCCGGCGCACTGGACAATAAAATCAACAAGGCCTGCTTGGGTGGCTCCTCCAATATTTTTAACAAAGCATTTGTCGCGCTGCGGTTCATGTCGTCAATATTGTCAATCAAACAAACCCGCCACCCGCCTTCAGAGGCTTTGCGCGAGAAAAAGTCCCCGATTTTTCGGGCCTCCGCAATGGGGATTTCTGCCCGTAATTTTTTACTTTTCAAGTCGTAGGGCCGCCGAATAAGCAAAAAATCTCCATGACCAAGGGACTGTATGCGTTTAGAAACGGGATCGCTAGCCGCTACATCAAGTCTGCCCGCAGTTTGTGGTTGACCGCCAAGCACTGTACGGATCATCCGGTAAGCCAAAGTCGCTTTTCCAATCCCCGAAGGGCCGCTAATAAGCCAAGCATGGTGCAAACTGTCATTGGCATGCATATTGGCAAAGCGGGTTTCGCCGCTGCTGTGGCCGATTAGCGAATATACATCCCGTGGCCGCGGGCAATCATTGGCCTTGTCCGCTTCTGGGTATGTTTGTTCAATCGGTTTAGCCAAGACGTAGCCCCGTAAATTTTTGCATCAAAATATGCTTTATTTGGGTCTCGATTGCATCTCGTGACAAGGTGGCGTCAACAATACCGAACCGCTCCGCATTACGTTTGGCAATATCCAAAAAGGCGGCCCGCAAGGTTTTGTGAAATTCCAGTTCTTCAGTGTCAAAGCGGGATAAATCTTCGCCGCGTGTTTTCACCCGCCTTTGGGCCAAAATTGGATCTATATCAAATAATATGGTCAAATCCGGTTTAAAACCGTCCAAAACCACTTGATCTATGGCGGCAACACGTTCGCGTCCCAGGCCTCTTGCATAGCCCTGATATCCCATAGACGAATCGTTAAACCGGTCACACAACACCCATACACCCCGCGCCAAAGCCGGTTTGATCAATTTCTCCACATGGTCAAGCCGCGCCGCATACATCAACAGCAATTCGGTTAAACCGGACCAACGCTCATGGGAGCCACCAAGAACAAGGTCGCGAATAGCCTCGGCCCCGAATGTACCGCCAGGTTCGCGGGTCACAACAACTTCGATATTGGCAGCTTCCAGTGCTGATTTAATGCGCGTGGCCTGGGTGGTTTTTCCCGCGCCTTCGCCGCCTTCAAGGGTTATGAATTTACCAGTTTCCATTATCTAATTCCGTGTATTTATCCATTATTGTTTAAGAATTTTGCGCACCAAAGAGGCCGTTATCCGCGCAGGAATAGATTTTCTTTTTACGTCATCTGCCGCCAAGAGGGCAATTGTTTCGACCTCGCGCCCCGGAGCCGTTATAATCAGATCAGCAATATGATCACCGCGCATAATTGGCGCAGGGATAGGGCCTAAAAATTTTATCTGTAGTTTTAAATCATTCCGGACCGGCACATAAAGTCCTACGGATATATCTTCACTACTGACCAAATCCACGACCTCTGATTTACCCATAAAGACTGGCGCAGTACCGATTTTTTCACCAGACTTGATAAGATTATACACTTTAAAATCCTTAAAAGCCTTGGCCATAACGCGCCGCGATTCGGATCTTCTGGCGGCATTTGTCTCCAACCCGTTAATGACAAATATTCGGCGTATCCCGTCTTGCATGCCGGTCCCGACAAACCCGTATTTTGATATTTTGGTGTGGCCGGTTTTCATGCCGTCAACCCCTGCAATGCGCGAGCCGTAGAGAGGATTGCGGTTTTGTTGGGTAATGCCGTTCCAGGTAAAGTCGCGCTGGGCATAGATTTTAAACATTTCCGTGTGGGCGGCTATGGAATGGCGGGCCAACCATGCCAGTTCATAGGCACTGATTTTATGGTTCGGGTCGGGCCACCCAGTTGCGTTGACAAAATTCGCATTCTCCAACCCCAATTCTCTTGCTTTGACATTCATCAATTCAGCGAAAGCGGCCTCGCTGCCGGCTATGCCTTGAGCCAAGACAATACAAGCGTCATTGCCGGATTGTATAATGACACCACGTAACAAATCACGAATTTTAACTTTGGAATTTGGCTCTAAAAACATAGTGGAAGACCCAGAGGCCGCGCCGCCGCGCCGCCACGCATCTTCGCTAACGGTGAATTCGTCGTCCAAGGACAATTCGCCGGATTTCAGACGGTCAAACACAATAATGGCCGTCATGATTTTGGTCATAGAGGCGGGATACATGGGGGTGCGGGCGTTTTTCTCAAACAGAATTTCCCCGCTTTGATAATCCAGAATAATCAAATTGTGTGCGGATGTCTGAAACTCGGGTTTACTTTGCGCAAAGGCCGTAGGCGCACACAAACTAGCGGCAAATAAAACGAAAAAGGCAACGCAATGCGAAAAAAGATATCTTGTCATAATCAACCCATAATGGTTTATGCAGAAAAGAAAAGGCGTACCATTAAGTACGCCTTAACTCCCATGTATAGATAGACTTGTACAGATAGATTCGTAAAGGCTTGTGCTGTCGTTATTTGCCAGATTTT
>JAJRSJ010000037.1 GCA_024278855.1 Alphaproteobacteria bacterium | reverse complement strand
TAGCCCTGTTCAAATACATCAACGGATTCTATAATCCAAAACGAAGACATTCCACCTTGGGCGGAATGTCACCCATTGCCTTCGAAAGAAAGGCAGCCTAAATGAGTAGTCAACCCGGAACTAAACCGTGACAAGTCCAATCCGCCTCAACCAGTGCGTCTCGGCGGCGGCGTGCTATCTGCAATGAGTCTGTGTTTAAGGAATGCCGCACCAAAAGGCGCACCTCAATATGGCGAAATTTCTTCGGTACGCGGCGTTGGTAGTACCAAATATCGCCGCGCAGGATGAGTAAGCTGTTTAGTTTTTTTGTCATCATTCATGTTAAATGAATCTCACAAAGTACCCAAAATGAATCTCAAATTATAAAATTCTGGATATTAGGAGCCATTATTTAGATTAAATATAAGCAAAAACAAGTACTTAGTCAAACCTAAATGGTAAAAGAGTGGCTCCGCAAGCAGGACTCGAACCTGCGACCCATTGATTAACAGTCAATTGCTCTACCAACTGAGCTATTGCGGAATATTCACTTCTTCTTGTCGGGTTGGTGACCCGCCTCATTTCGTCAAGGTCGTGCCTGATAGCACCAAGTCTCACCCCACGACAACAATTATTTTACACCAAACTGAAGTTTTTTCCAAGCTATATTTAGCCAAAAAACCCAAGTTATACTTAGGCAAAAAAAAGGGAGCCCGAAAGCTCCCGAAGGTGTTAGGTGAATGGTGGGGTGTCTTCCTTAGAAGACTTCTGCTTTATTAAGGAATAGCGTTAAGATAAGGTTAACAGGCGTAATTATTTTTATATTTGATTCAGATTGATGAATCCTTTGATAATCGGCAACACCCCCAAACATTGAAAAGTACGCATCAGTGGCTCTGGACTTACAACAAGAACAGGCTAATATCACCATAGGCCGTGTAACGCCTAAGCAAAGGTTGGTCATGATGGTCGCCTCAGTCACTCTCCTTTAGAGTATCCCGTAATATGAGGGGATTCTAAAATGAGGGTATTACCGGAGTTTTCTATGAGACGACTATTTTCTAAAATTGCACTTATCTTTATTTTATTGAGCATGCTAGCGCACACAGCCTCTGCCAAGGCGAACAAAAACCGGTTTGAATTTGCAGGCGTAAATTTGGATGTTGATCATATCGCCATATTTGTTGGCAAGAACGGTACATTCAGCACGGCAGTCGCGGACAGAAACACCAAAACCGGGGGTCGACTTGAGACCGCATTGGAAAGTGCCGACTATAAAGGAAAATTTGGCAATAAATTACGTCTTTTTGGTTTAAGTCCGTACAAATCTATCATTGTGGTCGGCACCGGGTCAGATGATCTATCCGTGCGCAAGCTTCGTGATCTTGGTGGGTATGTCGCCCAAGCTAGCAACAATGATTACGGCATAAGTGTCATCGCTGAGGGTCTGAACACGGCGGTTGAGCAAAGTGCGGCGCAACTTGCTATGGGGTATGCGCTGAGCTCATATAAATTTGACAAGTATAAAACAAAAAAGGCTGGTACGGCTAGTAATGTCCGCACAGTTAGCTTCCTTTCAAACGGGTTTGCAGCTTCCAAAGTGTTGTATGACAATGATTTAAGCCATATGGTAACCGGTGTAAGCTTTGCCCGCGACATGGGAACCGAGCCGGGCAAATCCATATATCCTGAAAGCTTTACCCAGCACGTGCGCAAGCTATTTAAGGGCGTTGCCAATGTCAAAATAGAGGTCATGGGTGTCTCGCAAATGCAGCGGCACAATATGGGCGCCCTGCTCGGCGTTGGCCAAGGTTCAATCCATGACCCACGTCTTGTCATCGTCTCCTATATGGGCGGTGCGAAAGACGCCGCGCCGATCGCATTGGCCGGAAAAGGCATCACCTTTGACACCGGGGGAATTAGTATCAAACCCAATAGCGGCCAATGGCAGATGAAGTCCGACCTCTCCGGCGCAGCAGCAGTTGCCGGCACATTGTATGCGACGGCCATGCGCGGCGACAAGGTCAATTTGGTCGGGGTTATGGCCATGGCCGAAAACATGCCAGCTCGCGACGCTATTCGTCCGGGCGATGTATTAACCACCATGAGCGGCAAGACCATCGAAGTCATGTCAACTGATGCCGAAGGTCGCCTCGTGCTTTCTGATGCGCTCACCTATGTTCAAAAACAATATGATCCGCGTTTGCTCATAAATATCGCAACCCTGACCGGATCGGCGGCACGGGCTATGGGGGCTGATTACGGCGTTGTGATCACCCGCGATTGGGATGTGGCTGAAGACATGATGCGGATTGGCAAATTGGCCGGCGAAGACGTTTGGCCATTGCCGCTCAACAAAACCCATTTCAAAGCCATTCGCTCTGACATCGCAGACATCAAAAGCACGGCGGGCAATCCGGGGGCCAGTATTGGTGCAGCGGTCGTCGGTACATTTGTCGACAAAGATCGTGTTTGGGTGCATTTGGATATTGCCGGTGTGGACTGGTTGACGAAAGCCACACCAACTACGCCAAAAGGCCATGCCGGATGGGGCGTCAGGTTTTTAGATACTGTCGTCCGCGAGTACCGCCAGCAGGATTGAAACAACACCGCCGTACACCTAATGCCCGCCGCCTAAAATACCCGTCTTTACTGCGTAATCTACGGCGATTTGGTAATCTGGGTCGTCGTCCGCATCTTTTATCAACTGCCCTGCCCGCTTAAGGAGTTTATGACTATCCGGGGCTAAATGGCGCAGTTGCAGGTCTTTGCCCCGTGATTTATACTTAAACGCTATGTCTTCAATAGCTTGCAAGGCGGACTGATCGACTACCCGGCTGTTCATAAAATCTATGATGACTCTGTCCGGGTCATTGTCCGGATCAAACAAATCTACAAAGCTTTCGATGGAGCCGAAAAACAACGGCCCTTCAAGTTTGTAGATTTTCGTGCCTGCGTCTGGCTCCTCTATGACGGTCATGGTTTTTGTCGCCGTACTCCATGCGAACGCCAGTGCCGAGACAATAACCCCGACGACCACAGCCGTGGCCAAATCTGTCATGACCGTGACGGCAGTCACCAGGACAATCACCAATGCATCGGTCAGCGGGATTTTGCGCATGATCATCAGACTGCGCCAAGCGAATGTCCCGATCACCACCATGAACATCACACCCACCAAAGCCGCCAGTGGTATGCGTTCAATAATACCCGACCCCACCAAAATAAACGCCAGTAAAAATAAAGCCGCAGCAATGCCGGACAGCCGGGTACGGCCACCGGATTTCACATTGATCATGGATTGACCGATCATGGCACAGCCGCCCATGCCGCCAAAAAACCCGGTGACAGTATTGGCCAAGCCTTGAGCCACACATTCACGCGAAGCGCCGCCGCGTTTGCCGGTCATTTCCCCGACCAAATTGAGCGTCAAAAGACTTTCGATCAACCCAATCGATCCCAAAATAAAGGCATAGGGAAAGATGATGACCAGTAAATCCCAAACATCTTGCAACCCCGTAAATGCAGGTAAATCCGGAATATGAAATGTTGGCACACCACCCTTGATCGAGGCCATGGACCCCACATCGGGTACATCAATACCGAACCCGAGAACAATGGCCGCCACAATCCCGATCCCGGCCAAAGGCGCCGGAATAATATGGGTGATTTTCGGCATGACCCAAATGATTGACATGGTTAGGCCAACAAGCCCGATCATTGTAATAAGCGGCACCATATCCATCCAGACTTTGGCACCCTCGGGCCCAGTTTTGAACATATCCAGTTGCGACAGTAAAATCACGATGGCTAGCCCGTTGACAAAGCCGAGCATGACGGGATGGGGAACCAGTCGGATAAATTTACCCAGATGAAACAGGCCGGCAAATATCTGCATTATGCCCATGAGGATCACAGTTGCGAATAAATATTCAACACCGTGGCGCAAGACAAGCTCGACCATGACCACGGCCAAAGCGCCGGTCGCCCCGGAAATCATACCGGGACGCCCGCCAAAAACGGCGGTGATCAAACCGACAATAAAGGCCGCGTACAGGCCGACCAAGGGATTAACATGGGCAACAATGGAAAACGCCACCGCTTCGGGAACAAGTGCCAATGCCACGGTCAGCCCGGCCAAAACCTCGATCTTGATGCGCACAGGTGTGAAGGCGGTAAAGTCCGGATTACGCCATTTGGTAAAGGACAGGTTTTTGGCAAAAGCACTTAAAGTCGGCTTCATAAGATTATATCCATTATCGGGGTTGGTCGCTCAGGAAAATTTTGGAGGCACCACCCGGAATCGAACCGGGGTACACGGATTTGCAATCCGCTGCGTAGCCACTCCGCCATGGTGCCATAGAGGTCAAAAGTGAATAGTGTGCGCTCTATATCCGAGCCCCTCCCCCAGTGCAAACGCTTTGTGTAATAATGTGCAAACGCTTTGTGTAATAATGTGCAAACGCTTTGTGTGAACCGCTCAGGGTTTGCCGAAGGTTGTTTATTTTTTTCTATCTTTTACAGACCTTACTCGAATATATTAAGGCGGTTTTTTCAATGTCTGTTGGCTTTGGTGCCTGTTATCTGTCTTTGGTGATTTTGTGGTTTGCGAAAATTTGTCTGGTGGGTCATTAGCCTGATTTTTCGCCGCTTTCTGTCCGTCTGTTTTGGAAGAAAGCGCGCTAACACCCAACTCGGACGGGAAAAACCTGACCGGGTGGTGGCGGCTGACCTGTCGTGCTTGTCGCGGGTTTTTCGCCGTGCTACCCTTATGCGAACTATGGGCGCCAACATGACGCGGCCAGCGCGGCCTGAACGGTAGCAGTTTTTCCACGTCCGCCAAGCGGGCCAGAGCGAAAGGTTTTGCTAATTCTGCCGGCTCTGAATTTGTATCATAATGCAGCCCGGATTTGCCAACGGGAATTTTCGTCTCTTGCCCCGCCGCTATGGTTTTTCTGAGCGGCGGCGCAAAATAGGCGGCCCGCATCCGTTTAGCCCATGCTTTTATGGCCGCCTCCCCGATCATAGAGCGCACATCCGCTATACGCCCGGGACAGGACAACACCCAGGTTTTGATCTTGACATCTAAATTAGCACGGTTTTTTTTGCTTAATTCTTTGTTGTAGCGCACCAGCACGCTAGCCGCAGCAAAACTGGCCCCGGCAATTCCGAGCCCGATCACCCGCGCCAGTAGCAAAACAAATGCTTGTAAATCCTCAAGGGCGTGCAATCCGGGCGGGTTCAATTTGTTGATGGCGGGCAAGTCAAGTTTCATAACAGGGACTATAAACCCGGCCATACAACCGTGGACAGGTTTTTGGGAATATTAGCAATATTGTGCTTTCAGAAGCCCTATTTACCGCTCGCCGCGCCTGTGCAAACGCAACGGAGACAAACTCTCAGAAAAAACCTACAGGCGCAAAGGCTCTAACGACGGGCGTTTTCGGCGTTTTCGTGCATTTCCTGCGCTTCAAGGCTGAGCGTCGCAATGGGACGGGCTTCAAGCCGACCAAGGCGAATAGGGTCGCCGGTTTCCTGACAATAGCCGTAAGTGCCGTTTTCAATGCGGGCGATGGCTTGGTCGATTTTGGCGATAAGCTTGCGTTGACGGTCGCGGGCCCGCAGCTCAAGCTGGCGGTCTGCATTGGCAGCGGCGGTATCAACATGGTCCGGGTGGGAAACGTTTTCGCCTTGTAGATATTCAATGGTGTTTTTGGTCTGGTCAAAGATATCGCGCTTCCAGGCTTCCAATTTTTGCCTGAAATATTCCTTTTGGCGAACGCCCATGAATTTTTCGTCGGCTTTGGGCGAATAATTGTTGGGTAATTTAGTCCGTTTCTTTGCAGTTTTTACCATGATTACATCCCTCGTTATCTCATCACAAACCGGGTTTTTCAGTCGCGCCTATAGACGAGAGAATTTGTTCCGACAACTAATTTCTTCACCTGGCCTATAAAGCCTTGAAATTTCACAAAAAATAGGCACAAGGTAGCAGGAATTCGCCTGCACTTTTTAGGCCAAAACGAGAGAATCACCTGATGAAATTTTCTAGCACCGAGAAATATGTCGCCACCCATGATTTGCGCATGGCGGTCCATGCCGCCATTGCCCTGGAAAGGCCCTTGTTGATCAAGGGCGAGCCGGGTACAGGCAAAACGGTTTTGGCCGAAGAAATCGCCAATTCTCTCGGCGCACCATTATTGCAATGGAATATCAAATCCACCACCAAAGCCCAGCAAGGTTTGTATGAATATGACGCGGTGGCGCGACTTCGTGACAGCCAGCTTGGGGACGATAAAGTCCATGATATATCCAATTATATCAAGCGCGGAAAATTGTGGGACGCTTTCACCTCTGACCAACGCCCCGTGCTTTTAATCGACGAGATCGACAAGGCCGACATTGAATTTCCCAATGATCTCCTGCACGAGCTAGACCAGATGCAGTTTCATGTTTACGAAACAGGAGAAACCATCAAGGCCGAGCAAAGGCCGATAATTCTTATCACCTCCAATAACGAAAAAGACCTGCCGGACGCATTTTTGCGCCGCTGTTTCTTCCATTATATTCAATTCCCAGACCAAGAGACCATGCAGAAAATTATTGATGTGCATTTCCCGGACATTAAATCAAAATTGGTCGCGGCGGCGCTCAAGCGGTTTTACGCGGTGCGTGAGGTGCCGGGCCTCAAGAAAAAACCGTCCACATCCGAGCTTCTGGACTGGCTCAAACTGCTCATGGTCGAAGATATTGACCCGGAAACCTTACGTCAAACCAATACCACCAAGCTAATCCCGCCCTTACACGGTGCCTTGTTAAAAAACGAACAAGACGTGCATTTGTTTGAACGCCTGGCGTTTTTGTCAAGGCGGCAGGGTTAGGGCCTAGCGCTGGGCCAATACCAATTCCAATGTTATGGTTTGAGCGGCCCGCAAGACGGTTAGCTCCACCTTGTCGCCGGGGCGGTATTTTTTAAGCTCGCTTGAATAAGCCCGCAAATCCTTAACCGGCGCGCCGCCGAAATGGGTGATGACATCGCCGGCTTTTAGGCCGGCTTTGGCCCCGGCGCTATCCTCTGACACCATTTTAACTTTCACACCCGTGCCTTCAAATGCAAAGTCCGGCATCATACCGGTACTGACCCGCCGCCCACCTCGCCTTGCGGACGGTGCGGCAGGCGGTTTGGCATTGCCGTTTGCAGGTTGGATCTGATTGGTCATGGGTTTTGGCCGCCCGGCAAGATAGCCTACCACTTCTTTGGTCAAAGTGGCCACCCGCACCAGACTAGCCGGGTCAACGGTACTGGCCGTGTCGCTTGGGCGGTGATAATCGGTCGTGGCAGCCCCGAAAATATGGATTGCCGGGATATTTGCCTCCAGAAATGCAGTGTGATCAGACGCATTGACCTCTTGTTTGACCAGAACGGTTTTTATGCCTGTGGTCGCCGTCGTACCCATGAAAATAAACGGCCATTCGCGGGACGATGATGCCCCGAAAATCATAATTTTATCCTCGGCCCGTCCCACCGTATCCAGATTGACATTGGCGAAAATTTTATCGGCCGGATAGGTGTTGGCGGTTTTGACATAATGGCGAGCACCCAACAGCCCGGCCTCTTCGGCGGTGCTGGCCAGAAATACGATAGTGCGGTCAGGGGCGGATTTGGCCAACGAATGCGCCATTTCCAACATAACCGCCACGCCGGAGGCATTGTCGTCGGCCCCTGGGTGGGTTTGGCCCTTAAATTCGTCCCGCGCCCCGGGCCAACCATGGCCCAAATGGTCATAATGAGCCGACAGAACCACCGACTGCCCGGCCAGTTCAGGTTTTTTTCCGAGGATAATACCCACGACATTACGAACCTCTACGGGTTTCCCGCCCTCGCCTTTAACCGTGAAGGTTTGGAAATATGTATCGCCGCCCCCCCCCGGTTTAAGACCGGCGGTTTTAAACGCGCCGGCAATATAATCTGCCGCCTTGTCCAAACCGTTCGTGCCGACCCCCCTGCCCCCATAGGCTTTGGAGCTAAGAGTTTCCACAATGTCCATCATGCGCTCTGGGTCAAAGACCGGCTTGAGCTTTGCCAAGGCCGGGCGCGGTTTAAGTTTGGCAGTCGTGGTGACGGTTTTTTCCAAAACGGCGACCAAAGGCGAGCCTACGGCGCCCCATTGGCCTTTGGCGGAATTGGTCGGGTCATCGCCGTTAAATGCCAGATAAGAATATTTGCCGTAATGGGGCAATTTTCGCGCCAACCCTGCCACGGCCGCGTCCGAATGGGCCGTCAAACCGACAATTACGGCGCTGGAGTTTTTGGGATTGCGCACGGCGATAACAGTGGAGTTTTCGCGCAAGCTCAAAGTTTTATCGCCCAGTTGAGCGGCTGTGTTTGAAACACTGGCAGCGTAAGGTTCTAGGCTATGCTTGACTACACCGTAATATCTGTTGTCGGCACCGAATATCCAAACCGCACCTTCTTTTGGCAAAAAACTAATATCCGTATCCTTGACGATTTTTACATTATCCCGGTTGCTCCAAATCGCCGCCAGTTTGGAATAACGGGATTTTTTCGCCGGGCTAGTGCGGGTCGGCAAGATAATCATAACCTTGTCAGCCCCAAATGCCGCGCCCAAGGACGGCGGGATTTCGCTCCAGTGCAAACGACGAAACAAATTAAACTCAGGGTCAACCTCAACACGAACAACAAGGTCTGTGACAGGCAGGGAAAACACTTGTTGGCGTTTGGACATCTGTACGGTACTGCGTCTCGCCGTATCTTTCGTGTATATGACAACAGGGACTTGCAGGTCAAAAACACCGCCGCTCTGGTTTTGGGTAAGCACCAAAGTCAAACTATCCCCCGCCTGCTTGGCTGTTTCTATGGCTAGCTCCGGCGCACCAACACCGTCCACCCATTGTTCGAAAAACGGTTTTAAATCCTCCCCCGCCGCCCCCTCAAAAGCTATGCGGATATCGTCCCACCTGCCGACACTATATTTATGTTTGCGGTAAAAACTCTGAAACCCGCCTAGGAAGTTTTCGTCCCCGACCCGCGCGCGCAGCATGTCAAACACTTGGGCCGTCTTGCCGTAACCTACCGCCTGGGTCGGGCCGTCGGTGCGGCCAACAAAATCACGTAAAGCAAAATCATTGGAAGCGTCCACATAGCTGGTATAGTTTTGCAAGGTCGAGCGGCGGTACTGCGCGCCCGTGCCGCGCTGTTCGGCCACCAGATGATCGGCCATATAAGCGGTCAGGCCTTCGGCCCAATTGCCACTGTCAAAGTCGATATAAACTGAATTGCCCCACCAATTGTGCAAAAGTTCATGAGGGTAGGACGAATGTAAGATAAACGGAAACCGGATGATCCGCGAACCTAACAAGGTAAAGCTCGGCATGCCGTAGCCGGTCTCCCAAAAATTTTCAACCAAAGCGAATTTGGTATAGGGGTACGGCCCCAACATTTCGCTGTACATCTCTATATATTGCGCCGTGACCTCCAAGTATTTATTGGCCATGGCGGCGTCGGGCGTACGCAAATAGGCCATGGCGGTAATTTTTCCGGCCTCGGAATTTATAGGCAATTCGTATTGGATAAATTCAGCGCCGATGACATAAATCTCTTCGCTCGGGGTCGGGGCTGACCATCTATCAATATGCACACCGTCTACGTCTTCATTGCGCAGGCGCTCGCCTTGGGATACGGACGACCAACCTGCCGGCAAGCGTACCGTCATATCATAACTAATCAGCGCGTCTTTAATGGTCGCCGCCCAATAAGTAGCCCCGGCCAGATAGACGCCGCGCTCCTCGATCAAGCCCGGCGAGGTCGAAAAACCCCGCGAATATTCCGCGCCCATTTGTTTGACGGGATTGTTGATTTCGCCGCTATAGGACAGGGTGATAGAGTTTTCAGTGTCCGAAAACCCGCTCAACTCATAAATATTGACCTTGATAATGCTGTCTTTTGAGGCGTTGTCCCGGTCCATGCCCAAATCGTCGGCGTTGCGGTTTTCCGCCACCAGTTTGAAATTGACATTTCCGCCGGTTTTAGAAACCGCCAAATCCGAGTTTAACAACAAGCGCACCCCGTCTTTGGCAAGCCCCGGCGGGATCGTGATGGTGTCAACGACCTCTAATCTGTGGGTTTCGGGTGTAATCTTGACAGCAATTTTGTGATGCAGTGTGGCCTCAACGCCAGCACCCTCTTGCTGTTTTTCTTTGGGCGTACACGACGTAAAAATTAAAACAAACAGGCAAATTATACTAAAACGCAACATGGGCAAATTCCTTTGAGGTTCACAGGAATTTACACACAAAACAGGTCAGGCTGCAAGCAATCTAGAGTAAAAATAGATGAGCGAATATAGTGTCCCTAGGCTCAACCTACACTCAGGGCCTAGTTAATGCTGCGGGCTTCAAATGGACTGTCCAGGGAAAATGCCGGGATATCAACATCAAAGCACTCGCCGCCTTCGGTTTTTATTTGGTAGGTGCCGAGCATGACACCTGAAGGGGCGCTCAGCGGCGCACCGGAGGTGTAGCGGAAAATTTCGCCGGGTTTGAGATTTGGCTTTTCGCCGACCACGCCTTCGCCGCGCACTTCTTGTACTTGGCCATTGCGGTCGGTGATTTGCCAAAACCGCTCAACCACTTGCATGTCTGCACCGGTTTGGTTTTCAATCTCGACGGTATAGGCCCAGATAAAACGATCATCAGCCGGGGAGGATTGTTCGGACAAAAATTCCGGCTCGACCCGGACGACCACATCTTTAGTTCTGCGTTCGTACATTTGCGCCCCCTTCGGCAGTATTTATTATCATATATCGTATCTGGCTCCACTCTTAATCGCTTATTTTAAGGGCGCAAGTTAATAACCCAGTTAAGCGAGCGATTTAATCTTGTTTAAGTCCACCAATTGGCGAAATCACATCTGTTCAGCTTGCGCCCACTCTGTTACAGCATGTTTGTGAGACAAGAATCATCATTACAAAACGGCATATTACCGGCCCAGGATATAAGCGACATGATCGCGGGCGGGCTTGTCCATGCCCACCGCTCCGACGAGCCTATGTTAGACCGGGCCTTTGAGCCAGCCATTGACCCGCAGCAAATCCAACCGGCGTCCCTTGATTTACGCTTGGGGACTGTGGCTTACCGCCTGCGGGCATCTTTTTTGCCGGGCGCAGGCCGCACAGTGGCGGATTGCCTTGATAAACATCTGGTTATGCATAAAATTGATTTGACCCAAGGCGCAGTGTTGGAAACCGGATGCGTGTATCTGGTTCCGCTTTTGGAGGCGCTGGAACTGCCCGCAGATTTATCGGCGCGAACAAACCCGAAAAGCTCCACAGGTCGTCTCGATGTCTTCACCAGAGTTATTGCGGATTATGCAGCCCAATTTGAAACCATTGACCCAGGCTATAAAGGCCCGCTTTATGTGGAGATCGCACCGCGCACATTCTCCGTTCTGGCCAAGCCCGGTGACCGGCTCGTGCAAATCCGGTTTCGCAGGGGTGCAGAAAAAGTCCTGCGCTCTCAAACCGTTAGCATTGATCTTGAAGGTAATAGTGCGGACGGGATTATCGGCTGGCGGGCTAGACGACATTCAGGCCTGGTGGATATTTCCGGTGTCGCGGCCCACACCGCACGGGATTACTGGCAACCCTTAAGCGCACCAAATGGGCGGCTTATTCTTGACCCGGAGGAGTTTTACATCCTGGCCTCCAAAGAATCCGTGATTATCCCCGAAGACGAAGCCGCAGAAATGGCTCCTATTGCGCCGGAAATCGGTGAATTTCGCGCCCATTACGCCGGGTTTTTCGCCCCCGGATTTGGCCTGAAACAAGCGGGCGGCGCAGGTTCGCGGGCCGTATTAGAGGTTCGGGGCCGCGATGTGCCGTTTATGTTGCGCCACGGCCAGCCCGTCGCCAAACTGGAATTTGAAGCCATGAGCGCCGTCCCGGACAATCTCTACGGGGCTAACGGCTCCCATTACCAAGCCCAGGGACTACGGCTGTCCAAACATTTCAAACTATAATTTGCAGGCTATAGTTTTTGCCTAATTTTGCATTTTCCTTGCAAAACTAGGCAAAAACTATAGCCTGCTTACAACATTTAGGAGGGTGGATATGGCGAATATGCGTAATACTGTTTTGACAACACTAGCATTTGGGCTGGCTTTGCTCGTTGGGGCGTGCGGCTCGAAACAACCGCAAAACCAGACCTCCCCCGGCCCGGCAATGTGGTTGGTCTCGGATGCGGATACCAAGGTGTATTTGTACGGAACAGTGCATATTTTAAAACCTGAGATGCAGTGGCAAACGGAGGCGTTTAATACCGCATTTGCCGACAGCGATGCGGTCTATCTGGAAGCGGATTTAAGCGATGAGGTGCAAGCGTCCCTGGCGGGCATCTTGCCGCCTTTGGCATTTTATTCAGACGGCCGTACCTTGATGGACGTGTTGGACGCTGCCGACGAAAAAGAAGTGGTGGAAGCGGCGGAGATATTGGGATTGCCGCCCGAAACTCTCAATATGATGAAACCGTGGTTTGCCAGCATAGCCCTCAGCCAAATCCATATGGTCAAGACCGGATATGAGGCCAATAGCGGGGTTGAGAAAATTATAGCCGCCAAGGCCAAAACGGCCCAAAAACCCATGCGTTATTTCGAGACCGCCGAGCAGCAATTACATTTTCTGGCTGGTCTACCTGAAGCGAGCCAGATCGAATTTCTGGTGGCCAGTGCCGAGGCCATAGAAGACAGGCCCGAAATGCTCGACGAGTTGGTGGCCGACTGGGTGTCGGGCGATGTTAAGGGCATAGCTGATCTGATGGCCGGTGAAGATGTTATGGGCGACCGTACCGTCTATGATGTGTTGTTGGTCAAACGTAACCGTATCTGGGCCAAGACCATAGACCAGTTGTTGGAGGACGAGGCGGGGACATTTATGATCGCCGTCGGTGCCGCCCATTTGGCCGGGCCGGACAGCACCGTTGTCATGTTAGAAGCGGCAGGCGACACCGTCACGCGGCAATAGGGAAAGTACGAGCAGTCTCTCACTGCTAGGGTTTTCGCCGATTTAACCAAAGTCGCAAAAGGGTTTTCTGCGCTTCTCTCTTGTATTATTTCCCCTACTGCGTAGTTTGGCCGGGTCGGTTGAGGAAAATTTGGGGAGTGGTCATGCGTTTTTTCGTCGGTGTAGCGGGCATCATATACCTATTATTTACAGCTTCTCTTACATTCGCCAAACCTGTCCCCGTGGAGCATTATTCCAGAACGCCTGCCATATTTGATGCCGCCTTGTCGCCTGACGGGCGGTTTTTGGCGACCGTACTTGATAATGGCGGCAAGTATATTTTGCGCGTGTTCAATATTGCCGACCCGAGCGATAAAAAAATCCGTGCCAGCGCATATCCCAAAGACATCCGCATTAATTGGGTACATTGGGCCAATAATGAGCAAATCCTCGTCTCCACGCGCCAGACCAAAAAAATACACAAAACCATCGTCAATACGGGGTATTTATACGTTTTTGACAGGAATTTAACCGTTTCAAAGCTCGTTTTAGACCCGCAACTGGGCGTTCGTCGCAGTAGTTTATCTATTGGTCTGCGACAATTCAACAATACCGTCATAAATTTTCTGCCTGATGAACCTGAGCATATATTGATGTCTTTTGGCATCAGTAACGCTTTTGAGCCTGGCGTCCATAAAGTCAATATCAGCACCGGAAGCAGGGAGCGTATTGAGCGCGGTACAGCCAATATTCAGCACTGGATAACGGATTTACGCGGTGTGGTGCGGGTTGGTGTCGGACGTAGGGACATAGCGGGCGACTGGCAGATGGAAATTAAAGACGCAAGCGACGGTCAATGGCGCTCCCACAAAGATTACCCTGGTTTGACGGCAGGCACTGGCGTTTACGGCTTTACCAGCAATCCAGACGAAATGATTATCGGTGCGCGAGACGGAAAGACACACGTGGGGTTTTTGTCTATGACCTTGCCCAGAAGAAGCGCACCCGAAAATTATTCCAACATGATAAATATGATGTAGACGACATCCTTAAAAACCCAGACGGCACAAAAATCGTTGGGGTCAGCTATACCGAAGATACAAGTAAGCGGGCGTTTTTTGATGCAGAGGCAAAATCTCGTATGGCAAAAATAGAAGCAAAATTTGAAGGCTACCAAATCAACATCATCGAGCAAACCCGTGATGGTAACAAAGTCTTGTTCAAGGCAAATACCCCGAGCATTCCGCCAAATTTATATGCCTATGATTTCGCCAAAGACAAAGCTAGGTTATTAGCACGGGACTACCCAGAAATCAGCAAAACCACTCTAGGGGATGTCACTAAAGTAAGCTACCCGGCCCGCGACGGCTTTAAAATACCCGGCTATGTGACAACACCGGCCAAAATTGCTTCCGGGGAAATTGCCTATAAAAATCAGCCATTTATCGTCATGCCACACGGCGGCCCCTATGCGCGCGATACCAAGTCCTTTGATTATCTGGCGCAATTTATGGCATCAAGAGGCTATTCGGTTTTGCAGATGAATTTTCGTGGCTCGGAAGGTTTTGGCCATGCCCATGAACAAGCCGGGCGCAAAAACTGGGAAATCATGCAAGAAGATGTGGAGGACGGGGCCAGATGGTTGATTGACAAAGGCTATGCGGGCAAAGACCGTGTTTGTATTGTGGGCTGGTCTTACGGCGGATATGCGGCGCTCATGGGTGCGGTTAAAACCCCGGATCTCTATACTTGCGCCGCCAGTATTGCCGGTGTCACCGACTTGCAAGACATGATCCGTGACATGAGAAAATACCGGTTTGGCAAGCACACAGCCAAGCATTTTATTCTCAAAGGTTTTGACGGGAAAAAAGATATCCGGGAAAACTCTCCGGTCAAACGGGCCAGAGAAATCACCACACCTGTGTTTTTGGCCCACGGCACCGATGATGTAAATGTGCATTTCGATCAATTTACCCGCATGAAAAAAGCCTTGAGAAAAAGCAAGGCCAAAACCACATTCCTGAAATTCAAAGGCGAAGACCATTATTTCTACGACTATGAAAACCGAACAAAACTACTCAAAGGCCTAAACAAATTCCTGACGGAGAATTTAGGCGACAGCACGGCGGCACCGTAAGGAAATATGATGGTAGTTTCGAGAAGCCGTATTCTGGCAACTATGTTTTTAGGCCTCGGTATATTCGTGTTGAATTTTGCCAGTACCGCCCTGTCTAAACCAATACCTAAGCCCGAAACCAAGCAAATCCCAGTGGAGCATTACGCCCGCTTGCCAGCTATTCGCGATGCGGCCATATCACCGGACGGGAAATCTCTGGCGGCTATTGTTGAGCAAGACGGGCGTTATGTGGTTGCGACATTTGATTTGACACCCCAAGGTCTGACAAACCCTCATTCTTTCAAATTACGAAGTGCAGGCAATCTTTATTCGGTAAGCTGGGCTAACAATGACACATTGCTGTTTCATGTTGGGTTATATGAAGTCATTCACCAGTCCTTATATATGAGTCATTGGCTATATTCTTCGTCCAAAAATTTGAAAAATGCAAAGTCACTCCTGACCCCAAGAACAAGTTCCGGGGCATGGGCCCTCAGCTATAATCATGTAATTAGCGACCTATGGGATGACCCGGATCATATTTTGATGCAATTTATGGACAATCAGCGACCCATGGAAAGCGTCTATAAAATCAATGTTCGTACCGGGGCATATACGCGGATATTGCGCGGGAGCAAAAAATTTGCAAACTGGATAGCCGACAGGCAAGGAAATCTACGCATTGGTGAGGGGCATCGGCGCAAGGGTAGTGATGCGGGTACAATAAAAACCAAGCTGAAAATCAGGCAAGCAAATAGTGATAAATGGGAAAGCGAAAAAGACCATCCTCTCTTGACGGGCGGGGTTTATATCTACGGATTTGACGCCGACCCGGACGTGATTTATGTTGGCCGGTACGCTGGTCAGGATACACGCGGGCTTTATACCTATAACCTAAAGACAAAACAATTTGGCCCAGCCATATACCATAATGACGCCCACGATATTGGCGGCATTATGAGTAGCGCCAATAACAAACGTGTGGTCGGATATTATTACACGGACGATGAAAGCAATTTCGTTTATTTTGACGCCCAGACCCAAGCCCGTAGTGCGCAATTGCAGCGCAAGTTTTCCGGTTTTGATGTCAGCACATACGACGAAACTCCGGACGGGACTTGGGCGGTTCTTGCCGTATCTGCGCCGGATTACCTCCCCGAAATGATTTTGTATAATTTCAAAACCAATAAGGCCATGACCCTATCCAAGTTTTATCCTGAGCTTAAAAATGATGATGTGGCCATGGTGGTGAATGTCAGATACACGGCCAGAGACGGCGCGAAAATTCCGGGCTATGTCACCCTGCCCCCCGCCTATTATGATGGCCGTAAAATCGAAAATATGCCTTTTATCATTTACCCCCACGGCGGCCCGGCAAGCCGAAATTACGACGGATTTGATTACCGCGCCCAGTTTTTGGTATCGCGCGGTTACGCAGTTTTGCAAATGAATTTCAGGGGATCGACAGGTTACGGCAAAGCCCACAAAGACGCCGGGCGCAAAAACTGGCAGGTTATGCAAGAAGATGTTGTCGACGGGGTAAATTGGCTAATCGGCAAAGGTTATGCCGACAAAGACCGCATCTGCATCATGGGCGGGTCTTACGGCGGTTATGCCGCCGTGATTAGCGCTATAAACAATCCGGAATTATATGCCTGCGCCGCCAGTTTTGCCGGGGTCATGGACATCCCGCGCCTAATCGATGACGCGGTGGCAGCCGGTGAGCGCAAGGCTATAAAATACTCCATAGCGTCCGGTTTTAAAAACCGCAGCGAAATGCGCCAGCAGTCCCCGGCGCGGCGCACAGACGACCTTAAAACCCCGCTGCTGTTGGCCCACGGGGACCGGGATATGGTTGTGGATTTTAAACACCAATACAAAATCATGAAAACCGCCCTTAAAAAATCTACCGCCAAAGTCACCTATCTACCGCTAAAATACGGCGATCATTATCTAAGCCGTGGTGAAAACAGGTTGGCCTATCACAAAGCCCTGGATAAATTTTTGCGCGATAATTTGGGCGATAGCCCGGCGGCGCTTCAGGAGAAATAATGATGCGGGGTTTCATTTACGGGCCATTATTGCTAGTCTTGTTTCTATTTTCTAACTCCGCTTTCGCTAAACCCAAACCCGAAGCTTTTGGTGTTTTGCCTGCCGTGCATGATGCAGCGATTTCTCCGGACGCCAAAAGACTGGCGGTGATTATAAATTTTGATGACCAATACGGGGTCAATGTGTTAAGTATTGCAAAATCCGGACAAAAACCGCGCCTGATTTTACTGGGAAAAACCGCCAAACCAAAATGGGTGAAATGGGTCAATAATGACCGGGTATTGGTCGCCGTCTGGCGCAGTGAAAAGATTTTGGGGGTTCCGTTGGCCTCCAGCTATATTGTAACCATCGACGCCAAAACCATGAAATCTAAATTTCTCATCGTGCCCAGAGATATGGTACGACAATTTAATGATCAGGTTATAGATTTTCTCGACGATGATCCCAAACATATCCTCATGAGCTTTTCCAACACCGTCCAGACATCCCCCGACATTCAGCGCGTAGACGTGAAAAGCGGAAAAACTCGCCGGATAAAACGCGGCCGGTCTTATATACAAAACTGGTATACGGACAGGCGCGGTGAACCCAGAATTGGCCAAGGCCGCAATGATAAACTGGATGTAAATATTACCTAACCATTCGCGACACTGACGGCGACACATGGCGCAATCAAGACGAATACCCCGGTCTGGAGGCCAGTGTAGATATTTTTGGATTTACCGGAAACCCTGACGAATTGGTCATAGGCCAATATCAGGGCAAGGACACCCAAGGTCTCTATGTCTATGATTTAGGGGCCAAGAAAATCACGCGCAAACTATTTCATCATGACCTATATGATGCGGGCAATTTGATCTTCAGTGCAGACGGAAAAACCGTAATTGGCGTTAATTATGTAGCCGATACGCCCCAGCGTGAATTGTTCGGCGAATATAAAACACCCCTAGATTTACTCCAAAAACAATATCCGGATTACACAATTGATTTTGTTGACCGCTCAAAAGACGGAAATGTCATGTTGGCCAATGTTAGCGACGCTTATGATCCCGGCATGTTGATGACGGTCAATACGCGCACAAATACGATTTCGCGCATCACCGGCTTGCGGCCCCAGTTAAAAAGCAAAGATTTAGGCATGGTCATCAGCGTTAAATACGCGGCCAGAGACGGCGCGAACATTCCGGCCTATGTGACATTGCCGCCCGGCGTGACCCAGACACACCAGATCAAAAACCTGCCCTTTATCATATTGCCCCACGGCGGCCCCTATGCGCGCAAATCAAAACGGTTTGATTATTTCGCGCAGTTTTTTGCCTCGCGGGGTTACGGGGTTTTACAAATGAATTTTCGCGGCTCCATAGGTTACGGCAAAGCTTTCGAAAAAGCCGGGCAAACAAACTGGGTTCTCATGCAAGAAGATGTGGAAGACAGCACCAAATGGTTGATCGACAAAGGCTATGCGGACGCAGGCAATATCTGCATTGCGGGTTGGTCTTACGGCGGCTATGCGGCTTTGATGGGGGCGATTAAAAACCCAAATCTATATCAATGCGCCGTCTCTATGGCCGGGGTTACGGATCTGAAAGCTATGGAACGCCATATGAAAAACTATCGGTTTGGGCGCACAAGTGCGCGGACGCTTTTTTTGGACGGATTTAAAGACAAGGACGACATTAAAGAAAACTCGCCCATTAAACGGGCAAGTGAAATAACAATTCCCGTCTTTTTGGCCCACGCAGACAATGACCAGCGCGTCCATTTCTCCCAATATAAACGCATGAAAAAAGCCTTGAAGAAAAGCCCGGCAAAAATGACCTTTATGGCCTTTAAAAACGATGACCATTTTTTGTCAAACCAAGCCAACCGCCAGAAATTTTTCATAGGTCTGGATAAGTTCCTAGCGGAGAATTTAGGCGAAAGCGCGACTCTACCTTAGATAGGATAAGATATTACGATAATATCATGAATTCGTACTCTTATTATTATTGTTCTTGATTGCCAATTTTTTCTGTCATAACAAAAGGGTACTTACTTTTAGTTTCGCAAGGTGGAAAAATGAATGTCCCGGTCAAATAAGCAGCGGATTACCTACAGGTATCAGAGCAATACGTTCGCACCCTTATAAGGGCAAAAAAATACCCGCAAAACGTAATGGCAATTCATGGGAGTTACCTTGGGAAGATGTACTCCTATATGAACATACTGGCGGGAGATTAAACAAGTCCGTAGAAGACCAACCACGTCACGACAAGAGCAAAAAAACTATAAATTGTTTGAGCTTTTTCTCTGGTGCAATGGGGCTTGACCTCGGTTTGGAGAAAGCGGGTATTTCAACTTTGCTTGCTTGTGAGGTCGATAAGGCGAGCCGTAAAACCATTGCGGTAAACAAACCTGATATAGCCCTTATTGGGGATATTAGAGATTATAGCGCGCCGCAAATTTTAGAAGCGGCAGGGTTACGCACTGGCGAAGTTGATATTATGGCTGGAGGGCCACCGTGCCAGTCGTTCAGTTCTGCTGGAAAGCGTCAAGGGTTTAGTGATGAGCGCGGAAATGTGTTCCTAACATTTATAGATCGCATTATCGAAATTCAACCAAAGTTTGCAATCATCGAAAATGTGCGAGGGTTACTATCGGCGGCATTGGCGCATACACCACATCAATTACGTGACAAAGAAGATTACCAAATGACCATTGATGAAGTCAGGGGTAGTGCTTTGTTGTACGCAATAGAAAAGCTAAAAGATGCAGGTTATGGCCTGTCATTCAATTTATATAATTCTGCAAATTTCGGCTCACCACAAAAAAGGGAGCGGGTTGTTATCGTCTGTTCAAGGGACGGGCAGGAACTACCTTACCTTAATCCTACGCATTCAGAACATGGTGATTTTGGTTTGCCGAAATGGAAAACTCTTAAAGACGCTATTAAAAGTTTAGGCAACATTGAGCATGAATTTGTTACATTCCCTGAAAAACGGTTGCGGTTCTATAGGTTGCTAAAGGACGGTCAAAATTGGCGTAACTTACCGATTGAGTTACAGAAAGAAGCTCTTGGAAAATCTTTTTTTGCAGGCGGTGGGAAAACTGGTTTTTTCCGGCGCGTTGCCTGGGACAAACCTGCTCCAACTTTAGTCACTCATCCAGCAATGCCCGCGACTGATTTATGTCATCCAGAGGAATTGAGGCCTTTGAGCGTACAAGAGTATCAACGCATTCAAGAATTTCCTGATAGCTGGAAAATTGAAGGCGGAAAAATTGACCGCTATAAACAAATTGGAAACGCGGTGCCTGTCTCACTCGGCTATGCTGTGGGCCGACTGGTTGTGAATGCTATGAATGATAAATACGAACAGCCACCCGCTTATTTCCCATATTCAAGGTATAAAAAAACCGACCACGAAAGCTGGAAATATTCCGTGCTGGCAGAACAAGAAAAGATGAAGCAAAAAACAATAGAATCAACCCAACAAACGTATGAACTCGCTTTCTAATTCTAAGATCATTTTTGCAATGAGCGGCAAGACAATTTTGTCGTAATCCATGCCAATCCTTCCCCAAAACTCTGCACCCTCCACCCGAGGGATATTTTTATCATTGAATGTCCAATTTGCATTCGTTGAAAAACAGGCGCAAAAGACGGGGTTGTTGTGTAATGATAATTCTTGGACAGAGCGAGGCTTTTGCGATCCAGTCAGCGTATTCTTTTGAGTTTTAAGCTGTAAGAATTCAATATTATTCGTATTTATATTTCTTACAATCAAATCTACGCCCGTGATTTTTAGGCCGAATTCGGTTTCAGGCTCGATAGCGTAGGGGCTAACATTGGCTATCCTCTCCCAAAGTGATCCCATAGTTGTGCTAAGTGTTCGTGTGGCCTTGTTTGCAAAAGAAAGCCCTGCTGCACCTGATAACTCATAAAGATTTCGGCTTGATTTTTGAAGGTTTTCTTTCGTAGGCTTCCCTGAAATTAGCGCATCAATTGCGTGAGGTAAAAAGCTGTCGATCTCCATCTTTATAGCCCGGCGTAAGTTTCTTGGTTTTAAGGCATCATGGGTTTCATCCTGTGATATTGCTAAATCAAAATACTCATCCACGAACTCCCCAATAACTTTTGAGGTGCGATAAGCGCTATGAAGCCCCTTCGTAATATTGTTTGGAACAGTTACATTTGCAGCCTGTTTTTCCAACACTGCTTTACGTTCAGCAACGGTTAGTGCATAGATTTTCTTGGCATCAATCACTTATATTTCTCTCAGCGAATCAATTTCATCCTTGAACTGTATAGGAACCAGCGAATGCCTCCCATAGACAATTGATCCTGATAAGCTTTAAGCCGAGCAACTGGCCCCGCCGAGTACGCAGAATTTGGCGCAGTGGGGATGGTTGAGTTTTATGGGGGCGCGGGCCTGTGCAAGGCTTGCGCCCAACTCGAACTGGTCGTCGTCCCAAAGAAGTGTACAGGCCAACACTGCGGCTCGCCCCGCACCCTTGCGCCGTACCACCATGCGGGAATTTGAACACATAATATCGTCCGGTGCGACCCCCAAAATCCCCCAACAGGCCGCGCTGATTTCCGGGACATCAACCATTGCGTCCATTTCGGGGAACAAAACCAATTGTTTGGGGTCGGCGGTATCAATTTTCCACCCCCCCTGCTCTATTAAACCCCCATAGCCGCGCCGGGACTTGGCCTCGCTCTCATGCCATATGGTGCGCCCGGCTATGTTGATGCTAAATCCGGCCTTCGATAACCAGTTTATGCCTTTGAGTGCGGCGGCAAAACTGCCGGGGCCGCGCTCATGGTCATGACCAGTTTGCGCGTAATGATCCAGGCTGATCCGCAAGGTCATTTTGCCGCCAAAACGCCTGTGTAAATCCAAAAGCCCGCCCTGTACCCGTGGCCGCATCATCGGGCGCATGGCATTGGTCAGGACGAGCAAGTTATGGCCGCGCTCAAGCGCCATTTCAGAAAGCTTGATAATATGGGGGTTCATATAAGGCTCGCCGCCGGTAAAGGCGATTTCGATTTTGCCGTACCCGAGCGCATCAATTTCGTCCAAAAACGGCAGCATATCCTCCGGCGTCAAATACACGAAATGATCCGCCGTCGGCGAGCTGTCAATATAACAGTTTAGGCATTCAATATTGCACAAGGAACCGGTAAAAAACCACAATGTTTTCAGTGTCTTAAACGGAACACTTGCGCGCTTCTCCCCCGTAGCCGTCACATCCGGATCTTTGAATTTTTTAGGGTCAAGCGCCGGATGGCACTCACCTGTTCTGGGGTCTGAAATAATATTCATCCCGCTTCTCTAGCGATTTTTAGATGAACTGCCAAACAATTTATTGTGAGCATAATGACAAGTATAGTTGATTTTTTGGAAAGGTTCCTTGACATTTCGGATTTGAACGTTATGTAAAGCTAACTTGACTAGGCAGTTTACTCATAAACTCAGGCCACAATGGAGACTAAAATGAAAACACCGTTTTATATAAACCCCGACGTGCTAGAGAAGCCATGGGGTTCGATGCATGACATTTTGATGATGATACTGTTCATAAGCGCATTGGTGGCGGGCGGTTTGGCATATTTGGCTATTACCAGTGAAAAATTGTCAATTTTCGCCAGTATCGGCATTGGCGGTGCCTATGTGGGCTTGCTGTTTGGCGCGATATTACACTTGGGCCAACAAATCAGGAAAGGCGATGAGTTCGTCAATACTATCATCACCGCTGCAATCGCCCAGGCGGGCCTCAGCACTATCTTGTTTGTGGCGGTTATAACAGTGTTCCACGGCATTCGCGGTTTGGATAATTTAGCCATATGGAATTTGATGGCACCGGCGTATTTTCTATTTACCACCTATTTAACAGCTCGAACACGTGCACGCAGCTACGCAAAACAACAATAACTCAGGAGATTAAAATGCAAACCAAACACGCACACCGCCGCTATATGAAACTGTTCATTCCCGCCATGGCCTTATATCTTTTCAGCATGATCGGCATATCATTTGCCCGCAAACATGACACCCTGCCCGAGCCCATGCTCTACGCAGCTGCAATCATCCCGGCCGTTTTTATCATCATCTGGATCCTTGGCCATATGCGCTATATCCATGAACTGGACGAATTCATGCAAAAATTACAAGTCAAAGCCGTCTTGTTCGGGCTTGCCGGCATTATGATTATTGCGACAATTTGGGGACTGATGGAGGAATTGGCCGGCGCGCCTGCCCTGCCGGTGTTTTATGTGGTGCCAGGATTTTATTTTATTTACGGGCTAGCTTATATCATCATCGCAAAACGCGCCGGGGTTAAAGGTTGGGGGGCGTATCTGTGAAAAACCGCCTGAAAGTCCTGCGCGCCGAGCGTGACTGGAGCCAGGCGGTGCTGGGCGACAAGCTCGACGTCTCGCGCCAAACCATCAATGCCATAGAGACGGGGCGCTATGACCCGTCCTTGCCCCTAGCCTTTAAAATCGCCCGGTTGTTCGGGCGCACCATTGAAGACATATTTGAGGACAAGCCAGAGGAAAGCCCTGAGAATATTTCGGCAGATGCAAAACTGGCCCCATAGATACCGAAACTACCCTCGTTTTTTAAGGCTTTCCACACCGGGCAAAACTTTGCCCTCCATCCATTCTAAAAACGCGCCCCCGGCGGTAGAAATGAAGGTAAAATCATCGGCCGCGCCCGCATGTTTTAGGGCCGCTACCGTATCGCCGCCGCCTGCAACCGCACTCAATTGACCGGCGCGGGTGCGCTTGGCCGCATATTTGGCCGCCTCAACCGTGGCCGTATCAAAGGGCACAAGCTCAAAGGCACCAAGCGGCCCGTTCCAGATCAAGGTCTGGCTGGCGTCTATTGCATCGGCCAGTGTGTTGACGGTGTTTGGCCCGGCGTCCAATATCATTTCGTCGCTCAAAACTTCGTCCAGACCGCACACCCGGTGCGCCGCCCCTACCTTGAACTCCTTGGCCACCACCACATCTATGGGCAAGAGGATTTCGCAATTTACCTGCTTGGCATTTTCCATAATTTCCAGAGCCGTCCCGGTCAAATCATGCTCGCAAAGCGACGCGCCAACATTATGGCCCAGAGCCGCCAAAAACGTATTGGCCATGCCGCCGCCTATGGCGAGCCTGTCCAGTTTGGCCACAAGGTTTTTCAGTAAATCGATTTTGGTGGACACTTTTGCGCCCCCCACAAGCCCCATAACCGGGCGGCGCGGCACATCCAAAGCCTGGGATAAATGATCAAGCTCGCGCTCCATAGCCAGACCGGCATAACTGGGAAGATTAGCCGCAATTCCGCTGGTCGAAGCTTGGGCGCGGTGGGCAACGGAAAATGCGTCGTGGACAAATATATCGCCGAGGCCGGACAATTGTTCGGCAAAGTCCGAATCGTAACCTTTAAGGCCGTCCGCCGTCTGGGTTTCGCCTTTATAAAAGCGGGTGTTTTCCAACAACAAAACATCGCCGCCTTTAAGTGCGGTCACCGCGTTTTGCGTGGCCGCACCAATACAGTCCGGCGCAAAACCAATCTCGGCCCCTAAAAGTTGCGATAAAGGCCGCACCAATTTCATCAACGAAGCCCCGCTTTCGCGCACACCGCCGGGGCGGCCAAAATGGCTCATCAATATGGTTTTAGCGCCGTTCTCGCGCAGATAATTTATGGTCGGCAAGGCGGACTTAAGCCGCGTATCGTCGGTGATATGGCCAATATCATCACCAGGCACGTTAAAATCGACCCGCACCAAACCCCGTTTGTTCGCTACATCCACATCTTCAAGTCTGTTAAAATCAACCATAATAAAATCAACTAGGGTCTAGCTTTGTGCGGTTTGCATCACCTTTGCCACATCGATCATCCGGTTGGCAAAACCCCATTCATTGTCATACCAAGCAATGACTTTAACCAAATCCTTATGCAGAACTTCGGTCAGCGGCGCGGCAAATACTGTCGAATGGGGGTCGTGGTTGATATCAGACGACACCAATGGTTCCTCGGTATATCTAAGGACGCCTTTCAGTGGCCCGTCCGCCGCCGCTTTAACAAATGCGTTCAGCTCCTCAGGACTAGTTTCGCGGTCAGGTTGGAAAGCCAAATCCACCAATGACACATTGGCGACGGGTACGCGAATAGCGGAGCCGTGCAATTTACCCAATAATTCCGGCAAGACCAAGCCAACCGCATTGGCGGCCCCGGTTGAAGTGGGAATCATGTTTTGCGCGGCCGCCCTGGCCCGGTACATGTCTTTGTGGGAGCTGTCCAAAATTCTTTGGTCCAGTGTATAGGAATGAATAGTGGTCATAAAGCCGCGGCGAATACCGACCGATTCCAGTAAAACCTTGGCCAATGGTGCCAAACAATTGGTCGTACACGACGCGCAAGACACCATTAAATCACTAGCGCTTAAATCCGCTTCATTGACCCCGTAAACAACGGTATTGTCCATGCCCTTGGCCGGCGCTGAAACCAATACGCTTTTGGCGCCCCCGTCCAAATGCAATTGATTGCCGGCCCGATCACGAAAATAACCCGAGCATTCCATGACCACATCCACATCAAGGGTGCCCCAGTCAATATCGGCCGGATTACGCTCATGGGTGATGCGAACTTTGCCCAAACCAAAATCCATTTCGCCGGGCTGAATTTTTACGTCATTGCAAAACCGGCCGTGCATGGTGTCATAACGCAATAAATGCGCCATCATTTCCAGTTTACCCGGCGAATTGATCGCAACAATTTCCACATCTTTGATGCCGTATTCAACAACAGCACGAACAATCAAACGCCCAATGCGGCCAAACCCGTTAATGGCAATACGTAAAGTCATAAATCTACCCCAAAATAATGGGCGAAAAGCCCCATAAAAAATATTAACAGAAGGAATCGTGCCTGCTATATAGGCGGTGGTGCGCGAAAATCCACCAATTTCGTATCAATTTGCGTATTTGCCGCCCTCATATAACTACAAATATCACTTGGCCTAGAGCGTTTCTTGCTCCATTCTGTCTACAAGAGCAGATTCGGCGCAAAAATATGACAAAATCTAGCATTAAACAAACCTCCGGGATTAAAGATGCGGCAGACCGCTTGCAGCGGGCGTTGAAGAATTTGGAAGTTTCATTAGCGCCTATGCTCGACCGTATCAACGAACTCGAACAGCAAACCCAAAATGCACACAGCAATGATGCAGACAGCGCCCGCAAACTTGATGAAATGGCGGGTGAACTGGGCGCACTTCAAACCAAACATGATGGGCTATTGGCCCGCGAACAAGAATTTTCAAAACTTGCGGGCGAAACCAGCCAGGAACTTGATGCCGTCATTACACAGGTCTTACAAGCCCTTGATAATGAAGGTGAGGGCTAGATTATGGGCAAGGTAAATCTCGAAATCAATGGCCGGAAATACGCACTTGGCTGCGACGACGGCGAGGAAGAACGCTTAACACGCTTGGGCGAAAAGCTCGATGCCCGTGTGCGCAAATTGGCGGACCAATTTGGCCAAATTGGAGATGTGCGCCTGTTGGTTATGGCCGCAATTACCATGAGCGACGAAATGGAAGAAATGCGCGAAGACCTTGAAGGTCAGGCACAAAGCGCCACCGCCGATCTGCGCCGCCAAAGCGAAGATGCCTTGGCCGGTGCCCAAAAATCTGAAAGCACCGCCGCTGACGCTCTGGCCGACGCCGCCAAACGCATTGAGCGTCTGGCCGAAAAACTGCAAGGCTAGAGCGCTCTAGAGCCTTCTGGCAATTTTCCCTCTTGTATTCCCCACCGCAAAGCCTCACATTAGCCATGGCGGTCACTGTTGGTTTTGTGAGAAACATGTAACCTAGGGGCCTTAAATTAACCTTGGGGAGCTACCTCTGTCCGGATCGTGGTCCGGTTATGCGGCGCCCACCTGTACATCAGGTTCACAAGGCTACAATCGGATCCACGGATTTATGGTGACCGTCACATCATTCTTCCTTTAGCATAACATTACTCTTGGGGCATCATTCTTGGGGGCATCATTCATCAAGCATCATTCTGGGGGCATGGTTGCAATCCAGTCACGGATCAATGTCACACCTTGTTTGTGTTCTAGGGTTTTGCCCAACTCTGGCATGGCAATACCGGCCTGGGTTGAATGCATGCGAAATGCCATGATGGATGTGTCCGGATTGCCGGGCGTAATGACTTTGCGCAAACCGCCTGCGCCGCGCCCGGCGGCGGTCGGGTTTTTATTGATGCCGAGCCGCACCTGGTTGGTTTCGCCCCATTGCAACATCAGACCGGAATTGGAAGCCGAACCGTCCGGTTTGTGGCAGTGGGCGCAATTGATATCCAAATAAGCACGGGCGCGGTCGTTCAAAGAATAATTACGGTCCCCCACAGGCGCAATGGGAGAACGGTCCGACAAGTCCAGATCTCCGAGACTAAGCAAACCTTGTTGCGCCCAGCGTTGAAGCTGGTTTTTATGATTTAGATTGTCGGCAGTGGGGCCGATGGGGATAATATCATGGCCAGATTGATGACAGGTTTTACATTGATTGGCATTTGGCACGGCGTAGCTAAAATCCAGCTTACTGCCATCAGCGGCAATTGCCTTGATCCCCATACGCGCCCCAACCGGGGCGTAGCGGGCCTGGGTCTGTTCCTTGTTCCATACATAGGGCGCCGCCGTCCAGCCCTGTGCTTTGCGGATCAGCAATCTTGTTTCGATTTTATAAGGCTCTACATCCGGCTGTCTCATATCCGGGGCATAGGCGAATGTTTTGACCAACACAGTGCCAACCGGAAAATCCAAATCTGCGCCGCCAGTATATTTCGCACCGGTATATTTCGCACCAGTATATTTTACAGTTGTGCCTTTGGGTACAAATACATAGCGGTGCTTGGTCGCATAATCAGTAAATAAAGGATTGACCAGATCATAGGCCGCAACCCTGATGTGAGGTTTGTCGGCGGCGCCGTCTGTAAACAAACCGTAATCGGCCAAAAAAGCCGCAGGCTTGTCGGCCAGAACAACCGCCATATCCGGGCCAGATTGTTGGCAGGCGCTGAACACGAACGCCAACACCAAACCAAAGACGCCCCGCATATTATTGGTCCTGTGCCAAGCTTATCTTTGCCGGTTCAGGCTTGGCCGTACCGGCAGGCCTGTCGGTGCTAGGTCTTATTTTAAGTGGGTTGAGCGGATAGCTGCCTAATCCGAGATTGAGAAACCCGACGGTTTGCGGCTCGGATATGGACATATTCACATCAATATTTACGCCGCCGCCCCATGCCGTCACCCCGTCCCAGACAATAGGCGGCAATTTACCACCAAAGCCTTTTGCAAACATGGCCATCAAGCCTTGGGGATCATCACCGCCGCCCGCATAGCTATTACCGCGAATGCTGATATTGCGCGGCAAGGGGTTGTAATTATCGTCGTCAAATTTTTCCTGATATGCTCCAACCACAATCTGAACCGTGCGGTTATTGGCAAACCGATTGCCACAAATATGGACATTTTCATTGGCCATAATAATCACCCCGGTCCCCGAAGGTACGGTTGCGACAATATTGCCGGGCGGTGCGAAATTTATAGTGTTGTTGTCATAAATATCATTGTCATAAATCCGGGTGGAGTGCCCGCCCATAATCGGCAGGTTTGGTAAATCAAACACCAAAATTCCGCCTGTATTATGGCGCGTTATATTGCCGTAGACATCTGCATAGCTTGAATTTTCAATCTCGATCCCGGCAACATTATATTCCGCCAGTGAATTTCGCACAATAATATGACTGGACTGGCCCACATAAATCCCGGCGTCAGATGCACCGCGTACCGTCACTCGCTCCACCAACACATTTTTGCTTTCCACCGGATACACCCCGTAAGCGCCGTTGCTGGTCTTTGGGTCACCGCGCCATTCAACCGTCACGTCCCGGTATATGATGCCGTCCGCACCCTTGGATTTTATGCCGTCGCCAGCCGTGTCATAAATGGTAAAATCCTTGAGAACCACATCGGCGGAAGTCACCAACAAGCCCTCCCCGGCCCCGATTTGGCCGGAAAAGTCCAAAAATGTCTTGTCCTGGCCGGCGCCGCGCAAAGTCACGCCTGTAATGTCCAAGGATAGCCCGTCGCTAAATTGATATGTCCCGGCCGGCATGACGATTGTGCTGCCCTTCGAAGCCGTGATCAAAGCCTCTTGTAGGCGGTTGGCAAAATTTTCGCCGGGGGCAATTTCAACAATTTGGCCGCTAGCCTGATTAGAGCTTTCGCCCTTCTCGCCCCCATTGCCGCCCCCCGACAGTAAAGCCAAAACCGCCCCTGCAATAAAAATTCGTTTGAGCATACCCGCCCCCATTTTTTCTCTAGTCCATAAAACATGTGTCCATAAAACATGTGTCTAAAGAGCTTAGAGCGTTTAGGGGCGCAGTGCAACTGACCTTATCTTTCTACTCCCCGACAATATTGCCGTCGGCGTCAAGCTCGACCATTGGATTGCCCAAGGCTTTCAAATCATCCCAGAGCTTTTTCTTGTCACCGACCACGACCAAAATCATCTCGCCGTATTTAAGGTGTTTGGCAGCCAGAGCGTTCAATTCGTCCCGGGTTGCGGCTTGCAAAACTTCGTTTTGCTGTGTGACAAAATCCGGCTCGAGATTATAATTGGCGATCTCGGATAAATAGCCAAGTTTCTGGCGCGGGGTTTCGTAAGCGCGAGCATCCCTTTGGCCCAGAGAGTTTTTCAAAAACGCCAGTTCTTTTTCGCTCATGCCGTCTTTTTGAAAATTGTTAATTTCCATGACAAATTGCTTAATCGAATCCACTGTCGTGTCGGCCCGAACCGCCGCTTGCGCCCTGTATGCACCCCGGTAGTCATTGCCGTAAAAGAACGACCGCGCCCCGTAAGTATAACCTTTGTCTTCGCGCAGATTAAGATTTATGCGCGAGTTAAATGCCCCGCCGAGATTATAATTCATCAACTCTGCCGCGAAAAATTCGCCCGTCGCATCATAATTCAAAGCCCGCTTGCCAATGCGGATTTCGCTTTGGGCCGCGTCCGGCTTGTCAATAAAATATAATGTCCCGGCTTGTAGATCTGGGTAGGGTTTAAGCGCTGCTGCATCCCTATTGGCCCCGGCCCAAGCGCCAAATATACCAAGCTTTTTGATAATTTCACCGCTCGGTAAATTACTGACCACCTGAATATCACTGCCAACCGGGCCGTAAGTCGTGTCGTAAAACGCCTTGGCATCGGAGGCGGTCAACTTGCTGACCGTGGCGATTGTGCCACCGTCCGGTCTGGCAAAAGTGTTGTCCATGCCAAATAAAATCTGTGTGAACACATTGGTCGCCGTGGTGCCAGCGTTTTTCTTAGCGTTTTTCAAGCCCTCTATGGTTTGTTTTTGCTGACGCTTAAAATCATCTTCAGCAAATTTTGGTTGGGTCAATTTTTCTAAAGCAATTTCCAAGGTCCGGTCAAGATTGCTGGTCAGGGAACGGATGTTCAATCCGGCAAAGTTATCGCCAACATTAACACTAATGCTTGATCCCATTTTTCGCAACTCGTTGGAAAGTTCTTCCGCCGTGTGGTCATTGGTGGCCTCGCTTAACATTTGGGCTGTGATCCGCGCCAAGCCCAATTTGTCCAACCCTTCGCGGGTTTGGCCGGCCGGAATGCGCAAGCGTATAGTCGTGGTCGGAACTTCCGCGTTTACCGCACCGGTGATTTTAATGCCGTTATCGGTTGTGGCCGTATAAACTTCCGGCACGTTAATAACCGGATTTGGCCCGGACGGCGGAATGACGGAACGGGCGAAATCAGATGTGCCAGGGCGCAAGGCAAGTTACTCTTCGCCGGAATTTTCCGGGATATTGCGCTCATACATAGACCAGGTATCCGCCTTGATAATATCCGCGCCCTTACCCTTGGCAACAATGCTTAAAATCACGGCCGGCTTGTCTTTGATATACTTTTCGTAAACCCGCATCACATCGGCCTTGGTGACATTTTCGTAGCGCGCAATGTCCTGCCCAATATAATCCGGATTGCCGCGCATATATTCATAACGCGCCAGTTGGGAAACCTTGCCCGAAACGCTTTCAAGGCCAAACACTTTGCCAGATACAATCCCGGCTTTCACCCGTTCAATATCGTCATCATTGGCACCGCCGCGCTCTTCAAATTCGGCCAAAGACGCCCTAGCAATTTTCTCAAGATTAGCCAGAGAATTTCCCGGCGTCGGTAAAGCCAGCATGGTGAATGAACAGCTCAGCTCCGCACAATTGTGCCCGGCACTGGCCTGGACTGCGAGGCCCGGCTTGACCATGTTTTTATAGAGTATGGAGGTTTTACCGCTGCCGATAATATCCATCAACACATCCAATGGCGCTTCGTCCCCGTGGAACGCATGCACGGTTGGCCAAGACATATACATCAAAGGCAGGGCAATATTATCCTCATAGGAAATATAACGGTCTGCCTCCAAAGTCACCGGGGTATAAACCGGGTCTTTCACTTCGGGGCCGCGCGGGATGCCGCCGAAATATTTATCAACCCATTCCAAAGCCTGCTGCGGGTCGAAATCACCGCCAATGGTCAAAGACGCATTATTAGGGCCGTACCAACGCAAGAAAAACCGCTTGAGATCATCAAGGTTAGAGCGGTCCAAATCCACCATATAACCAATAACCGGCCATGAATAGGGATGGCCTTCAGGATAGAGGGCCTGACTGACTTTTTCCCACAACAGGCCGTAAGGACGATTATCAACCCGTTGGCCGCGCTCGTTTTTAACGGTTTCGCGCTGGGTTTCAAACTTTTCCGAGGTCACTGCGTCCAGGAAGAAACCCATACGGTCAGCCTCCAACCACAACATGCGCTCCAACTGGTTATTGGGGACGGTCTCGAAATAATTGGTTCGGTCGGTATTGGTGGTACCGTTTAGCGTACCACCGCTTTCCGTGATCAAAGCAAAATGCTGCTCGTCGGCGACATTATCAGAGCCTTGGAACTGCATATGCTCGAAAAAATGCGCGAAACCGGATTTGCCCGCCTCCTCGCGGCCTGAACCTACATGATAAGTCACATCCACATGGACAAGCGGGTCGGAACTATCGGGCGCCAGAATAACCGTCAAGCCGTTATCCATTTCATATTTGGTGTAGGGAATAGCGATTTCGCCGCTTTTGGCCGATACGGTTTCGACCTTGGTAAAGCCTGCAACCATCACATCCGGAATTGTGGTCTTGGGCGAACAAGCCGCCAGTGCCAGTATTGCCGATGTTACCAATAAAAATTTTCTCATAACCATTTCCCTAATTCCCTAAAATTGCTTTATTGATAAACAGTAATGATGCGGACAGGTATGTAAAGTAAACTTTGTGTTAAATTTGCGATTACATTATATAACCATCATGCACCTGGCCCGCGCCTGCCAAATGGCCCGCGTGGTTTTGTTTGTTTGGCCTGTCTTTTTATTTGTTGTGCTTGTCTTGAAGGCGGTGGGCGGCGCTTGGCGCGGCTTTTACTTCCCTCCCTGCCGCCCGCGAATTTCACCAAAGCGGCGATGCGTTTTGCGATTGGCGGATGGGTGGCAAACCAGTCGGATATACCGGTGCGCGGGTTTTCTATGGCCATTTCGCGAATATCCGCAGGCGCATCCAGTTTGGCATTGCCGGATATTTTTTGTAAAGCCCGGATCATGGCGTCCGGGTTTTTAGTCAATTCTACCGAACCTGCATCGGCCAGATATTCCCGTTTGCGCGACAAGGCAAAGCGGATTAGCATAGCCAACGCGTAGGCGATAATAATGATGACCAAAGCGATTACAATCAACACGGCCGCATTACCCTCGCCGCTGCGGCGCGAACGTGTGGTGCGGCCCATATTGGTGCGAAACATGCCGCGCACCACGCCTTCGCCGAAAAACGAAATTATGCCGACAAAAATCACCGAAATGACCAACAAGCGCACATCTTTATTGCGGATATGGGTCAATTCGTGGGCAATCACCGCCTCCAGTTCATCGTCGTCAAGGGCGCTCATCAGCCCGCGTGTCAAGGTGATGGTGTAATTTTTGCTGCGAATACCGCTCGCATAGGCGTTCATCACATCAGTATCGATGATTTTGAGCCTTGGCGTGATAATGCCGCGCGATATACACAGATTTTCAAGCAGTTTATAGGCCCGTGGTTCTTCGTTAGCGGAAACGGATTTGGCCTTGGTGGCCCGGTCAATCAGCGCCTGATGGCCCATAAACGCAACGCCGAACCAAGCCCCAACCCCGGCCAATGTCATGGGGATAGCCGTGGGCATGGCGTCAGCCGCAAAGGCAAAACCGCCATATGTACTACGCCCTTCCACATATCCGGCCCAGAGCAAAAGCCCGGCGTAAACCAAGCCAAGGATTAGCACGGGGAATAAAACCAACAAGAGAATGCTCTTGAGATTATAGTTCCATATGTGGGTTTTTAGCCCGTAAGCGCCCATTTTTCTTTAATCGAAATTAACGTCCGGAGCCACTTCCAATGCGTCTCGCCCTTCGACACTTTCAAAGAAATCCCGTGGCCCGAAATTGAACGGCCCGGCGATCATATTGGCAGGGAATTGCTCACGCCCGGTGTTATATTCCTGGGTAGCATTATTATAGAAGCGCCGCGCCGCAGAGATTTTATTCTCTACATCTGAAAGCTCGTCTTGCAATTGTAAGAAATTCTCATTGGCTTTTAAATCCGGATAAGCTTCGGCCAAAGCAAATAATTTACCCAAAGCCTGTGAGAGCATGCCTTCAGCCTTGACAGTATCACCGACACCACCCGCCGAAACGGCGGCATTGCGGGCCATAATCACTTCGTTGAGGGTTTCTTTTTCGTGTTTGGCATAACCCTTGACCACATTGACAATGTTCGGGATTAAATCCTGACGTTGTTTGAGCTGGACTTCAATGTCCGACCAAGCCTGATTACAGGTTTGCCTCAGCCCCACCAACCGATTGTAAATACCGATGATCAAAAGTGCCAACGCCAGTATAGCGCCGAGTATTACAAGTAACGTAGTCATATAAATCCCCTTTACAGTTCCCAACTAATATAATGATTTAATTCAAGTTTTCAAGCCTACAAACGCTTATCCTCTGCAAATACCCCAGAGCGGTAGAAACCTCTTGGGGCTATACGTCCGGCTTGGGCGCGCTTGCCTTGGTGGATTTCCCAATCGCTGACACTGATACGCCGCCCGGATGCGTCCACAAATACCAAGCCGTCTTCTGCCTCAAATGTCGTGATGTCCTTCAGGCCGCCGTCTTTGAAGTTTTGCAAACGCACGCCCTTGCCGCGCCCCAGTACGGGCAATTCTTCCACATCATAGATCAGTAATTTGCGGTTCTCGCCAATGGTGGCGATTTTTTCGCCCGCAACCGCGATACAGCGCAGAGCTTCGACCTTGCCTTTGACATTGAGCACTTGTTTGCCGCTGCGTTTGGCGGCGACAATATCAGCTTCTTTGACACGGAAACCATATCCGGCGCTACTGGCCACTAGCAGTTCCCGGTCAGGGTCGTGGACAAACAGGCCGATAGGCATATGATCATCTTCCAAATCGACCATCAGGCGTATGGGCTCGCCGTTGCCGCGCCCGCCGGGTAATTTATCCGCGCCCAAGGTATAAAATTTGCCGTTACTGGCGAACATGAGGATCTGGTCGGTGGTGTGTGCGGCTACGGCAAAATCCGGGCCGTCGCCGTCTTTGAACTTGAGGCTAGACAAATCCTCAACTTTACCTTTGAGCGCCCGTATCCAGCCCATTTTGGACAGTACAATTGTTACCGGTTCTTTGGAGATAAAGGCCGTGGACATGTCGATTTCAATGTCCGGCTCATCAGCAAATGTTGTGCGGCGTTTACCCAGCTCGGTTTTGGGGCCGTAAACATCACGGATTTCGCGGATCTGCTCGGCGATGCGCCCCCACTGTAATTTCTCTGAAGCCAACAATTCTTCAATCTGTCTTTTTTCTTCAGCTAAAACATCATATTCGGCCTGAATTTCGATCTCTTGCAACTTATTCAAGGCCCGCAAACGCATGTTTAAAATAGCATCGGCCTGACGTTCGGTCAGTTTAAAGGCTTTGATCAATTCGTCCTTGGGTTTGTCTTCATAGCGGACAATACGGATGACCTCATCGAGATTTAGATAGGCGATTTTTAGCCCGGCCAAAATCTCCATCCGGTCTTCAATCTTAGCAAGGCGGTGACGCGAACGACGCCTAAGCACATCGCGCTGATGGTCGAGAAATGCTTGTATAGTCTCGCGCAAACCCATGACGCGAGGTGTACCCGTAGCGTCCAGTACATTCATATTCAAACTGATACGGCTCTCAAGGGCCGTGGATTTGAACAGGCTTTCCATGAGCATGTCCGGATTGATATTTTTGTTCTTAGGCTCCAGCACCACGCGAATATCTTCGGCGCTTTCATCGCGCACATCCGCCAACCACGGGTTTTTCTTACCGTCAATCAGCTCGGCAAGCTTTTCAATCAGCCGGGACTTTTGGACTTGGTAAGGAATTTCCGTGACCACGATCTGCCATTGACCGCGCCCCAATTCTTCAATCTGCCAACGCGAACGCACCTTGAAACCGCCGCGCCCGGTGGCATAGGCCTCAACGATATTCTCAAAGGGCTCGATAACAATACCGCCCGTTGGCAAGTCTGGCCCTTTTACATGTTCAAGCAGGGTTTCGATGCGGGCCTTGGGGGCTTTGATCAAATGCAGGGCGGCGGCGCAAATTTCCGCTGCATGATGGGGCGGGATCGACGTGGCCATGCCCACTGCAATGCCTTGGGAACCATTGGCGAGCAAGTTCGGGAAACCCGCAGGCAACACCACCGGCTCCTCGTCTTCCTCGTTATAGGTGGCGCGAAAATCCACTGTGTCTTCTTCAAGCCCTTCCAGCAAAGCCTTGCCGGCCGGGGTCATACGGGCTTCGGTATAGCGCATGGCCGCTGCACTATCGCCGTCAATATTGCCAAAATTGCCCTGCCCGTCCACCAAAGGATAGCGGGCCGAAAATGTCTGGGACAGCTTGACCAAAGCATCATAAATCGAGGCATCGCCGTGGGGGTGATATTGCCCCATGACATCCCCGACAATCCGGGCGCATTTCTTGTGGGCGTTTTCCGGGTTCAATTTTAACTGGCGCATGGCATAGAGAATACGGCGGTGGACAGGCTTAAGTCCGTCGCGCACGTCCGGCAAAGCCCGCATGGTGATGGTCGCCATCGCATAGGCCAAATAACGCGAGCCAAGGGCATCGTCGATATTTTCTTCAATAATATTGCCGGGGGTGCTTGTACCGTTTTGGCTGCCGTTTTTGTCTTTTGTATCGCTCATGAAAATTCCAAATAATGATTCGACCTTACCATACAAAATTTAAAGTAAATGTCCTATTACCGGATTGAGGTTTGTACAGATTTGTGCCTGTTGCCGCTTTGTCAGGTGCGACGAATTCGACACACTCCTAGGTGCGACTAATTCGCACATTTCTCTAGGTGCAACTAATTCGCACTTGCGTTTAAAAATAATCCATATATGAGAATAGTTCTTAACAGCAATTATAACCCCATTCAATATCGCTCCATTCAAAACCGAGAAAACCATGACCCCCTCAACACAAAAATTTTGGCTAAGAACGGCGAGCCCCTTATTTTTTGCACTGACACTTGGCGCACCTAGCCTAGCCCAAGACGCCAAAAAACTACCCAATGCCGATTTTGAGCAACTGGACATCATCACAGTCACCGGCACGCGCAATATAAATGATATTCCCGGCTCGGTATCTTATATCTCGAAAACGGATTTAGAACGCCAGAACTACACTGATATCAACCGGGTTTTACGCACGGTGCCGGGCGTTAACTTGCAAGAAGAAGACGGGTACGGCCTGTTTCCCAATATCGGCATTCGCGGCTCGGGTACGGATAAATCTAGCAAAGTCCTGTTGTTGGAGGACGGTATTCCTATAGCCCCGGCCCCGTTTTCAGCACCGTCGGCCTATTATTTTCCGGCCGTAGCACGTATGAACGCGGTGGAGGTCAGCAAGTCCGTAGGCGCGGTTAAATACGGGCCAATTACTACGGCGGGCAGTATCCAGTTTTTCTCGACCCCGATCCCGAAACAACCCGCCGCGCACATCACCGCGTTTACGAGCAGTCTTGATCGTACCAATATCCACGCCTATGTTGGCAAACGCATCAAAGCCAAAAACCTGCCCTTTGATGTGGGGGTTTTACTGGAAACCTATCAAGACAGGGCCGGCGGGTTTAAGCAGATTGATATTGGCAGCACGGGGTTTGCGTTATCCGATTATGTTGGCAAGCTCGGCCTGTATTCCAAAGCCGGGGCCGCTCGCCCGCAAAGCTTGTTGCTGAAATTTCAATATAGCAAAGGTAATGCCGACGAGACTTATTTGGGCCTGACCCAGGCAGATTTTGCCCGCGCCCCCCTGATGCGCTACCGGGCCAGCCAATTTGACAATATCACCACCGAACACAGAACCTATCAGGCTACCCATAATATTGAATTATCAGACAATATAAAGCTGACCACTCTTGCTTACCGTACCGAATTTGCCCGCAATTGGGAGAAGCTTGACCGGTTTGATAATGCCGCGCTCTCAAATCTGGATACATGTAACAGCCTCAATGAAATTTTGGTCGATCCGCTAACCTGCGCCCAGGAATACCAAGTCTTGCTCGGCCCGGACGGCTATACCAGTCCGGATGATGTGCTGGGCATTCGCCAAAACAACCGGGTTTATTTTGCAAAAGGCCTGCAATCGGCGCTCGGGATTGAATTTAACACGGGCGGTCTTGAGCATAATCTGGTGGCCAGTGTGCGTTACCACGAGGACGGGGTAGACCGTTTTCAAGAGCAAGACCAATACCGGATTGATAACGGCTTTGTCATTAAAACCACAGACAACGCACCCGGCACCCAAGCCAACCGGCTGTCGGGTGCCAAAAGCATGGCCGTGTTTATGGAAGACACAGTAACAACCGGTGCATGGGCCGTCACGGGCGGTTTGCGCTTTGAGAAAATCACGACGGAACAGATGCGTTGGGCAACACCGGACCGCAATTTGGCCCCAAACAGCATCAGGGAAAATGCCTTTAATGTCTGGTTGCCGTCCTTGGGGCTAACCTATGATATCAGCGAGAGTTTATCTCTGTTGGCGGGTGTGAGCCGGGGGTTTTCGCCGCCCGGCCCGGCTAACCGCACGGCGGCCCCGGAACGGTCGGTGTCTTACGAATTTGGCGGGCGCTATAACAGTGGCTATTTGTCGTTTGAAGCCATCTGGTTTTTCAATGATTATTCGAATTTGTTGGCCCAATGCACCAATTCTTCCGGCGGCAGTGAGTGCGATATTGGCGACGCGGATAACGCGGGCGCGGCGGATGTGTACGGGCTTGAGATAACGGCAAATACGGATTTGGGCCGCAGTCTTGACGGTATTTCTATCCCAATTAGCCTAGCTTATACTTTTACCAATACAAAGCTTCTCAGCACAGTAGACAGCGACATTTACGGCAATGTCATGGTCGGCGACGAAATCCCCTATGTACCGAAAAACCAGATCACCCTGAGCGGTGGCGTTAATGGTGATATTTGGGGGCTTAATGCCAGTCTAAATTACATCGGCGAAACCCGCGACGTGCCGGGACAAGGCCCCATCCCGGCGGCGCAAAGGGTTGATGCACGTACTCTGGTTGATGTGGCTCTTTATTACGACATAAAAGACGGCATACGCCTGCACCTGAAAGCCGATAATCTGTTCGACAATATTTATCTGGCAGGCCGCCGCCCCTACGGAATCCGCCCCGGCAAACCCCGCGAAATTTTCGCCGGGATTAGTTTGGATTTTTAAGAGCGGTTCCCAACATCTCGACCATCCTTGCCCTAGCTTCCGGCAGGTCTTTGTTTTGGCTGTAGAAAACCCGGGTTTTTAGGAAATATTCGCTTAGGGACAAACCGTCCATTATATCGTCGCCGCCAACCTGATTTTGACCTTGTAAAAACGGCGGTAGTGGCAAGAGTTTATCCAAATAGGGTTTGGCCGCACCTGCGCACACGGCCCGGCCCGAGCGGGGACTAACATGGGTCAGGTTATCCTTGGTGCCTGTGGCGGCGCATTGCGACAAATCAAGCCCGTAGCCCAAGGCCTGCAAAAGACCGATTTCAAAGCGCACATATATGGCTGGCCACACGTCCTTGTCGTGCAGTTGCGCCAACAGGATTTCAAACACATCATAAAGTTTCGGGTGGGCTTCGCGTTCCGGCAAAGCCTGCATGCACAAAACACAAGCCGCGTTTAGCGCCGCCAGTGACAAACGGTCTTCCATCAAAACGGCGGCGCGAGCATCCAGAGCCTCAACCGTAAATGTGCCCAAATGTTCCGAAAGCCGCGCATTCCACGCCAGATTTACGTGATTTCCCGGCTGCAAAACCGGGCGCAGGCGGCGCGACCGACCACCGCGCACCAGGCCGGCATGGCGGCCTTGTTCTTTGGTCAAAACATTGACAATAGCCGAGGTTTCGCCGTGGGATCGCACCGATAAAATATATCCGTCAGCCTGCCATTTCATGTGAGACCCAAGGTCATCAGACGTCAAACTCGTTATACATCAAATTCTAGCCCGCTCTCAAGATATTTACTGCGGTCTTCGCGCCAATTTTCACGCACTTTGACAAACAAAAACAAATGCACTTTCTTGCCAAAGCATTCCGTCATGTCATGGCGGGCCATTTGCCCGATTTGTTTTATAGTCTGGCCGTTCTTGCCCAGAACTATCGGCTTTTGCGACTTGCGGCGCACATAAATAATTTGCTCAATACGGATGTCACCGTTGCGCATCTTTGACCATTTTTCGGTCTCCACATGGGAGGCGTAGGGTAGCTCATTATGCAGGCGCAACAACAGTTTTTCGCGGGTAATTTCCGCTGCCATCAGCCGCGACGGAATGTCCGCCGCCTGATCAACCGGATACAAATACGGGCCAACCGGCATAGCCCCGGCAAGCTTGTCAGCAAGGGCCGGTACACCATTCCCCTTGAGGGCAGATAACATGAATATTTCCGTGTAAACATCCGTTTTATTAAATATTTTTACCAATTTAAGCAAATGTTCTTTTTCTATTTCGTCGATTTTGTTCAGTGCTAAATAAACCGGGCGTTGCCCCGAACGTTTGGCCAGACCTTTGATGACCCGCTTGGTATCCTGAGCAGCTTTTTTATCTTGAGCACTCGGCTCTTTCTCGCTGGTTATTTGCCCCACATCCCTTCCAACTCTGCAATAGGAGGGGGCGTCAACCACATGGACAATGACATCTGCGTCCGCCACCCCGCTCCACGCGGCGTGAACCATAGAGCGGTCAAGCCGCCCGCCCTGCCCGGCACTTGGCTCGAAAATCCCCGGTGTGTCCACCAAAACAATTTGCGCGCTGTCGTGCATGGCAATGCCGCGCACTTGAAAGCGGGTGGTCTGGATTTTATGGGTCACGATGGAAATTTTTTCGCCGACCAAAGCATTGACCAAAGTGGACTTACCGCCATTGGGCGCGCCGATTATGGCGGCAAAGCCGGCTCTTGTCGGTGTGCCGGTTTTGCCCTGGGTGCCGATATGGGTTTCGGGTTTTTTCATACTACAATCATTTCTGGTTAGGTCTGTTTAGGCCAATTTTCCAAAAGATGCAGGGCGGCGTAGCGCTCCGCGTCTTTTTTGGATTTTCCTGTGCCCTTTGCCTTGCCAAGCCCGGCAATGTCAACTTCAATCACAAATAAAGGCCGGTGGTCGGGGCCGGAGCGTTCAAGCACCGCATATTCCGGCAAGCCGTAGCCCTGGGCAGATGCTTTTTCCTGTAAATCAGTTTTCGGGTCTTTGGTGCTTTTTGCCATAACATTTTCAATTTCGGCCCGCCAATGGCTGTCATAGAATTCCTGCGCGGACCCTAGCCCGCCGTCCAGATAAAGTGCGGCCAACACGGCTTCGCAGGCATCACCAAGAATTGAGGTTTTATCTCGCCCGCCTTGGCGGTCTTCGGAGGGAGAGATAAGAAGATATACGCCCAAATTAACCAACCGGGCCACTCTGGCACAGGTTTCCTTGCGCACCAATGCGTTGAGGCGGCGCGCCATACTGCCCTCATCGCCATTGTCAAATGCGAACAATTTATCTGCGGTCAATAAGCCAAGCACCCTGTCCCCGAGAAATTCCAGTCGCTCATTATTAGCATTTTTACTGCGCCCATCCCCATAAGAAGAATGGGTCAGAGCGGTGATAGCCAAATCCTTGTCCTTGAACACATAGCCAATATCTTGCTCAAGCCCGGCCAGACGTTTGAGAGTTTGCGGCGTTAGTTTAACCATTTAGCGTAGTCCTTTGAAAAAACGATCCTTGCGCATTTTTGTCCATGTCCACGGCCTTTTAAGGCTAAACCCGTCTTCTACCGACAACAGGATAAATTCGGCCCGGCTGACCAAATTGGTGGCGGCAACCATGCCAATACCGCCCAGTTGCGGCGGGTAGCGGCTGTCCAGTGAGCGGTCACGATTATCGCCCATGAAGAAATAATGCCCGCCAGGCACAGCATATTCGCCGGTATTGTCCACCTCACCACCACTGCGCTGGTCAATTATGGTGTGGGGTTTGTTTTTCCCGTCCAGATACTCCCTATATTGGACAAAGCGCACCGGATTACCGGCCCTGTCGCTTTGGGTTGTGGTTGACAGTTTTTCGGTTTTCTGGCGGTCACCATTTATGTATAAAAACCCTTTTTTCATCTGTATTACATCACCCGGAAGCCCGACCAAACGTTTGACATAATGCACCTTGCTGCCCTCGGGTTTAAACACGATTATATCGCCGCGCTTGGGACTACGCTCGAAAATCCGGCCTTTGTTGACGGGAAACGGCAAAGGTGAAGCGGCGTATTTTCCGTAACCAAGGGAATATTTTGTCGTGATGATAAAATCACCTTTGGTCAAGGTCGGCTCCATGGAGGGCGACGGAATATGGAAGGACTGAAACAAAAATGTCCGCAGTAAAAACGCGATAATAAATGCGATAATCAAGGTTTTTACGGTCTCGACAATCACCCCGGCTAAGGACTGGTTTTTAGCTTGCGCAGATTTATTTGGGGCTTGTTGGTTTGTTTGGCTCATAAAATCTCGAAAATTACGAAGGCTTGCGCATAAGGGTAGTCGTCGCTCAAGCTTAAATGAAGTTTCCAGCTTTGTCCCCCTTTAAGTTGCGCTTGCGCGCGTTTTAGGGCCGCACCGTGCAGAACTATCCCGGGCTTGCCCGACGGGTGGTTGACCACCTCCACATCTTGCCAGGACAATGCCCCGGTCGTCGCATCTGCAAGCGCTTTGGCGGTGGCTTCCTTGGCAGCAAAACGTTTGGCGTAAGAACTGCCCGAGCCGCTGATTTTTGCCGCCGTGGCCCGCTCGCCTTTGGTAAAGACCTTGCGGGTAAAGCGCTCGCCGAATTTTTCAACCAAAGCTTCAATGCGCCGAATATCGCAAATATCAGTGCCAATGCCGACGATCATGTGACGGCGCCGTGCGGAGATGCCCTACCCTTTATTTGCCCCTCACCCGAAACCCCAACACCCCGCTCACCCCTGCGTATGCAGGGGTCTATCCCTGAATTTACGGTTTTAACATTAAAGTTCGCGAATGGATACCTGCATCCCCGGCCTGCGTCGGGGTGAGCGGAAACGGTATGAGCGGGTAGGTGGGGAGTCATATGTTAATCTTCCTCGCCCCGGCTATCAATCTGCGCATTTTGGCAATCGCAGGCTCCAGTCCCATGAACACCGCCTCTCCGATAATGAAATGACCTATATTTAGCTCTTTGGCTTGGGGGATTGCGGCGACCGGCGCAACATTGTCAAAGGTGAGCCCGTGGCCGAAATGCACTTCCAGACCGAGCCTCGCGGCTTGCTTGGCCCCCAGACGCATGGCTTGCAATAATCCGTCCGCCTGACTTTTTTCGCCCGTGTCCAAAGCATGGGCATAGGCACCGGTATGGAACTCCACCACCTGGGCGCCGCATTGATGACTGGCTTCAATTTGGTGCGGCACTGCTTCTATGAACAAAGACACACGGCTGCCATTCTCGGCCAATGCGCGGGCTATGGGCGTGATCTGGTTATGCAATCCGGCGGCGTTGAGCCCGCCTTCAGTCGTCCGCTCGGTGCGGTTTTCCGGCACCAGACAGACGGCGTGGGGTTTGGTGGCTAGAGCAATGTCCAACATGTCCCGGGTTGCCGCCATTTCGAAATTGAGCGGCTTGCCAAGCTCCAAACACAAAGCCTGCAAATTGGCCATGTCCGCATCATTGATATGGCGGCGGTCTTCGCGCAAATGGGCCGTAATCCCGTCCGCGCCCGCCTCTACGGCCAAACGGGCCGCGTCTACCGGGCAAGGATGCGCCCCGCCGCGGGCATTGCGCAAGGTGGCCACATGGTCGATATTGACGCCCAACCTAATTTCATCAAGTTTTGGCAGCATTATTTAAGCCCCCGGCTACCGGGTTTAACGGCGGGCAGGGCCGCCAGTTCCGCCGGTAAATCGTCCTTGTCATAGGACGGAAATACCCGTGATGCCAAGCTGATCAAAGGCACACCAATATCGGCCTTGCCGCCGGAGCGGTCAAAAATACAAGCCCCGGCAATCACCTTGGCCCCCGTCTCGTTAATGGCGGCAATACATTCGCGCGAACTAAGGCCCGTAGAGATAATATCCTCCATCATCAATACTTTAGCGCCGGGTTCTAATGTAAAACCGCGCCGCAAGGTAAATACGCCTTGCTCGCGCTCTACAAAAACGCTCTCTAGGCCAAGCTGTCTGGCCATTTCATAACCCGGGATTACTCCGCCCATGGCGGGCGCGACAATAATGTCGGGCATAACATCAAGCTTTGTGCGAATTTTATCCGCCAAAGCCGCACATAATTGCTCGGTCAAAACCGGGTTTTTAAACACAAAGGCTTTTTGTAAAAACACCGGACTGCGCCGCCCGCTCGATAATATAAAATGGCCCTCAAGCAGTGCGCCCGCCCTTCTGAACACGCCTAAAACGTCATCGGTTTTCATATCTCATCCTGAATTTTATTACACATCTGCTCATTACACATTCGCTCATTACACATTCGCTCTGGCCCGGCGCACGCTTACCACATAAGCACTCGCGCGCATGGCCGCAACAATTTGCGACAAATGGCGGGCATCTGCCACCTCAATATCCATGACCAGATCGAAAAATGCCGGTGATCTTTTCACGGTTTTTATATTCGCCACATTCCCGCCTGCCTCGCCGATAATCACCGTTACGGCTGCCAAGGCACCAGGCACATGCTCTAGGGTCGCCGTGACTTGTCCGACGGACGCAGTTTTATCCGCCGCGCGCCGCCACCCCAGATCAATCCACAATTCCGGCTGGTCTTCAAGGGCTTCCAAGCTGTCGCAATCAATGGTGTGAATGACAATGCCTGTATCCGGCGTTAAAATCCCAATACTCCTGTCACCGGGAATCGGGTAACAACATTCGCCAATCTGCAGGCTAACCCCTTCGCGCAAGCCCTCGCCCTTGACATATACTTTGGCGGTTTTGTCATCAATCAAATCGCGGTTGATGATCGCTCCCGCCGGCTCATGCTCACTTCGCCCAGGAAACACACCCTCCATAAAATCACTAATGGCCAATTTACCTTTGCCCAGGGCGATATATAAATCTTCAACACCGTCAAAGGGCAACCGGGTCAAAGCATCGCTGAGGGCGCTTTCGCTAAAGGTCTTGTCTTCACGGGCAAAGGCATGGTCGGCCAACATATAGCCGATTTGGCGATATTCTTCGCTTTCACTACTGCGGGTCAGCCGGCGCAAAGCCGAGCGGGCCTTGCCAGTAACGATCATGCTCTCCCACCCCGGCACAGGTTCGGGCGTGCCGCCGCGTATAATTTTGACCACATCTCCATTTTTAAGTCGGGTGCGCAGGGGTTTTTCGCGGCCATTGATAACCGCCCCGATACATGTATCACCGACCTTGGTGTGAACGGCATAGGCAAATCCAAAGGCGTGGCACCCTGGGGCAATGCGATCAGCGAGCTTTTGGGGGTAAAGGCAAACACCTGATCTGCGAACATTTCCAATTTGGCATGTTCCAAAAATTCGTCCGCATCGCCGCCGTGTTCCATCATTTCCACAAATGGCCTGATGCGGCTTAAGGGATCGCCCCCGGCCTTAGCCGTGTCATATGCGTAACTCTCGTCCTTGTAACTCCAATGGGCTGCCACCCCACGCTCGGCCACATCATGCATGGCTTCCGTTCTGATCTGGATTTCCACACGCTGATTGTCCGGGCCAAGAATAGTGGTTTGCAAGCTTTGATAACCATTGGGTTTTGGCACGGAAATAAAATCGCGAAACCTGTCCGTCACACAGCGAAACCGCACATGCAATATACCCAAAATCTCATAGCATTCTTCGACTGTATCAACAATTATTCTAAAGGCGTAAATGTCCGCCACATCTTCAAAACTAATGCCTTGGCGTTCCAGTTTTTTCCAAATGGCATAGGGGCGTTTTTCGCGGCCAAACACTCTGGCGGTTTTTTGATGCTCGTCCAGAAGCTGGCGCAACAAAATGGCTAGCTCGGAAACGGCGGTTTTTTGGCTTTCGCGCCATTGCGCCAAACGTTTTTCAATGCCCTCAAATGCGGAGCGGTATTGGTAGCGAAATGCCAAATCCTCAAGCTCGGCGCAAATCCGCTCGACGCCAATTTTACGGGCTAAGGGTGCATAAATCTCCATGGTTTCGCGGGCAATTCTAAGCCGGGATGCTTGTTTGGGATGATGACCCAAAGTGCGCATATTGTGCAAACGGTCGCACAGCTTCACCAAAAGCACCCGCACATCTTTGCCCACGGCCAGAACGAATTTTTGGAAGTTTTCGGCTTGCTGATCCTCGCGGGTTAAATCCGCACTGGAATAACCCAGCTTGCCCAATTTTGTCACCCCCACCACCAAATCCGTGATGACATCGCCAAAATCGGCCCGCATATCCGCCTCGTCTACGCCCGTATCCTCCAACACATCATGCAAGAGCGCCGTACACACCGAGGCTACATCCAAGCGCAAACCGGTCAGGATTTCCGCAACGGCGACGGGATGAGCATAATAGGGCTCACCGGAATGTCGCACCTGATCCCCGTGGGCGGTTTTGCACAAATCATAAGCTCGCCCGATTAAATCACCGTCCGCAGACGGGTCATAGGCCCGCACAAGCGCAATCAATGCCGTTTTACTTAACACACGGCCTCCTCCTGCTGCGTGAAGCGGCTTGAAGCCGTACAAAGCCGTAAAAAGCAGTACGAAACAGTATTTGGGGCTATTCTCATAGCAATATGCTACGCCCCAAAAAATTGAAGCGCAACAGTTTTGGCGGCAACCAGTGTGATTAAACGGTGATTAAACGGTGGTTAAGCGTCCGTATCCTCCAACACACCGCGCCTGATTTGATCTTGCTCCAGGCTTTCGAACAAGGCTTGGAAATTACCCTCCCCGAAGCCTTCATTGCCCTTGCGCTGGATCAGCTCAAAGAAAATCGGGCCGATCAGGTTTTCCGTGAATATTTGTAACAATAAACCTTGGCCTTCGGTCGGCGCACCGTCGATTAAAATATGACGTTTGCGCATTTCGGCGACACTTTCGCCGTGGCCCGGCAAACGTTCATCGATCAAATCAAAATAAGTATCAATCGTGGTCTGCAAGGGCAGGCCGTTATCCGTAAACTGGTCCACGGTGTCGTAAATATCTTCGCAGCCCAGAGCAATATGTTGGATACCTTCACCATTATATTCAGCCAAAAACTCTTCGATCTGGCTTTTATCGTCGCGGCTTTCATTGATAGGAATGCGGATTTTCCCGCACGGGCTGGTCATGGCTTTGGAAATAAGTCCGGTCAATTTACCTTCAATATCGAAATAGCGAATTTGTCTGAAATTGAAAATATCCTCGTAAAATTTGCCCCATTTCTCCATTTCGCCCCGGTGTACATTATGGGTTAAATGGTCAATATAAGTCAGGCCGGTAGATTTTTCTTTCATCAATTCGCGCCAATTATCCACGAAGACAAAGTCAATATCATAAATCGTATCTGCCCCGTACCGGTCAACAAAATACAGACGGCTGCCGCCAATACCCTCAATGGCCGGGATGTTTAATTCCATAGCATTGGCAGAGGGCGGGCAAGCTGTCGCACCCATTTCTATTGCTTTTTCAAAGGCATGGGCCGCATCTTTAACCCGAAATGCCATGGCGCATGCACTGGATCCGTGTTGGCGGGCAAAATTTTGCGCGAAACTGGGGCCTTCCGAATTGATGATGAAATTGATGTCGTCCTGCTTCATCAATACAATATTTTTCGAGCGGTGATGGGCGACTTTTACAAACCCCATTTTTTCAAACATCGCCATCATTTCTTCGGGCTTTGTCGTCGCATATTCAACAAACTCAAATCCGTCCGTACCCAATGGGTTCTCAAATAAATCAGCCAAAACGCACTCCATTATAATTAGATTGAAAAATTGAATTGATTTAATAGTAACATTTGTTACTATATGCAAGCGCAAATAACGGATAAACTACACAATGTTCAAACTTGAAGATTTCCTGCCCTATAAGCTGGCCATATTATCTCAATCAGTCTCCGGCCTGATCGCTTCGGATTATGAGAGCAAGTTCGGACTTAGCATGAACCAATGGCGCTGTTTGGTCATCATCAATACACACCAACCCGTAACGGCCCGCAACATTAGTGATTTGACATTGATGGACAAAATGACGATTTCGCGCACAGTTAGATCCTTAAAAAAGCGCAAACTCGTCCAAACCAAAACCGCCGCAACAGATGGGCGCCGCCGCTTGCTCAGCCTGACAAAATCTGGCAAGCAAATTTATGATGAAGTTATCCCGATTGCCAAAAGATACGAGGCCCGGTTACTCGCGGCACTGACACCCCAAGAACAATTTGAGTTGCAGAAAATCACGGAAAAACTACTGCAAAGCACAAGCGAGCTATCCAAAATGAAATAAACCATCATCCTCGGCAATGTGGGTGCTACTGCGACTTATTGACAATAATAAATATTTTACTCCACATTTTGCGAAAAATATTGCATAGTAAACGAGTTGTACGTTTCGTATGACAGGCGGATTGTAAAGTTGCCCCACATCAACCGACCAATCCGCCGCTCTATTTTCTTAGGGAGCCTCTGAATAACTCTTGGCACGCCCTCAGTTGCGTCCGCATAAAATCAACCTTAAACCGCCTCAACCCTATTGTGGTACATGGTATTGCCCTGTTTTTGGTTATATTTTGCAAACATCTGTTCAAAACTTGACCTAATGGTGAACTTGCTTATCAATAGCGCGGAAACAAACGACCATACCACTTGACCATTTTGAGGAAGCCTTATGAAAAAACATCTTTATCTTGCCGTTGCCGCCACCTCCCTGCTAATTTCAGGCTGTGTAACACTCAATGATTACACGACCCCCAAAGCTGAAACGCAAACCGAAGCAAAAACCGCACCGACCCAGCAAGACGCCAAAGCATTTTTACAAAACGCCGAGGCCGAAATCGTTGAATTGGCGCTTCGGGCTTCGAAAATCTATTGGATCAACTCCAACTTCATCACCCAGGACAGCAATTGGCTCGCTGCCAAGGTCGGCGAAGAAGCCGGCCTGTTGTCTACCCGCCTTGCCAATGAAGCCAAGCGCTTTAATGGCTTGGACGTGCCCGCCGACATGGCCCGCAAGCTCGACATGCTGAAACGCGGCAGTAATTTTCCGGCCCCTGACAAACCAGGTGCAGCGGGCGAGTTGGCCACAATCATGACCGAGCTAAACGCCACCTATGGTCAGGGTAAATTCTCCTATAAGGGCAAGGAAATGTCTCTGGGCGAATTGTCAAATATTATCGCCACCTCCCGCGACCCACAAGAACTGCAAGCGGTATGGGAGGGATGGCGCACCGTTGCTCCGCCTATGCAAAAAGACTATGCCCGCATGGTGGAAATCATCAATGAAGGCTCCAAAGAGCTAGGCTATGCAGACACCGGCGTGTTGTGGAAAGCCGGGTACGACATGCCTGCCGACGACTTTACCAAAGAAGCCGACCGTTTGTGGAATCAGGTCAAGCCTTTATACGACGAGCTGCATTGTTATGTCCGCGCCGGGCTTAACGAGCAATACGGCGACGAAATTGTCCCCCTTGACCAACCGATCCGGGCTGATTTGCTCGGTAATATGTGGGCCCAAAGTTGGGGTAATGTTTACGATTTGGTCAAGCCTGAAGGCGAGGCCCCCAAGGTCGATATCACCGCACTTATGGCCAAGGCAAATTACGACGAGATCAAAATGGTCAAAGTCAGTGAGAAGTTTTTCACGAGCATGGGCTTTGATCCCCTGCCGGACACATTCTGGGAGCGCTCACTGTTCGTAAAACCAAAAGACCACGAAGTTGTCTGCCATGCGTCGGCGTGGAACCTTGATGACCAGGACGATATCCGCATAAAAATGTGTATCAAAAAAGACGGTGAGGACTTTAAAACCGTACACCACGAGCTTGGCCATAATTTCTACCAACGGGCCTATAAGCACCAACCGGTGTTTTATAAAGACGGCGCCAATGACGGGTTTCACGAAGCCATTGGCGATATGATTTCCTTGTCCATTACCCCGGATTATCTGGTGCAAATTGGCTTGCTGGATGCAAATGATGTGCCGCCGGCCTCCGCCGATATTCACTTATTGATGCAACAGGCTTTGGATAAGATCGCCTTTTTGCCCTTTAGCATTATGATGGACCAATGGCGTTGGAATGTGTTTAGCGGCAAATATAAGCCGTCTGAATATAATGCAGGTTGGTGGGACTTGCGGACAAAATATCAAGGCGTGCGCGCACCTGCCGCGCGGCCTGTGGGCGCATTTGACCCGGGCGCAAAATTTCACATTCCGGGCAACACCCCCTATATGCGTTATTTCCTCGCCCATATTTTGCAATTCCAGTTCCACAAGGCGGCTTGCGACATGGCCGGAAATACCGGGCCTTTGCACCGCTGTTCCGTCTATAACAACAAAGAGGTTGGTGCCAAATTTAACGATATGATGCGCATGGGCTCCTCCAAACCTTGGCCGGAAGCTTTGGAAGCATTTACGGGTACGCAAAAAATGGACGGCTCAGCCATTATAGAATATTTCGACCCGCTCATTGTCTATTTGAAAGAAGAAAACAAAGACAAAAAATGCGGGTGGTAAGAACCACACTACACGATATTTGCTTAGCTTTATCAGGTCAGAATTGTTCTGACCTGATACTAACACCTGCGACAAATTGAAAATAGTGGAGGCTAGTCGATACCTACCCTTGCTCTGCGGCCGCTGTCGGCGTATATTGTCAAACTGATTCATTTTAACATTTTTGTTTAGCAAAGGGCATGTAATGCTGATTTCGCGCACATTCACCAAAGATATCAACGGCCCCTATGCTCATATGGATTTTAAAACCATATCCAGCGAAATCCGCGACCCGGACGGAACCTTGGTGTCTAGCGCGGAAAGCTTTGACGCGCCGCACGCCTGGTCGCAAATGGCCTGTGATATTCTAGCGCAAAAATATTTCCGCAAAGCCGGCATTCCGGCGCGGCTGAAACCCGTCAAGGAAACAGACGTTCCCAAATGGTTATGGCGTCACGAAGCCGATAAAGCGGCCCTCAAAAAACTACCCAAATCCGAGCAAACGGTCGGCGAGCATGATGCACGGGCCGTGTTTGACCGCATGGTCGGGTGTTGGACATATTGGGGTTGGAAGGGCGGTTATTTCGATGGAGAAGCCGACGCCCTAGCCTATTTTGACGAAATGCGCTACATGTTGGCGACACAAATGGCCGCGCCCAATTCCCCCCAATGGTTTAACACCGGTCTGCATTGGGCCTACGGGTTGAGCGGCAGCGGACAGGGACATTATTATGTGGACTTCAAAACCGGAAAATTAAAAAAGTCAAACAATGCCTATGAGCGCCCCCAACCCCATGCCTGTTTCATTCAGGCCGTGGACGACGGGCTGGTGTCGGACGGCGGCATTATGGATTTGTGGACACGCGAAGCCCGCCTGTTCAAATACGGCTCCGGTACCGGTTCCAACTTTTCCCACATACGCGGCGCCGGCGAGCCTTTGTCAGGCGGCGGGACATCGTCCGGCCTGCTGAGTTTCCTCAAGGTCGGAGACGCGTCCGCAGGCGCCATTAAATCCGGCGGCACCACGCGCCGGGCCGCAAAAATGGTGATTGTCGATATTGACCATCCGGACATCGAAGAATTTATCGGCTGGAAATCCCGCGAAGAGATGAAAGTTGCCGCTCTGGTGGCGGGTTCAAAAGCCTTGGAAAAACATCTAAACGATATTCTCAACGCCTGTATCAATTGTTCGGGTTCTGACGAAAACTGCTTTAACCCCAAAGAAAACATGGCCTTAAAGCGCGAAATCCGCGCCGCCAAACGGGCCGGTGTGCCGGACGGGGCCATTGAGCGTACATTGCATCTGGCCCGCCAAGGGGTTGACAAGATCGACGTACCCGTTCTGGACGCTGATTGGGACTCAGAAGCCTACCGCACAGTTGCAGGCCAAAACGCCAATAATTCCGTGCGGGTCAGTGATGATTTTCTACGCGCCGTGGAAAACGACGAGACATGGGACCTGATCCGCCGCACCGACGGCGCCGTGGCCAAGTCGGTGCGCGCCCGGGATCTCTGGCACCAGCTCGGACAAGCCAGTTGGTCAAGCGCTGATCCGGGCATCCAATATCACGACACCATCAATGATTGGCACACCTGCCCTAATAGCGGCGACATTCGCGGCTCTAATCCGTGTTCGGAATATATGTTTCTGGATGATACCGCTTGTAATTTGGCGTCAATAAACCTTATAAAATTCAAAGGCAAAGGCGTTGATTTTAATGTAAGCGATTTTGAACATGCGTCGCGGTTGTGGACTTTAACATTGGAAATTTCGGTGATGATGGCGCAATTCCCATCCAGGGAAATTGCCCGCAAGTCCTATGAATACCGCACGCTCGGACTTGGCTATGCCAATATTGGCGGGCTCTTGATGGCCAGCGGCATCGCCTATGACAGTGAGCAAGGCCGGGCCACCGCCGGTGCTGTCGCGGCATTATTAAGTGCCGTCGCTTACAAAACCTCCGCAGAAATCGCCAAATTTATGGGCGCATTTTCCGGGTTTGAGACCAACAAAAAACCCATGCTCAAAGTCATTAAAAATCACCGCCGGGCCGCCGAAGGCCGCACGGATTATGACGGGCTGAAAACCGCCCCCACACCGCTCAACCATGCTGATTGCCCTTACGCAGGCTTGACAAAAGCCGCCGTTAAAGTCTGGAAACAGGCCGAAGCTTTGGGCAAAAAACACGGCTACCGCAATGCCCAGGTTTCGGTGATTGCCCCGACCGGCACCATTGGCCTGATTATGGATTGCGACACCACCGGGATTGAGCCGGACTTTGCTTTGGTCAAGTTTAAAAAACTGGCGGGCGGCGGCCATTTCAAAATCATTAACCGCTCCGTTCCCCGTGCTTTAAAAGCGCTTGATTATACGAAACGCCAAATCACCGAGATCGAAAATTACGCCCTCGGCTCTGGTTCACTGGCTGGTGCGCCGGCCATTTCTTTGGACGATTTACGAGCGCTTGGTTTTGATGATGAACGTCTCGCCATTGTCGAAGGGGCGGTTAAAGACGCCTTTGATATCCGCTTTGTGTTTAACCGTTGGACGCTGGGTGATGATTTTTGCAAAGACCAGCTTGGGGTGAGCGACAAACAACTGGAAGCTAGCGGCACGGATTTATTGCCTTTGCTTGGTTTTTCGGGTGATGACATTGAAAAAGCCAATGTATTTTGCTCTGGCGCCATGACTTTGGAAGGGGCGCCGCACCTCAAAGCCGCCGACTTGCCCGTGTTTGATTGCGCCATGCCGTGTGGCCGGATTGGCACCAGATCTCTGAGCGTTGATGCCCATATTTTGATGATGGCAGCGGCGCAGCCGTTTATTTCCGGTGCCATTTCCAAAACCGTCAACATGCCCAGTACCGCAACCATAGACGAATGCGCAAGTGTATATTCCGCCGCCTGGAAATTGGGCCTCAAAGCCATTGCCCTGTACCGGGACGGCTCGAAATTGTCGCAACCGCTAAATTCAGCCATATTCGACGAAGCCGCCATGGATGCCCTCGACGAAACCAAAGAACAAGCCAGTGCGGCGCAAGCGAGCGCCGGCGCGGAAAAAATCGTCGAGAAAATTATCGAACGTGTGGTCGAAAAACCCGTCGAGCGCAACAGATTACCGGACAGGCGCACCGGCTATATCCAAAAGGCTTCCGTCGGCGGCCATAAAGTCTATTTGCACACTGGCGAATTTGAAGACGGTTCATTGGGCGAAATTTTCATCGACATGCACAAAGAGGGCGCAGCCTTTCGTTCGGTCATGAATAATTTCGCCATCGCAATTTCCATCGGCCTACAATACGGCGTGCCGCTTGAGGAATTTGTCGATGCTTTATCTTCACCCGCTTCGAGCCGTCCGGCCCGGTCAAAGGCAATGACACTATTAAATTTGCCAACTCTATCCTGGATTATATTTTCCGCGAACTTGGCATTTCCTATCTTGGCTGGGACGATTTGGCCCATGTTGATCCAAATTCCATTACGCCCGATGCGGTCGGGAGCGGCGACAATGAACGCGGCTTAACCAATTTGGGAGACCCTGACCAAGACCAGGTTCAGGCCGTGCCCTATTCCAAAGGTTTCTTGCGCGGCGGTGATGCAGACAATATCGTGCATTTTCACCGCGCCGCCCCTGAGGCGGACGTGCCGCAAACCACAGAAACCGAAAACCCGGCTTTGGAAGCTGAGGACGATATCACCATGTTAGAGCGCACGGAAATTTCGAGTGGAGCCGTCGGCGCACCCGCCCCGACTATAACGCAAAGCAGTGCTTCCGCCCAGGCGGCCCGTTTTAAAGGCTATACGGGCGATGCTTGCCCCACATGCGCCCATTTTACCTTGATCCGCAACGGCACCTGCCAAAAATGCGACACATGCGGCTCCACCACCGGTTGTTCATAAGGCGCAGAATATAACAGTATTTTAATGCAAAACCGCTCGCAAAGGGGCGGTTTTGTCTGTATAAAGCGGTTATGAAATTTCAAAACTCTATCAAGCGGACGCCTTTACGAACGTCTGTACCCAGTATATTTTGGGTAAGCGCTGGCTTTTTATGTTTATATACGGTCTTTCTGTGGACTGGGGCAGCCCACGCGCAGACACCCGTCAGCACCAGTGTGCATATTTCCGGCTCATGCTCCAAATGTGATTTGTCGCGCCGGATCATGCCGGGTCTATCCTTACAGGGTGCCAATTTTTCCGGCAGTGATTTCTCCCATTCCAATCTCGCAGGCGCCAAGCTTAACCGCTCACGGCTAGATAATACCTCATTTCACAAAGCCTATTTGATGCGGGTTACAGGCGTTGGCGTAAATTTAAACCACGCGGAACTGCGCGGCGCAACATTGTCCGAAGCTAAATTGACCGCATCTAATTTAACCATGGCCGATTTACGCAAAGCCGATTTGACCGGCAGTGATTTTCCCGCAGTGATTTTTCCCGGGCAAAGTTGATCAGCGCAGACGCTATGGGTACGGTTTTTATTGGCGCAATTTTTTCTAAATCCAATCTTGGGCGCAGTGATTTTACCGGTGCAGATTTTAGCGCAGCCCAATTCATCAGCACAAAATTTGGCGATGCCAATGTAGAAAATGCCAACTTCACCAACGCCAATCTCAGCGGCGCTAATCTGTCCAAAATAATGGGCCTAAGCCAAAGCCAACTGGACGGGGCTTGCGGTTCCGACGATACGCATTTACCCACTGGTTTTACATTAAAAAACTGCCCTCAAGGCACTGAATTATTTGTGAATTCACAGCCAGCATTGGCAGAAGTTCAAACGCCTTCGCAAGGTTTTATGCCCACAAACACTCTGGTTTCATCTCCGCAATCGGCAATGGTATCCGGGACAAGCAGCCCGGCGGTTTCCCCAATGAGAAGAACATATCCAACACCAAGGATAGGCGGCCCGACCGCTCAACGAAATCTTGATTTGGAGCAAGCCATTACGCTGATTGACAAATCCATTCGCGACTTACCCATGGACAGTCCAACCCGCACCCGCTTGACCCAGGCCCATGACCATTTGGAAAAACTCCGCGCGGCTTCAGGTAATTAGGGGTAGTGTTGAGAACCCGTCCCGGATGAGGGTCTGTCCCGGTTTTAACCAAGCTTAATTCTCTATTTCTCTTTTGGTAAATCCAAGCGCAAATGTAATTCGCGTAGAGATTTTGCCGGCACTTCGGCGGGCGCATTCATCATCAAATCTTGCGCACTGCCGTTCATGGGGAAGACAATAACTTCGCGGATATTTTCAGCCCCGGCCAAAAGCATGACAATCCGGTCAATGCCTGGCGCAATACCGCCGTGGGGCGGGGCGCCGTATTTAAACGCCGTAATCATACCGGAAAATTCACTGTCCACGGCGGCTTGGTCGTACCCCGCCATTGCGAACGCTTTGTACATAACGTCTGGGCGGTGGTTACGAATGGCCCCGGACGACAGTTCGATACCGTTGCAAACAATATCGTATTGATAGGCCAAAATATCCAGTTTTTTCGCGTCCGTATCCGCCGCGTCCAGAACGGCCATAGCGTCCATTCCTGCCGGGCTTTGGGGCATGGAAAACGGGTTGTGGGAGAAATCAATTTTCTTGTTGTCTTCGTCCCATTCAAACATGGGGAAATCGACAATCCAGCAGAACTTGAACACGCCCTCGTCGATCATATCCAGTTGGCGCCCTATTTCGGCCCGGGCTGCACCCGTTAATTTGACCGCGTCCGTCTCTTTGCCCGCCGCAAAGAACAAAGCATCGCCGTCGCCGACCCCGGCGTGGGCTGCCATGCGTACAAGCACATCGGCGGGGAAAAACTTGGCGATGGGGCCTTTACCCTCAAGACCGTTTTCGCCAGCCTCAAAACGGATATAACCCAGCCCCGGGGCTTGCATTTCGCGCTGGGCCCAGCCGTTCATTTTGTCAAAGAATGAGCGCGGTTTGTCTTTAGTATTTGGCGCAGGGATAGCCCGCACCGTACCGCCGCCTTTGACGATACCTTGGCAGGCCTTAAACTCAACCCCGTCTTCAATGAAGAACTGCGACACGTCCGAACAAATAATATCAATACGCAAATCCGGCTTATCATTGCCGTATTTCAGCATGCTTTCCTTGTAGGGGATCCGCGGGAACGGGGCGGGTGTAACCTCGCGGGCTTTTCCAGTATGGGCGGAAATCTCTTCGAAAACTCCGGCCATAACAGGCTCGATAGCGGCGAACACATCTTCCTGGGTTGCGAAGCTCATCTCCATATCAAGTTGGTAAAATTCGCCCGGCGAACGGTCGGCGCGGGCATCTTCGTCGCGGAAACACGGTGCGATTTGAAAATATTTGTCAAAACCCGACACCATGAGCAATTGTTTAAACTGCTGCGGTGCTTGCGGCAGCGCATAAAACTTGCCGGGGTTAAGCCGCGATGGCACCAAGAAATCCCGCGCACCCTCCGGCGATGAAGCGGTCAGAATTGGCGTTTGAAACTCGTTAAAACCTTGAGCGATCATACGGGCGCGAATGGAGTTAATTACCTGTCCGCGCAAGATAATATTATTATGCAGTTTTGGCGGCGCAAATCCAGATACCGATATTTTAGGCGGATATCTTCAGGGTAATCCGGCTCTCCAAACACGGGTAAAGGCAATTCTTCGGCCCGGGATTGCACTTCTAATTCCTCGACCACCAATTCAACATCCCCGGTCGGCAGATTTTTATTCTTGGCGTCCGCCAAACGGTCAACCAGTTTGCCGCTGACCGTAATCACACTTTCAACCCGCAAGCGTTCCAACACCGCAAAATGCTGGTTTTCCGGCTCGATCACACATTGGGTCAGGCCGTAATGGTCGCGCAAATCAACGAATAACAATCCGCCGTGGTCGCGTTTACGGTGAACCCAGCCCGACAAACGAACGGTTTCTCCTACATTGTCACTGCGCAGTTCATTGCAATTATGGGTACGGTAAGCGTGCATAATAATCTCACTAAAATTTCAGCCCCGAATTGGGACGACCACGCGGGAATGTCAAGTGGTTTGGGTGTAAGAACACGCTTACAAAAGGCCAAATATAGCCCGCGCACCGTCCGCGTCTTTTTTCATTTGCACGGTCAGCGCATCTAGCCCGTCGAATTTAACGTCTTCTCTGATATAACTGCGAAAGGCTACATCCAATATACGGCCATAAATATCAGCGTCAAAATCAAAAATATGCATTTCCAGCCTGTGGTCTTTACCGTCCACGGTTGGGCGCGACCCCACATAAGCAACACCGGGCCGCCAGTTGTCTTCCCCGTCCAATCTACACTCGGCCGCATAAATCCCGGCCTTGGGGCGCAGACGGTCATTGAAATACAAATTGGCCGTTGGGAAGCCGAGCGTACGGCCCAAATGATCCCCGTGCATGACCTCCCCGTCGACAATCCACGGCCGCGACAACATATGGGCCGCGAAAAACACATCCCCGTCTCTAAGGGCTTGTCTGATTTCGGTGGAGCCGTATTTGCCGTAGCTTTGGTGCAGGCTAACCTCCGCAACGCCAGTAACGCCGATGCCTCTGGCGGCGCAATGGCGCTTGAGGCTTTCGAAATCGCCGCAGCGTTTATGACCGTAGTGAAAATCTTTCCCAACCACCACATGGCACACACCCAAGCCTCTGTGTAGGACGATTTCGACAAATTCCTCATCACTCATCTGGGTCAGGGGTTTGTCAAAGGGGATTTCGTTCACGGTCTTTGCCCCCATTTCTCCAAGCAGGCGTGCGCGGATGCGCGAACTCATCAAACGAAACGGGGTCACATCAGGATCGAAAAAATGGCTAGGGTGGGGGCGAAAGCAAGCGACGGCTAATTGCGTGTTTTGACGCCGGGCGATTTTGGCGGCCGTTGCAATCACGACCTTATGACCCCGGTGTAGACCGTCGAAATTCCCCAGAGCGATGACAGCCCCTTTATCGGTTTTGGCCAAACCAGAATAGCTATCGATTATGTTCATGGGGCGTGGTTAATCTTCTTTTGGACGCTTTGGCACGATAACGCCGGCAACACCGCGTATGATTTGCTTGCCGTTCACACTACACGAGACCTTCATTTTAATGCGGCCCGTGCGCTCATTGATTTCGGCCACTTCGGCCCGGGCCGTGATTTCATCGTCAATAAAGGCCGGACGGCGAAAGCGTAAATTTAGCTCGACAAATATGGCCCCCGGCCCCGGAAGATCATTGCCTAAAATGGCGGAGATCAAAGACGCCGACAAAGCCCCGTGGGCGATGCGCCGACCAAACATGGTGGTTTTGGCAAATTCCTCGTCCATATGAACGGGATTATAATCGCCCGACAGTTCAGCAAATGCGTCAATGCGTGCGCCCGTTACCGCTAGCTTGGTTTCACCAAACATGCCGACTTTCATCTCTTCCAGATAATATCCGCGTTTATGGGCCATTATAATCTCCTTGCTCTCACCCCGGCACTCTACCAGTTGAGAGACGAAAGCATGTATTTGGCATATATATCATGTTTTTCAAGTAAATTAGCAACCGCGTCCGCATTTCCCGCGTCAAGACCGTCGGCGACAAACAAAGCATCATAGTTCTGCGCCTGGGCGCCGAGCAGATCAGTCTGAATATTATCGCCGATGGCCAAGACTTTTGAGCGCTCTATATCATATCCGGCCAGCTCGCCTAGCCATGTGCGCGATAGCCTGTAGATCGCATCATGGGGCTTGCCCGCATAAATCACCTCCCCGCCCATGTCCTCATAAGCCAGCGCCAAAGCTCCGCCGCAATAAATCATCTTGTCGCCTCTTTTAACCTTGATGTCCGGGTTGGCACAGACCAAGGGTATATTCAGTTCTCTAGCCTCACCGAGCATATCCGTATAATCGTCCGGGGTTTCGTTTTCGTCGTCAAACAGCCCGGTACAGGTGATAAAGGCAGCGTCTTTTAATTCGGCAAAATTCAGACCCAGGTTTTCGTACAAACCATCATCGCGCTTAGGCCCAAGCTTAAAGGCCGGGCCAGGTGCGCGCCGGGCTAACTCGTCGATAGTGGCATCGCCGGAGGTAACAATGGCGTCATAGACATTATGGGGAACCCCGACCTCGTCGAACTGGGCCGGAATGGCTATGCTAGGTCGCGGAGAGTTGGAGATCAACACCACAGGCCCGCGCTCCTCACGAAACCGTTGCAAAGCCTCGATGGCCTGCGGGAACGCATCGCGCCCATTATGGATCACCCCCCATATGTCAACAAGCGCCGCATCATAATGCTCCGCGATTTGGCCAAGGCCGGAAATGTTGGTAAAGTTTTTCATGTTATGTAGTCAACTCCGCAATAGCCGTGAATTAGGAAATATCTGCATAAATAGCAAGTTCTCATATACTGCCATATACTCCCTATACTTTGCTATATTTCAACTTTGCTTTTCATATAACTCCCCGCCCACAACCTCGAAAACCTGAGCCCTGCCTGCGAAGGCTTTGAACAATTGCGCGTCTGTGCCGGTTAGGAAAACCTGGGTGTTTAGCTCTAGCAGTTCTTCGATGAGCGCGGCGCGGCGGTGTTCGTCGAGATGAGCGGCTACTTCGTCCAGTAATAACAGCGGCGGTTTGTTGCCTTGCGTGCGGGCATGGGCCAGCACTAGTCCGATCAATAATGCCTTTTGCTCTCCGGTTGAGCAAGAGGCGGCGGGCATCGCTTTGGCGCGGTGGGTAACGAGAAGATCGGATTTATGCACACCGCGCAATGTGCGCCCGGCTCTGGCGTCAAGGGCGCGGTCATTGGCCAAACCGGTTTTGATATATTGCGCCACTTCATATTCATCTGCCCCGGCGGCGTAGAGCGCTTCTGCCTCGCCGTCCAAAACCAGATCAGATTGGGGGAAGCTACCCCCTGCCCTGTTGTCTATTTCAGTGCGTAACATCTCCAACACCTGCCAACGGGCTTTGGCGATTTTCGCGCCCGTTTCCGCCATGTCAGCTTCCAAAGCATCAAACCAGTAAGCATCGTCAATACCGTCCGAGAACAACCGTCCGCGCTCGGCCCTTGATTTGTCATAGACCAATGATGTGCGGCCATGCTGCGGCACATGCACCAGACACAAACGGTCAAAAAACTTGCGACGGTCAGAGGCCGGGCCTGCGAACAATCTGTCTTGAGCCGGGGTCAGCCAGTTTATGCTCAACTGCCGCGCCATATCAGGCCCGCTGGCAGTTTTTCCGTCCATGCGCATTTTGCGCCGGGTCGGTACACCCTCGACCCCGCCCGTGCCGATTTTGACCTCACTGCCGCCTAATTTGGCGGCCACGGCCCAATTTTCACAGGCTGTTTCACCGTCCCGCCGTGCAAAATCCATAAGCTTGGCCCGGCGCCAACCGCGTCCCGGTGAGAGTAAGGATATGGCTTCCAACAGATTGGTTTTCCCCGCACCATTTTCGCCGTACAGCACCACTGGACGACCATCAAAACCGATATCTAGCGCCGCATAAGAGCGAAAATCGCTTAGAAGCAGATGTTTTATATAGTCCGTTTTGGACACACGCGCTAAATTAAACCCGAAGCGGCATCAGCACAAACAAAGCGCCGTCGTCTTCAGGGTCTGTAACCAAAGCCGGAGAGGCCGGGTCGGACAAGGAAAAATGCACATCACGGGCTTCAATTTGTGTGGTGACATCGAGCAAATATTTGGCGTTAAAGCCGATTTCCAAATTTTCAGCCCCGTAATCAACCATCAAATCCTCCCGAGCATTGCCGTGTTCGGGATTGTTGACCGCCAGTGTGAGATTATCGCCCTCAAGGGTTAGTTTAATTGAGCGGGATTTCTCGGCCGATATGGTCGACACCCGGTCAACTGCACTGGCAAAAACACCGTTATCAATGACCAGTTTTTTGTCGCCGTCCTTGGGGATCACCCGGTCATAGTCCGGGAATGTCCCGTCGATCAGCTTGGAGGTCAGCACGGCAGAACCGACTTTAAACCGGATTTTTGCTTCGGATACCGAGATTTCAACGGTTTCGGACAAGCCGTCGATCAGGCGGCGTAATTCGGCAATGGTCTTGCGCGGAATAATGACGCCCGGCAGACCGTCTGTGCCGTCCGGGGCCGCCATTTCGCACAGGGCTAAACGGTGACCATCCGTGGCCACACAGCGTAATTTGCCGTGTGCGGAGCCTGCCTCTGGTGCTACGGCGTGAAAGTAAATCCCGTTGAGATAATAGCGGGTTTCTTCCGTGGAAATAGCGAATTTGGTTTTGTCGAGCAGGCGCGCAAGCTCGGCGGCGCCAAGCGCAAAATTATGGGTGAAATCATCGGCGGTCATTTTCGGGAAATCACCCGCAGGCAATAAAGGCAAAACGAAATGCGAGCGCCCGGCGTCCACTTCCAAGCGGCCATCCGAACCGACACTTAAGGACACTTCTGCCCCGTCGGGCAATTTACGGGCGATATCATAAAGCGTGTGGGCCGGGGCCGTCACATCTCCGGCAATGGCCACATCGGCGCTGGTGCTTTCGGAAATTTCTATGTCCAGATCCGTCGCAACAAAATTGATGCTGCCGTTGTCAGCCGACATGAGCACATTGGACAAGATCGGGATGGTATTGCGGCGTTCCACCACATTTTGCACATGCCCCAAAGCCCCTAAAAGCGCCGCCCGTTCCATTGAAAATTTCATATCAAACCTCTATATTCTTGCATCTTGCCGTTCGCACGGCACAGAATCTACATAATCTATTGGAAAGCCAACATAGTCGAAATAATGGCTACGCCAAGTGTTTTTGCAAGTGTTTTTGTGTCGCCGCCCCTGCAATCTTTTGTCCTGCCCTAAATGTCCACAGACCCTAAATCGACCAATTGCTGACCAAAGGCAAATCTGCGTGCATCCAGGCCCGCAGACCGCCGTCCATATGGGTGATATTGGTAAAGCCTAGGGCTTTGAACCTCTCCAGTGCCTTGGTGCTGCGCCCCCCGGAATGGCAGTGGATTAAATAAGGGGCCGTGCGGTTTAGGGTTTTTATCCGGCGTTCGAAAAACTCGCTTTGGCAATCCAGATTGGCCGCATCCTTGATATAGAACATCTCGAACTCTTCGCCCGTGCGCAAATCAAGCACCGCCGTTTCAGGACGGGCTTGCAGCAGCTCATAGGCCTGTTGCACATTTTTATGGGTAATGGTCATAAACCCACATATAGGGTCTATATAGGCGCACTCAAGTGTCTAGGGTCAGAACCTAATTATTGCACCGTCGGCAGGCCGGACTTGTTCCAATCGATAATGCCGCCGTGCATGTGGATGATGGTTTTGAAGCCATTTTGTTTGAACGCCTTTAGAGAACGGGCGCTACGACCACCGGAACGACAATGGACGAGATAGGTCTTGGTCGTGTCCAGTTTGGCAATTTGCGCAGAAAAATCCGCACTTTTAAAATCAATATTGAGCGCACCTGCAATATGCCCGGCGGCAAACTCTGCCGGTGTCCGCACATCAAGCACCACGATTTCCGGCTGAGCTTTGAGCAATACGGCCGCTTTGACTGCGCTGACATCAGTAATTTGGGTTTCTTGTTGTACCGCCGTTTCTTGCGAGGCCGGTTCTTGCTGTGCCGATTGGGCTCCGGTCTCGCCCTGGGTACACGCCGCCAAAAGGCCGAAGGTAAAAACTACAAACAAATGTCTAAACCCAAGATACTCAAAAAACCGAAAATTTCTTGGGAGATAGTTTTTCGGCTGGCAAGGCGCGTTTCGCCTAGCAATGCCAAAGCATTGGTCGCGATACGCAACGCCGCTAGGCGGGAAAATAGCCCCAAGAAAATTCGGGGTTTTGAGTATCTTGGGTCTAAACATAATTATCTCCAATATTTTTTTATAAATGGCAGCCACAAACACCAAAATATGTTTGACGGCTGGTTGTTTTGGTGCGGGGTCAGGCCAATGGTGACGCCGTCGTGCCCGCCCTTGGGTTGGTCAATATATGAACCGAATAATCTGTCCCACAGGCTTAGAAAAAACCCGTAATTACTATCAGTCTCTTTACGGATAACGCTATGGTGAACCCGGTGCATGTCGGGGGTCACAAACAAAACCCGCACCGTCTTGTCGAGCCATAAGGGCAGTTTGACATTGGCGTGATTGAACATGGCCGAGGCGCTGAGGATTAGCTCGAACACAAAGACGGCGACCACTGCCGGGCCTACCAATAAAATAACCAACATTTTATAGAGCATGGAGGCGGCGATTTCGACGGGATGAAAGCGCGCACCGGTGCTGACATCTATATCCCGGTCCGCATGGTGCATTTTATGAAACACCCAGATCAATGGGATTTTGTGGGACGCCACATGTTGCCAATACACGGCAAAATCCAGCAAAACGACGGAAATCACCAAATTGGCCCACAAGGGCAAATCCAACACATTCAGCAAGCCCCAGCCTTTTGACGCAGCATAAAGGGCCGTACCCATGGCCGCCACCGGAAATAAAACCCGCACAAAGACAGAATATGTGACCACAATGCCCAAATTGGTGGCCCAGCGCTTCAAGCGCGGTTGGGTACGGGATTTACGCGGAAACAGGGCTTCCAACGCCCCCATAAGCGCAAATACGCCGACAAACAACCCCAAGCGGATCACCGTCTCATATGTGTCTAGAAAATCAGTCATATTAAACTTGTGTTTTTTCCTGTATATATTTTACATAAGGGCGGGACTTAAATAGTACAAGCCCGCTCTTGAACTTGTGATGTAAAACCCTTATCTGTGTATATAAGCGTTTACTAATATACACTTTTTTCAACAGGCACAAGAGCCAATTAGGAGGATAAAATGACCAAGCCGAGCGTCCAATCTTTTTTCGACACCCCAACCCACACAATCACCCATATAGCCTATGACGTGGCTAGCAAAGAAGCGATAATTTTGGATCCGGTCCTGGATTACTGCGAAGCCTCCGGGCGCACCAATACGGGGGCGGCAGACCTGCTCATTGAATTTATCGAGGCCAAGGGGCTTAAAACCAAATATATTATCGAGACCCATGCCCACGCCGACCATTTATCCTCGGCCCCCTATTTGAAAGAAAAACTGGGCGGGCAAACCGTCATTGGCGCCCATATTGACGCCGTGCAAAAAGTATTTGGTGGCGTGTTCAACGCCGAACCAGAATTTGCCACCGATGGCAGCCAGTTTGATATTTTGGCCGACGACGGACAACAATTCAGCCTCGGTGATATAGACGTCACCGCCCTACATACACCCGGTCACACACCCGCTTGTATGTCCTGGCTGATCGGCGATGCCGTGTTTGTTGGCGACACATTATTCATGCCGGATTACGGTACGGCCCGGTGCGATTTCCCCGGCGGCAGCGCCGAGACGCTGTATAATTCCATCCAAAAGCTGTTCGCCCTACCGGACGAAACCCGTGTGTTTTTATGTCATGATTACAAAGCGCCGGGGCGGGATGAATTCGTTTGGGAGACCACGATCGGCGAAGAGAAACGCCACAACAAACATGTGGGCGGCGATGCAGATATGGACAGTTTTGTTAAAATGCGAACCGAGCGCGACGCCGGGCTTGCTATGCCCAAATTGATTTTGCCGTCGGTGCAGGTCAATATGCGGGCCGGAGAATTCCCGCCCGCCGAAGACAACGGCACGGTGTATCTCAAAATTCCCCTCAACGCATTATAGGCTAAGGCGATGCAAATTACAAAAATCACAGACGGGTTTTCCACTTCAACGCAACTCGCCTATAACCACATGCAAAAACTGGCAGATGCGGGCTATGAAACCATCATCAACAACCGCCCGGACGGTGAGGATGCGGCCCAACCCCTGTCCAAGGCTCTTAAAAAATCCGCAAAACAGGCGGGCCTTAAATACCACCATATCCCGTTCAAGCCCGGCCGTTTCACACCCGAAGATCAGGTAAAATTCAAAAAGGCTTTAGAGCAAAGCGGCGGCCCGGTACTGGCCTTTTGCCGCACAGGTATGCGGGCCAAAACTATTTATAAATCCGTCACAAATAGGCTGGGGTTTTTCGCCCGCCTGTTTGGGCGCTAATTATGAAAAGCAATTATGGAAGATAAACAATTTTGGCACGATAAATGGCAGTCTGGACAGCTCGGCTTTCACCTTGAAGACACCAATGCCGCATTGGTGAAATATTGGCCGAAGCTGGATATTGACAAGACTTGCGAAGTTCTGGTGCCACTTTGCGGCAAAAGCCTGGATATGCTGTGGTTACGCCAACAAGGTCACGAAATTTTGGGTGTGGAGTTGAGCCAAATTGCCGCCAGAGATTTTTTCGAAGACAACAAACTTAAATACGAAACCACCAAAGATGACAAGTTCCAAAACTATACAGGAGACGGCATTACGATTGCGGTCGGTGATTTTTTCGATCTAAACGAAGCCCGTACCACCAATATCAAAGCCGTCTATGACCGCGCCGCCCTGATTGCTTTGCCGCCCTCTTTGCAAAAGAAATATGTGGCGCATCTCGAAAGCCTATTAGCCCCCGGCGCACAAATCCTGCTCGTCACTTTGGAATACGACCCGGCGGATTTGGACGGCCCGCCCTTTAGCATACCGGGGCCACAGGTTCAGGAACATTTCGCACATTGGTGCCAAATAACACAGCTAAAAACCACCGCCCTGACTGACTTCCGCGATATTGCTGCCAATGAGACCGTGTATCATTTGGTGGTAAAATAGAGAATTTTGTCGCTATAGCATTTTCTAAAATTTTACGATAGACTGCGCTTATGAGCGATTATATTGACATTGCCATAAAAACCGCAGGTTTGGAATTGCGGGTCAGCAAAGCCAAACCCGATCTATATCATTGCATCATCACAAGCACGGCTAATCCGGACTTTAACTGGCAGCGCGGCCTCAATACCAAGGCGGGGTACGGCGCGCCAAACATTGGCAATGTCCTCTACCATTACGCCCTGCGAGCCCAGGAAATAAGCCAGTATGATGATATTCTTGAGTGGTCAGATGAAAACGGGCATGATTTGAACGACCCAAACACCCTCCCGGATTTCAAACAATTGGTACAAGACAAAACCGACCTGCGCCTCTTGCTCAGTGAACCCGTCTACCAAAACATGATGGCCGGATTGGAAATCAGCCAAGCCATAGCTTGCGCAAGACCTAGGGAGCCTCTGAATAACTCGGGTTGAATTTTCCCTGAGATGAAAATTTCAGATTTTTGTTTGAAAATTGAGAGAATAGCCAGGCTATTGTCGATATTTTCACGCAAAAAGCTGGATTTTTCAGCCAGGGAAAAACAGCTCATGAGTTATTCAGAGGCTCCCTAGATAGTCAAGACCTGAATAGTAAAGATTTGGCAATGACTGGAAGCATGTATCTGCCGTCTTTCAAAAAAGAACCTAACGCCCAATCCGCACCCTTGCCATTTCGTCAGCAATTGTGTCGGTGGTGCGGCCCGTCCTCGCGGCTTGGTCTATAATATCGCTTAGGGTTTTTTCTACGCCTTGTAGTTTTTCTTCGACCCAATCCGGACTGTAATTGCCTTCAATCTCTCCGGCGATATTGATGATACCGCCCGCATTGACCACATAATCCGGGCAATAGAGAATGCCCCTGTCTTGTAGCTCCTGACCCATGCTTGGCACCGAGAGCTGGTTGTTAGCGGCCCCGGCGATGATTTTTGCTTTTAGCTGATCTATGGTCTGCGGGTTGAGAATTGCCCCCAAGGCGCAAGGCGAAAATATCTCTACGTCCTGGGCATAAATATCGTCTGGTTTGACCGCCTTGGCACCCAAATCCGAACAGGTTTTTTTGACCGCGTCTGAATTGATATCCGTCACCACCAATTTGGCGCCCGCCTCGTGTAACAACCGACACACCGTATAGCCTACATGGCCAAGCCCTTGCACGGCCACACGCGCCCCTTTGAGGTCAAGCCCGCGTTTGTGCGCCGCCAATTTGATACAGCGAAACACCCCGTCCGCCGTTACCGGAGACGGATCACCGGACGCCGCCTCCCCTTCGTCTAGCCCGGCCACATATTTGGTCTGGGTACGAATGGTGCGCATATCGTCCGGCGACATGCCTACGTCCTCGGCGGTGTAATAAGAGCCGCCGACCGCATTGATGTATTCGCCAAATTTGGTAAAAAGAGCGGCGCGGTCAAAATCACCGTCCGGCTTCATGACCACGGCTTTACCGCCGCCCAAATTTAGCCCGGCCATAGCATTTTTGTAACTCATACCCCGTGACAAGCGCAAAACGTCCCGAAGCGCATCCCCCGAATTGGCATAACTCCAAAACCGTGTCCCGCCCGCCGACGGCCCCAAATGGGTCGAATGCACGGCGATAAATGCGCGTAGGCCTGTTTCTTCGTCGTAAAAACTATGGACGCTCTCATGGGCGTCAAAAGACGGATGTTCAAAAATGGCCATATTTTCGTACCTTACTAGCTTCGAACTATCTTCGAAATGACTGGTTTTACTTTAGAATATATTGCGCACTTTATGGCCGAAGCTAGACAATTAAATTGTGAAAATCAGGATAATTAGCAATCCAAGTTTGATATCAAGGACAATATTGAAAAATATCTCCTCTTAGGGCCAGTGGAGCTCCCGGCTATAAGTGCTGATACCCGGCCGCCGCCGCTTTTATGACCCCTATGGTCATGGCCGCACCGCTGCCGTCGCCAATACCGAGGCCGTAATCAAGCAGGGGCTTTTTTTCAATACGCTCTAGCAAAGCCCCGTGGGCCGGTTCAATGGTTTTATGGGCCGCCAAACAATGATCAAGCCCGGCCGGGTTAAGGGCATGGACAATGGCGGCGGCGGCGCATACTGTGTATCCATCGAGCAAAACCGGGATGTTTTGATGGCGGGCCGCCAAGATAGCCCCGACCATGCCGGCAATATCGCGCCCGCCAAAACAGCGCAATACCTCCAATGGATCGCCCAATATCTCCTTATGGGTTATGGTGGCGGTTTCGACGGCTTTGATGCGCCGATCTGCCGCCTCGCCGTCGCCGCCGGCCCAATACTGCGCCGCGCCGCCGTATAAGGCCCGGGCAATGCCGGCGGCGGCGGTTGCACTGCCAAACCCGGCATTGCCCAAGGCGATAATATCGGCGTCTTCAGCCACCACTTCCATACCGTAAGCAATGGCCCCGGCACATTCGCGCTGCGACAGCGACGCCCCCTTGCACATATCCGCCGCCGGGGCTTCAACCCCCATGTCAAAAACCTTGAAAAATGCAGAGACCGACCCTGCAAGCCCGCGCACCGCTGCAATGCCTTGTGTATTGGTCTTGCTTATGGTGGTCATGGCGGCCATGCGGGCCTTGCCGCCTGCAATCACATCTACGCCCAAAACATTGGCGGCTACATTATGGGTGCCGATAAATACACTAACCAAAGGTTTATTGATTGCAGGTGTCGTGCTGCCTTGCCACTGCGCTAGCCACGACACAGCCGCGCTTAAATGCCCCAAAGGCCGCAGCCCGCCCAAGCTTTGTTCGAGCTTGGCCGCTACATGAGCGCCCACCTCTATATCCCCAGTCGGCAAATCTTTCGCCAAGTTTTTAATGTCATCAAATGGATGTAATGTTGGTTGTGTCATATTTGTCATATTGCCTATGGTAGTCAGGGTCTGCGCACAATCAAGTTAGAAGTAAAAAACCAGACAAATTTTCATATATCCGTAACCAGATAGGCCTAATTTGCCAATATATACATTTGGGGATACAAGATGGGTTCTAAATTAGTACGCGATGCGGTTATGGTGAGTTTGGTTTTTGGCGGCAGTTTTTTTGCTTTGACCAAACGCGAACTCATCTATGAATATATTGGTATCCATCCGCGCGATATTGTCGAGGCCCGCGCCAACAGGATGGATAATTCCGAAAAAATGGACAGGCTCGAAAAACAGGCAATGACCATAAATGGCTCTTCTACCTCCATCAATAAATCTCCCGACGGGCATTTTTGGGTTGAAGCCAGGGTCAATTCTGGCAGTGTCCGGTTTTTGGTAGACACTGGCGCCAGTGTGGTCGCCTTGACCCCCTTGGACGCGCAAAAGGCCGGGCATAGTTTACAAACTTTGAACTATACGGCCCCCATTGATACGGCGGCGGGCCGGATTATGGCCGCCCCGATCATGCTTGATATTGTTGCGGTGGGCAATGTGACTGTGCGTAATGTTCGCGCCGTTGTTATCCGCGAAGGATTACCACAATCATTGCTCGGCATGAGCTATCTGGGTGAATTACAAAAAGTGGAAGCCAGTCGCGATTTGTTGATTTTACGTCAATAGTATTTTTCGCAGCATATTGAGAGCCACCAATAAAAGCGCAATTCCGAATACCATGCGCAGTTTTCCCTGGCTAAGGCTATGCGCGGTTTTCACACCAAGCGGCGCGAAGAGATAACTACTCGCCGAGATCAACACAAAGCCAATTATACTGACATAGCCGAGCGAATAAAACGGACGTCCCTGGACACCATACCCGCTAATAATATAGCCAATGGTCGCCGGCACGCCAATGAAAAATCCGAGCGCGGCGGCAGTACCAACGGCTCTGTGAATTCGCTTTGCGCACAGCACCATCAACGTCACGCCAATAGAACCAAACCCGATCCCCATGAGCGAACACAGCCCGCCAAGCACCGTTCCTGCAAGCGGCGGCGCAATCCCGCCGGGTACAGAAAGCGCTATTTTCCAACTGGTTCGTCCAAAGATAAATTGTAGGGCAATTCCGGCTATGAACACGCCAAAAACAAGGACTAAAGCGTCCCCGGATAGCCAGCTAGAAACGAAAAGTGCCGCCAACAGCGAGCCTACACCAATCCAAATACCCCAACTCTGCAAGGGATTTCGCGGCCAAACCAATTGCCAGTCCACCGCCCCGCGCCTGTGATGTGACCAAGCCGAGCGCAAGGAGGTAACAATCATGGTTGCCGCAGATGTGGCTATAGCCGTGCGCATGGCAATATCTTGCGTAAAACCAAGGGAAATATATGTGTAAAAAAGCGCTGGCACAATAATCGCGCCGCCGCCAACGCCAAATAGACCCGCGCTATACCCTGCCGCTGCGCCGAGGACCAACAATCCCACAACCATATATATTATTTGCGGATCCATTATGCGGGGTTTTCACGGGCTTGGTCGCGGGCTTTTTGCATGGCAGCAAACGCCGCCAAAATCCGCCGTGATGGGGAGAGTGATCTGTCGCCCTCGCTCAGGTTACGCCGCCATAAACGTGCCCCTTTTTCGCCGTGAAACAATCCCATAATATGGCGGCTTAAGGCTCTCACCGTCGGGTCGGTGTCTTGAGTAGTTTGCGCATACTTGATCAATTCGCGAACAATATCTTCGCGGGTTTTGGTGTTGGGTGCGGCACCAAAAAACATCTCGTCCACCTGGCTCAGAATCCACGGATTGTGATAAGCGGCGCGGCCATACATCAGCCCGTCAAGATTGCCCAACTCGGTCTGCCCTTGTCCAAGGGTCTGCAAACCGCCGTTTAGGATTAGACGCAAATCCGGAAACTCGGATTTCATAGCCCGCACCAGATCATAGTCTAGCGGCGGAACGCTACGGTTCTCCTTGGGACTTAATCCTTTAAGCCAGGCCTTGCGGGCATGAACGGTAAACCGCTCACACCCGGCCGCGCTTACGGTGCGCAAAAATTGCGGCAAGGCGTCGGCCGGCTCTTGTTCGTCAATCCCGATGCGGCATTTTATCGTGACCGGAATATCCACGGTTTCTTGCATGGCAGCAAAACATTCAGCCACCAAGTCCGGCTCTGCCATCAAACAAGCCCCGAACCGCCCCGACTGCACCCGGTCAGACGGACAGCCAACATTCAAATTGATTTCCGCGTAACCAAAATCCGCACCAATCCGCGCCGCCTCAGCCAGCTTACCCGGATCAGACCCACCAATTTGCAAAGCCACAGGGTGCTCGGCTTCATTAAAGCCAAGCAAATATTCCCGGTTGCCATGAATAACCGCATCCGCCACCACCATCTCGGAATACAACAAAGCCCGCCCAGAAAGCATCCGGTGAAACCCCCGACAATGCCGATCCGTCCAATCCATCATGGGTGCAATTGCGAATGTAAATGATGCGGTTTTCATACCTCACATATTGCGGATATCAAAAACTTGCGCAAGCCCCTACGCCGTTCCAAAGCGTATTCTTTGAGGATATTACGTAAACAGCTTAAATACCTCTGCGGGCAATCATCAAGGATTGTGGACAGATACATCCACCCCCAACCTATTATCTTCAGATAGGGGAAGTCGGGGCGGGACAGCTCCTGATTTTTATTTCCAAAGTGCAATCAAAAATGACTGCTCACAATGATTGCTTGAACCATATATTAGGGACTTTTGGAAACTTGAGGCTGGTTTTGATGCAAAACCATATAAGTTTAAGCATCCATAATGCCAAGAACAGCCGCCACGACTTTGGCGGCGTCGGGGACGTAGAGGTCTTCCAGGTTCGGGGCCGCAGGAATTAGGGCGTAAGGCGGGGTGACGCATTTAATCGGGGCTTTGAGGGCGTGGAAAACTTCGTCGGCGACCATGGCAGAAATATCGGAGGCTATGCCGCAGCGCGGGCCGCCCTCGTCAACGATGACCAAACGGCCTGTCTCGTCGACGCTATCGAATATGGATTCCGTATCCAGGGGAGACGTGGTGCGCGGGTCTATGACCGTGCATTTTATGCCTTGCTTGGCCAGTATTTTTGCCGCGTCCGTTGCCACATGCACCATGCGCGAAAACGCAACAATGGTGACATCTTCCCCGTCCATGACGAACCGCGCTTCGCCGAACGGAATAGAATAGGATTCGTCCGGCACATCTTCGCGCATTCTGTACAGCATTTTATGTTCGCAAAAAATCACCGGATCATTATCGCGAATGGCCGTGGTTAAAAGCCCTTTGGCTTCATAGGGCGTGGAAGGCAGCGCGACCTTCAGCCCGGCAAAATGGGTGAAGACAGAATGTAGCGACTGGGAGTGCTGGGCCGAAATCCGCAAACCTGCGCCCATAGTGGTGCGGATGGTCAGCGGGATCGTATCTTGCCCCCCGAACATATAATGATATTTCGCTGCTTGATTGACGATCTGGTCACAGCATACGCCGAGAAAATCATTAAACATCAGCTCGGTAACGGGCCGCAAACCAGCCGCCGCCGCGCCGATAGCCGCGCCGATAAATGCGGCTTCGCTAATGGGGGCGTCCAGCACTCTTTGCTTGCCGTACTCGCCGATTAACCCTTTGGTCACGCCCATAGGCCCGCCCCAGGCATCTTCTTCACCACCCTTTTTTGGGCCGTTTTTCGTGCCCTCGCTTTGAGCGCCGCCGGCCACATCTTCGCCGATCAGGATTATGTCCGGGTCGCGGCCCATTTCTTGGTACAGGGTTTCACGAATGGCATTCCGGTAACTTTTCTCCCTCATGATAACCTCCTAACACTCGGTCGCGAATACGGAGTGCATCAGCTCTTCAGGATCAGGAAGTGGTGCATTTCGCGCCGTCTCGTATGCCGCGTCAATCAGTTTGGCTACGTCTTGATCTATTGTGTCTAACTCGGCGGCGTCTAGCCAGTTTTCCGAAGTGACTTTGGCGCGAAACAGCTTCAAGCAGTCTTTGTTTTCGCGGTAGTCGGCCACCTCTCCGGGTGGGCGATATTTCTGGGCATCCCCTTCATAATGGCCGAACATGCGCAAATTGCGCACTTCAAGAAAGCTAGGGCCGCCGCCTGCGCGGGCGCGTTCGGCGGCTTTGGCAAATGATGCGGATACTGCAAAATAATCACTGCCGTCCACTATGGCCTCTGGCATGGCAAAGCCGGACGCCCGCGCCGACAGATTGCCGCCCGCAATGGCGTAATCGGCGCTGGTTGCTTCGGCGTAACCGTTGTTTTCAAATACGAACACCACGGGTAACTTCCAAACCGAGGCCAGATTCAAGGCTTCGGAAACCACGCCCTGATTAGCGCCACCTTCTCCGACCAGTGCCACAGCAATGCCGCCGTCGCCCCGGTGACGTGTAGCCAGCGCACTGCCGCACGCCAGTGCCGCACCGCTGCCCACGCCGCTATTGGCACCAATAATTTTCTTGGCCGCGTCGTGCAAATGCGCCGAGCCGCCCCGGCCCCGGCACAAACCATCAGCCCGACAATAAATTTCCAAAGCCACCGCCGTGACATCCGCGCCGCGCGCAATGGCCGGGCCGTGGGCGCGGTGGGTAATATGGAAATAATCTACATCCGCCAAATTGGCGCAAACCCCAACCGCGCAAGCCTCTTGCCCAGCATAAAGATGCACAAAGCCCGGCACTTCCCCAGTGGTAAAAACCTCATGCATACGCTCCTCAAACATGCGGATAGTTTGCATGGTTCGGTAAGCCCATAAAAGCTGTGATTGATTATTGTTCATTTTATGTCTCTTACTTCTTGATCAAAGCGCCAACACCGAGCTGTTCGCGCAGATCTTCTTTCAGGACTTTGTTCATGGCGTTGCGGGGTAGGGCGTCTAGGAAAACGATTTGCTTGGGGATTTTGAAACGTGCTAGGCGGCCTGCGCAGTGTTCTAGAACTTGCGTCTCGCTTAGGGTTGCGCCGGGCTTTATGGCTATGGCGGCGCAGCCGACTTCGCCCCATTGTTCTTCTGCAATGCCGATAACGGCTACCTCGGCGACTTGGGTAAGCTCGTATAGGGCGTTTTCTATTTCTGCCGGATAGACATTTTCGCCGCCGGAAATATACATGTCCTTCCAGCGGTCAACGATATAATAATAGCCGTCTTCGTCCCGGTAGGCGGCGTCGCCCGTGCAAAACCAGCCGTCCGTGAAAGCGTTTTTATTGGCGTCCGGATTGTTCCAATAACCCGGCGTTACTGCCGGGCCTTTAATCCAAATCTCGCCGACCTCGCCGTCTTTTACATCTTCGCCGTCCGGGTTCACCAGCCTGAGTTCACCGTGCAAGACGGGCTTGCCTGCCGCGCCGGCTTTGTCCAAAGGTTGGTCGATTTCACTGATGATAACCGCCGGGCCGCCTTCGGTCAGGCCGTAGCCTTCCTGCAGGGCTACACCGCGCCCGCGCCATAATTTGTGCATACTAATCGGCACAGGCGCGCCGCCTACGGGCGCATTGACCACGCGGGAAAAATCGGTTTTGTCAAAATCCGGATGTTGAGAGAGCATCAGGAATATGGCCGGGACGCCCATGATATTGGTGACGGCTAAATCAGGATCAGAGATAATCCCCAGCACGGCACCGGGGTCGAATTGACGGCACAGCACCACGGTGCCGCCTTGATGAAACACCGGGGTGATACAGTTGTTCAGCCCGCCCGTGTGGAACAGCGGCAAGAAGCACAAATTCACCGTAGCGCTTGAGATATGATTGACCACCCCGTAGCTTACGGCATTAAACAATGACATGCCGTGGGTGAGGATTGCGCCTTTGGGAAACCCGGTGGTGCCCGATGTGTACATAATCGCCCACGGGTTATCCAGGGTGACATGAACGGGACTGAAATCAGGGTCACCAGATTGAACCGCCCTTTCAAATTCGCTATCAGGTGTGTCAGCTTTCCATTCTATGGTATGGGAAATATTTTTTTCAGCGGCAACTTGTTTAGCGATGTCCGCAAATTCGTCGCCGTAGATCAAAATTTTTGGCGCGGCGTTTTGCGCTTGATAGGCGATTTCCGGCGCGGTCAAACGCCAGTTCAGGGGCAATAAAATCGCTCCGGTTTTAACGCAAACTTGCTGCACAACCAGAAAGTCTGCGGAATTATAAGCAAGGATGGCTAGACGGTCACCCTTCTCAAGCCCGCAGTTTTTGGTCAAATAAGACGCTAGGCGGCAAGCCCGCTCGTCCATCTCTTTATAGCTAAAGCTTATCTTGCTATCAACGTCAATACAGGCGATTTTTTCGCCGTGACGATCCGCATAATGGGCAACCCAATCCGATGCTTTGATACTCATATTTGTCTGCCTATTTTATTTAGGAATTAACTTTAAAAACCACTTTACCCATGATTTTTCTGGATTCCATCAATTCGTGGGCTTTTGTAGCGTCTTTGAGATCAAAAATTTTGAAAATAGGCGGGGCGATTTTTCCCTCGGCCAGCAAACCCATAAGCTTACGCAATAATTCGCCAACTTCAGCCGGATAATTCATGGCCACGGTTTTAAAGCTGAACATATGCAGACTGATGCTATCAGAAAACTTCGACAAAAACGTCATGAAAAATGCGGGCGGCGGGGGCCCTGCCGCCATGCCGTAAACAACCAAGCGGCCATAAGGGTTCAGGATATCAAGATCGCCCATAAGGGTGTCGCCGCACACGGAATTAAAGCTGATATCCACACCCTTGCCCTCGGTTATCTCCTTTACGCGTGTTGGCACATCTTCCGATAAATAATCAATGACCGCGCCTGCGCCTTGCTCCAAAGCAAAGGCGCATTTATCGGCCCCGCCCGCAATACCAATGGTTTTCAACCCGCGCAATTTGGCCAGTTGCAAGAGCGCAACCCCAACCCCGCCAGCCGCCGCATGTATAAGAACCGTTTCACCGGATTTCGCTTGCGCAATATCGTCCATAATTTTAAGGGCCGTCATATAATTGGCAGGGACGGCGGCGACCATTTCGTCCGAAACACCGTCCGGCGCGGGCGCGATAAATGCGGCGGGCGCGACAATATATTCGGCCTGGGTATTCATGGCCGACACGGCAACCCGCTGGCCCGACAGCGCGGCGTCTACACCCTCGCCCGTCTGCACAACCGTACCGCACGCTTCAAAGCCGGGTATATAGGGCATGGGCGGCATGTCGGGATAAGCGCCGCCGCGTATCATGATGTCGCCAAAGCTAAGACCTGCAAAAGATACTTTCACGAGAACACATCCCGGCGGCACGGCAGGGATCGGCATGTCCGAATATTCAAGAACGTTCGCAGGCCCCGTCTGCGAAATAGTTGTAGCCTTCATTGTCTTGCCCATATTCTCGTCTCCCTCTAAGATAAATTATTCTATTGTAGCTGTATAAAATATACTATATAGTATTATTTTATACAATACAGTATTTTTATGTTTTATTTGGGAGATTAGTTTATGGGCATTCACAGTATGGACATTGTTGATCCGGAAATTGTCGGGGTTGACAGGGATCGCCTGAACAATCTCTCCGCCGCTATCCAAAAAGACATTGACAAGGAAACATATGACGGGGCGGTGATTATTGTAGCCCGCCACGGCAAAGTTGTCATGCACGAGGCCATTGGCCAGACCGATAAAGCCGCAGGACGTGCAGCGAAAAAGGATGATGTCTTTGCGGTTATGTCCTTGACCAAACCGCTCGCCGCCACCTTGATATTATCCCGGCTTGAGCGCGGTGATTTACAGCTTAGCACCCGCATTGCCGATATTATTCCTGAATTTGGCATGCTCGCCAAAGGCCGTGTTACGGTCGGCGACTTGCTAGGCCATAAAGGCGGCATGGGCGGAATGCCGCCAATTCCTTTGGAGGTTTATCCTAATCTTGAAGCCACCGTGCAAACACTTTGTATGTTACCGCTGCAATCCGCACCGGGCAAGCTAGTCAGCTATAGCCCGGTGACATCCCATTCCGTTTTGGCCGAAGTCGTGCGCAGGCTCGACGGCGGCAAACGGGCTTACCGGGACATATTACAGTCCGAAGTCATGGATCCGATCGGCATGAAGGACACATCTTTGGGGGCGAGACCCGACCTCGCAGACCGCCGGGTTCCGATCAGGACAAGAGGTTGGACCGAGGGTTTGATGCCGCCTGCAATGCTCGAAAGTTTCAACGATCTTCTGGACGAAAAGGCGGAGATACCCGCTGCTGGTGCGTTCTCGACCGCAACCGACTATTTCCGTTTTGCTGAAATGCTGCGGCGCGGCGGCGAGATAGACGGCAAGCGGATTTTATCACCTGTGACCATTGACTTGGCCACCCGTAACCAGACAGGGCAACAAAGCAATGATGCCTGGGCATTTGCTCGCGAATTTAGAAACTGGGACGATTTCCCGGCTTATTTAGGCCTTGGGTTTTACTTGCGCGGCGAAGGGATCTTCCCGCAATATTATGGTCATTTGGCTAGCCCGCGTACTTACGGCCATGCGGGCGTTGGCTCTATGGTGTTTTGGATTGACCCGGTTCGCGACATGACCTTTGTCGGCATGACCGCCGGTCTCATGGAAGAAAGCTATAGTATTGAACGCTGGCAGAAATTGTCGGATATGGCTCTGGCCTCCATCGTTAAACTTGAGAAATAAATCAAAAATAAAGGGGAATAATATGTCTAAAAAATCAACAGGAAGTCTCGGCGATAGCTGGTATCCATCACGGTTTGGCGCAGACGACGAAATCGGCGCACTGAACTTTTTAAAGCCCGAAAAAATCATCGAAGCCACGTCTTTGATAAAAAGCGGCACCAGCTATTCACTTGCCATCCCGACGGGGCCGACAACTCCGGCCTATCCGCCGCGCAGTTTTGCCATGAATATTGTCTCGCCCGGCCAATACGGCGGCGCCACTTGGGGTAAAAACAAGGCGGGTGGTATTGACGAATTTTTCACAGTCTGGCCCGGTATGGGCACGCATTTTGACGGGCTTGCCCATATTGCTATTGACCACAAATTCTACAACGGCACCCCCCACGAAGACGTTTACGACCATACGGGCGTCAAGAAATTTGGCACGGACACCATTCCGCCCATCGTCACACGCGGCGTGTTTCTCGACATTGCCGCCCTGCGCGGGGTTGATGTTATGGAACCGGGCGATGTAATTACGCCGGATGATATCAAGGCCGCTATGGCTCGCCAAGGCGTTGAAATCCGCTCGGGCGATGTGGTGATGCTGCGCACGGGCTGGATCACAACGATCGACACCGCGCCCGAAAAATTCATCGGCCCCGTGCCGGGTCTTGGCAAAGAAGGTGCGCAATATCTAGCGGACGCCGAAGTGGTTGTTATCGGTGTTGATCAATACTCCACCGAGGTCATGCCCGCCGAAAACGCAGACGAGTTTATCCCGGTACATCAACTCGACCTAGCCATAAACGGTGTCTACCACCTACAAAATGTCACGCTTGAAGGCCTAGCCCGCGACAAAGTCAACGAGTTCATGTTCGTCCTCGGCCTGCCAAAATTCGTAGGCGCAACCCAAATGACCGCCAACCCGATTGCGATTTGTTAGGGGTTGTTGGCGTTTTTATGTTGATCTTGTTGTTGCGGGAGGGCGCAAACCTCCGTATCAGCATTTCTATAATTTAGACGTGCTTTTCCAAAGATATAAATATGAGGCCCCAAACATAATTTCTGCGGTAATAGCCAAAAAGATTCCAGGCCCAACATATCCACGCATAAACTCGCCACCCCCAAGGACGGCGAGGCCAACCATCATTACCCCCATCCCAAGACAAACTGCCCGGCGCAATTGCGTGTCACCAGAATTGCGGCCAAACCAAGCCAATATAGATATGCCGAGAAACATAACTGCCGCACGTCTTGATATAAAATATGAAGCATCATTTCCTGTGACACTGAACAACCAAAAAATAAATTGGGGAATAAACGCCAGTAAAAACGACAGCGATAGCGCTAAGATAGCTGCGGCACCACTAAGAATTTTATAGTTTGGCATGTGGTTCTCCAGGTTCTGTGGTGGTGTGTACATTGATGATTATACACAAGTAGAATAACTCACGCAGTAGCTGGTGCCTATTTCGCCGACACACCGCCGTCCACAATAATATCTGTGCCTGTTATAAACTTGGCTTCGTCTGAGGCCAGGTAGAGGACGGCGTAGGCTATGTCTTTGGGCCTACCAAATATGCGTAGCGGTATGGATTTTTTTATGCACTCGGCCATGATGACCGGATCGGTTTTTTTGCCGCTGATTGACCCTTCTAGGGCTTCTTGTCCCATGGGTGTTTCGATGAAGCCCGGCAAGACACTGTTACAGCGGATGTTATATTTTTTGCGCGCGCAATAAAGCGCCACGGATTTGCTAAATTGGCGCACGGCGGCTTTGCCCGCACCGTAGGGCGCAAAGTCCGGCGTTGCCATATTGGCGGCGAGGGACGAAATATTGACAATAGCGCCGCTGCCGTTTTCTTTCATCATGGCGATTGCCGTGCGGCACCCCAACACCACGCCGCCCAAATTAATGCGGTTGGTTTTGTCCCATGTTTCAAGGCTGGCAAACTCCGGGGCTTGGGGTGCGTGGGGGCCGCTGGTGCCTGCATTATTGACCAAAACATCAAGACGTCCATGTTTGGCCATCACGGCCTTTTTCACGCGCTGCCAGTCGGCTTCACTACTCACATCGTGCTGAAAAAATAACGTCCCATTGCCTAATTCTTGGGCCGTTTCTTGGGCAGCTTCGCCGTTAATATCCGTTGCGATAATGACCGCGCCGTGGTCGGCCATTAGACGAGCCGTAGCTAGACCAATACCTGACCCTGCACCCGTTATCAGGGCAATTTTGTTATCCAACCGTTTCACTATTTTCGTATTCCGACCATGTTGAGAATATATTCAGACATGCGCTCGGCAATTTCGTCCGGGGTGCTTCGGCCATCAGCCTGATACCAAGTGTAAATCCATGTCACCATACCGGCCACGCAAAGACTGGCCATCTTTGGGTCTTTTACATCAAAGCTAC
>JAJRSJ010000036.1 GCA_024278855.1 Alphaproteobacteria bacterium | reverse complement strand
CCGGCTATCAAAGTTACAATTGAGCGGTTAACAGCCAGTGGTGCCAAACTGCTCGGGATAGTCATGACAAAATACAAAGCGCCTTCAAGAGGCTATTTGAATTATTACCAATATAGTTACGGAACAACATCCCGCCAATCACAACGCAGTCAACACAAAGGAAAAAAATCAAAAGCAGCCAAAAACAAACAACACATAAACATAACAAAATCAACGTGATATATGCGTAACCGTTTTCATATAAAATGACACATGAAAATATGGCGCGGGTGATGGGGAAACCTCGATGTACCAAAGGGCTATAACCCTAGCCCCGGCGACCATTCGCCGCCCCATCGGAGGCGCTACTTCGCGCCGTGAGATCAATAAATGGTGCGGGCGGCCGGACTTGAACCGGCACTTCCTTACGGAAACAAGATTTTAAGTCTTGCGTGTCTACCAATTCCACCACGCCCGCTTGTGCGCTTTTGGTATCTGGGTAGGCGGGCAATATGGCTAAATTTTTCTTTAATACCAGTTAAAAATTGCACCTAAGGCGTTTTTTACCCATATAAGTGCCATGAAGTTTTCAACACCCCTGCTGGAAGGCCGTTTGGTTCGCCGTTATAAGCGGTTGTTCGCGGATATCGAGCTAATAGACGGCACATTGGTTACGGCCCATTGCGCTAATACTGGCTCCATGGCCGGACTGAAACAGGCGGGGGCACGGGTGTGGATATCGCGTGCGGATAATCCGAAACGAAAACTGCAATATGATTGGCGCATCGTTGGAATTAGCCAAGACACAAAAATGGCCCTTGTCGGCGTGCATACGGCTTGGCCCAATAAAATCGTAGAAGATGCTTTGCGAGGCGGGCATATTCCCGAATTGGCGAACTATGAAAGCCTGCGCCGCGAGGTGAGATACGGGGAAAACTCACGGATTGATTTTTTGTTGGAAAACCAAGGCGAGCCGCCGTGTTATGTTGAAGTGAAAAGCATCACATTTTCGCGCCAAATTGGCCTAGCCGAATTTCCCGATAGCCCCAGTGTCCGCGCCGCCAAACATGTTTGCGAGCTGACAAATATGGTCAATGATGGTGCGCGGGCGGTTATGCTCTATGTAGTGCAAAGGGATGATTGCGACCGTTTTTGTGTTGCGCGTGACATTGACCCAAAATACCATGAAGCATTAAACTTGGCAAAAACCGCAGGAGTGGAAAGCCTGTGTTATGCGTACAAAATCAACCCTGACGAAATCACGCTCACCCACCCCATCCAAATTATTGATAATTAAGGGTCTGGCATAAATAAGAAACTATAGTATAGAGCGTCCATGATGATGAATTACATACAGGCTGACTTGGCCGGCGAAACCCGCGACGGCTCCATAAAACTGCACGGCCCAGAGGCCTTTGCGGGCATGCGTAAAGCCGGGAAGTTGGCGGCCAGATGTCTGGATATGTTGGTGCCTTTGGTCAAACCGGGCGTGACCACACAAGCACTGGACGCTGCGGCTCAGGAATTTATATTGGACAACGGCGCTGTGCCGGCCTGTCTAGGTTACCGGGGGTACAAGCACACGATTTGTACGTCCGTAAATCATGTGGTCTGCCACGGCATCCCTGCCCCCAAGCCGCTCAAAAACGGCGATATTGTCAATATTGATGTCACCGTCATTGTTGACGGCTGGCACGGCGACACATCGCGCATGTATCCAGTCGGCCAGATAAACCGCAAGGCGGATCGCTTGATCAATATTACCTATGATGCGTTGATGCTCGGCATTGCCCAAATCAAGCCCGGAAATACGGTGGGCGATATTGGTGCGGCCATCCAAAAATTTGCCGAAGGTGAACGGTGTAGCGTTGTTGAAGATTTTTGCGGCCACGGGATTGGGCGCTTGTTTCACGATGCCCCTAATGTCCTGCATTTAGGCAATCCCGGCGAAGGCGAAGAATTGCGCGAGGGCATGTTTTTCACCGTCGAGCCTATGATCAACCTTGGGCGGCCCCACACCAAAGTTCTGGCGGACGGTTGGACGGCGGTAACGCGGGATAAAAAACTCACGGCCCAGTTTGAACACTCCCTTGGCGTGACGGCTACAGGGGTCGAGATTTTTACCAAATCGCCTGCAGGCTTTGACCGACCGCCCTATATTCATTCTCTTGATGTCTAAAACCGCCGCAAACCCCAAACCCCATTACCACGGACACCGTGACCGTTTGCGGGCCAGGTTTTTAGAAGGCGGGCCGGCGGCACTAGCCGATTATGAGCTTTTGGAGCTTTATCTGTTTCGCTCACTACCGCGCCGGGATGTCAAGCCCCTTGCCAAAGACTTGATCGCCCGGTTTGGCAGTTTTGCCGAAACCATTTCCGCGCCCGTACAATTGTTGGTCGAGGTAAAAGGTATTAGCGAAAAATCTGCACTTGATTTAAAAATCTTACAAGCAGGTGCCTTGAGACTGGCACAAGAGAACGTGCTATCGCGCCCGGTTTTATCCTCTTGGTCGGCCTTGTTGGATTATTGCCGCTCTGCCATGCAGTTTGAGGGCAAGGAACAGTTCCGGGTGTTGTTTCTGGATAAGAAAAACCGGTTGATCGCCGATGAAATCCTGGGGCAAGGCACAGTAGACCGCGCACCCGTTTATCCGCGAGAAGTCATCAAACGCGCTCTTGAATTATCTTCCACCGCCATCATACTGGCCCACAATCACCCGTCGGGTGATCCCACACCAAGCCAAAGCGATATAGACTTAACCAATCAAATCATCACCGCTGCCAAAGCCCTTGGCGTCGCGGTACACGATCATCTCATCATAGGGCGCAACAATATAGTGAGTTTTAAAACTTTGGGGCTCATGTAAAAACTTCAGGGGAAAATATGCAAGAAAACAATAAAACAAATAAAAATTACAGAGCGCTTGTTCTGGTTCTGTTGACATTAGTTTATGGTTTTAATTTTATTGACCGGCAGATCGTCGGGATATTGGCCCCGTTTTTCTCCGAAGAACTGGGCCTTAACAATACCCAGTTGGGTATGTTGACGGGTATTTTATTCGCTGCATTTTATACCCTTGTTGGCATACCGATTGCCTGGCTAGCGGATCGGTATAACCGCACCCATATTATATCTGTTTCTTTATTCGTGTGGAGCGGCTTTACTGCTTTGACCGGATTTGCCAATAATTTCATGCAAATGGGTCTGGCAAGAATGGGGGTCGGTGTCGGCGAAGCCGGGGGCAGCCCACCGTCCCATTCAATCATTTCCGATTTGTATCCAAAGGAAGAGCGCGCAAGTGCGCTAGCTATTTATTCTCTTGGTATCCCATTTGGGATTATGTTCGCCTATTTCGCCGTTGCCATGTTATTGGGTAAATCAGGCGAGACCGTTAACTGGCGCAGGATTTTCATAATACTTGGCGTCATCGGTATGGTTTTCGCCGTAGTTGTGCGTTTGGTGCTGAGAGAGCCCAAACGTGGTGCGCAAGAGTTGGGAGCATCGACAAAACCACTCAAGACAGAACCATTTGGCAAGTCACTAAAAACACTTTTGACCATCAAATCATGGTGGTATATGTGCTTTGGCATATCTTCGGCTTCCTTTGTCGGTTATGCGTTCAACGCTTTCCAGACAAAATACCTCGTGCCGTTTGATCCGGAATTTAATTTCAAAACCATTATGATTGTTTTGGGTGTCATCAATGGGATCTGCTATGCGGGAGGTACGTATTTTGGTGCCAGACTGGCCGATAAATTTGGCAAAAACAATGTCCGGGCCTATGGCTTGTTACCGGCAATGGCGGTGGCTATCGCCTGTCCATTAGCCATTTTGGCATTTTGGGTCGGCAGTGTTTGGGCGCATTTGGCTGTTGTTTCGGTCTTTGTGTTTTTTCTGGGGTTTTATCTTGGCCCTAGCTTTGCCATAGCACAAACTCTGGCGCCCATCCATATGCGTGCCATGTCCACTGCACTTTTCTTCTTTATCTTGAATATAATTGCTATGGGGCTTGGACCAACATTTACTGGTATTATGGCAGACTTTTTTGACAAAACCCATGACGGTGTTCACGCTGTACGCTTGGCTCTATCACTTACTAGCTTGGCTTTGTTAGTCTCGGCTGGCTTCTTCTTGTTAGCCGCCAAGAACTTGCCCAAAGACTGGGCGGACGCCGAAAAACGTAATGAAGCTGTTGCGTCTGATTAAATAAAGCATATGTAGGATGCGCCCACATATAAAGAGAGACACATTATGATTCCCCGTTATGCCCGCCCTGATATGGTCGCTATTTGGTCACAAGAGACCAAGTTTCGTATTTGGTTTGAAATTGAAGCTCACGCCTGCACGGCTATGGCCGATTTGGGGGTGATCCCCAAAGCGTCCGCCGAGAATATTTGGAACAAGGGCGATGCGGCAGAATTTGATGTTGACAAAATCGACGAGATCGAGCGCGAGGTCAAACATGATGTCATCGCGTTTTTGACCCATTTGGCGACATTCATTGGTGACGATTCGCGGTTTGTGCATCAGGGCATGACATCATCGGATGTGTTGGACACTACATTGTCGGTACAATTGGCCCGCGCTAGTGATCTCCTGTTAGAAGGCATGGACAAAGTGCTTGCGGCCCTCAAGGCTCAGGCGCTTGAGCATAAATACACCCCAACCATTGGCCGCTCCCATGCTATCCACGCCGAACCAACCACATTTGGCCTGAAAATGGCGCAAGCTTACGCGGAGTTTATGCGCTGCCGGGAACGGTTGGTTACGGCCCGTGCCGAAATCGCCACTTGCGCCATATCAGGTGCGGTCGGGACATTTGCCAATATCGACCCGCGTGTTGAAGCCTATGTGGCCGACAAGCTTGGTCTTGAGGTTGAACCCATATCTACGCAAGTCATCCCCCGTGACCGCCACGCCGCCTATTTTTCCACGCTCGGTGTGATCGCCAGTTCTATTGAGCGCCTGGCCACGGAAATCCGGCATTTACAGCGTACCGAAGTTTTGGAAGTGGAGGAATTTTTCTCCAAGGGCCAAAAGGGATCTAGCGCCATGCCCCATAAACGCAATCCCATATTGACCGAAAACCTGACCGGTCTGGCCAGGCTGGTGCGCTCCGCCGTCACCCCTGCCCTTGAAAATGTTGCCCTGTGGCATGAACGGGATATCTCCCATTCCTCAGTCGAGCGCGGCATTGCACCGGACGCAACCGCCCATCTGCACTTTGCCTTGCACCGCCTGGCGGGTGTGATGGAAAGACTGGTAGTTTATCCTGAAAACATGTTGGACAACCTTAACAAGCTTGGTGGTCTGCACAATTCACAGCGCATCATGTTGGCCTTAACCCAAAAAGGCATGAGCCGCGAGGACGCCTACAAGGCCGTGCAGACTAGTGCTATGGCCGCTTGGCGCGGCGAAGGCGCGTTTCAAACGCTTCTGAACGATGATCCTGTGGTGAGCAAACATCTAGATCCGGACGAAATTGGCGAGATGTTTGACCTTGCCTATCATTTCACACAAGTCGATGAAATTTTTTCAAGAATTTTTTCCTAAATAATTTACACAACTTAGTCTCATTTGGGTGCGAAAAAACCCCTTGGTAAATGAAGCGTTAGCGGCGTGTTTGCCAATAAATAACCATTGCAGTGTATCAATCCGGCAAGACGAAAAATGGTTTGAATTTCAAGAGATTAGGATTGAGACAATGAATAAATTAACCGCTATTTTAAGCACTGCCCTCTTGGGCATAGTTGCCGCAACTGCCCACGCCGCTGAACGTCCAGATATATATGTGGTCAAATTTCGGGCACATGATTGTGCTACATGCAATCTGATGGAAAGCCAGTTAGATACTGCTATGAATATGGTGCGCAGCTCAAAAGTAGAGCTTGTCACTATTGATACCACACACCTGCTACAGTGGGAAAAAAGCGCCCATACGGCCTTTGACCGCGATATTGTGCCGCAATTCAACAAATGGGTTGGGCTAACCGGTTTTGTCGCCGTCATTGACCGACATAGCCGCCGCACAATCGGTTGCGTAAGCGATAAACAAGACGCCTACAAAATGGCCAACCTGATTAAATCAGCGGCGGGCCTACCCCATGACCAAAAGATCTCCAACCGCACGACAAGATATAAATGCCCCCCAGCACATAATGTTGATCCGGGCGAAAAATAACTCCCAATACAATAAAACTTAGACCTGGTTTGACCGGGTCTTTTTTTTGCGCCTATATTGAGCGGCGCTTTCGCACCTATTTCGCGCCTATAGCGTATCACGAAAAATTTACACGCCGCTGTGTATAAACCGGGTGATAAACAGGATAAATCTGCGTAAGCCTATAATTATGATGCATTTTATAAAATTAGCCGGTGTTTTGGTAATCACTATTTTGGGGGCGGCTATAACTTTGGGGGCAGCCATGACGGCCAAAGCCCAACAACGCCCTGACATGTATGTGGTCATGTTTCGGGCTGACTGGTGTGCCCCGTGCAAAGTTGTCGAACCTAATTTACAAAGAGCCTTAAAAATACTCGGCGATCCGGGCATCAAGTTTATCAATATTGATATTACCGATCCCCTACGCTCGGAACGCAGCGCTCATTTGGCTTTCGATGCGGCTATCGTCAAACAGTATAATCAATGGTACGGCACCACCGGGTTTGCCGCCATGATAGACGCCGATACAAAAAACACACTTGGTTGCGTCACGATCATTTATGATGCAAACACCATGGCCAGACATATAAAAAATCTAAAATCTTATGCGCTGGCCAACAAACCAAGCGTTGATATTACCTGTCCTGCGCCCATCAGAGTTGGCGGGTAAGGCCAATAAATTCACATAATTTTTAAACGCAAATTTTCTGTCTCACCCATCCTATAAATTGAATGTTCGGCTTTAGTTTATGCTTCGTCGATAATTTGTGTACGCGCTTCGGTCATCAGCACGTCCATGCGCTGGCGGATTTCTATATCGGACAATTCTATGCCGCCGGCTATGAGATCTTGTTTGATTTTACGAAACACATCTTCATCGCCCGGCTCTTCCATATCGGATACGATCACTTCCACGGCATAATTGTCCGCGTCTTTACCCGACTTACCAATGAGTTCTGCTACCCATAGCCCGAGCAATTTATTGCGCCGCGCTTCCAGTTTAAATTCTTGTTCGGCATTCAAAACGTATTTCTGTTCCGCTGCCCGCTTACGGTCGTCAAAAGATGCCATTATTGTCTCCAAAAGGTTGGTTTCTAATTTGTGATTTACCAAGTCTGTGAGAAAACGCCAACACAAATTGAAATATTATGCACATATAATTTCTTTTTCGTGTACGCGGCCTTGTGGTCGGCCTATACCTGCGATAAATTCTTTCCTCACAGTGCGAATCGGCACGCGAATGGCAGAACAATATGTCACGACGAGAAAAAATCTACGAAGGCAAGGCAAAAATTTTATATAAGGGCCCCAAGCCCGGCACACTGGTGCAGTATTTCAAAGATGACGCCACGGCCTTTAACGCCCAAAAAAAAGCCACACTCAACGGCAAAGGCGTGCTGAACAACCGTATTTCCGAGCATATCATGCTAAGTTTGGGCAATATCGGCATCCCGACCCATTTCATCAAACGCCTCAATATGCGTGAACAATTGATCAAAGAGGTGGAGATTATTCCCCTTGAAGTTATTTGCCGCAATATTGCTGCCGGGTCGATTTGTACATTGCTTGGTTTGGAAGAAGGCAGCGCCCTGCCCCGCTCAATTATTGAGTATTGTTACAAAAAAGACGAGCTAAACGACCCATTGGTAGCCGAGGAACATATCTTGGCATTCGGGTGGGCCAGCTCATCTGAAATCGACGAAATGACGGCGCTTACTTTACGCATCAATGATTTTCTGTGCGGCTTATTTGCGGGGGTCGGCATTCAATTGGTCGATTTCAAAATAGAGTTTGGCCGTTTTACGGATGATAATGGTGACCAGCTGATTTTACTGGCAGATGAAATCAGTCCGGATTCTTGCAGACTTTGGGACAGTGCTACCAAGAAAAAATTGGACAAAGACCGGTTCAGACGTGACCTTGGCGATGTGGTCGATGCCTATACCGAGGTCGCAACCCGGCTTGGCATTCTCAAGCAAAACCCCGGAACCCCGCCCAAGCTCTCGATTGTTTCTAATGAGGATGAATAAATGAAAGCCATTATACATATCGGCCTTAAACCCGGCGTATTAGACCCGCAAGGACGCACCATTGCCCGCTCTCTGTCCCATATGGGGTTCGGTAGTGTTACAAATGCCCGCCAAGGCAAAACCATAGAATTGGAGCTTGATACCCAAGACGCCGGGCAAGCCAGAATAGATGTCGAGAAAATGTGCAAACAATTATTGGCAAATGTCGTTATCGAAGACTATCAGATCGAGATAATAGACGAGAAGGCCGAAGAGATTCCCGAAAATACGACCTAGTAGGAACAAGCGTTATGCAAAGTGCCGTTATTGTCTTTCCCGCTTCCAATTGTGACCGTGATGCTGCCACCGCGTTGGCGAAGATTACGGGCCGCAAGCCGCTAATGGTCTGGCACCAGGAAACCAGTTTACCGCCAGTGGATTTTGTTGTTATCCCGGGCGGGTTTTCCTACGGGGATTATCTCCGTTCCGGTGCCATTGCAGCGCGATCACCTATTCTCAAGGACATCATAAAAAAGGCTGAAACCGGCCTGCCCGTAGCTGGGTTTTGTAACGGGTTTCAAATATTGACAGAAGCCGGGCTTTTGCCAGGCGCCTTGATGCGCAATAAAGGTTTGCGCTTTATCTGTCGTCCGCAAAGACTTAAAATCGTCAATAAAGACACCATGTTCACCCGCGCCTATAAAGACACCAACGAGATAACAATACCAATTGCGCATTTTGACGGCAATTACTTTGCTGATCGCGAAACATTGAACAAACTAAGAAGTTCGGGGAGGATCGTGTTTAAATATTTAGACAATCCTAACGGGTCCGTTAACGACATCGCCGGAATTTGTAATAAAGCTGGCAATGTGTTGGGTATGATGCCCCATCCCGAACGGGCCGTAGACCCGCTAACGGGCGGTACAGACGGTATTTGCCTGTTTAAAAGCGTTCTGGAGGCCATAAGGTGAAAAAAATGCCAAAAAAAACCTCCAAAGTCACCCCCGAAGTCGTGAAAGAACACGGGCTTTCAGAACAAGAATACGAAATTATTTGCGACAGGTTAGGCCGCAAACCCAATATTACCGAACTTGGCATTTTCTCTGTCATGTGGTCCGAGCATTGCTCCTATAAATCTTCAAGGCGGCATTTGAAAAAAATGCTGACCACAGGCAAGCGCGTTATTCAAGGCCCGGGGGAAAATGCTGGCGTCATAGATATTGATGATGGTGACGCCATAATTTTCAAGATGGAAAGCCATAACCACCCCTCCTATATTGAACCATATCAAGGCGCTGCCACAGGTGTCGGCGGTATTATGCGCGATGTATTTACTATGGGGGCCCGCCCCATAGCCAATCTAAACGCCCTGCGGTTTGGGGATCCATCCCACCCTAAAACCAAAACATTGCTCGCAGGTGTCGTACACGGCATTGGCGGCTACGGCAATTGTGTTGGTGTACCGACGGTGGGCGGCGAGACCAATTTCCACCGAGGCTATAACGACAACATCCTTGTCAACGCCATGTGTGTCGGCCTCGCTAAAGCCGACAAAGTATTTTATTCCGCCGCAAAAGGTGTCGGTAATCCGATTTTTTATGTGGGCTCAAACACCGGACGAGACGGTATTCACGGCGCGACTATGGCGTCGGCGGAATTTGATGATGATAGTGAGGAAAAGCGCCCGACCGTACAAGTCGGCGATCCATTTACCGAAAAACTGCTCATCGAAGCTTGTATGGAATTAATGGCCACCGACGCCATAATCGCCATTCAAGATATGGGCGCGGCAGGCTTGACTTCTTCCTCGATTGAAATGGCCGACAAGGGCGGGGTCGGTGTCAAACTTCTCCTCGACAAGGTTCCCCAACGCGAAACCGGCATGACGCCTTATGAAATGATGTTGTCTGAAAGCCAGGAAAGAATGTTGATGGTTTTAAAGCCGGGCAAAGAACAAATCGCTATCGACATTTTCAACAAATGGGATCTGGATGTGGCAGAGATCGGCATCACGACAGATACGGGCCATCTTGTTTTGCACCACAAAGGCAAAACCGTATGCGATATACCCATTGCACCTTTGGGCGACGACGCGCCAAATCTTGACCGGCCTTATTCGGCACCCAAAAATTTGGACATTCTTGAAAACGGTTCTATGCACGACCCGCTTACCCGAGGGACGGATTATAACACGGTTGTCACCACCCTGATCACCAGCCCGGACATTGCTTCCAAACGCTGGATATGGGAACAATATGACCGCAGCGTCATGGGCGATACCATCGACAATTCCAGCTCGGGCGGCGATGCGGCTATCGTTCGAATTCACGGCACCAATAAAGCCGTTGCCATTACCACAGACTGTACACCAAGATATGTAGCTGCCGATGCCTTTGAAGGCGGTAAACAGGCGGTGGCTGAAACATGGCGCAATTTATCCTGCACCGGTGCTGAGCCCATCGCCATCACTGATTGTTTGAATTTCGGCAATCCGGAACGCAAAGATGTTATGGGCCAATTTGTCCGGGCTATTGAAGGCATTAATGCGGCGTGCCGGGCGCTCAAATACCCCGTGGTTTCAGGCAATGTCTCCCTGTATAACGAAACCAATGGCCAAGCCATTCCGCCGACCCCGTGTATTGGTGGTGTTGGTTTGATCAAGGATTTAAACCGGTTTAGCACAATAAAAGGTGCTAGAGCGGGTGATCATCTGGTGTTGCTGGGCAAGACCGATGGTTGGCTCGGCTCGTCCCTCTATGCCCATTTAGTTTTAGGGCATGACAGGGTAGACGCCCCGGTTTACGCACCGCCGCCGGTTGATCTAACGGCAGAAAAAGCGGGCGGTGAATATGTAAGGCGGTTGGTTCGCGACCGCCGGGTTCAGGCCGCTCATGACCTGTCAGACGGCGGGCTGGCATTAGCCGCTATAGAAATGGCATTTGCATCTGGTTTTGGATTTACCTTAAAACATGCCTGCGACCTCCCACTTTACGCTTGGTTGTTTGGAGAAGATCAGGGCCGTTATTTGCTAGCGGTTGATGACAATAGTTTAAATCCGATTATCAGCACGGCACGCACACTCAATATTCCCGCGCAAAAAGTGGGTGTGATTGGCGGCGACAGGCTTGTTGCCACCGGCGCATTTGACTTATCCCTACAAGACACCCATATGCAGTATGAAAACTGGCTGCCCGCATATATGGATGCCTAAAAATACTGGAGACAATTATGGCTATGCAGGCCGATGATATCATTGCCATGATCAAAAACGCCTTACCGGATTCCCGGGTGGAACTGGTTGATCTGGCGGGTGATGGAGATCATTATAAAGCCGTTATTACCAGTGCTGCATTTGCGGGACTGTCGCGTATTGCGCAACATCAACTCGTCTACGGCGCCCTTAAAGGAAAAATGGGCGGCGAATTGCACGCCCTTGCACTCGAAACCAAATCAGAATAACCAATAATCTCAGGAATAATTATGACAGATACGGCTCAAGACCAAATTAAAACCACCGTCACAAGCAATGACATAGTCCTTTATATGAAAGGCACGCCGAGCTTCCCCCAATGCGGGTTTTCGTCGACCGTTGTTCAGATTTTTGACTATCTGGGCGCGCAATATGCGTCTGTAAATGTTTTAGATGACCCGGAAATTCGTCAAGGTATCAAAGATTTTAACAATTGGCCGACAATCCCGCAAGTGTTCGTCAAGGGCGAATTTGTTGGCGGGTGTGATATTGTGCGCGAAATGTTCGAAACCGGAGAGCTTAAAACTTTACTGAGTGAAAAAAATATATCCATCTCATAAGGACGTAACACTATAGAGTGTATTAACATTTTTCAAATGTCCACGTTGAACATTTACCTTTTTTAAACCCATATGCATTAACAATACGCCATTATTTACACAATATCGGTGTTGGTGAAGCATGTTATTAAATTTCAGTAAAAAAAGCAGCGACCGCAGCTGGACAAAACTCCTGATAGAAGAATCAGAGAACAGTCTTTTGCACCGCAATGCCAAACGAAAACGCACATTTCGCCGCATGTATCTAAGTGTTTTTGTTGCCTTTGCGGCTAGCTTTACCTTGTATTGTAGCTTGTTTTATATTGGCGCATTCCTCGACATGGGTAAAATCGTCGGGATCAGCCAATCCGTTCGGGCAGAAAATGCGCAAAAGAATGTAAAAAGCATGACACGGGCAAAACCGCGCACCCTATTTTCACCTTTCT
>JAJRSJ010000035.1 GCA_024278855.1 Alphaproteobacteria bacterium | reverse complement strand
TTTGAGGGCGTCATGCCGCCTGTCGTAACCGCGCCGTGCTTTTCTATCCGCAAAGGCGCAGTGGCCATTTTTACATTGGCGGATTATGTCAAAGCCGGAACGATGACGAGCCAGCAGGCGGATGCTTTGCGCTATGCCGTCAATGCACGGCTGAGTGTTTTAATCGTGGGCGGTACGTCTTCAGGCAAGACAACTTTGGCAAACGCGCTTCTTGCGCAAATGTCTGGCACAGGTGACCGAATTCTTATTTTGGAAGATACACGCGAGCTACAATGTAAGGCCGAAGATACAGTGGCGCTGCGTACTCAAGGCAAGAGCGTTACGCTGGCCGATCTGGTGCGCTCAACATTACGTTTGCGCCCCGACCGTATTATTGTCGGCGAGGTACGCGGGCCGGAAGCGCTTGATATGCTCAAAGCTTGGAATACCGGACATCCGGGCGGTATTGCGACGGTCCATGCGAATTCGGCAAAAGCGGGCTTGTCCCGCATTGAACAACTTATTCTTGAAGGTACGGCGGTGGTCCCGCGTGCCCTCATAGCGGAGGCAATCGACGTGATTGTCTTCATTTCCGGGCGAGGCTCCAAAAGACGTGTTGATACAATCATGCGGCTTATGGGCGTTGACGGCGAGCGTTATCAGCTCGAACCGCTTACAGCCCCGTCCACCATTCCCAACCTCACTTATGACGGAGATTTTCCATGCAAGAACCACTAATTATCAACTTTTATTCGCGCCGAATATCAGCACGCCTAATAATAGGCATTTTCATTGTCATGGCCGTCATGATCTTATTATCGCAAACGGCTCATGCTGCTGGCTCAAGCATGCCGTGGGAAGCGCCGCTGACAAAAATTCTCAAATCCATTGAAGGCCCAGTTGCTAAAATATTTGGCACGATTGTTATTATCATGACTGGTTTGGGGCTTGCTTTTGGCGATGCAGGCGGCGGCGTTCGCAAGCTAATCCAGATCGTCTTTGGGCTTTCCATTGCCTTTACCGCGACGAGTTTCTTCCTGTCCTTCTTTAAGTTTTCAGGTGGGGCGTTGATTTAATGCCAGATAATCTTTCAGCTGATTTTTCAGGATATTTACCAGAAGGCTTTGCCATCCCGGTGCGCCGTTCACTAACCGAGCCTATCCTTTTGGGCGGGGTTCCGCGAACAGCGGCCATTCTTAACGGCACGCTTGCCGCCGCGCTTGGCCTTGGCCTTCAGCTTTGGGTGCTTGGGATCATCTATTATGTCTGCGCGCATTCATTATGCGTCTTTTTCGCCGCCCGTGACCCGCAATTCATGGACGTTCTTATCCGGCACATCAAACACAAAGGCTACCTCTCATGAAAGTTCTGGCATGATAAATTTATCCGAATACCAAAAACGCCCTGAATGCTTGGCTGATTATCTGCCGTGGGCCGCGCTCATTGCGCCCGGCGTGGTGCTTAATAAAGATGGTAGTTTTCAGCGCACGGCAGAATTTCGCGGGCCTGACCTTGAAAGTTCGACAGAAGAAGAGTTGGTCGCGACCTGCGCTCGGCTTAACAATGCGCTTCGCCGTTTTAGCTCGAGCTGGGCGCTTTATTTTGAAGCGGCCCGCATTCCAGCTAGAGGTTATCCCAAATCTAATTTCACTGACGCCGCCGCGTGGATCGTAGACCAAGAACGGCGCGGCGCATTTGAAGAAGAGACATCAGTGCGCGATTTGTTTGAGAGCGTCTATTATTTGACCTTTCAATTTATCCCCCCTGCGGACAGATCAAACAAAGCTGACAGTCTGCTGATTGAAACGCCTGATGATGACAAAGGTCTATCGGTTGGGGATCATTTGCAAAGCTTTATGTCAGAAGCGGATAGATGTTTAGACCTTTTACAGGCGCAATTTCCAATGGCGGGCTGGCTGGATGATGACGCGACGCTGACATATTTGCATTCTGCAGTTTCCCCTAAGCGCCACATCATCAAAACACCAGAAACCCCCGCCTATCTGGACGCTATTATTGGCGGGGCTGATTTGGTCGGCGGGCTGGTGCCGCGCCTTGATGAGCATTCTATGCATACAATTACCATTTTAGGGTTTCCCAGTGAAACCACGCCGGGCATATTGGATGAACTTAACAAATTAGGGTTTTCTTACCGCTGGATGACCCGGTTTTTGCCGCTTAGTAAAACCGAAGCGGTCAAAGTGATTACCAAGACGCGCAGGCAGTGGTTTGCCAAGCGTAAATCCGTGGTAGCCCTGCTCAAAGAAGCCTTGATGAATGAGCAATCAGTTTTGGTTGATAGTGACGCCGATAATAAAGCAATAGACGCCGATGCGGCGCTGCAAGACCTCGGCGGTGATTATGTCTCCTACGGATATATGACCACGGCTATTTGCGTCATGCACGAGGATGCATCTGTTGCAGAAGCCCGCATTCGGGCCGTAGAGCGGGTTATCAATGGCCGCGGCTTTGTCACGATCCATGAAAAGGTAAATGCCGTTGATGCCTGGCTAGGCACCCATCCGGGCAATCCATACGCCAATATTCGTATTCCTTTAGTTTCTACGCTTAATCTCGCCCATATGATGCCGCTCTCCGCCGTTTGGGCCGGGCCAGCGCGCAACCAGCATTTGGACGCTATGCCGCTGCTTTACGCTACCACGGAAGGCCATACACCGTTTCGCCTTGTGACGCACCAAGGCTATGTTGGGCATACACTTATTGTCGGGCCAACGGGGGCGGGTAAATCCGTTTTGCTCAATCTTTTGACCATGCAGTTTAAACGCTACGCAGGCGCGCAGATTTTTACCTTCGATAAGGGCCGCTCGTCCCGCGCCGCAATCATGGCGCTCGGCGGTGATTTTTATGATCTTGGCGCAGCAGATACGGGCCTCTTACTGCAGCCGCTTAGAAATATTGATGACGCGGCAGAAATAGCTTGGGCGCTCGAATGGATCACCGGGCTTTTGAGCAGTGAAAGCGTGGACATAACGCCAGACGTAAAAGAGGCCGTATGGTCAGCGCTTAGCAGTCTTGCTACGGCACCGCGCGAGCAAAGAACGTTGACCGGGCTTTCAGCACTGCTCCAGTCTAGCGATCTGCGTCAGGCCTTAAAACCGTTTACGCTCGACGGCGCTTACGGCCATATTCTTGACGGGAGCGAGGACACATTAAAAGACGGCAGTGTTCAGGCATTTGAGATGGAAACCCTGATGCACACCAAGGCACTCGTCATGCCAGTGCTGACTTATTTGTTTCATAAGCTGGAAGCGCGGTTTACCGGACAGCCGACATTTCTGATATTGGATGAGGCTTGGGTGTTCTTGGATGACCCAGTGTTTGCGGAGCGTATTCGTGAATGGCTTAAAGTCCTTCGTAAGAAAAATGTCTCCGTGATTTTTGCCACGCAGTCCTTGGCGGATATTGCAAATAGCTCGATTGCGCCCGCTATCATTGAAAGCTGTTTATCGCGCATATTCTTACCCAATAGCCGGGCTATGGAGCCGCAACAGCAAGACGCCTATGCTAGGTTTGGCCTTAATAAACGCCAAATCCAGATCATAGCTTCGGCTACGCCTAAATGTGATTATTATTTTCACAGCCTTGCGGGCAATCGCCTGTTTGATTTACGGCTCGGCCCCGTGGCTTTGGCTTTTTGCGCCGCAGGGAGCGAGCAAGACCATAGCGATATTGACGGCGTCCTAGATGAACACGGCCCCCAGAACTTTGCAGCCCGTTGGCTGAATTTCAAAGGCATTTCTTGGGGCGCGCAGCTACTGGAAAACGAATTTAACTTAAATATAGAGGAGGAAGTCCCATGGCTCGAACTCGGCGCAGCAGAATAAAAACACGGATAATGGCATTGCTATTAACGTCCGTATTAGGGCTTAGTACGGCCCAGATTGCCCATGCTCAATTTGGCGGCATTGTTTTTGACCCTAATAATTATCGGCAAAATTTCCTAACGGCTGTGCGCTCCTACGCGCAGGTGGCGCAGCAGGCCAATCAGCTTCGCAATGAAGCGCAAATGCTGATTAATCAGGCCAAGAATTTATCAAAGCTTGACTTTAATAGTGCCAATGATCTCTTACGAATTTTAGACGAGATTGCAGCCCTTGATATGGAAGCAGAGGATGTTGCCTATGAGGTTGAGCGGACGAGAGTTTTAGTCCGAGAGCATTTCCCAGGTACTTACGATAATATGTCAGATGATGAATATATGGCCCGCGCTGAGGAACAATGGCAGATGTCACGCGCTGCCTATAACGCATCTATGATCATGCAGTCCAAAATGGTCGAGAGCCTTACCTCTGACCGCACTACATTAAGCCAGCTTATGGGCGCAAGCCATAGTTCGACCGGGCAGCTGCAAGCCACCCAGTCAACCAATCAGCTTCTAGCGCTTTTGATAAAGCAGATTATGCAAGCGCAACAAATGCAAATCACGCAGTCTCGGGCTGACAGTATTGAGCAGGCGCGCCGCCTCGCTATTGAAAAAGAAAGCCGCCAATTACGCCGCCGTTTTATGGACAGTGACACGGCATATAGCGGGAAGAAACCGTAATGGACGATCTTGGTATTATAGACGAGTTTGTAAAAACCTTTAGCGGTTACATCGATAGCGGGTTTGGCCTTATTGGCGGCGAGGTGCATTACCTGACGGCTGTGCTGATCGGTATCGATATAACATTAGCTGGCCTTTATTGGGCTATGGGGCCTGATACCAATGTCATTGCCAAGTTCCTTAAAAAAGTCATGTATGTTGGCTTCTTTGCCCTCATCATCAATAATTTTGCATTTCTGTCTGGCGTTGTTTTTGATAGCTTTGGCGCGCTTGGATTAACGGCCACCAATACATCTATGTCAGCACAAGATTTAATGCGGCCTGGCTTTATTGCTAATACGGGGTTTAAAGCGGCGCATCCGCTACTCACTGAAATTGGTAATCTCACTGGCCCCATAAAGTTCTTCACCAATATCGTTACGATCTTCATTTTGTTCTTGGCGTGGGTGATAACGCTATTTGCGTTCTTTTTTCTCGCCATTCAGCTTTTTGTTACCATTATTGAATTTAAACTGACAACACTGGCTGGCTTCATCCTCATCCCCTTTGCCTTATGGAATAAAACATCTTTCCTCGCCGAGAAAGTCCTCGGCAATATTATTGCCTCTGGCATCAAACTTATGGTGCTCGCCATTATCGTGGGTATTGGCACAACAATATTTGGCGAAATCACATCATCATTTGTTCCGGGCGAGGTAACACTTGCTAATGCCGCGTCCGTAATTCTTGGCTCGCTCGCTATCTTTGCTCTTGGTATCTTTGGTCCTGGCATTGCCACTGGCCTTGTGTCCGGTGCGCCGCAGCTCGGCGCAGGCGCGGCAGTTGGCACAATGGCCGCCGTGGGCGCGGGCGCATTGGCGGGCGGCGCCGTCGCAGGTGCAGGCGCTGCGGGCGCGGCTAAACTAGGGGCGGCGTCCGTAAAGGCCGGCGCGTCAATGGCAGGCGGCTCTAAAATCGCATTTGCTCTTGGCAAGATGGGGTCAGGCTCTGGCGGTATAAAAGGCGCTGCCGCTGGCATGGCCGCCGTCGCGCAAGCCGGCGTAATGTCAGTCGCCAAGGCGGGCGGCTCAAAAGTTATGGCCGCAGGCGGTGCAGTTTCGACGGCCCATGCAGGCGGCATGCGCGGCGGGATGCGTGCGCTGTCAAAAGGTATGAATCCAATACCGAAATCTGGCCCAAAATCAGACGCGGCGGATGGCGGGGGCGGCAAAGGCCCGAATTGGGCTAAGAAAGTTCACCGTAAACAACAAACACGTCATGCCACTAGCGCAGCCTCACATGCCATTCGCAGCAGTGACCGCGGCGGTAGCGGCAGTGGCCCAACTCTTAATCCAGACGCATAAAGGAGAATAGATATGTGGAAACGCAGTTCAAACAAATTTGGTAAAACACCCGTGCCAGAAACACCTTACCTTAAGGCTAAACAAATTGTCGATAACAGGCTTGGAAGTGCGCATGTCAGAGCAAAAAATTGGCGACTGGCCTTCTTTGGTCAAACTGGCTTATGTGCATTGCTTGCCGGTGGGTTTATTTGGCAAGGCGCGCAGGCAACTATTATCCCTTATGTAATTGAGGTTAATGAGGCTGGCGGCGTAAAAGCAATTGGCCCAATTCAACCAAACTTTGAACCATCTGACGCGCAAATCGCCCATCAACTTGCAGCCTTTATCAAGAATGTCCGCTCGGTTTCAATTGATCCAGTTGTCCTTAGAGAGAACTGGCTTGAGGCTTACAGTTTTGCCACAGACCAAGCTTCCATTACGCTCAATACATATGCGAAGGCCAATGATCCGTTCACAAATGTAGGGCAGCGCAGTGTGACCGTGGACGT
>JAJRSJ010000034.1 GCA_024278855.1 Alphaproteobacteria bacterium | reverse complement strand
TTCAATCATAGACGAATATTGGAGCCGATTGGCAACATCCCGCCTGCCGAAGCAGAGGAACTATACTACGCAGCACTGGACAAAGTCCCAAAGGCTGCATAACTTAAACTAAACAGCCTCCGGCAAACCCGGGGCGGTTCACTAGGCGCATTAAATGCCCCCTGGAACGCTCCGACATTGCATCGCTGGAAGGCCAAAGAAAATTCGATAGTTTCGGCGCTATATTTGCGAGCGCAACCATTATTTCACTTGATTGAAAGTTACAATATCCATCAAATATCCACCATTTTACCCAAGCGCAACATTACCGATCTTGATTAAGAAAGGATAAATTGCGCGGGTAAAATTATGATCCATAGGTTGAAATGCGGGGAAATTGATGGTTTAATTTTGGGCCAACCGGCTGTTTTGAGTGCGGGTTAGTTTTGGTCAATTGAGTTTATCATTGTTATTTATTCAAAAGCACGGGGTTTGGGGTAGAAAAACCCAAGTTTTTCTTAAAATAGCTTGTATTTGGCCAGTTTTAACTTAGGTCTCCCTAGTTGGGCATTGTGGGTTTCACCTTTGATTATACATAATGTACAATATTCCAAAGTGCTTGCGTTCCAAGAGTTAAGTGCTTGCGTTTAAGAGTAAAAGGAAAATGACATGTGTGGAATTTTTGGTGTAATTACCGCAAATGATATCTCGCTTAGTGACATCTTGCCGTTGGCGCAATGCGCCGAGCAGCGCGGTAGAGATTCGAGCGGAATACTCTACCAAGAAGCGGGCAGTTATCATGTCCAAAAAGGGGATGTCCCCATCACACGATTGCTCAAAAGTTGGAAGCGAGACACCCCGACCCCGTCGGGCGTCGTCATGGGCCACAGCCGTCTGATTACCAACGGGCTTGCGGATAATCAGCCGGTTCTACGTGACGGTATTGCCGTCTTGCACAATGGTATTATCGTCAATAACGACGCTTTGTGGGAAGACATTAGCAAGACCCGACAGTTTCAGGTCGACACGGAAATTATTGGTGCTTTGGCTGCTGAGCATTTGGAACGAGGCGGTAGCCTTGAAGACTTGCCCGAAGCGGCGATGGCGAATTGCCACGGCGTTATCGCCTGTGCGATTGCCATACCTAGGTTGGGCAAGCTTTGCCTGTTTTCGAATAATGGCAGTCTTTACGTCGGCGAGAAGGGCGACAGCATTTGTTTTTCATCGGAAAAGTTTCCTTTGGAGCAGATTGATTGCACCAATATTCGCCAGGTCATGCGCGAAGCCGTCATTTTGGATATTCCGGTCAGTGAAGATGAATTTGAAGTGACCGAAAGTGCCACGCGCACACAAAATTTGATCCCTGAATTGATCTTAAATGCAAAAGAAGAAGAGCTGTTACTTTGTCCTGAGCCTGACTTTACGCGCTGTACAAAGTGCTTACTGCCTGAGACCATGCCGTTCATCGAATTTGATGACGGAGGTGTTTGCAACTATTGCGCTACTTATCGTACCCGCAACAAACCCAAGCCCAAGGAAGAGTTGTTCAAGTTGGTTGAGCCTTATCGCCGCGCTACGGGCAATGAGTGCATTGTGCCGTTCTCAGGTGGACGCGATAGTTGTTATGGTTTGCATCTTATCGTCAACGAACTCAAGATGAGGCCCTTAACCTATACATATGATTGGGGCATGATAACCGATCTTGGCCGCCGCAATATCAGTCGCATGTGCGGCGAGATGGGTGTTGAAAACATCATCGTGGCTGCCGATATCACCAAGAAGCGCGAGAACATCACAAAAAACCTGAAAGCATGGTTGAAATCACCGCATTTGGGTATGATTTCGATCTTAACGGCTGGCGACAAACATTTTTTCCAACATGTTGAAACCATAAAGAAGCAGACGGGGATTAGCCTGAACCTTTGGGGCGTTAATCCTCTAGAAGTGACGCATTTTAAGGCGGGTTTTCTTGGCATTCCGCCAAATTTTGGCAACAATAAAGTTTATTCCAGCGGCGCGATGCAGCAACTGCAATACCAATCACTGCGCTTTAAAGCCATGCTAAAGAGCCCTGGGTATTTCAACAGTTCGCTTTGGGACACGCTTACGGGGGAATATCATCGCAGCATGGTATCGCGAACAGATTATTTTCATGTCTTTGATTATTGGACCTGGGAGTAGAGCCGTGTTGATCAACTCTTGGCCATGTATGACTGGGAAAAGGCAGAAGACACCACCACCACCTGGCGGATTGGCGACGGCACTGCTGCATTTTACAACTATATCTACCAGGTGGTCGCCGGCTTTACAGAACATGATACTTTCCGCTCAAACCAGATTCGCGAAGGTCAAATCACCCGCGAGGAAGCTATGGCGCTAGTCAAACAGGAAAACCGCCCGCGCTATGCCAATATCAAATGGTATCTCGACGCGCTCGGGTTGGATTTTGCCGATACAATAAAAACCGTTAATGCGATCCCGCGACTTTACCGGGAAGCATAGATGGGTCTGTGTATTTGGCATATTTCTAAGTACACCGTTCCACCTGCATCGGCACAGGTTGGTGCGCGCGGCTTCTTAATCATGCAAGAGCTTGTCCGGATGGGGCATCGCTGCTTGATGTTTACCTCTGATTCCAATCATTTGGCGACCCTCAAGCCGCTCAAGGAACCAAGGGCTTTGGAAATTGTGAACGGGGTCGAAGTCCACTGGCTTCGCACCCTAAAATATAACGGCGCCCGCTCGATGCGGCGGATGCTAAGTTGGTTGGATTTCGAATGGCAAATGTGGAAGTTCCCTAAAAAAAATCTGCCAAAGCCTGATATTGTCATCGTGTCCAGCTTGTCGCTGCTCAGTATTTTTAGCGGCATTCTTCTCAAACGTCGTTATTATTGGTCTTATTCGAAGGCGGGTTTAGGTATTGTTGACATGCCGTTTGGGACTACACCTCCATTTGCCATTGGAGAGCATGTCTTCAATAACAGAAATACATCTGCAAACACTGGCATACTTGGAATGGGATATGC
>JAJRSJ010000033.1 GCA_024278855.1 Alphaproteobacteria bacterium | reverse complement strand
GTGCAGCCCACAGGTAGGAAAACATTCTATTGTGAATACGCAAGAGGAAAACGTGTAAAGATTGGTGTTTTCACGCAAATATCTCTCACTAGCGCACGGGAGCGTGCGCGAGAAGTATTAGCTGACGCGTTTACGGGTGGCGATCCTGCCTTTGTTTTACGCAAACGACGGCAAGCAATCACATACAAAGAATTCCTCGATAAGCATTATCTTCCTTGGTCAGATGTAAACCACACTGTACCCCGGCAAACTCGAAATTTGCTGTATAAGAATTTCGAAGAATTCATGGCTAAGAAGATTTCAAACATTACTTTAGCTGAAGTCGAAAGATGGCGCGTAAAGATGCTTAAAACATCTAAATCTAACGATACGCTTAATCGCAAACTAGGCGTGTTTAGATCCTCATTTAATAAGGCCGTTGAATGGGATATTATAGCGAGCAACCCACTCGTTAAAATGAAGATGCTCCGCTCCGACGGCAATGAAATTGTCCGGTATCTTTCCGTTGATGAAGAACGCTCTTTAGTATCCACTTCTTTGGTCTAAACCCCCCGTCTTCCAGACGGGGGGTTTAGACCAAAGAAGTGGATACTAAAGCAAGTAACTGTGGAAGCTAAAATTGCCAAAAGCAAAAAAGTTCGCCATATACCCCTAAATGCAGATGCTTTGCGTTGCTTAAAGGATTGGAAGGAAGAAAACAATTACCCTGTATATGTATTTGAGAGCAAGAACGGTAAACCGTTCAACAATGTTCAAAAAGCATGGTCTGGCATTTTGAAAGACGCCAAAATAGAAGGCTTCCGTTGGCACGATATGCGCCATCACTTTGCCTCAAAACTCGTAATGGCCGGCGTCTCCCTAAATACAGTCCGTGAACTACTAGGGCACTCAAATTATAAAATGACACTGCGGTACGCGCACTTGTCACCTGGTCATAAAGCGGATGCTGTAGCTTTGTTGGAACATTGATAAATGTTATTTCAAACCAGATCCATTACAGTTCGGGCACTCCCCTGTGTTTCATGTGCCGCCAAAGTTTTTCGAAAAGGGAGGCTTCGCACTGAGCGGATGTTATGCCGCCTATCACTTCTGGGTAAGACATGAATGGTCTTAGACTACCCCAAACAACCAATTGGCATTTTTCAAGGGAATTTTTTGGTACGCGGCATATTTTTGAGCGGCCAGACGCCGTGCGTGCGAAGCATCTTTGCCTTTTACCCACGCATTTAAAACACCTTCGATTACATAGGCTTCCGGAGCCATCAATCCTCGTGTCATAACATAGGGTTCTGCACCTAATTTAGTGAGGGGATCAGTAAAATATTGCTTACTTTTACACGCAATAACGGCGGCCTTGATGCTGTGTTTTTTATTCCGTGCTTTAAGGTCTGTGGGTAATGACGGTAATGATATGTCTTGATCCATCAGCGCATTGTGACCAACAAAAATAACAAGGTCAAAGCGGTTATCCGGACGGGATATAGCTTTGTAAAGACAAGCATATGTTTTTTCGTTCACTGTTATTGGGGTCGTTTGCGAGAGGGGTGAAATGACACCCTAAGGAATTAAATCGAGTTTTCAGTGCTTTTGAGTTTATACCTCCCCAACCCGGCAGTTGTTCCGCGCCCAATATGGGCTTGTTCTCCCATGACTAACAATGGCCAAAGCGGGGATAAATCCCCCTCTAGCGTGAGCTGTATACACCGCCCGGAAACTTTGTATTGTGTGCTTGTTCGTTTTGAATTGCGAACAAGGGTATGCGTGTTTTCGCTTTCAACGCCTATCACAAGCGCCCGCCAAGCATTTGACAAAGCCTTCCAATCCACTTCAATACCAACCCCGTGCCACCGCGCCAACAAATACAAACGGTTTGCAAGCCTTGATAGGACACTCATTGGGTTATCTGCCGGATCTGTATTTTTGCAATCAACGGGCGTTATGAAATCCATCACAACACGGTTTGGAATTGGCACAACATTTTTTATTATAGCCCTTTGCGTATGAATTTGGCAATCTAGGGCGCTCGGTAGAAAGATGTCTTGGGCGAGTTTTTGCCAGTTTATATTTTCCCTTACGGATACGATAAGAGCCGTGCGGATATCAGCTTGCCAATCGCCGGCAAAACCGAACAGGCTTATGGTTAAAGCCAAATCCTGTCCTTGTGCTTTTGCTGACAGAACAAAGGGCTTCGGAACAACCTGGGTATGGCGGGTTATTTTAATCTCAGGCTTAGGCCCGAAAAACACATCATTGGTACATGGCGGTGCCCAGGGGCATATTTTTTGCGCGAGGGATTCCTGTGAAGCCCCCATCATAAGAGCACGGCCAATAGCTCCCCTTAACATGGGAAGTATATTAGGGGCACCGACCAACCCTCCATAGCCAGACAATTTGACACTAATATCCAAGCATTGCCAACGCTGCGCCAATTCATCAAACCCGATTACCTCGCGCGGATGTGTCAGGCGCTGCCATACTTCATTTTTCCTGCCTTCATTTCTTGTATAATCTACAATAGCCAAAAATCCACTTCTTCAGGCAGGGGTGCCCCGCCACTAACTCGACTATTTTCCAGCCCGGCTTTCGTTAATATATACATACGCAAATTATCCCCCGCGTCCAACATGGATTCGACTTCAGCGAACAATTTATTAGCATTTTTGCGCTTTAACCTCCCTTCAAACACCGACATTTGTACCCGGCATAACGCCTCTTCCAACCGTTTTGCGACTTGCCTTCTTGTGCGGTTCAGGCTGATGTCATAGGTAATCACAATTGCTTGTTCAGTTTGCGCCATAGTTTAATATCCCATATCGCCTAATACCCCATTTCAATAGGCCGGTAAAGCTCACCGCCTTCAACATGGGTCGCCATTGCAAAGGTTTGCTCCATCATCAATTGCCGCCAGCATATTTTCTTACCTGTACGCGGGCTTTTAACCGTTCGCGCCACCCGTTTTTCATAGGCGCGGATCAACGCGCCTGCGGCTTTGGATTTCATGCGCACACCGCCGTCAACAGGTGTGAAATCCGCACGCACCACGATCCGTTTATTCGCGCAATAAACCCCAAGCCCGCCGATTAAGTGCGCCCTGAACTCCTCCATTAAATCAAAACAACAAGCATCGCGGTTATCATCACTTGTATGCAGAACCCCAAACCCCGGATGAAGCCCCGACCGACCGACGGCTACTGTAATATCGCGCAATAATAACCAGCTCAGAAAATTAAACATGGTGTTGGCGCCGTCGCGCGTATCCTTGCGCCGTGTTCTTTTGGAAAATTGCATATCCTTTGGCATAAGCGCAGACAGTGCCGGCCACCACACGGCACCCGCCGCCCCCTCATACCCCATGACTTGCGATACAGATGTCGCGTGGCGCAAGACCGAGCGTTCACCGCGCCCCAGGGTACGGGTAAAAACAACCACCGCATCAAGCACAGGCTTTGCCCGTTCGCGTTCGCGCATCAAACGGCGCAAGACGGCGCGTTGTGTACGGATACGCCCCTCTACCAAAGTGGAAGCCAAAGCAATACGCTTGTCCGCATCAATAATACAAGCGGCCTGCGCCATATGCCGCTTGGCACGCGACGCTAAACCCGGCCCGGTCCAGCCCAATGTCTCGCCGTGCCCGTTAACATAGGCAATCCGCGTATCTGTAGCCAAGGCCAGGTCCCGCGCTGCCAAAGTCAGCGTGGCTTTCGGGCCAATTTCAATACGCTCCACCCTTGTATTGTGAATGGCGATCAGCTCTTTCCAGCGCCCTGCATCTGCGCTTTCGCCGTTCTCTACCCCGGCGCCGACAAATTCCTCGACCGTAAAAGATTTATTGCGGTAATTAAGCCTGCGCCCATTTTCGTAAACATACAAAACACGAAAGCCCGGAGAATAACCCGCCCGCCTTTGCTGTTCTTCTTTGACTTGTTCTAATTTCCTGTCTTTCTCTTTAACGCCGTCCGTTCGGGCAATTTGCCGCATCCAGTTTTGGGTGTCCCGAATATCGCGGGCGTCCGTGGACGTTTTTGTGACCAAGGAGCGCACGAACAAATGCCCCAAAAACCGCAGCCCGCGATCAAAATCCAAAATTTGGGTTTTATCAATATTCAGTTGCAAGTCTTGCTTGGCTAGAAAATTATCTGTTCGTGCCATAATTGCTTCGGCTCTGGCACGAGTTTTGGTCATGATGACAAAATCATCGGCAAAGCGGACACAGCGCACATTGGAGCCGTAATAATTCTCGTCCAGCCTGTCCAAAAACAAATTGGCAAGCAAAGGCGATAGCGGCGAACCTTGCGGTAGACCAACCCCCCGGGGTGCAGCATGGGTAAGCCATAACGAAACCAGTGACGTCAACGGCCCGTCGCTAACCGACTGCCCGAACCGTGCCATCAAATAATCATGATCACCCGAGCCAAAAAAATTGTGGATATCCGCATCCAAAATCCACTCATAACCCGCCCTTTGCGCTGCCGACACCCGCGCCACCGCTTGCTCGACCCCGCGACCGGGGCGGTAGGCAAAACTGTCCGGCTCAAACTCTTCTTCAAAACGCGGTGACAACACCTGCGCCACAGACGATTGAATAACCCGGTCCGCAACACACGGGATTTCCAACCTGCGCAAGCCGTCACCGTTTTTTTTGGGAATATCCCCCGCCCGAAGCGGCCCCGGACGGTATTCACCGCTCAGCAATGACCGCCGCAAGCGCCGGATCCACCCATAGGCATCTTTGTAAAACACCTCAACCCCAAGCCCGTCGCCGCCCGCCGCACCCTTATTGCGCCAAACCTTATCCCAGCCCGCCGACAGCCCGCGTACTGAAACCGCCTGATGGAATAATTCGTCGTCGTCAAGCAAGGGCGTGCGCGGCCCGTGCGTGTGGGGTCTATTGGATTTAGACTTTTGGGACTTAGACAGGCGGGAATAAGACTTGCTATTTGAGCCCGTTTTCCGGGGTTGTTTTTCAACAGTTTTTACCATGATTTATGCATTTATCATTTGGAAATACTTTAACTATATGATAATATTATATATAATTGCTGAATATTGCAAGGTGTATTTGTTTTGTTCTCTTTAAAGAAAAATAAAAAGCCTATCATTTGGACATGGTTCCAAATTTTCTAATTGACTCAATTACTTACAAAGACTAGGTAAAACCACCCCCCCTAAATCATCAGGGATAGAAACGGACACGGCCCAAACACCTTGGCCGCAAACGCCGGTAAAACCACCCCCCCTAAATCATCAGGGATAGAAACGATTTTCAAGCCCTCAAATGAACCTTGAATTTGTAAAACCACCCCCCCTAAATCATCAGGGATAGAAACTTGACTTGCATGGTGTCATCTATGCGTTCATCAAAAATAGGTAAAACCACCCCCCCTAAATCATCAGGGATAGAAACCCATCAGGTAAAACCGTTGCCGAGGAAGTTATGCGTAAAACCACCCCCCCTAAATCATCAGGGATAGAAACTTTTCTAAGATAATTGGGCGGGCCTGCGGGTCTGTAAAACCACCCCCCCTAAATCATCAGGGATAGAAACGATTGCAGTATGTCTTCTTCTGAGAAGTACCTGTAAAACCACCCCCCCTAAATCATCAGGGATAGAAACCCAAATACAGCTTCTTTGAGTGCTTTGGCTGCAAAGTAAAACCACCCCCCCTAAATCATCAGGGATAGAAACATAAGTTCTTCTATCTGTTGCCGCCCATCTTCTTCAGTAAAACCACCCCCCCTAAATCATCAGGGATAGAAACCAAACAACAACCGCAGTTACTAGCTTCTTTTGTGATTCTTTGTAAAACCACCCCCCCTAAATCATCAGGGATAGAAACTCAGAAGCACCAAATCAACACCGCCGTAAGTAAAGTAAAACCACCCCCCCTAAATCATCAGGGATAGAAACACGGGTTTAACTTTAAACGTTTTCGATTTCGAGTAAAACCACCCCCCCTAAATCATCAGGGATAGAAACGTCATGAACGATTGAAGTCTCGACAGCAGAAATGTGTTTGTAAAACCACCCCCCCTAAATCATCAGGGATAGAAACCGGCGCAGGCGTAAATGGATAACCCCCGGCCTGTGTAAAACCACCCCCCCTAAATCATCAGGGATAGAAACTCAACTGTGTGTCGTCGTACCTAGCGTCAACAGTAAAACCACCCCCCCTAAATCATCAGGGATAGAAACTCATATGAGTGTTCCCAGAGAGTAGCCAGATATCTGTAAAACCACCCCCCCTAAATCATCAGGGATAGAAACCGGTACTCATATCGATATGTGCGAGATAGTCAGTAAAACCACCCCCCCTAAATCATCAGGGATAGAAACTCATAGCTTGGTGTTTGAAATTCTATAATTTCGTAAAACCACCCCCCCTAAATCATCAGGGATAGAAACGCGATCTTTTAGTACCTTGGTGAACGTTCCATGTAAAACCACCCCCCCTAAATCATCAGGGATAGAAACACAGTATCAGCATTGAGTTGATTTATAGCATTAGTAAAACCACCCCCCCTAAATCATCAGGGATAGAAACAAGAAGCGCGATTATCGTGGTAATGACCGCCTGTAAAACCACCCCCCCTAAATCATCAGGGATAGAAACACCTTGACCATTTCGCCCAGGTCTGAAAGCGCGGGTAAAACCACCCCCCCTAAATCATCAGGGATAGAAACTTGGGACGAGGAACTTGACGACCGCGAGGCCTGTAAAACCCCCCCCCCTAAATCATCAGGGATAGAAACCCAATTCTGTCTTTTTGCTGGCAATAGAACACGTAAAACCACCCCCCCTAAATCATCAGGGATAGAAACATAGAAAAAACGATTCGACTCGTACTCATAATGTAAAACCACCCCCCCTAAATCATCAGGGATAGAAACGCAATTCGGGGTGTGCATAGCAGAACTCTTTGATCTGACCCGTAAAACCACCCCCCCTAAATCATCAGGGACTTGGACTGGTTTGCTTCTTTGCAAATCAAACGATCCTGTGAATCGTTTGAAAGTACAAGCGACAGTGCCGTGCACTGGCAACTCGGTGTTGGAACAGCATACTGAAATATTACGGCAGGTGTCACCACATCTCCGCTTAAAATTGATTCACAGGATCAATTTTTGGCTTCGCCACCCCCTCCGAAACCCTAAATCATCAGGGACTTGGACTGGTCGCGTAGCGATTGGAACATCCTGTAGATGTTTCAAAATTCTTATGAAACTTCGAGTGTGCAGTGTGGGAATCACCGTTATTCTAGTGGAATCTTAAAGGGCCCCAATTTTCATAAACACCATCCTGATTATTCCAGTGCATTAAAACTATTCCCCCAAAATTAGCCAATTCGGCGGCAACAATACATGTAATTGGTGTTGGTGCAGAAATAAATAAATAGACCCTATCCGCGCTAATATGTGACAGATCACGTAGTTTATCCTTGAATTGACTTAGAATTTTTGGAACCATGTCGGGCTTAATATGTGGTGAATCCCAACGCATCGAAACGATCTGGATATCATTATATGAGGGAAAGGTAGTTTTCATATATTTGATAGCAGCAGTATCCGCCCCCTTTCCTATCATATCAATGACCAGAGCGGCTGGACGTTCTACTTCCGCTGAAAGGGCGGACTTACGCCATTTTTTGAACCGCCATTCACGACCAAGCGTCAATTTTACTGAAATATAGACTGAAAATAAAAAGGTCAACAAACCAAGCCATGTCAAAATTGGGTTAACATACTGATTAAATAGATCCCCGTTGAAAACACTCATCATACTCTCCTAATTTCATATTCAACCAGTTCCGCGCCCATTGCGTCCATATCCGCCGCTGTCAGTTCTTCGCCGCGTCTTTTTGGCGGGGTTTTTAGGGACAGGTGCAGGTATTTTGCGCTGCGCGCGCAGACTTGGGCGGCGATGTGGACTGGCAATGTACCGAGCACTATGTCGCCTGATTTTATGGTTTTGGGGTCTAGGTGCGTAATATGCTGTGCCTCAATCCCCCGCCCGCGCGACCACTCCACCGCGCCCTTATGTCTGGTTACGAAATATGTGGTCATGGTTATCCGTCAGCCCAAAGTAAGCATTCATCTGTACCTGAAAGATTTTCATCAGTACCATCTTCCCGCGTTACCCAGAAATCCCCATCTTTTTTTAACTTTGAAATGATGTGCTTCCCTTGGCCGTATTGGTATTTCACAGCATCACCAACAACAGGCGTCCAATTAGCTTGGCGCTCTTCCTCTTTTTGTTTTTGGATGGCGGCTTGTTTTGCTAATTTTTCGGCAACCTGTTTGTCAGTTGCAATTTTTTCTTTTTTATACTGTTCATCCTGCTTTTGTATTTTTTTCTCTGTCATAAACCGTCCAAAACCAACCGCCGTTTTCGCGCCGGCGCCGATCCATTCCAGGGCCAGTTCCAGATATTCATAGGCTTTCTTAAGGTCACTATTACTTGCGCCCTTGCGGGCAGCGAGGGCAAATTGGAATTTAGCGCCCTGTTTGACAGCGAGGAACGGAATCGGGACGGGGCTAACCCAGTCGGCGGGCGGGCTGTTTTGCGGCGTGTCGGTAATCCGCCAATCACCCGTATGGGGCGTGATGACCTCTACATATAATTCAACCGGCGCCGTTGGCAGAGCATCAAAGACAATGATATTACCCGCCGCCGCGCCGCCCGCCGCTTTGTCATTACGTCCGAATATGCGGCCAATATCTTTGGTGTCCGCGCCCTCCCATTCCGCCGCCCATGCCCGGATCATGCCTTTTATACTGGAGCCAGGCAGGTAGGGCACACCCAGAGTATGGTGCCATAAAAACCCGTTCTCAACCGGATGCGATAACCCCATGCCCGTGATAAAAGGGCCAGTGGTGATGTACTCACACGCTGTGCCGCCAAGAGCCAGCGCAAGGTTTTTAATACGTTTAGCTTCATGTTCCGCATTGGCGGTTTCCTGCGTGGTAAATTCTTTCAACCAAACCGTCTTACCGCCATCACAATCTCGGATTGGTGCTTTGACCTTGCTAAAGCCATCATCCCACTGGTTAAAAAACTTGTTGAAATATAGGCCTTGATTGCCATCTTTAGTGGCTTTCTTATGGGTCTTGTTATCAGCTAGAGGTAGGTTCATCATCCCCCCCTGAACTTGCGTTGTCCCCGTCCTTTAAAAAAGCGACAGCGAATTTCTTGAGCCATTCAAGATATTCCATAGCTTCGGCCTGGGCGCGGATATAATCGTCTTCGGTGCCAGCCATTATGGCGGGTAATATATCGCCCGAATACGGACCATGTTTCCAGCCACTACAAAGCCAGTCTTGCATGTGATTAAAAAGAATGCCGTGACCTGGCTTCTTACCCGCTTTCAGCATGGCCATAGCCTGCCCCAATCCCGATATAATAATCGTAGCGGGAAGCGCGCTGACATAAGAGACATATTTATCGTAATCTTTCATGTCATCGCTTTGAATTGCATCAAGCGCATGTTTAGCCCGTAATTGTGCTAAAGATTTTGTAGGCTCACCATCGGTCATTGGCGCGGCCGTATCTATTGGCTGCTCATCTTGTGTTTGCGCGGCTTGCGCCTGCTTTTGTTTTTTGGCATGAGGGTCAATTCCCTTTTTCATATTTTTGCTTTTCTTCTTTTTGCGTTTAGCCATCTGCGCCTCCACTGTTTGGAGCCATATACCGCGCCATCTCAAACCAGCCCTGGCCAATGGTTTCATTGCCGCCGATCTGGATATATTTTGCGTCCTTGATAGCCGTCGTTATATTGGCAACGGCACCGTTATTTCGTTCCCCAAACAACACATACATAATGGTATCAGGAGCTAGGGTTTCCTCGTACCAGAGGTTTTTGCTAATCTTGTTTTCGTCCAAAACATTCCGCGCCATCACTGGCAGAGCGTAGCGAGCAAACCAGGTGAAATCTTTATTAGACAGGATGACGAGGCGGTTTTTTAGGTCGCTCTCGGCAATGCCGGATATGCCCTTAAGTGCAGATATGGTTTTATCGTCAATTTGGCTGTCGGCTTTGGTAAGCTCCCGCTCTTCTAGTCCCAAATTGGCATCTTGCGTATCTTTGCCCAAATATTGTCCCTTGGGCACAGAAATGCTCTCAGGTATTTCTGAAGCTTGCCCCGCCCGCTTACAATCTCGTGCAAACCGCTGTAAAATCGCCGGGCATGTCACCCATTTATAAGCATCGCTGAGGCAACGCACTGGCAAGAGCAAAAGCCGTGCATCTGAGCATAGTAAACCGCCTGCACCGCCATCACCACCTTTATCGCCGGAGCCTTCCTTGCCAAATAATTTATCGATATCAAGACCGGTTGCCCGTTCTTCCGCCCACACGCGAAACGCGCCTTTTACGCCGGAGCCGGGTATAAACGGATAATGGGTGGTGCGTTCACGCGCTACGGGCAAATTAAGCGCACCCGTGGATTGCCCGACCCCGGAATGGATATGGGTTTCGGCCATCATGGTTATAATTGCACTCATAAAACTCTCCTAAAATTTCCCGATCATTATCTGTCCAAATCCCCACTGGGTTGCCAGTCCAATAGCGTCGGGGTAATTACCGTCACCGCCGTCCATAAACCAAACCGAACCAGCCGGAATACAATTGCGCAAGGGGATTGGGCCGGGTGGTTTTGCATTAGAATCCCAGCCGCCAATCACCACCGGCTTGCCCAGACAGGCGCTGACCAATTTTCCGGGAAGGTCGTCAATTTTATCCCCCGCCTTGGGTATGGCATCCACAACCATTGGGGACAATAAAATAGCACAATAATTGCCTTTAAGGTCTTTTGGCTGTTCCGGCAATTCAACTGTTTCACCCGTTGTAATCTCCGCCATGCGGTGCTCGCCCGCCATTGGGCGCAGAGCATTTACAAAGCCATCATTCCAACCGCCAAGTTTTACATAAAGCGACACATTATCAGCCATACGCACATGGCTGGCCATATACAGATTACCGTCGGTTGTAGTGCGGGTTGTTTTCCTGGCTTTATCTACATCTATACCAATGCCAACCCGTGGCTCGGTGCGCCATAATTTGTTTCGTTCAATCAAATCACCGTTCTCGGGCACACAGCCATTTAGAATTTTCTCCATCCCCGCCAAGTTAACCCAGCGGTCATCAATGAGTTTTACGCCCTCCAGGCTGTTATCTGTAGGCACAGGTAATTGCACCTTGCCAAGGTCACAATTTTGCTCAGGGCCTGGTTGCAGGCGCGTTAAATGTTTGCCACCATCTTCGTCTTTACCCTCCAAAATATGTAGCGGCATGGGAAATACCGGTTTGCCGTCTTTCAGGAGTATCGGTGCGCCGAAATTTAGCGGCCCAAGGACATCCCTCTGCCAGTTTGTGCCAGAGCCGAGTTTTTGCGAACACCAGACACCCTTTAACGGCCCTTGCCACAAAGCCGCCCGCACCGCTCCGACCAGTGTCGGCGGGTAGGGCGGAAACACACTAACCGCTTCGCTGGCACCGGCATCGCTTTGGTTAAACGGGCGACCATCCCTGAACATCAATGTGTCTACGGCATTTATGTGTAAGTGCAGGTCAGTCATTATTGCCCCCCTGCTTATCCGTCAAAGACCACCGCCTCTCGGCTGATAAAAACCGTGCCACCAATGCGCCGTCGAAATGATAGTTTGGACTCTTGTCTCCGGCACCATTTGTTGGCCGCCCTATCAGCATTAGTTTGGAAATCGCGACCCCTATCTCATCCTCAGTCATGCCTTTTAGTTCTTTTTGGCGAAATTGCTTCTTGTATTCGGCGGTCAGGATGGAGCGCATAAATTTTGGATCATCAGAAATCACCGCCTGCGTTTCGCGGTCTGCCGCCGGGTCATCACCCTCAAACAGGGGCGCATAGCGGGCGCGGACATTGTAGAAAAAGCTATTTGAATACTGCTTCTTGTTTTCGGCAATATCGTCAAGCGCACCTATTGGCACGCCCCAACCCGACACCCAGTCATAGGCAATGCCGCCGGGCTTCATTACGGCGATCGCGAGTGAATCGCGGCCATTTTTGTCCTTGGCGATATTGTCAAGATAGTGGTGGGCTTTTTTCAACACCGCCCGCAAGGGGGTTTTATATTGGGCAAAAACAAGTGCGCCCGACATGGTGAAATCCTTGATATATCCGCCATGTTCCGTTGTAGCCTGTTCAAAGGCTTTCATATATTTTTCTTGCAAGAATGTTGCGGCTTCAATCGCCGTATCCACAGGCACGAATGCCAGTACATCATCCCCGCCCGCATAAATCAAAACACCGTTGGCGGGGTTACCAGGGTTGTCCTTGGTGCCGGGGTCAAAATAGTCTTTGACCGCCCCGGTGAATGTTGCCAGCCCGGTCGAAACCGTCTCCTCAAACTCACCAATTTTCGCACCAATCCGGTCACCATCCATAATCAGGACGGCGTAAAACTCACTGGCTTTATCGCCGACTTTGTCTTGAATGTCTTTAAGGCCGTCGAGTAAAGCCTTGCGCGAACCAGCCTTTTCCCCGTCATCATCACCGTTCAAATCATCCGCTTTCCAGGCTCGAATACCGTCTTCGTGCAGTAAATGACCATCCAGTTTGAACAGGCCGTTTTTTTCAAACCCGAACAATTTGGTATGGTACTCGCCCATAAAATCACCAGAAACATTTTTATCGGCATTTTTCCAATAATTGCTTTGTTCAGAATTGCCGAGTGTATCCTCAACCCCCTTAAGCCACGGCACGGTAGCGATATAGCTCACCGACGGCCAATGAATAATATCCATACCGTTGCCGCCCGGATTCCAGCCAATAATTTCCTCTATATTATCAAGTACCGGGAACAAACGCTTGATCAGTGCAATGGCGCACAAGCGCTCATCCGGGCGTAAATTCAGGGCACTGATCTTGCTAGCCAACCCGTCCCAAAACGTCTTTTGCTCGCCCTTTCCCCCAATACGGTGATAGCCGGACAGTTCTTGGTATTTTCCCATCAGGCGGCATAAATCACCCGGCTCGTCTGCCTGCAAATGAGTGCGCCAGTTTTTGCGCTGGTCGAGCCATTTACCGTCAATCGGCTTGGAGGGGTCTTTTTTATCAAACTCCGGCGCACCAACAACCCAGTTAATGTCCCAGAAATTATCAACTTGACGCTCCCAGATGTCTTTGGTTTTCTTTGCACCACCTTTGCCTTTACTTGCAATATCTCCTTCAATGAATTGCTTCCAAACGGCACATTCGAGTTTTTCCCATGCGTCCAAAATAGCCTTTTTGCAAATTTTTACAGGGTCGCCCTTAACATCGCTAACATCCGCTTTGAAGCGGTTGGGTAAGGAGCCGATATAAGGAGTGGTTGTAATTTCTTTATGCCTGATAGCCCTAAACAATTCATCATCAACGGCCTGTGGAAAATCTATCTTACCGCCTGCCTTATCTAAAGCCGCCATAGCATGCCCCGAAAGCCAAGACAGCAAAAACGACCCAGCCCAAAAATCCCGCGTCCGCCGAGCATCCCCAATAAACCCCTGCACCGGCCCGAGAGTAAAGTGCAGGATTTCTTTGGGTGGGGCGGTCATGGATAGACCTTTTCAAACGTCAAAACCTGGTTTGCTTTGTAGGTGCCGGTTCCATGTCCAACAAAACCTTGCAAAACCTCTAATCCCGTCGTGTTTTTCGAACCATTGCTATCAGTCAAGCTGTATGTATCATCATAAGTTTGTCGCGCACTGTTCCTTGCTTGAACATTTCCAGAAATGAATAAAGTAGGAAATAGTGAAACTACACCGATATATCGACTGTCAATTTTGCTAACATGGAAAAACATCGGGCTACCTCGCCGCCCTTCTTTGCCTTGGTTTACACTCCCTCGCAAATGATTGCCATTTCGATCATATTTAAAATAATTTTGCGGGAGTCCGAATGCCACTCTGTGAGGTATGTCAACCTTGGTATCTATATTATAAAACCAGTTATGATCGGCCTCAAATTGTTTTTGCACGACCTGGTCGCCGACATAGCCGTTTTGTCCCCATGCCCTATAATTTACCAATGCCCGCCCTAGCTGATCAAGACTTTCAAGCCCGGTTGAACACTCTTTATCACTTACCCAAATACGGCTCTCTTTGGCAAATGCCGTAAGCCTCCAATCCGTGCCGCTTTCTGTTGGTAGAGTGCCAATTACAGAATTCAACCGCCGCCTGTACTCCTCTACACTTTTTATCGCTTGCCATTTTCCAAACCCGTCAATACTCTTTGCCGTCAAAGACGTGAGAGAAACACTCCCCCAACCACGCCTGACCCGTGAGCCAAGGCCTCCAAGCAGGCCGAACAATTTTAATGCGGGGACAATCTCGTTAACAACCTCGTCCTGATTTGATTGCCTGAACAATATTTGTACGGAGAAAGTCTGCTCGGCTTTCAAACATGATCTGTCCAATAATGCAGATTTTCTTGCTGCCGCACCCATCAGCCCATACCCAAAATATCGTGCGCCAGGGCCAACTAACTTTTTCTCCCATGCTTCCCATTGCGCTAGAGCCTGGTTGCGGTTTTGCTGTGGAAGCGCATCAGTGCAATGATTTCCATCCGCGCCCATCCTTTGTTCGATATTTAAGGTGTTTTTCGGTTGTTCAGTCACCCGCAACAAAAACACGCCTTGCCCTTTTGGGCCGCCGAACAGCTTTTGTTCATCCATTTGCATCAAGGCTAAAGCAGATTTGCCACGACGTTCTTTTGGTTTTCCGCTATCCGGTTTTGCCGCTTCCTTCACAAACCGCGCATAATTTAGCGCCCGCCACCAAAACGCCAGTGCGCCTTTGATACTGGTTTCACGTATGCGCGTGGCTTCATGGTCTGCCCCGCCCAGAAACATCGGCGTTACAATTTCAAATTCAGCCGTTATTTTTCTTCTATTACTCAAACGCCCACCAAAACCCGCAAAATTCAACTCATGGTTAATCAATACGCAAAACCAGCCAAATGTGCAACCGGTAATAAATTATCAACCCACCTCATCCTGCCTAGTAAATTTCCACATGAGGCAGACGGCCTAAAATATATCAAAATAAACCAAGCTTGATTAAAGTAACAATTGCCCCAAATTTAAATCACTTTCTGGTTTATGCGTGAATTAAATTTAGTCCGCCAATGCCTTCTGGCCATGTCGCCGCAATTGCCCGTCCGACCCCACATAGCGGTAAAGTGTAACAGGTTTTATACCCCGCTCCACCCGGCATGGCGGAAGCAGCTTAAATAAATCAAACTTAAAAAGTCTCACATCTATCTGAACTTATACAAACAGGGTGCCAAAAAAATTGGGAAGCTACTTACCACCAAATAGCGCCGCATTTTCTTTTTCCTGCTTTTCTTTGCTTTGTTGCTTGATGCCCTTTTTGTGGGCTTCAGACAAAGATTTATCTAAAAACATCATGCTCATATCAAAACTCATATGCATAGCGCTTAGGCGTATTTCAGTGTCGCCATCTTTATATTTTACCAGCCTGTCACCAACATATGGGATTTGTGAGCTGACCGTTTATAGTTTTGTTTGGCCATAGCATTCAAGCTATCGAACCTGTTTTTGTTAAAAGTGAGCAATATGTCTGACGTCAACGCTTATGGCACAGATTTAGGTCTGTGCCATTTTATATGAAGACGGACATTAGCCATGCTTCAAACTTCAGGGCTATTCAAAACTCTAATGTTCCTAAGCATAACTCAATATTTAACGTGGTTATTATTTTACGGGATTGGTCGAGGAGCAGGAGCGGTTTTCAGTTAGGCAAAACTGCCGTTCATTCTAAAGCATGATAGCGTCCGCTTTTGCCGCCAAAGCAGACTAAAGCCAGACAATAGATTTATGCCTATTTTAGGATGAAGCATCATCTTGATTCCTGTCTCTTTTGCTATTTCCTAAATTGAGTTGGTGTATACTTAAAATTATCCACAGATAAATAAAATGCCTGAACTACGCTATATTCTGCTTCCAAATTGTTTCCAATTCCAAAACAGCAAAATATGCTCATCACTTTCACAGATGTATGTTATTGAATTTATTGAATAAAATGGAGCGGGCGATGAGATTCGAACTCACGACCCCAACCTTGGCAAGGTTGTGCTCTACCACTGAGCTACGCCCGCTCAAAGACGCAAATTGCGGGTATAGGCCCGTCAAGGAGGGGTATATGGCAAAGTCTGCTAGAGAGAGCAAGGGTTTGTTTGCGGTTTTGTGCATTTTATGGGCCTAGCTTTTTTGGCCCGCAAGTCCACGCAAGATTGCTCAAGGGCTAGACGGAACCCAGAGGTTTCGTGTAAACAAGCACCAACAAGGAAACTCGTCATGCTCGATATTCGCAAACCGTTATTTGATCTGCTGAACAAACTCGGCATTGACCACGCCACCCATGAACATGAGGCTATATTTACGGTGGAGCAGGGGGCGCATATCAAAGCCAAGCTGCCAGGTGGGCATACCAAGAATTTGTTTCTCAAGGACAAATCCGGGGCTTTGTTTTGGTCTGCGCCTTGGGCGAAACAAAAATACAAATCAACCAGCTTCACAAGCATTTGAACTGCAAACGCCTGTCCTTCGGCAAACCGGATTTGATGATGGAAACACTGGGAGTCGCGCCCGGCTCAGTGACCCTATTTGCGATTATGAACGATACAGAAAACCGTGTGCAGCTTATCCTCGACAAAGCCTTACTCGACCACGAAATCGTCAATTTCCACCCGTTAGAGAACACAGCCACAACTGCGTTTAAAGCCAGTGATATGCAGGTGTTTGCCAAGGCCGTAAGCCACAAACCAATCATTATGGGTTTTGCGGCTTTGGCCGAAGCCGTAAACTAATACGTTTTATAATGCGCGGGAAATTATTGTGTTGCCGCCGCTTCATTGTGTTTTATGCCTAAAGTTTGGTCGAGGGTTCGTGCAATACGGCCAGTTCGCGGCTAACGGGCAAAACTGCGCGGTCAGCGTAGACTTTATATTGATAGGCATTGATACCAAGTCCGTTCAAGAAAGCTATATCTTTGCCCATGGCAAGGGTGTCGCAAACCGGATTGAGCCAAACGCCATCTTTTATATTCGGAGTAGGTCCATAGTGAACCTTGATCAAAGCCGGGTATTGTCTTACCAAGTCCTCTCCTTGGTCTGCCGTGATCCCGATTAAATCTCGCGCGCGCGCCACAAGTTGGGTATAGATTAAAATTGCCTCGCGCACATCTACGGACAAAATCTGCTCCAGCCGTCCCGATGATAAAAGCTCCCTAACGGTCGGTAAGTCCGCAGACGGTATATGGCAAATGAGGAGCAACGTATTTTGGTACAGCATCAGTGTTGTGTCGGGCTTAATAAATGTTATGGGAAATTCGCTTGTATTTTTTTGTGCAAAGACCATGTATAGGGAAGCTTTTTAAGGATAAACTATGACTGCGAAAAAATTAAAAAATAAACACATTACCGACGGCACGGACGCCAGTTTTGTCACCGACGTTGTCGATCCGTCCGCTTCCGTACCAGTATTGGTAGATTTTTGGGCGCCTTGGTGTGGGCCTTGCAAGACGCTTATGCCTTTGTTGGAGCGCTTGGTGAAGGCGCAAGGCGGCAAGGTCAAATTGGTCAAGGTCAATACCGAAGACCATCCGGGGATAGCCGGGCAATTGCGAGTTATGGCCATTCCTATGGTATTTGCCTTTAAGGACGGCAAACCCGTGGACATGTTCAAGGGCGCATTGCCCGAAAGCAAAGTTGCGGAGTTTATCGAGACACAAATCGGACGCTTTAGCTAAGGATTATGATTATGGATTCAAATACTGAAAACACCGTAGATTATATCGTCCACTCGGGCGACGCGACCTTTATGGAAGATGTGATCGAGGCCTCAAAAACCATGCCGGTTATTGTTGATTTTTGGGCGCCGTGGTGCGGGCCGTGCCGGCAATTGACCCCGGCTCTTGAAAAAGCGGTCAAGGCAGAGGGCGGCAAGGTTAAATTGGTTTTGGTCAATATTGACGAAAACCAAGCCGTGGCCGGGCAGTTGCGCGTACAATCAGTGCCGACCGTCTATGCGTTCGTAGACGGGCAACCCGTGGACGGGTTTATGGGCGCACAGCCCGAAAGCGAGATCAAGAAGTTTATCGGCAAGCTGACCGGAGATATGGACGTTGAAGCCGAAGCCATCATATTGGTTGAACGGGCGCAAGCCTCCCTAGAAGCCGGAGACGCAGGCGGCGCGGCCCAGGATTTTGCCGCCGCCTTACAAATGAACCCCGAAAATCCCGGGGCTCTAGCCGGTCTGGCACGGGTGTCTATGGACAGCGGCGACGCGGCTACAGCCCAGGCCCTAATCGACGGTGCGCCGGACAGCATAAAAGACCACGCAGATATCGCCAGCGTGCGGGCCGCGTTGTCATTGATAGAAGATGCGCCGGACGACGGCGAGGCGGTCGGTACTGGTTATGGTGATTTAATCGCCAAAGTCGAAGCTAGCCCGGACGATTTGGACACACGGCTTGAACTGGCCAAAGCTATGGCGGCGGGCGGCGATAATAGCGGCGCGGTCGAGCATTTATTATACTCGGTGGCGAAAAATCGGGCCCACAAAGACGAAGCGGCGCGCAAATTCCTGCTGACTATCTTTGAGGCCGAAGGGGTCGAGTCTGAAATCGCGGTACAAGGGCGCAAGCAATTGGCGTCGATTTTATTCGCCTAAATGGGTACACATCTCAAAGCTCTGGCCGCCAACACCAATCCAAAAACTGTGGCTCTATTTCCCTTGGCCGGGTCTATACTTCTGCCCGGCTGTGATTTACCCCTCAATATTTTCGAGCCGCGCTACCTCAACATGGTTGATGACGCACTTAAAAGTGAACGTTTGATCGGCATGATACAAACCCTTGAAGACGGATCACAAACAAAAATAGGTGGGTTGGGCTGTATTGTCCAATTTGCCGAAATGGACGACGGGCGCTATATGCTAGTTTTGCGCGGGCTTAAACGGTTTCATCTGCGCGAAGAAATCCAGGCAAATACCCCTTACGGCCAGGCCCGAATTGATTATGACGGGTTTGAAGCCGATGTGAATATTCACGAGACGGACAACACCCCCGAGGCCATGTCTAACAATAAAGGCTAGCGCGGCGCTTTAACCATGGCCATGAAAACCTATGCAAAAACGCTTGGAGTTCAGCTTGACTGGGACAGCTTAAAACAAATCCCTTTGGATAAACTGGTCGATCAGGCCGCTATGATCAGCCCGTTTGGACCCCAGGACAAACAATCCTTGCTCGAGGCCACCACCCATGAAGATAGGCGGCGCTTACTTATTGGCCTCATGCATCTATATTCTGACGGCCTTGACGGAGTGGATAAAACCGTTCAGTGATTTTTATATGTGTTGTTTAAAGTTTCTAAGCCTGACCCCTAAAACATCAGCAAACAAAATAAACAATAGGCATAATAGACCAAACCAAGTTTAGACAAGAGAGCAAAACATGACCAAACCCCAAATTGATATGATCGACCCGCACCTGCTTGAAATTCTAATCTGTCCGGTCACAGGCGGTAAGCTTGAATATGACAAAAAAGCGGGTGAGCTAATATCAAAAAAAGCAGGCCTAGCCTATCAGATCCGCGACGGCGTACCAATTATGTTGGCAGACGAGGCACGGCAGCTGGACTAGGGTCTGTGGAAATTTTGCCCGTCCCGCGCTTGTTTATTTGTGTTCATTTTGTTTTTTTGGCTTGGTGTAAGAGCATGGTGCGCTATATAAGCCTTTGGTTTAGGGGAGTTCTTTATGGCGCACAGCAAGACATCGGGCAAAAAATCCGGCAAGACACACTCTAAGAAAAAGGCGCACTCTAAGAAAGCCAGCTTGAAAAACAAACAGTCGCGATTTCAAATTGTCTCCGAAGCCGCCAATGCTTATGGAGAGCGCAGTTTTGATAATTATGCGCAAATTCGCTCCGTAGCCGAGCAAATACAAGCGGGTCTGTGCGCCTATATGGGCGATAAAAATAAATGCGTTTTTCTTGTTCCCCCCCAAGGCCCATTTATTGAGAAAAATTACGGCTCGGCGGCGTTTTCTGTGTCCGGCAAGGGGTTTTTACCTTTGGAGCCTATCAGTTTTGGCTTGGGCGTGCGGGTCAGCGAGACAGGCGATTTTCTGCGCATCGTGCTGCAATGCCGCAAAGAGGGTGACCGCATTGACGTTCAGGTCGAACACAACCAAACCTATGAGCTTTCCCTGCCCGTAAAACAAGCCGCTTTAAACATGGTGCTAGAAGGCCTGTACCTGCATGTTTTGCGCTGGTTTACCGACCGGGTTGAGCGTTATGATTTTGGCAATTACGGCACAACGGATATCGGCTTTGATATTCTCAGAATAGACCAATAGGCACGACCGGGACTTAATCATGGAAAACCTGCATACCTTGACAGAACTGCTCCCATTTAAAATTGCCTTGATCGGAATTTTGGGCATTGGCGCGCAATGGCTTGCCTGGCGGTTACAGCGCCCGGCCATTGTGCTAATGGCCATTGCCGGTTTGATTTTCGGGCCATTTATGACCTGGTTGTTTTCTCTGGATTTTGTGCAAAACACCGACCTGCTCCACGGCATTGTGGATGCGGTTAAATTAAACCCCGTGGAAGATTTTGGCGCCATGTATCGGCCCATGATCGGGATAGCCGTGGCTATTATTTTATTTGAAGGCGGGCTTAATTTGCGCTTTAAAGATTTGCGCGATGCCTCGCAAGCAGTGAGCCGCATGGTTGTAGTGGCTGCGCCAATAGCCGCAATATTGGGCGCTGCTGCTGCCCATTACATCCTCCAGCTCCCTTTAGATATATCTTTCATGATTGGCGGTTTGTTTGTCGTCACCGGGCCTACGGTTATCTTGCCATTACTGCGCCAGGCCCATTTACCGGGCCGCCCGGCGGCGGTGCTGAAATGGGAGGGCATTATCAACGATCCGCTCGGCGCATTGTTCTGCGTGGCGGGCTATGAATTTATCCGCTTTACCGCCATGGGCGAAAGCACACAATTCGCCATTACCATGTTAATCGTAGCCGCCATTGTCGGTGCGCTGTTCGGGATTGTCTCGGGTTGGGCTTTGGCGTGGGCGTTTCGGCGCGGTCATGTACCAGAATATCTCAAAGCCCCTGTGGTGTTGGTCTGGGTGTTGTTCATCTATGTTATGGCCAATGAAGTGGCCGAGGAAACCGGACTGGTGGCGGTCACCGCGCTCGGGGTTGCCATGGCCAACACCAAATTTGCCGCTATGCAGGAAATGCGCCGGTTTAAAGAAAATATTGCGGTGCTTTTGGTGTCGGGCATTTTCATTGTCCTGACCGCCACCTTGACTTTGGATGTACTTAAGAGCTTTGATTTTAAAGTGTTCGGGTTTGTCTTGGCCATGATGTTTGTGGTTCGCCCCATCGCCGTTTTCGTTTCGACCATTTGGTCAGGGCTTAACTGGCGCGAGACTTTGTTGGTGGCCTGGATCGCACCGCGCGGCGTGGTCGCCGTGGCTGTGGCCGGGCTATTTGCCACGGAATTACAGTTAATTGGCCGTGCTGACGGCGCCATATTGGTACCCGTGGCTTTCGCTCTGGTCTTTGCTACTGTACTTAGTTCCGGTTTTACCATTACACCGGTGGCAAAATGGTTGGGACTGGTTTCAGATAAAACCGAAGGGGTAATGATTGTCGGGGCCAATCCGTGGTCGCTCGGCATGGCAAAGGCCCTTAAAGACATGGACATACCTGTGTTGGTTGCCGACACTAATTGGCGCAGATTACGCGGCGCAAGACTGGAAGGGTTTGCAGTGTTTTACGGGGAAGTCTTGTCGGAAAACGCTGACCACAGGCTTGACCATTCCGCCTTTAGCCATTTGATCGCGGCCGGGCCAAATGATGCCTATAACTCATTGGTGTGTGTGGAATTTGCACCTGAACTTGGGCGTCACCGGGTGTTTCAGGTTTCCGGGCAAGACACGGAAGATGCCGATTCCGGGGCGATTATGTACACGGCACGCGGGCGCACACTGGCAACCCACGGACGTTCATTTGACGTATTGACCCGCGACTGGTGGTCTGGATGGCGGTTCCGCTCTACCACATTATCGGAAGAATATAGCCTGGAGGATTTTCTGGAAGAGCGCGGTGAGGACATAGATATTTTGCTGGCCAAACGGGCCGACGGAAGTCTGGACTTCTTGCAGCCGGACAGAAAATCCAAAGCCGAAGGCTCAACCCTACTCAGCTTTGGCCCTGTGCTGAACATCAGTCCAGAACGGGGACCAGAAAATAGGCCAGAACGGGGTGAAGGTGCCAGTAGCGACGCCCCGCTCACTAGTGACGGGGCTGTAACAATCGCACCAAAGGGTGAATTACCCTAGGTTCAGGGCCTGTGTATAGCTTTGAGTGCCTATTTTCTTTACAATAGTTTAAGGCCTGTAAATCATACTTCATACTTTGAGTTATGATGGGTGTACGGCGTGAGCGACGAGGGTGTTTTACAAGCAGGCAATAAGGTTGAGGCGCTACAGCCTGTCGCGCCCGTTCTCCAAGTGAACGAACCTTTATGGCAACGCCTGATAAAACGGAAACCGCGCTCGCCTAAGCTAAAAAAAATAAAGCCAAAATGGCTAGTGTGGACGCTTTGGGGGGTTGGCTTACCCGGCGGCGTTGTTACTGCTTTGGTGTTGGGTTGGTTTGGCTATGCGGCACTCGACATGCCTGATACCGCCCCGCTCTGGGCGCCAAAATCAACGCCGCAAATCGTTATTCTTGATCGCCGAGGTCGTGAAATTTACCGCAAAGGCGGTACTGAAGCTAAACCGGTTGATCTGGATACATTACCGCCCGCCCTAACCCAGGCTTTGATCGCCATAGAAGACCGGCGCTATTACAAACATCCAGGCTTTGACCCCATCGGGCTAGTGCGGGCTGCCAAGGCAAATTATCAGGCCGGCCGCGTGGTTCAGGGCGGCTCAACCCTGACCCAGCAATTGGCCAAAAACGTATTTCTAACCCGTGAGCAAACTTTCAAACGCAAGACCCAAGAGCTGATGTTTGCAGTCTGGCTTGAACTGCGGATGAGCAAAAAGGAAATTCTGGAAACCTATTTGTCGCGGGTGTATTTCGGCGGCGGCACTATCGGTATTGAAAGCGGGGCCACGCGGTTCTTCAACAAGCCTGCCACAGATTTAAACATTGGCGAAGCCGCGCTTTTGGTCGGATTGCTTAAAGCGCCGGACAGGCTCAACCCCCTTAAAAACCGCGAAGCCAGTGCGGCGCGCACGGCGCGTGTATTGGAACAAATGTATCGGCAACATTATCTGAGCGACGCCCAATATGTGGCGGCCATGACCACGCCCATTGCCATAGAGCCTTTGGCCATCAGCGCCAATGCCGGGGCCAGATATTTTACTGACTGGGTGTTGGCGAGCATGGACACAATTATGGGCGCGCCCCAAAGCGATATTATTATTCAAACCAGCCTTGATCTGGATATGCAAAAACTGGCCGAGATCGCGGTCAAAAACGGCCTCGATACCAAACGCAACGCCCAGCAAGCGGCGCTAATAACCTTTGACGGCGAAGGGGCGGTGCGCGCCCTTGTCGGCGGCGTTGATTATCGTCACTCTAGCTTTAACCGCGCCCTCAGTGCCAACCGCCAGCCCGGCTCAGCCTTTAAGCCTTTTGTTTATTTGGCCGCCCTTGAAGCGGGCCGCACGCCTTGGGATATTTACGCGGACAAGCGGATAGACATAGACGGTTGGCAACCGGGAAATTTCTCCAATGAATATATGGGGGAAATGTCTTTGGAAAAAGCGCTGGCTTTGTCCATAAACACAATCTCGGTGCAACTAAATGAAAGCATTGGCCGAGAAAAATCCGTGCAGTTGGCCAACCGCCTTGGGCTTAGCGGTTTGCAGCCCTATGCGTCTTTGGCGCTGGGCGCCCAGGAAATGTCCTTGCACGACTTGACCGCCGCCTATGTGCCGTTCGCCAATTGGGGGTACGGAATTAAACCGCGCACTATTGAGGCGATTTATGCAAGCAATGGCCAAACGCTCTATTCCAATGCGCACCCGCCGCGCGCCCGGGTGCTGGAAACGCAACACTTAAGCCAGATCAATATGATGCTGGCCAGTGTAGTTCGCGAAGGCACCGGCAAAGCCGCTAGGCTTGAGGGGCGCGATGTGGCCGGAAAAACCGGAACTACCAATGATTACAGGGACGCCTGGTTCATTGGCTATACGGCGGATTTTGTTACCGGGGTTTGGGTTGGCAATGACGACAATTCCAAAATGGCCCGCGTGACCGGCGGCTCAATTCCGGCGCAAATATGGCATGGTTTTATGGGCCAAGCCTTGAAAGATATAGCACCCACCCCCTTGCCCGTGGCAACAAGGCCTATAGGCATTTCAAATCCAATCCCGGGTCAAACACAAAGCACAAAACTGGAAATCCTGTTGGCCGATTTAGAACGGGCCTTGCCCTAATGCCTGTTAAAATTTACGCGCCAACCTAATGCCGAGACTATCAAGTCCGTCATTTTGCGGCCCGCCGAGAATCTGGCCGTTGCTGAGATGCTCATAAGCAAATTCTGCGCTCCATTGGTCGTTGAGATTATATCCTACGGCTCCTTGTGCGCGAAATTGCACTCTGGAGCCAAATTCAATTTCATTGTCCCTGCGCGCATAAAGAGGTGTGATTAAGGCGATCCGCTCTTCGGTTGTCAGGGCGAGAAGCGCCGCAGAACTAGGGAAGTCGATGCGGATGGTACCATTATGAACGGAAAACCCGCCGCCGATTTCTGCGTAAAATCTACCCCCTAAAGACCGGCGCCAGTTAAGACCAGCGCCCCCGTGACTGGTATTGCCGGCCAAATTAACCGACCCGTAAATATAGGGCCGCGCCCCCAATGTCCATCTGGGCCAATTTGGTGTATCGAAAATATATTCCCCAGTAATCGACACGCCGTCTTCTTTGCCCCCGTTCACATCCGAAAGCGGCACATCAACACCGTGGGCCATAACACCAATGCGGATTTCATCAGCGCGTACCGGTGTTGATAATGCCGCAAACCCGAGCCAAAATATTGCGGCCAACCCAAAGGTGATAAATGATTTCATAATTTCCCCCATTCAGAAAAGACCGCCAAGCTTTAGGGGCTTTAAGAATAATAACAAATTACAATATGGAAATTTTACTACAATTTGAAACCGCTACCCCTTGCGCATGTCCGGGTGAATGCTTGCGTCAAGGATATGGTCGGCACGGTTGATGATGTGTTTGGTGCCTTTGACAATCAACGGGTCCGCGCCTTTGACAACATTGTGGTTTTTGTCCGGGTAGGGAAGTTGATCCAGCACATATTGCATAGTTTCCAACCTAGCGCGTTTTTTATCATTGGATTTGATGATTGTCCACGGGGCGTCCGCCGTATCCGTATAGAAAAACATGGCTTCTTTGGCTTCGGTATAATCGTCCCATTTGTCCAAAGAGGCTTTATCAATAGGCGATAATTTCCATTGCTTAAGCGGGTCAAGCTCGCGGGATTTAAACCGTCTAAGCTGCTCGTTTTGAGTTACAGAGAACCAAAATTTGAAAATAAGCACACCCGAACGCACCAACATGCGTTCAAACTCCGGGGTTTGGCGCATAAATTCCAGATATTCACTGGGCTCGCAAAACCCCATCACCCGTTCAACCCCGGCTCTATTATACCAAGAGCGATCAAAAAACACCATCTCCCCCGCCGTGGGTAAATTATTGGCATAACGTTGGAAATACCATTGGTTGCGCTCAATATCTGTGGGCTTGTTCAAGGCGACAACCCGGGCTTTACGCGGGTTGAGATGCTCCATAAACCGTTTGATCGTCCCGCCCTTGCCGGCGGCGTCGCGGCCTTCAAACAGCAGGATGATTTTCTGGCCCGTGTCCTCCACCCATTTTTGCACCTTGAGAAGCTCAATCTGTAACTCGCGTTTGCGTTTTTCGTAGTCCTTAGCTTTAACCCGCTCCGCATAAGGGTATTCGCCGTGTTCATAAGCTTCGCGAATTGCCGTGCTAGGCGACTTCACCGCCCCGTCTTTGGTGAGTGGGTTTAAAATGATCGGCGCTTCGCGCTGTTCCGCTTTCATAACTGGTGTGTCCATGTCTTCTCTATTTCCTGCTTTGGTTTTTTGGCTAATGTGGTTGATGGGCCAATAAACCACACTATCTCTAGCTTTGACAGTCTATCATTTATGCCCGGACATTCAATGTAAAACGGGCTGAATGTCTATATATAGCATTTTGCGAATATGGTTAGTGATTATTATTTGCCAGATGATGATATAGACAGTAAGAATCAACTTAAACTTTGACCCCAAAGGTAGACATTTATGGCAATCAAATTTTCTTCCGCCTTTGCGAAGAACATAAAGGACGAGGCGGTGCAAACCGCAGTGCGCAAAACCGTGGTGTCTTTGGCCAATGCTTGTAAACAGATATCTCATATTTGTGCACGCGGCCCTCTGGAAAGCGGTATGGGCACACAGACGGGTGCAGCCAATACGGACGGGGATGCGCAAAAAGCTCTGGATGTGCGCAGCGACGAAATTATAACTGCGGCTTTGGAGACGGCTCCTGTAGCTTATTATGCCTCCGAGGAGCAAGACAGTATTGTCACAATGGACAAGACCGAGCTCCTGGCGGTGGCGTCCGACCCCCTCGACGGTTCGTCCAATATTGACACCAATGTTTCAATCGGGACGATTTTTTCTATCTTTGTCGCCAAAGACGCTGCGGTATCCAGTTTTTTTCGCCCCGGCTCGGACCAGATTTGCGCCGGGGTTTTTGTTTACGGCCCGCAAACCACTTTGGTTGTTACCGCAGGCGCCGGGAGTGAAACTTATGTGCTTGACCCGGACACGGGTGTTTTCACATTGGCAATAGCCTCTATGAAAATCGAGCCAAGCTCGACCGAATATGCGATAAATGCGTCCAACCATCACCACTGGGGCGCACCCGTGCGCGGCTATATTGAGGACTGTTTGCTAGGGGCTTGCGGGCCTTTGGGCGCGAAACAAAATATGCGCTGGGTTGGCTCACTGGTGGCCGACGCAAACCGGATTTTATCACGCGGCGGTATGTTCATGTATCCAGGGGATGACCGACCGGGCTATAAGGACGGGCGTTTACGTTTGTTATATGAGGCGGCGCCGGTCGCGTTCGTTATTGAACAGGCGGGCGGCACCGCTACGGACGGCACAAGGCGTATTCTTGATATAGACCTCGAAACCCTGCACCAACGCATTCCGTTGGTTTTTGGTTCGCGCGAGCCAGTACAGGCCCTTGCGGATTACCATAAAAAACAGGATTGATTATGACTGCTACACATCGCAACCCAAGCCACGAGCAAATGGCCAATGCCATACGGTTTTTAGCAGTGGACGCAATCCAGGCGGCAAATTCGGGGCATCCCGGCGCACCCATGGGCCTGGCCGATGCGGCGACGGTACTGTTTACCAAGCATCTGAAAATTGATCCCGGCACACCAGATTGGGCCGACCGCGACCGCTTTGTCCTCTCCGCCGGACACGCCTCCATGCTGCAATATGCCTTGCATTACCTAGTTGGGTACGCCGATATGACCATAGAGCAGATCAAAAACTTCCGCCAATTTGGGACTATAACCGCCGGGCATCCGGAATATGGTCATGTGCAAGGCGTCGAAACCACCACCGGGCCGTTGGGACAAGGCATTGCTACGGCGGTCGGTATGGCGCTAGCCGAACGTATGCAAAATGCCCGTTACGGCGACGATCTGGCCGCGCACTATACTTGGGTTATGGCGGGCGATGGTTGTTTGATGGAAGGCCTTAGCCACGAAGCTATTGACTTTGCGGGCAATCTGAAACTTGGGCGTTTGATCTTGTTATGGGACGATAATTCCATCACCATTGACGGGGCTACCGATTTGTCCACGACCACCGATCAGCTAGCCCGCTTCAAAGCCTCCGGCTGGCATGTACAAGCGGTTGACGGTCATGATGCAGATGCGATTGACGCTGCTTATATCGCCGCCAAGGCCAGCGACAAGCCCTCGTTCATTGCCCTTAAAACTGTCATCGGCCAAGGCGCGCCAAATAAGTCCGGCACCAATAAAGTCCACGGCGCACCTTTGGGCGCAGAAGAAATCGCCGCCGCGAGAGAGGCACTGAACTGGTCAGCACCTGCCTTTGAAATCCCCGAACATATTTTGACGGCATGGCGCAAAGCGGGTGGACGCTCATTAGCTGACCGTCTGGACTGGGAAGAACGTTTGAACGCGTCGGGACGCGCGGAAGAATTTGGCCTTAGCTTGCGCAAAGGTTTTCCGGACAAACTCAGCACAGGTATTCGTGATCTCAAAGCGCAGATCAACACGGAAAAGCCCAAGCTCGCCACGCGAAAATCTTCCCAAAACGCACTGGAAGTGATCAACGCCCTTTGTGGACACAGTGTTGGCGGATCTGCCGATTTAACTGGTTCCAACAACACGCTTACAGACGGCATGGGCATTGTCTCGGCCAAAGATTTCTCCGGTCGCTATATTTATTACGGGGTGCGCGAACACGCCATGGCCGCCATCATGAACGGGCTCGCCCTACACGGCGGTTTCGTGCCTTACGGCGGCACTTTTATGGTATTCGCCGGCTATATGCTCGGGGCCATGCGGCTGTCGTCCTTGATGGGGCTTAGGGTTATTTATGTGCTGACCCATGACAGTATCGGCCTTGGCGAGGACGGCCCGACCCATCAACCGGTCGAAACTTTGGCAACATTGCGCGCCTTGCCCAATCATAATGTCATCCGCCCGTGCGACGCGGTGGAGACGGCGGAGGCTTGGGAATGTGCATTCGCAGCCACAAACACACCGACATCCTTGTCATTGACCCGCCAAGGCTTGCCGACTTTGCGCACTGAGCGTAATGACGAAAACCTGGTCGCCAAAGGGGCTTATGTATTACGCGAGACAAAATCCGGGCGCGATATTACCTTGCTGGCCACAGGCTCGGAAGTGCATTTGGCGGTCGAAGCGGCGCAAGTTCTGGAAGGCGAAGGCATCAATGCCGCTGTGGTTTCCGTTCCGTGTTGGGAAATGTTCGACGAACAAACGCCAGATTATCGGGACGGTGTTTTAGGCAATGTACCGCGCCTGGCCGTTGAGGCGGCAATTGAGCAGGGTTGGTCGAAATATACCGGAAGTGCTGATAATTTTGTCGGCATGAACGGGTTTGGCGCTTCGGCGCCCGCCCCCGAATTATTTGAACATTTTGGTATTACCACAAAAGCAATCTGTGCTAAGGCCAGACAAATTTTAGCTATGAAGGAGGCGTAAATGGCGCGGATTACCTTAAGACAATTACTGGATCATGCGGCGGAAAACAATTACGGGGTTCCGGCGTTTAACATCAATAATATGGAGCAAGTCCTCGCCATTATGGAGGCGGCCAAAAAAACCGATAGCCCGGTTATCCTGCAAGCTTCGCGTGGGGCGCGGGCCTATGCGGGCGATATTATGCTGGTTAAAATGGTCGAGGCGGCGGAAGAAATGTACCCCAATATCCCGATCTGCCTGCATCAGGACCACGGCAATAGCGGCGCCACATGTTTCTCTGCCATACAGGCCGGTTTTACCTCGGTGATGATGGACGGCTCGCTAGAAGCTGATGCCAAGACCCCTGCGTCTTATGAATACAACGAAAGCATCACCAAATATGTCACCGATGTGGCCCACGCGGTCGGCGCGAGCGTCGAGGGCGAGCTTGGTTGTCTAGGCTCCTTGGAAACTGGTATGGGCGAGGCGGAAGACGGGCACGGTTTTGAGGGCAAATTGTCCATGGACATGCTTTTAACTGATCCGGACGAAGCGGCGGAGTTTGTAAAAACTACCAAGGTGGACGCATTGGCAATCGCAATGGGCACTAGCCACGGCGCCTACAAGTTTTCCAAAAAACCCACGGGCGATATTCTGGCAATGGACAGAGTGGAAGCCATTAACAAACGCATCCCAAACACCCATCTGGTCATGCACGGCTCATCTTCCGTGCCGCAAGAATTGCAAGACATTTTCAATGAATACGGCGGCGGTATGGAGCAAACCTACGGCGTCCCCATTGAGGAAATCACCAAAGGCATAAAATTTGGTGTGCGCAAAGTCAATATCGACACCGATTGCCGCTTGGCCATTACCGGGCAAATCCGCAAAGTCCTGTGCCAAGACACCAAACAATTTGACCCCAGAAAATACCTGGCCCCGTCAATAACTGCCATGAAAGACTTGTGCATAGACCGCTATGAACGCTTCGAAACCGCCGGAAACGCTTCAAAAATCAAAGAAATCCCCATGGCCGACATGGCGAAAAGGTATGCGGACGGGAGTTTGGATCCTTAGGTTGGTTAGGGAATAACATCTAGGACTAACACTCAAACTGCCGGGCTTTCAATAATTCATCCTAACTGGCAACAATCACCGTCTTGAGATTGGTGAAAGCCCGCAAGCCTTGTTTGGCCATTTCGCGGCCAAAGCCGGAGCGTTTTATGCCGCCGAACGGTAGGCGTATGTCTGAACTGGCATAGCGGTTGATATAGGTGGAGCCGGCCTCCAGTTCGCTTATGGCTCTATCCTGCTCGGTCTCGTCATTGGAGAACAATACAGAGGACAGGCCGAGATTTGTATCATTGGCAAGAGCAATTGCTTCATCAAAATTTGCGACCTTGAACAGCATGGCCACGGGCGCAAATATTTCCTGACCGTAAACATCCATGTCTTTACTGATGTTTTCTATAATTGCCGGGCGCATATAAAACCCGCGCTTTGGCAGGGTGTGGGCCGCATGTGTGACGAGCGCGCCTTGTGTTTCTGCTCTGGCGACTTGCGCGTTGACGCCGTCCAAAGCCCGCTTTGTCGCAATCGGCCCCATGTCCGTTCTCGCGTCCAACGGGTCTCCCAAATTCATGGCGTTCATTTTGGCAAGGAATGCTTTCTGGAAATCATCATAAATATCAGCGTGGACGATCAAGCGTTTGGCGGCAATACAGCTTTGGCCATTATTGCGCATCCGCCCGGTAATGGCGTGACCCACGGCGGCGTCCAGATCCGCGCTTGGCATGACGATAAACGGATCTGCACCGCCCAGTTCAAGCACACACGGTTTTATCTGCGTCCCGCAAATACTGGCCACCGCCGAACCTGCCGCTTCCGAGCCCGTTAATGAAGCCCCGTGGATACGGTCGTCTTCAAGGACGCCCTTGACCGCACCCGCACGTATCAGCAAGGTTTGAAACACGCCCGCCGGAAAACCGGCCTTGATAAATACCTCTTCCAACATCAATGCACTACCCGGCACATTTGAAGCATGTTTGAGCAAGCAGGTATTGCCCGCCAATATAGCCGCCACCGCCACGCGGATCACCTGCCAGAACGGAAAATTCCACGGCATCACCAACAACACTGTGCCTAATGGTAAAGCGCGGGTAAAGGCTTTGCTATATTCTGTCTTCACCATTTCGTCTGCTAAATATGTGGCCGCCATGTCCGCCGTAAAGCGGCAGTATTTGACACATTTATCTATTTCGGCCCGCCCTGTTTTTAAGGTTTTGCCCATCTCAACGGACATAAGATGTGCGCAAGCATCCCCATGGGTCTCCAGGGTGTCTGCGAGGGCGTGTACCAATTGCGCGCGGCGTGAAAGCTCCGTCTTGCGCCAAGACGAAAAAACCGTGCTTGCATTACTTATGGCGGCTTCAATAGCGCCTGCGTCCAATTCTGCATAGGTCTTGATGGTCTGGCCCGTCGCCGGGTTAATGCTCGTAATCATTGGCCTGCCTCTACCGTTCAAAATACATCTACCGCAATAGGGCCTGATGTGAAGAGGAGAATACGGATTTGTACAAATTTGCGTTATAATGTGATGTGTTTATAAGGCTAATAGGGTAAGCCTTGTTTGAGGTGTGCGAGGCATGCGAGGATCGTAATTTATGACATCACCAGTTTTCAAGCTTGAAGCGTTTTTGCCTTACCGGCTGTCTGTTGCTTCCAATGCGGTCTCAAAACGTATTGCCAAAACTTATGCGCCCTATAAACTCAGCCCGACCCAATGGCGGGTTATGGCGGTATTGGCAAGCCGCGCAGGCATGACGGCGAGAGCGGTGGCCGATAAAACCGGAATGGATAAAACCACAATTAGCCGTGCCGTGAATAAAATGCTTGAACGCGGACTAGTCCGCCGTAGCCCTAGCCAAATTGATGGTCGGTCAGCACCATTATCCCTAAGCCGCGCCGGCCAAGCTATGTTTGCAAAAATAGCCCCGCTAGTCCTGGCACAGGAACGCGAACTGAAAGCCCTGTTTTCAGATGCCCAATTGCGCCAACTTGAAGATTTCCTGTCCAAGCTTAAAAACCACCCGTAAAAATGTCTGGTGCTTTGCGTCCTTTGCCCCTAAAGGAGGCGCAAATAGACCCTAGCCCCGAAAGGGGCGCAAATAGATATGAAACGGTTTCCCTATTATGACGGATAGAATTAAAACGCTGCGCAATGTAGCCATTGTAGCCCATGTTGACCACGGTAAGACCACCTTGGTGGATAAGCTCCTGCGCCAATCCGGCACGCTTTCAGAGCGCGGCGAACTGGCTGAACGGGTTATGGATTCAGGCGACATTGAAAGAGAGCGCGGCATCACCATTTTGGCCAAAAACACGGCCATTAGCTGGACGGCTCCGGACGGGGTTGAATGGCGCATCAATATTGTCGATACACCGGGACATGCGGACTTTGGCGGCGAGGTCGAGCGGGTTTTATCTATGGTCGACAGTGTGGTTTTGCTAGTGGACGCGGTTGAAGGCCCCATGCCCCAAACCAGTTTCGTCACCAAGAAAGCTTTGGAACAAGGCCTCAAACCCATCGTCGTGGTCAATAAAATTGACCGGGTTGGGGCTAGGCCAGACTGGGTGGTTGACCAGACCTTTGATCTGTTTGACCGCCTGGGTGCTAACGACGAGCAAATGGATTTCCCGGTTGTCTACGCCTCCGCCCTAAACGGTTGGGCGAGCATGGACAGCGAAACGGAAGGCACGGACATGACGGCGTTGTTTCAAACCATTGTCGATCATACTCCCGTGCCAGATGTTGACCCGGACGGGCCATTATTGTTGCAAATCAGCGCTCTTGACTATTCTTCCTATACGGGCGTCATCGGCATTGGCCGCGTCTTGCGCGGCGCTTTGAGGCGCGGGCAAAATGTTATGGTTGTGGCGGCGGACGGCATCACCCGCAAAGCTAAAATTTTGCAACCATTCGGGTTTTTGGGTTTGGATAGGGTCGAAATGGACGCAGTTTATGCGGGGGATATTGCCTGTTTTACCGGCATTGATCAGCTCGGGATTTCCGATTGTATTTGTGCGCCGGAAAAGGTTGAAAAACTCCCCGCCCTTAGTGTAGACGAGCCGACCATTTCCATGACATTTCAGGTTAATAACAGTCCATTTGCGGGCCGCGAAGGCAAATATGTCACCTCGCGCAATATTGGCGACCGCTTGCAAAAAGAGCTGATCCACAATGTCGCCCTTAAAGTGCAGCCCCTTGATGATCCGGATAAATTCCAGGTTTCCGGGCGCGGCGAGCTGCATCTTTCTATCTTGATCGAAAACATGCGCCGCGAAGGCTATGAAGTGGCCATTTCGCGCCCACAAGTGATCAACAAAACCATTGATGATGTGCTGTGCGAACCGTGGGAAATACTGACCATTGATGTGGAAAGCGAACACCAGGGCGCGGTGATGGAAAAGCTTGGTATCCGCAAAGGTCAGCTTAAAGACATGGTGCCGGACGGGCGCGGACGTGTGCGGCTGGATTACGAAATTCCGACCCGTGGTCTAATCGGTTTTCGCTCGGATTTTCTAACCACCACATCTGGCTCCGGTTTGATGTACCATGTGTTTGATAAATATGCGCCGCGTGTTGGCGGCACCATTGGGCGGCGCGCCAAAGGTGTCCTCATCTCCAAACACACCGGCACGGCGGTGGCCTTTGCACTGTTTAATTTGCAAGAGCGCGGCAAAATGTTTGTCGGCCATCAGGCTCCGGTCTATGAAGGCATGGTCATTGGCATCCATGCCCGTGATAATGATCTGGTGGTCAACCCCATCAAAGGCAAGCAGCTCACCAATGTCCGCGCTTCTGGTACAGATGAGGCTGTGGTTTTGACTACGCCCATTGAGACAACCCTGGAATATGCGTTGGAGTTTATCAATGACGACGAATTGGTCGAGGTCACACCCTTGAGCATTCGTATCCGCAAACGCTATTTGCTGGAACACGAACGCAAGAAAGCCTCGCGCCGTGCCGGGGAGATCAGTTAAGGCCAAAGCCCCTTAAGCCCCTTTACTTTTATCGATAAACCTGTATAGGAATCCGTAAAAGCTTCATAAAGGGGACGATATGTTTAAGCCATTACTTGTCAGTGTATTTGCAGGCGTGTTGCTAGCGTCATGTTCGGGAACCGAAAACACCAAACCAGATGTCAGTAAAGCTCAAATCGAAGCCCAAAGCCAAGAACTTAATGACTGGTTTGCAGCACGCTACGCAGAAGATTTGGCCCGCTCACCCATGCGCCAGACCTATTTAGGCCTAAAAACCTCGAAAGATAAATTGGACGACGCATCTCAAGCGGCGCTAGACGAGACCTATGCGGCTCAGCAACAAAATATCGCCGAAATGCGCAAATTGTTTAGTCTCGACAAGCTCGACCGCCAGGGCAAAATATCCTACCGTCTGTTTGAATATAACGGGGATGTCTCAAAAACGGAACATCCATATCTGGGCCACCAATATGTGTTCAACCATATGTCAGGCCCCCACAGCGGCTTCCCAACTTTTATGGTCAATTTTCACAAGGTCGAAACTATTGAAGATGCAAAAAACTATATAGCGCGACTCACCGCCGCAAAACGTTATTTTGCCCAGTTTCAGGCCCGCGCAGAAGACCAAGTAAAATCCGGCATTGTCTTGCCGAAATTCGTCTACGGAAAATTGATCCCGGCATCTGAAAATATTATTGCCGGCGCACCGTTTTCAGATGGGCCAGACAGCCCACTTTACGCTGATATCAAAGCCAAGATAAACAAGCTGGATGCGGCGCAAGCAGACAAACACGCTTTGCTTGTCCAGGCCGAGCAAGCCTTGCTCACCTCCCTTGGCCCGGCCTACACAAATCTGGTCGCTATGTTCAAGGCCCACGAAAACATCGCCGCAGATGATGATGGGGTCTGGAAGCTGCCGGACGGTGAAGCGTTTTATAATTCGCGCTTGCGTGCTTATACCACCACAGATTTAAGCGCCGACGCCATCCACGAAATTGGCCTGAAAGAAGTGGCGCGCATCCAGGGCGAAATGCACAAAATCATGCAACAGGTCAAATTTAAGGGTAGCTTGCAGGAATTTTATACTTTTCTGCGCACCGACAAGCAGTTTACCTTTTCCAATGACGACGCGGGGCGGACCCAATATATGCGTGAGGCTACGACGATCATTGATGAAATGAAGGGCAGGCTTGACGAATTATTCATCACCAAACCCAAGGCGGATATGGTCGTTAAGCGGGTTGAGCCTTTTCGTGAGGCGACCGCGTTTTTCGCGTTTTATGAGCTGCCCTCTCAAGACGGTTCACGGCCCGGCACATATTTCATCAACCTGAAAGATGTGCGCCAACAACCGATTTATTTGATGCAGGCCCTAGCCTATCACGAAGGTATTCCCGGCCACCATATGCAGCTCGCCATTGCTATGGAGCTTGAAAACATACCGGAATTTCGCAAGCAAGGCCTGCACACCGCCTATATCGAAGGTTGGGCCTTATATGCCGAAAGCGTCCCGGCGGAACTTGGGCTTTACACCGACCCCTATAGTGATTTTGGCAGGCTTTCTATGGAAATTTTTCGGGCGGCCCGCTTGGTCGTCGATACGGGCATTCACGCCAAAAAATGGACGCGAGAACAAGCGGTGCAATATATGCTGGAAAATATCGCCAACACGGAAGGGGATATTCGCGGCGAAATCGACCGCTATATTGTTTGGCCCGGACAAGCAACCGCCTATAAAATCGGTATGATCAAAATCGGGGATTTGAAAAAGTCTGCGAAAGCCGAACTGGGCGACAAATTTGACATCCGTGAATTTCACGAAGTCGTACTGGCCAACGGCTCTGTGCCATTATCTATTTTGGAAGAACTGGGAGACGAATGGGTCGCCGTTAAAGCACAAGAAAGCAAAAAATAAACAACCATGATCAGGAGAAAACCATGAAGAAAATTTTGATATTAGGGGCCTGTATTTTGGCGATTTCCGCCTGCTCCCCAAGTGAGAAAACATCTGCGAGCAAAGGCGAAACCCCTGCAAAACAAAGTGCTGAGCAAACCGCTGCGCAAGACCAAAACCAGAAACTGGATGCTTGGTTCGAAACCGTTTTTGCTGATAATCTAAAGCTTTACCCGCAGTTCATGACCACGCTCGGCATGAAGCAGGACAATTATAAATGGAACAATCCGAGCGAAGAATTTTTTCTTGCGCAAGTCGAAGCTGTTAGCGGCAATTTGGCCCATATGCGCGAAAACTTCAAGTTTTCGGATTTGGACGAAAGCCATCAGCTATCATACCGCTTGTTTGAAAGACAAGCCCAACAACAAATCGACAGTGTAAACTGGTGGGATTACGGCTATACATTCAACCAAATGTTTGGCCAACAATCCAGTATTCCGTCCTTTCTGATCGGCCGCCACCGTATTGATAATGTCGCCGACGCCAACGCCTATATTGCGCGGCTAAACGGGGTTAAAGCCTATATGGCCACCCATGTCAAAAACGAGAAGGCCAGTGTCGCCAAAGGCATTCAACCGCCGCTTTATGTCTACGGCCATGTACTGCGCGATGCCCGCAATATCATCACCGGTGCGCCGTTTGACAAAAGCGACAAGGTTTCCACATTGTTGGCGGATTTTGACAAAAAAATCGACAAGTTGGATATTTCTGACGATGAGCGCACCGACCTTAGGGCGCAAGCAATTGAGGCGCTTTTGACATCTTTCAAGCCCGCCTATGAAAATATGATTGCGGAAATGGAAGTGATGCAAGCAACCGCTAGTACAGACGACGGGGTGTGGAAACTGCCGGACGGCGAGGCATATTACGCGGACCGGCTCAAGCGCATGACCACCACGGATTTAAGCGCCAGTGAAATCCATGATCTCGGCCTGTCCGAAGTTGCCCGCATCCACGACGAAATGCGCGGTATTATGAAACAGGTCGGGTTTAAAGGCACATTGCAGGGATTTTTCGCCCAGGTGAAAAATGACCCGGCCCAATTATATGAAGATTCGGACGCCGGTCGGGACGCCTATATGGCTGATGCCCCCGCCATGATCGACACCATGAAAACCCGGCTCGACGAAGTGTTTATCACCAAGCCCAAAGCAGATTTGGTGGTCAAAAGGGTCGAGGCCTTTCGCGAGAAATCTGCCGGCAAAGCCTTTTATAACGGGGCCGCTCCGGACGGATCGCGTCCCGGCGTCTATTATGCCAATTTGTATGTCATGGCCGACATGCCAAAATACCAGATGGAAGCCTTGGCCTATCATGAGGGCATACCCGGCCACCATATGCAAATCTCGATCCAGCAAGAACTGGGCAACTTGCCGATGTTTCGCAAATATAGCCGGGTCACGGCCTATTCGGAAGGTTGGGGTTTGTATTCGGAATACCTGCCCAAGGAAATGGGCTTTTATCAAGACCCCTATTCCGACTTTGGCCGCTTGGCCATGGAGCTTTGGCGGGCCGCAAGATTGGTAGTGGATACCGGGCTACACGATAAAAAATGGACGCGCCAGCAAGCTATTGATTATCTAACCGAAAACACGCCAAACGCCGAAAACGATTGTATCAAAGCCATTGAGCGCTATATCGTCATGCCGGGGCAAGCGACCGCCTATAAAATCGGCATGTTAAAAATCCTGTCCTTGCGCGAAGACGCCAAAGCCAAGTTAGGCGACAAATTTGACATTCGTGAATACCACGAGGTTATCCTGGGCTCTGGCCCCGTCCCTCTGACCATAATGGAAGAACGGGTCAATACATGGGTTGTATCCAAGGGTTAGGGAAATTGGTTTTGCCAGAGGGTAGTCTTTACTCTGTCCTTGGTTTTGGAGCGTGATAAGACTGTGTACGTTATTGAATATTATCAGGTTTCCGGAATAGCCACATATCCTAATCCATGGTCTCCCAAACCGCACTATATTCAAATTGTTCTCTCGTTCATGGACAGACAAAACGCGTTAGTTTGTTGAACGTAGGGACGGTGTCGGACTGAGGCTTGTGGCATAACACCACAGGCGGTCCGGGTCCCAGTGCGCGAGCTGAACGTTGCTGCGATGGTTTTCTATCATCAAAACCGCTTCGATAAAATCGGCCGCACTGCATAAACACCGCCGTGTGGTTTTGCCCTCACGAAACACAAACTAAGCGCTCTAATCGGTACTTCCGGTGCGGGCAAAGCCACACGGGCCGTCCTTTAGCCCAGATGAAAAACAAAGCGTCAGTCTGAAAAGATGTGACGAATTTGGTGCTAGCAACAAGTTGGAAAATATCATAGCTTGCCTGCGGGTCGTCACGGTAACTTCCTAGGTTTAGTTTCTCTCTGGCGGCTTTTGTACTATGCCTATCGTCGTTAAAAGGATGTTCTATGTTATATTTGCTCCCTATTGCTGTGCCTGCCATCGCTTTTCTGGCGGTGACCAAAATGTTAAAAGGAGAAAATCTGTCCAAATATGATGAGGATATTCGGGCTACATTTGAAACAGACCCGGATTCTGACACCTTAAAAACCATGAACGACTATCTGTATGAAAACTTTGAAAAGCCCGGCCAAGGCCATAAGGGCGGCGAGCCCATTGCCGCCAAACGCAAGCGGTTTGACGAAGGTGGGCGCGTGCGAGATTTCCCGTCCAAATTTACACCGCTTTCCATTCCGGCAGACCACGGCGAGATCACCGGGGAATGGGTGACATCCAAAAAACGCGGCAGAAAATCCGACCCGGACAAACGCATTCTCTACATACACGGCGGCGCATTTACGGTCGGCTCGCATTTGTCCCACCGCGCTATTACCTCTAAATTAGCCGAGCTGACCGGGGCCAGTGTTTGCGCTATCAATTACCGCTTAATGCCTGAAAACAAACGCCTGGCCGGGATTGAAGATTGCCGCACCGCCTATAAGTGGATTTTGGAGAACGGGCCAGACGGGCCGTTTTCGGTTAAAAAACTAGCCGTCATGGGCGATAGCGCCGGCGGTAATCTTTCCCTGTCAATCATACAATGGGCTAGGGGCGAAGGCCTGCGGGCCGCCGATGCGGTGGTGCCTTTATCGCCCTCAACGGACAGCACTGCCTCTGGCCCTAGCATCAGGGATAATATGGCGACCGATCATATGTTGAGACCCCTGCTTGGTCATTTGCTTGGCTTGCCGTCTTTGTTATTGCTGTGGGGGTCATGGAAAAACATGGGCATATCACCGTCCTCACCTCTGGTTTCACCGATTTACGGCGATCTCTCAAACCTGCCGCCCACCCTGATCCATGCCAGCTCTAGCGAAATTCTCTATGATGACGCCAGGCGCTACGCCGTCAAAGCCCGCCGGGCTGGCTCGGAGGTCAAACTACAAACTTGGTCACACATGCCCCATGTCTGGCAAATTTTTGACACCATATTGCCCGAAGCCGATCAGGCTATGGGCGAGATAGCAGGGTTTTTAAAGAGACACGGGTTTTAGGAGCCAGATATTAGGGCCTAGACATTAGAGTCTGGATATTAGAATCTGGCAGCCTATCAGCCCAAGCTGACGCCGCCCAATTTATACCTGATCAAAACCCGACAATTTTCGAGAGGGCTAGCGGGGGGGGCGAATTTCCATTGTTTCGCGGCGCGCTTGCTAGCCGTTTCAAACATGCCTTTTGGCAATGCTCGTTCTATGCGGACATTTTGCGTCGTACCGCTAGCGTCCACATCCAAACGTATTATAATCCAACCTTGGCGGCCTGTACGGTAAGCCCGGCGGGGATAGTCCGGCAAAGCAAATGCCAAAGCGGCCAGTTTTTCACCGCCAATACAATCGTCCGGGTCCGCATACCCCTTTACCCAAGGATCCGGCGGGTATTGGGATTTTGGGTAAAACGGCTTGTCCGAACTTAACGGCAAAACCGCACAAGCAGATACAAACAGCAAGGCCAGTAAACCACTAAAACTGCGCATCATTCGTCTCCACCAAAACGGCCCTCAACCAGTAAACGCAAAGCCTTGATGGCCCTATCAGCATCCACCCCGTGGGCCGTAATGGATATGTCTTCCCCGCAGGCCGAGCCCAACAACAACAGCTCCATTATGCTATCGCCAACTACGGTTTCTTGGCAAATATCATTACAGGAGGTTACCTCTATATGTGCATCAAAGCTTGCGGCCAATTGAGCAAATTTGGCAGAAGCTCGCGCATGCAGGCCGCGCTTGTTGCGCAAGGTTAAGCGCACACTTTTTAGAAATGTCGCTTCTTGAGAGGGCTTGTCACAGTCAGGCACTTGCGTAACTTCATTCATCCAACTCTCCGGCAATGACCTCCGACGCAATGGCAATATAATGACGACCCGCCTGCTTGGCCGTTTTAGCGGCTTCGAGCAAGGACATGTTCTCGCGGGCCTCTGATAATTTGATCAACATAGGTAAATTGACACCAGCTACAACCTCAACATTTGCCCGACCCAAAAGCGAGATCGACAAATTGGACGGCGTGCCGCCAAACATATCAGTGAGCAACATGACACCGTCGCCCGTGTCTGCCTTTGTGACGGCAGCTTGCACCGCGTTGGCGGCAAATTCCAAATCATCATCGGCGCCAATACAGACTGTGCCAAATTGCAAGAGCGGCCCGACCACATGTTCCGTGGCCAGTTTCAGCTCCTCAGCCAAACGTCCGTGCGTTACCAATACCAATCCGATCAAGTTCGACCCCTCGTCTACAGACTGGCAGTTAAACAAATTCAAGGGGGAATGAAAAGCGTTATTTACTCTTGGTGGTGCGTTATTTATTTATATTCTTATGCTTGGGGTTTTCTTTTTCAACTGTTTGGAGTGGAAGCGCCAATGTAAAGCGAGCCCCGGTGGTTTTCCCCGCAGCGTCTGTACGGTTGCTAGCCGTAATTGTGCCGCCGTGGGCATCCATAATTTGGCGACATATAGCCAAACCGAGGCCAGAATGATTGCCAAAGGCCGTTCCCTTGGGGCGTTGGGTGTAAAAGCGTCTAAATATCGCTTCCAAATCATTTTTCTCAATACCAACGCCGTCATCATCAATCGTAATGAACGCCGTCCCGTCCGCGTCTCCGGCACCTTTTTGGTAGGCAAGTCTGACACTTCTGGCACTTCTGACGCTGGCGGTTTTATTGCTTGGGGCATCGTTTTCGGGAGAGAACGTCAAAGCGTTGTCGATTAAATTGCGCATAACCTGACCCAAAGAATTTTCTAGGGCCGGAATCATAACCGGGTTGTCTGCGTCTTTAGCCGTGGTCAATACCACATCCACAGCGGCTTCCTCTCGGGTTTGGGTATAAAAGTCTACCATGTCGCCCAAGAATTTATGCACATCCAAAGGCTGTGCCTTTTCCTTGGCCAAAGCCGCGTCCATACGCGACGCTTTGGAAATATCCGTGATTAACCTGTCCATGCGGGCAACATCTTTTTGGATGATATCGATCAATTTGTTGCGCCGCTCTTTGGTTTTAGAGCCGCGCAGGGTTTCGCTAGCCGAACGCAAAGACGTTAGGGGGTTTTTAATTTCGTGGGCAACATCAGCGGCAAATTTTGCAATATCGTCAATCCGGTTATACAGCCCGCTGGTCATTTCGCGCATAACAACGGAGAGGTCTCCTATCTCGTCGCGGCGGTCTGATAAATCCGGTATTATATCGCGCTTGTCTGACGAGCGCACAACTTGTTCAGCCGCCCGGGCCAAGCGGCGAACCGGTAAGGCGATAAACAAAGTCAAAGCCAAAGACGACAATATAGACGCCAATATAGCGATAAGAATAATCGGGGTCAGACCCCGGCGCTGGGACGCCAATATGGCATCCACATCATGGGTCTCAAAAACCACCGCCCCTTGAATATCTGCGACCCGCTTAACCGGCATTGCCACAGACACGATCAGGTTTCTGCCCTCATATTGCTCCCCGGATACGGTTTCCCCAAGTAAAGCATTTTTGATGTCCCGTTCCAAAAACCTTTGTTGTTGTTTCCGGTAGTTTCGAAACACCCGCCAGTTATTGACCCATTCATCGCTCCTGTCTTGTAGTTTAATCCACCAAGCGGTTTTTGGTTCAACCGTAGGCGTGTTTGTGGTAATTGGAGCTAATGTGCCAATCTCCACCCTGTCATCAAGTTGGTCGCTATCTGCAACCAGAACGGCATTTCGGTCATAAAGACGAATGCGGGCTTTATCGGGTACATCAATGCGGGCCAAAATACGGCGTGCCTCATCTTCGTCTAGTGTTGCCGCAGCGCCGCCGCCGGTTGCTTGACCGCCCAGAAGGTTGGCAATCATTCGGGTTTGCGAATGCAAATTATCGATTTTCGCATCGATTAAGCTGCGCGAAAACTGGTTTAAGGTCAATGCACCCGTAATTAAAATAATCAAGCCCAACAAATTCGCCAAAAATATCATCCGGGTCAAGGTCGAGAACATGATAAAGCGGCGCACCCCGCGCACATGTCTACGGGGGCGAGGAAGTTTTAATTTGAATTTATTGGCAATTGCCATTTGGCTCGCGTCCTCTTTGGCGCCCATATACGCGAATAATGTTTACGCTTCCTTATATTTGCGCTTCTTTGTATTTACGCTTCTTTGTATTTATAGCCAATTCCGTACAGCGTTTCTATGCCGTCAAAAGCCTGGTCGGATTTACGAAACTTCTTGCGCAAGCGTTTAATGTGACTGTCAATAGTGCGGTCATCCACATAAACTTGGTCGTCATAGGCAATGTCCATAAGATTATCACGGCTTTTCACATAGCCCGGCCGTTTGGCCAAGGCGTGCAGGATTAAAAACTCTGTCACAGTCAACCGCACAGGCTCCCCCTTCCACGAACAGGCATGGCGGTTGGGATCAAGCAATAACTGTCCTCTGCGGATCACCGCATCATCACCCTCCTGCGGCGCAAGTGTTTCGGCGCCGCCCAATGTGGCCCGGCGTAACACCGCCTTGATACGCTCCCCTAACAAACGTTGGGAAAACGGCTTGGTTATATAATCGTCCGCGCCCATATTTAACCCCAAAGCCTCGTCAAATTCGTCGTCCTTGGAGGTGAGAAAAATCACGGGCATATTGGATGTTTGGCGGAGGCGGCGCAGAAGCTCCATTCCGTCCATACGCGGCATTTTTATGTCGAATACGGCTATGTCCACCGGGTTTTTGCTTAAAGCTTCCAAGGCGCTGGCCCCGTCGTGATAGCATTTCACGGCGTGCCCCGCGTCTTCCAAAAACATGGATACGGAGGTCAAAATATTCTCGTCGTCGTCTACCAAAGCTATATTGGCCATAAAATCTCCCAAACTGAAACGCGGGTTAAGTTTTACCCATTGTAACCAATTTCCAATAGGCTTCAATGGCTACAATACTGCTTTAAGCCTCCAATTGTGGCAAGGTTATGGCGGCTTCACAATTCTGGATTCAAAACTTTAATTCCGTATTATAACAGCAAAGCCGCCTTTGTTTGCGAGCTCCACCCGACCAACAACTTCCCGTCCACTTCAATAACAGGGCGCTTTATCAAGGTTGGGTGTTGGGCCATAAGCGTGACCGCTTTGGTTTCGTCTATATTGTCTTTGTCACCTGCCGCTAGATTGCGCCAACTGGTTGATCTTGTGTTCAGGAGTTTTTTCCAATCGGCCTTTGTTGTCCATTTTTGTAATTTGCTGGCGCTAACTCCATCGGCGCGTACATCGATCACTGCAAACTCCCGCCCTGCCGCCCGTAATTCTTTTTGTGCTTTGCGACAGGTGTCACAGGCTTTAAGGCCGTAGAAATTCATAACACCACCCCTCCCGGCCGGTCGCTACCGCTCCCGCCTCGCCTCTTTATGTTTCCCGGTCGCTCGCTACCGCTCCCTCCTCGCCTCTTTATGTTTCCCGGTCGCTCGCTACCGCTCCCTCCTCGCCTCTTGTAAGCTTCCCCGCGTAATAACGGGGGGAGGTCGCCAATTTGTCCGCTCGCCTCCTTCATGAAAAATTGTCGTACTGGCGGAAGCTTGTCCACGACACTTAGCCCAATACGCCTTGCATGCTTTACTGGCGCGATATTGTTAGAGAATAGACGGTTGAACATATCGCAGGCCAAAGTCAGCGCAGTGTTATCAAATTTACGCCAGGCCTCGAATTGCGCCAAAACAAACCCGTCGCCCAAATCCCGACCCTCTGCGCGGGCCTGTACCAAAATCTCTGCTAGCGCCGCCCCGTCCCGCATCCCCATATTAAACCCCTGCCCGGCAATAGGGTGGATGGCATGGGCCGCGTCCCCAACCAAAACCAACCGCTCGCCGACATAGGTTTTGGCGTGTTGGAAAGATAATGGATAACACCAACGCGGTGCTATGGGCTTGACCCAGCCCAGAAAATCTCCGAACCGCCGCGACAATTCCGCCGCAAAACTCTCGTCGTCCAAAGCCATAGCCGCATCGGCGGCGCGGGGTGTTTCCGTCCAGACAATACTGGCCCGGTTACCGGTTAAGGGCAATATGGCGAACGGCCCGGCAGGCAAGAACAGTTCATGGGCAATGTCGCCGTGGGGCAGTTCATGCTCGACCGTGGTGACAATGGCTTTTTGGTGGCACGGCCAAGACATTACCCCAATACCGGCCTTGCGGCGCACGAAAGAATTGCGCCCGTCCGCCGCAACCAATAATGAAGCGCTTAGGGTTTTGTCGTCGTCAAATACGATTGTGGTTTTAGCGTCGTCCGCAATAATGTCTTTAATCCGGGCCGGGGCGATCCATGTGATGTTTTCGCATTTTTTCGCCTCAGCGTGCAATGCGTGGCGCATGCGGCGGTTCTCAACCATATAACCAAGCGGTTCACCGTCATTGGCATCGGCGATTTGTGCGCTGTCAAAGAACAAAGTTAGCGGCGAGGGGGTGGCGCCGGCCTGCCCGTCGCTGACCAATATTTTCCTGATCGGCCCGGCGTGAGTGTCATCACCACGCACCTTTTTCTCTATTAGGGCATCCGCAACCCCCAAAGCCCGCATCATGCGAAAACTGGCGACGCTAATCGCAGACGCACGCCCGTCGTGGTGTGCGGCCAATTGCGCGGACGGTTTTTCTATATCGACCACCCCAATGCGAAACCCGGCTTGGGCACACGCCAGAGCGGCGGTTAGGCCCACGAGCCCGCCGCCAACCACCAAAATGTCAAAATCGGTTTTCATTTATAGTTCCAGTTTTTTGGCTCTTTAAGGCAAGTTATTTGTCTTTTTTAAGCAGTTTTAGCAACTCGTCAAATTGTGCTAGACTTTTGTATCTTATGTTCATTATCCCGCCGGGGTTTTTGTGGGTTATGGTCACATTCATACCGATGAATTCCGTCAATCCTCGCTCAACCGCCTGTAGATTGATATCACGGGCTTGCGGGCTTGCGGGCCGCTGCCCCCCCATTGTTTTATGGGCCGCTTTGGCCCATTTCTCTGCCGCCCGTACCGATAACCCGTCTTTGACAATCGCCTCTGCCAAGGCTTGCGGGTCGGGGGCCGATAATATGGCGCGGGCATGGCCTGCGGTGATTTTGCCGCCTTCCAGATATTCCTGCGCCAACTCCGGCAGGTTTAGCAAACGCAAACAATTGGCAACATGGGAGCGGCTTTTGCCAGTTGCCTCGGCAATTTCGCTTTGCTTGCGACCAAATTGCCGCATCAAGGCCGCATAGGCTTTGGCTTCTTCCATGGGGTTTAAATCGGTTCTTTGCACATTTTCGATAACGCCGATTTCCAAAACCTCTTGTTCGGACAATTCCCTAATAAGTGCCGGGATGACTTCTAGCCCGGCCGCTTGAGCGGCGTGCCAACGGCGTTCTCCGGCAACGATTTGGTAGCCGGATATTTTATTGGCCTCAACGCCGGACGTCGTTAGCAGGGGCCGCACCAAAATTGGCTGTAGAACACCTTTTTGTTTAATAGAGTTGGCCAGCTCCGCTAGTTTCACTTTGTCAAAATATTTGCGCGGTTGGGCAGAGTTTCGCTGAAGTTTATCAATCGGGATTTCATGAATGCCGCGCCCAACCAAAGCTTGCGCACGGTCAGGGTTGTTTTTTTCGTCGCGCACGGGCGGCTTGCCGCCTTGGCTCGGTGGCACGCCTTGTTTAATGTCTTGGTTAGTGTCTTGTTCAGCTATTTCTGCATTTTCCGGAGCGGCAATGTCAGTCATTAGAGCCGATAATCCTCGGCCGAGTTTTAATGCAACTGGTTTTTTATCAGACATGTTGGTCTCCTTCAAGCGCGCGGTTTTTACCGTGGCGCAATAATAATTCTTTAGCCAATGCCATATAGGGCAACGCGCCTTTGCATTTTGGATCATACTGCGTCACTGGCTTGCCGAAACTTGGGGCTTCGGCGATGCGGACATTGCGCGGGATTATGGTCTCTAACACGGCCCGGCCAAGATGTTTGCGTACATCTGCTGCCACTTGGTCCGACAACCTGTTGCGCCTGTCATACATGGTCAGCATCACCCCGTCGATGACCAGATCCGGATTAACCGACGCCTTGGCAACCTCGATGGTTTTGAGGAGTTGCGACAATCCCTCCAAAGCATAAAACTCGCACTGCAAAGGCACCAATACCGACCGCGCCGCAGACAAAGCGTTGACCGTCAACAGCCCAAGTGCCGGTGGGCAATCGATCAACACATAATCCGGTGGGTCTTGTAGTGATGCCAAATAGTCCGACAGCGCAGATTTGAGCCGCGTCGTGCGCCCCGGCGAATTACCAATAGCCAGTTCGGCCCCGGACATATCCATATCGGACGCGACCAATGTCAACCCGGCCACATCCGTGTCCACCACCGCCGCCGCCAAGCCCGCCTCGTCCACAATCACATCATAAAGTGTAATGTCCGTCGCACCGTGCCTGCGCCCTTTTCTTTGGCCAAGTCCGGTGGTGGCATTGCCTTGGGGGTCCAAATCAATCAACAAAACGGACTGCCCCTGCGCCGCCAACGCCGCCGCCAAATTGATAGACGTAGTGGTTTTCCCAACCCCGCCTTTTTGGTTGACGATAGCGATAGTGCGTGTTTTTTGTGTCATGGTTTAACCTTGAAATGATTTCTGATGGACGCACGCTCTTTCCTTCCTCCGTTTACGGGGGAAGTACCCCGAAGGGGGGATGGGGGCCGGGCTTCTTGGCCCGGTACGAAACTTGATAACAAACCCGTAACCCCAATAAGCCAGCAACTTACCGCAACACCGTATCGGCACAAGAGCGCCGCCCCCATCCCCCCTCTGAAGAACGAGGGGTACTTCCCCCGTAAACGGAGGAAGGAAAAATTGTGCCGCACCGCCGTCATGGCTTATCCCCCAAATCCATATCGATTGTCTGCATAATCCGGTCGGTCTCGCTCAAGATTTTTATTATTCTTTGGTAGTGGCGGATATCATCGAAACTAAGCGTCCTGCCCTTGCGGTCTTTGAGCCATTTTTGGGCTGGCTGATAGCCGCCAATATAAAACTCCCATGCAGTGCGCGGCACATCTTCAAAATATTGGGTTTCATTGATGTGGACGGTGCCGACCTTACCCGCGCCCGGCGTGAATTTGGGTTTGTCCACCACACTATCGCCCATTTCGTTCGGGGTGCCGTCAAATTTGTAAGGCGTTTTGCCAATGGCTTCGTCGTCCATCAAATGTAGCTTGCGCAATTGCGTACCCTTGGCGCTGATATCCCAAAAACTGGCGGGCGAGGCCGGATAAGGCACACGCGGGAAATCTATCTTGAGAAATTCCTTATAGGTTTCGCGGTAAGCCGGGCAATGCAGCACCCCATAAATATAATCAAATATCGCAAGCTCGTCCGGTGTGCCGTGTTTTTTACCGCTAGCGGATTTCTCGATTTTAGCCCGGATTTTCGCGTCCATATTGACGGTGCGCTCAGTAGGCGCAAACGCATCGGATTGTGAGGTGGTGGTGTTGGGGTAGAGGTAGAGGGGGAGAAAGAAACTTTGGTCACCAAAATAGTTTAAGTCTAGGAGCCCTCTTGATACTGATACGTGTTTAAATGACTGATGCTCACCCAAAATTCTCGAGCGCTTAAATAACATAGAAAAATTATCTTTCTCTAGCATGTGCTTTATTATTGCTTCACGGGGATAACTATGGAAGCCCTTTGTTTTCCCTGTGTAGTACGTCCAACGTTTATCAAAAGGACGATAGTCTAATTGCATGTACAATTTATTGGAAAGATTTTCTCTAACATCTAACTGCATATAAGACACTTTCCAGTCTCTCGCATCTTTGCCCAGTTTATATTTTGTACGAAGCTCTTCACGCTCCAATGAATAGGTATCTTCTACCCTTGAAATAATTGTTTTTTTATCAAAACTAATGGCAAATTTATCTTTATGCGTTTTTATTCCTGAAGAGTTTATGGACATTAAATCAAACACCTTAAACCCCTTTTCATATTCCTCTTGCGCAGCAAAATCTTTCGGCACCAAAAAATAATTCGGTTCTGGGGTTTCTATTTTTTGAAATATTTTTTTCCGTATGTTTAAAGCAAAGAGCTTTTCATTCTTGTCTTTACGCCCCCCCCATAAATCCAAATGCCGTACACTTGCAAGCGTTCCTTTTTTCTTGTCCGTCTTGGTTTTCACCGCCACCAAAATACTCACACCTTGCATAATATCGAACACATTTTTGTCTGCACTACCGTCTGGGGCGCGTTCTTTTTTCTTGGTGCTGCCATGTAAATCAACCACATAGATTTTATCAAAACCCTCTAACAAACATTTGCGCATTTGGCGGTGGATAAGCCCGTCCAGATAGGAGTTATTGGTAATAAATGCCAAGACCCCCTCACCGTTTTTGTCGATCAAATGTTGGGACAGGCGAATGAATTTTATATAATCGTCTGACAAAGGCTGGATATTACGTTCGTTCAAATCTTTTTTATAATCCGCAACCAAGGCCTCGATGAACGGGCTTTTATTTGAACTGCTCACCGAATAAGGCGGGTTGCCTATAATACACATTATTGGCTTATCGCGTTTGACTTCGTTGGCGCCTTTGGCTTCGTCGGACAGCCATCTGGCCATGAATAAATCTCTAACTTCACGTTCGCCCTCTTCCAGTGAATTGGTTAGAAATACATTTAGGCGCGGTGGTTCGGCTTTAGTTGGTTTATAGCCCATATCGGTCAGCATCATATCAAGCTTCATATGGCACATGGCATAGCTTGCCATGAGCAGCTCGAACCCGTGCAAGCGCGGGATTAAATCGTCCTCGACATATTTAGACCATTGGGCCGGGGCGATGTCTTGTATTTTCGGGGCAATCTGTTTGATGACTTCGGCCAAAAACGTGCCGGTGCCCGTGGCCGGATCCAGAATTTGCACCCGGTGCATTTCGCGCAGCTCGTATTTGGCTTTGCCGGATTTGTCCGTTTGCCCCGTATCAATTTTCACCGGTATTTTACTGGTATCGGCCAGACCATCGCTCAATCCAAATTCGGATTTCAGCACATCATCCACGGCCCGGACAATAAAATTAACCACCGGTTCGGGCGTGTACCACACGCCTCTGGCCTTGCGTTTTTTCGGGTTATACTCGGCCAGAAATGTCTCGTAAAAATGGATGAACGGGTCATTGCGCTTGGTGAAACTACCAAAATTTTTGAACAGTTTTTGCAGGTTTGTCGCCTGAAATATTTCCGCCAATTCGTCAATGTCGCGCCTGATACGTTCGTCCAAGCTCGGCCCGGCCACATAGGAAAATAATTTTCGCAAAAACGGGTTGGATTTGGGCAATAGCTCCAGAGCTTCCTCTCGCGAAAAATCCTGGGGCGTTTCGTCGTGCAGCCGCGCTGCAAACAGGCCGTAGGCTATGGTCTCGGCGTAAATATCGGCAAACCCCTCTATGGTCAAATCGTGGATAAGTTGGTCTTTGAAGGCTTTATATTGTCCGGCCAGTTCAGATTCCAGATCTGCGTCTGCACGTAAAGTATTAGCCAATACGGTTTTGATCAACACCGCCTTTCCGGCCATCATCTGGGCTAATGCTTTGGCGGACGTTATTGTTTGCAAGCGTTGGGCCGTGAAATCCTTGAGGGCCGCATAAAGTGCGCCGTAATTCTCCGGCTTGGGGACAATGCCCATGAGGAAATCAGCAACGCTAATTTCGCGGATAAACTCACCGTTCACATAAAACCGAAAATCCAGACCATTGGTATAAACAAGATTGGGCAAGCCTTTGACATAGCGGTCAAACTGCGCCTTATTGAAATCATTCATGGCCTTGGGATTGATGTCTTTGTCAATGTCCTTGGCCTCGCAATGCCCAACGGTGATTTGTTGTTTTCCACCCTTGTTTTGGCCTATAGTGCGCTTGAAAACAAAATCCGGACGCCCAACATCAACCACCGCTTTCGGCTCATTGATACACCGCACATCATCAGCAACACCGTCAAACAAAAACCCAAGCGCCGCACGAAACGAATGCTCGGTAGTAACCCCGGTCGCGTAGACGGATTGCACCTTGGCCAGATAGTCGGCTATGTGTTGTTCACTCATGCTGCTCCCCTGATACTGTTGCACGGCGGTGGGTTACGAGCAAAACCCCAACCCACCCTACAGATAATTTGGTAATTGTGTATGTGCTTTGTGTCCGGGTCATTCCCTGTCCGCCCTCAGCGCCGTCACCATCTCGATAAACAACTCGCGTTTTGCTGGCCATAGTTCTGCTTTGCCGCGCTCTAGCTGGATGATTTCTTTGTCCACCGTGCGTTTGCTGCCTTTGAAACCCAGTGCGCGGGCGAACTCAAGCCGCGACATGCCGAGCTTGTTTCGGGTGCGCTTGATCAGGTTGGGGGTTATATGGATTTCGGTCATGCCTGCTCCTATGTTCTCTGTAGATTTGTTATGCACAAGATTTTCGCAGCTTCACTGGTTTGGCTGTCTTTTGTGGTCAAATCAAATGTGTGGGTTTTGCGGGCGGCGGTGACTTCGCTTTGCCAGTTTTCGCCTTTGGGGAAAATGGCCAATGTATCAGGTGAGAAAAACGGCAGGCTGTAGCCGAGCAATTCGGGCAAGGGCGCAAAAGCACGGGCGGTGATTATATCATAATTTTTCGGCTCTAGGTTTTCGGCGCGGCATTGTACGACCTTGGCAGGCAGGGCCAATTCGCGGATCACTGTGCGCAGAAAATTGCATTTCTTACCATTGGATTCCACCAATGTTATTTGTGCACCTAGACAATCTGGGCGACCTTTTAAGGCAATCGCCATGGCTAGGCCGGGAAAGCCCGCGCCCGCGCCCATATCGAGTACAGTTTTTGTACCCTTGGGTAACAATTCAACCAACTGCCAACTGTCCAACGCATGACGCGACCAGAAATTGTATATTGTTGGTGCCGAAACTAAATTTATCCTTTTATTCCAATGGGTTAGCAGGCCTAACCATTGCTCAAACAGAAGAAATGTTTCACGTGAAACATTTTCCTCCTTTGATATATGGCGCTGAAATTGTTCCGGGGTCATGCTGATCTCTTCATATACGCCAACACCGCAGACAGTGCGCCCGGTGTCACGCCCTCCATACGAGCCGCCTGCCCTAAAGTTGCCGGCCGGGTCGCTGTAAGCCTGTCGCGAACCTCGTTCGAAATGCCGCCGATTTTTGTATAATCAAGATGTTCTGGCAAACGCAAACCTTCGTCGCGCTTAAACGCCGCAATATCGCGGGCTTGGCGCTCAATATATCCGGCGTAAAGCGCATCAGCCTCAAGAGCGGTTTTTACATTCACAGGTAAATCAACTAGCTCGGGCCAAACCGAAAGCAAGCTGTCTATTGTGATATTTGGGTAGGCCAACAAGTCTAGCAAACTACGACGGACACCGTCCGCATTGACCTTTATTCCGTAATTTTTAAGCTCGCTTGGGGTTTTTGACAGGCTTGCGGCTAGTTTACGAGCCTGCTCCAACATTTGCATTTTGTCGGCAAAAATCTTTGTCCGGTCTTTGCTGAGAATACCAAGCTTATCTGCCAAGGGCGTCAGGCGTTGGTCGGCATTGTCCGCCCGCAGAGACAAGCGGTACTCGGCCCGGCTAGTGAACATGCGGTAAGGGTCAGACACGCCTTTGATGATGAGATCATCAATCATCACACCGATATAGGCTTGCGAACGGTCGAGGATAAATGGCCGTTTTCCCCCCGCCGCCAACGCCGCGTTCAAGCCCGCCATCAAGCCTTGTGCCGCCGCTTCCTCGTAGCCTGTAGTGCCGTTGATTTGCCCGGCTAGATATAGTCCCGGCATGCGGCGGGTTTCCAGTGTTGCCCGTAATTCTCGTGGGTCAACATAATCATATTCTATGGCATAACCAAACTGCTTAACTTGCACATTTTCCAAGCCCTTTATGGTTTTCAAAAACGCAAGCTGAACGTCTTGCGGTAAAGATGTGGAAATTCCGTTGGGGTAAACTACTGCGCCGTCTTGTGTGCCGGGCAGGCCCTCTGGTTCCAGAAAAATCTGGTGTTTGTCCCGGTCCGCAAAGCGCTGGATTTTATCCTCTATAGACGGGCAATAACGCGGCCCGCGTCCGGAAATACTACCGGCATGGATTGCGGATTTCTGTAGGTTATCGGCGATGATTTTGTGGGTAGCAGCATTGGTATGTGTGATACCGCAAGCGATTTGTGGCACCGTAATTTCCTTTGTCATAAACGAAAACGGAACCGGGTCTGCATCTGGGGGCTGCATCTCCAAAACATCCCAATTGATGCTATTATGAGCTAAACGGGCCGGGGTTCCGGTTTTTAGCCGACCCATTTTCAGATCACTTTCATACAGCCGCTCCGACAAACCAATAGCGGGGGCCTCTATACCCTCTTTACCGCGCCGCCCGGCAGGTATGGTCTTTTCGCCGATATGGATCATGCCCTTCAAAAATGTGCCTGTGGTCAAAACTATTTTTGGGGCAAACCATTTTTGTCCGTCCTCACATACCGCACCCTTGAGGCTGTCACCCTCAACTATTATGTCGCGCACCGCGCCCGCCGCGATACTGAGGTTTTCACGTGAAATTAGAGCCGCTTGCATGGCTTTTTTATACAACGCACGATCGGATTGGGTGCGCGGGCCACGAACCGCCGGGCCTTTGGAGCGGTTAAGCATGCGAAACTGGATACCGGACGCATCTGAAACCCTGGCCATTTCGCCGCCGAGCGCGTCTATTTCGCGTACCAAATGCCCCTTCCCAAGCCCACCAATTGCCGGATTGCAAGACATCTCGCCGATTGTGTCCAACCTATGGGTCAACAACAAGGTCTGCGCACCGGCCCGCGCTGCCGCGCTTGCAGCTTCACATCCGGCGTGACCACCACCAATGACAATGACGTCATATGTATTTTTTTGGGTTTTCGGCATATTTCTGTGGTTTTACTGTGGTTGGCGCTTTTCTAGCTTTAAATCAAAGATTTGTATACGGGGTTTGTATCTGGTTGTTTCTTACTTTCCTATGCAAAACTGTGAAAAAACCCTGTCTAAAACTGCCTCTATATCCGATTCCCCTGCCAACTCCCGGATTGCCTCCAAAGCTTGGCGCAAATCTGCTCCAGCTAATTCCGGGGCAATTTTTAGGTTTTGCAGTGCATTTTCAATAGCTTCCAATGCAGTTCGAACACATTCTACATGTCGCACTCTTGTCAGCCCGGCTTGTTCCGTTTGCATAAATCTAGTTTTGATCGCCTGCTCCAAGGCGGCCTCTAGCTCATCAAAGCCTTGGCCTGTGACCGCACTTACGCGAAATGTTTCACGTGAAACATTTTTGCGCCCCGAAGACCTGACCATATCGGCTTTATTATACAATACAAAATCACCTTTGGTCAGTTTATTCAATATTGCTTGGTCTTCTGGCTTGGTTAAATCAATTACCCCTAGCCTAATATCTGCATCTTTTGCCCGTATTTCGGCGCGCCTAACCCCTCCGGCCTCAATTAAATTATCGGTTTCGCGTAGGCCGGCTGTATCGGAAATGCACACGGTTAGCCCCGCAATGTGCATGTGAACCTCGACTATATCGCGGGTCGTGCCGGCTTCGGGCGTGACGATAGCGGCGTCGCGGCGGGCAAGCCTATTCAAAATGCTAGATTTTCCCACATTTGGCGGCCCGATTATCGCAATGTCTAACCCGCTACGAATACGTTCCCCGCGCCCACTATCATTTATGTGTACCTGAAGCTCTTTAGCCAGGTTTTCTAAGCTAGGCCCCGCTTTTTTTGCCAGAGCCTCAGGAACATCGCCTTCATCGGGAAAATCTATTTCGCCCTCTACCAGCGCAAATGCGTCCAATATCTGTGTGCGCCAGTTTTCATAAATATCTCGCAATCCGCCGCGCATTTGTCGAAGCGCTTGGCGTCTTTGACCCTCACTTTGCGCGTCGATCAAGTCTGCCAAACCCTCAGCTTCGGTCAAGTCCAGCTTGCCGTTTTCAAAGGCCCGGCGCGTGAATTCACCCGCTTCAGCTTGTCGCAAACCCAGATCATAGAGCGCCTCACTTACGGCCTCGACAACAGCAACACTCCCGTGAACATACAGCTCAACTGTGTCCTCGCCTGTGAAACTGGCCGGGCCTGGAAACCAGATCACCAAGGCTTCATCGAGACGTTCTGCCTGTTTGTTTTTTAAAACCCGCAAGCACGCCGAACGCGGTGGTGGTAAACCTCTCCCGGTTAAACAAGATAACGCATCACCAACCCCTAAGCCGCTCATGCGTATAACAGAAATACCGGCCCGACCTTGTGCGCTCGCCAAAGCAAAAATCATTGTGCTTGTAGAATTTCCTTTTTTCATTTTGATTTTACAGCTTTCTCAATCTATAAACAGGCTCTATAGGCCGTTTGCAAACCAGTATAAAGCATGCATTGCAATCCGGGATAAATATTTAGGGGAAATAAATTGGCTTCAAAAAAAACTATGTTAGGTGATACTATAACTTTATTGGCACTATCCACAGTTTTTGTAGGGCTTCTCTCGTCGTGCCAAGCGGCCAACACCCCTCCGAATACAGTTAAAGTCAACGACAAAGCCCGTAATATTGCGTCAAACAGCATTAACATTAAGCCAATTCCATCAGTTTTAACATTGTTTGCCTGCAAGCCTGGTGACGCAGCTTTTGTTGCAGCCCATCGCAGCACCCATAAAGGATCTAAATTTCCCGAAAACGCTATAGAAGGCTTGCAAGCTCTGTATAATAACTCTGTTCCATTTGCCGTCATCAATGTCGCCCGCTTAACAGACGGAACCCAGATTGTATTTCATGATGACACATGGGACCGTGGCTCCACCGGAACAGGGCCAATTACCGCAACTGATTGGCCCGCATCCCAGTTACTATTTCTAAAAGACACCAATGGAGAAATCACCTCGTACCGCCCTAGTGCATTTGCAGATGTGCTAGCCTTCGCTAAAGACAAGCTTTATCTTGAAGTTGATTTCAATCCATCTGTGGATGAAGCCAAAGTTATTGACAGTATCCGCATTGCCAACATGTTGGATCAAGTGATCTTGATATCTTATACCGCCGAACAAGCCCTGCGTTTACACAAGCTCGCCCCCAAGGCCGCCTTGTCCGTGGGGGTCAATAATCCATCTGATCTTAAAGTCTATCAACAACTGGGCATACCGGCAGAAGTTTTAACCGCATGGACTGGCGCAGGCCCAATTACAGACAAGCTGGCTAAAGTTTTGCGAACCAGCAAAATACCTATTTTAGCAGGGTCTTTCTTTGGTTTTGACGATAAGCTGCAAACCTCTGGTAATTTCACACCTTATATTGATTATGCCGTACATCCAGATTTGATCGTTACGGATTATGCCTTTGATGTCCAACCAGTTCTTGAAATTACCGGGGATGCAAAAACAAACATGCAAAATTGCTTAAAAGAAAGACGTTAGCTGTACAGCTAGACGCCTGTATGTGCCTGATATCACTTGTACTTTTGTTATAATTTATATCATTAACGAGTATGGCCGAAGTTTAAATAGGGGTTTAGAAATCATAACCCATAAACATATACACCGCCAACAATCCAGTATATACAAACAGAACATCAAGAATAAATAATTAGGGGAACAAAATGGCTAAAACTACACTTAAGTTACGGAATATTATCACAGCTTCATCCATATTCTTACTTTTCGGAGCGGCACTTTCATCGTGCCAAGCCTCAAATACCCCAGAAGGCACACAAGAAAACACGCAAGATATTTCGCCATATCCATCAGTTTTGGAACTGTTTGCCTGCAAGCCAAATGGTGTAGCCCTTGTAGCTGCCCATCGCGGCACCCATGAAAGTTCAAAATATCCAGAAAACACAATACAGGGTTTACAAGCATTACATGAAGAAGGCGTACTAATTGCTGAAATTGATGTTGCCCGCCTTAAAGATGGCACCCAGTTTGTTTTCTACGATGAAGTTTGGGATCAAAGATCAACTGGTACGGGCCCAATCACCAATACGACATGGGAACAGCCCCAAAAAATATTTCTAAAGGACACCAACGGCGAGATTACATCATTTCACCCAAACTCATTTGCCGATATTCTTAGCTTTGCAAAAGATAAAATTTATCTGGAAATAGACTTCAAGCCCTCTGCGGATGAGGCTAAAGTTTTAAACACTATTCGAGACGCTGGTATGGCGCATCAGGTTAAGTTAATTTCCCATGACACAGAACAAGCTTTGCGTCTGTACAAATTAGCGCCGGAAATGGCATTGTCAGTTGGTATTTCTACCCCCGGCGATATAAAAAAATTGGAAGATCTCGGTATACCGGCCAGCATTATGACTGCCTGGACAGGAGAAAAATTAATTCCAGAGGATGTCGCTAAAGCTTTGCGAGATAAAAAAATCCCGGTTTTAGTAGGGTCTTTCGACCTTGATGATGAACTTCAAGCCTCCGGGAACTTCGCCGCTTATACAAATTACGCCATTAACGCCGATATGGTTGTCAGTGACTTTGCCTTAGACGCCCAAGAAATACTAAGAATGAGTGATGAAGATAAATCAAAAATGGATGCCTGCCTAAAAGAAACGCAGTAAACATGTGACTGTTGTCACGACTTGTTGTTATTGTTATGGGTTACATCAACGCTAGGTTAAACCGCAATATATAGGGACATATAAAATCATGACAAAGCAAAAAAGCAAAAAATATTGGCTCCGGCGTCTTCCGTCCAAAAGCGCGCTAGAGTTGAGGATAGTGCCTATAGGAACATTTGGTTTGGCCGTTTCACTAGCCTCAATATCGCTATTGTTAATTGGCGTATTTGCACTAACAAACCTATTCCCATACCCATCAAAGCCACTCGCCGGGGCAATAACAGCTTTGGCGGTTTTGATATCTCTATATGCCCTGATCTTTAAGACGAGTTATTCTACTGATAAGAATGTGTAGGTGGTTAGCCTGTTTTAAGTGTGAATAATCCCAATAGGTCAGGTGAAGGCTCACACTATATGTGACTATTGTCACAAATAAACTTCGGCGCAATCCGCTACACCAGTTCTAATTTACAATATCTCTTGCATAATATTTTGTACTTGCCTGCGGGCGTAAGCCATGCCTTTGTCCGTTTCAATCACATAATCGGCTCTGGCTCTTTTTTTCGCGTCTGGCAGTTGCCGTGATTTTATCAGGGCAAATTTTTCTGGGGTCATGCCGGGACGCGCTAAAACCCGATCTCTCTGCACGCTTGGTTTTGCGCTGACCACAATAATTTTATCCACATAGGCGTCCCCGCCAGTTTCGAACAATAGCGGAATATCAGCAACAAAAACTTGTTTCCCGTTTGCTTTAGCTAAATCTATAGCCTGTTTGCGTAAATCAACCACCATTGGATGGATAAAGCTTTCCAGCACCCCGATATTAAGTGGGTCTTTGTTTAAGTGCTGCATGAGTTTTGTTCGCTCAACAGCCCCCTCCACTATAACATCAGGAAAAACGGCCCGCAATAAAGGCACTGCTGTTCCGTTTTTAGCGTATAATGAATGCACGGCAGCATCTGCATCAAATATATATGCCCCGGCGTCTTCGAACATTTTGGCGGTTACGGTTTTTCCCATACCGATCGAACCTGTCAAACCTATAATAATCATCGTTTCGCTTTCAAATAATTACTTAAAACTGCCTTTATGTCATCACTGCTCGGCGGCATCTACCCATAAAACAATTTAAAAGAAGGCCGCGCTTGTGCAATCAACATGTCAAGCCCGCCAATCGTACGCAGTCCCCGGTTTTGAGCCTTGCGCATTAAAGGTGTTAACAAGGGCGTGTAAACAAGATCATATATCCAAGCATCATCCGGCATTAGGGATAAATCAACATCCAGCGCGTCATACCCCGACATACCCGCCGAACTGGCATTGATCAATAAGCCGGTTCCAGCAATCGCCTGTTGTCGCTTCACCCATTCACAAGCATATAGGCTCGGGATATTAATATTGGTGGCCAATTGTTTAGCCCGCTCATCAGTCCGGTTAAGTAGCCGAATTTCAGGCACACCCAAAGCTAGCAATGAACCCAAAACCGCCCGCGCCGCGCCGCCAGCCCCTATGAGTGTGACCGTATTATTTAAAATAAAATTGTGTCCAATATGGTGTAAAAGAGGGCTAGCAAACCCCTCCATATCCGTATTATGGCCGATGAGCTTTCCCTGCTTTTTATAAAGCACATTACACACACCAAGCTTACGGGCATCAGATGTAACTTCGTCAGCAGCCCCGTAGGCCAGACCCTTCAAAGGAATGGTAATATTAAGACCAGATATAGTTGTCCGCTTTAGGCTTTGAAACGCATAATTAGCCTCGTCTGGATGTACGGCAAATAACGTGTAGGCCCCGTTTAAGTTTGATTTCTTTAGCCAGTAATTATGCAAAAACGGCGATAGAGAGTGGTGCACAGGCCAACCGGCAACCCCTGCCAGTTTAAGTAAACCCTTATGACCTTGCCTCGCACTCATATTTATATCTTTCTACGGCTTTATTTAAGGAGTGCGCCGCGCGCCCGCAATTCACTTAGTAAAGGAAGAAGTGGTAAACCCAAAACCGCGTAAAAGTCACCTTGCACACGCTCAAATAATTGCGCGCCAAGTGCTTCATATTTATATCCGCCGACACAAGCAAGCACCCCTTTGCCTTCTCTTTGTAAATAATCGTCTAAGAACTGATCGCTGAAATTCCGCATTTTCAGCTTACTTACACTGATATGCTCCCAGACAAGTTCGCCGTTTTGGACAATACACACAGCGCCAATCAGTTTGTGTTCCTGACCACGTAATTCTAACAACCGAGCTTTGGTTTCAGCCAAGCTTTGTGGTTTATCAAATATTTTTCCTTTAAATTCAAGGACTTGGTCTGCACCGATTACAAGGTTATAGTTTAGGGTTTGGGTGGTTTTTGCCTTTTCGTGTGCGAGCCGCAAGGCGAGCTGCGCGGCGGGTTTGCCAAGTTTAACATATTGGTCTTTGATGCGAGCTTCATCAACACCGCTCGGCGAAACCGTAAATTCAACACCGGCTTTGTGTAAAATTTCTCGGCGTATGGCACTAGCCGAAGCCAAAACCACTGTGGGTTGAGATTTCTTAGAAACAGGTGTGATTACTTTGCTCACTGTGATGATCTATCTTGATATAAATTGATAATTCGAGCTGATGTTTCTTCAATAGAGCGCCGCGTCACATCTACAACAGGCCATTTGTGTTTGGCAAACAAACGTTTGGCCTGCATCATTTCGGCGCGAACCGTCTGTTTGTCTACATAATCCGTATCCGGATTATCACCCAAAGATGTTAGGCGGTGGCGCCGAATTTGGACAATCCTATCAGGACTGGACACCAAACCAACGATAAGTGGTTTTGTATAGCTAGTAATTTGTTTTGATAGGGCTGCGCCTGGAACTAGAGGAATATTACCCGCTTTGAAACCCCGGTTGGCTAAATATATACATGTGGGGGTTTTAGACGTCCTGCTGACACCTAGTAATATTATATCGGCCTGATTTAAGCCGTCAATATTTTGACCGTCGTCGTGGTTCATAGCAAAATCCAAAGCGCCCATTCTCGAAAAATACTCCGCGTCCATTGTCCGTTGTGCGCCAATTTCAGAGCTCATGGGCGCCCCCAAATAACGACCAAGTGTTGCAAGGGATGGATCTAAAACCGAGACAGCCGCAATATTCAGCTCCGCACATTTTTGCTCCAAACGGCGGCGGCGCTTTTGGTTGACCATTGTATAAAACACCACGCCGGGAAACCCTTTTATAGACTCCAATGCTTTTTCCAATTGTAATTCAGATCGGACCAAAGCGTGGAGATGTTCCACAGCCAATCCGTGTTGGTATTGAGCGCAGCTTGCCCGCGATATACCAACCAATGTTTCGCCCGTTGAATCCGATACCAAATGGACATGGAAATATATTGAGCGAATACTGTTTTGTTGTACATCTTTGGTCGTCATATTACCTCGACACTTAATTGCGAGCCAAGCCCGGTTTTGGGGATAATCAAAGCTTTATCCACCAGGCTCAAGTGTTATTTCTCCACTATGTAGTTTACGGGGATAAATAACCAAGTTTTTAACAGTTTATAACCCTGTGAATAAAACAAACAGAAAAAATGTGAGTTTGTGTTGAAAAATACTTACCCAAAAATTATGCACAGATAAATTAGTCTAAACATTTGTTTTTATTTGCAAAATAAAAAAGATAAAAACTTATCAACAGTCTCTATATTATTCATGATGTGTGCATATTAAGACAATATTAGTATATCTTACCAAAACCTTAATTTTAAACACATTTTCACAGGCTCAACTTCAATCTCTATTTATATATACAAATAAAGAGAGGAAGAACAAATGTGTAAAACTATGAGCTAACGGCCAAATTATGATATTTTAATGTGTTTTATCTTGACGGGTAAAACATCTTTGCCATATAAGAAATATATCTTCCCAAGATGACAAATCCTATTTTGATAAACAAAATACCTTTCTATATTTTCAAAATACAAAAGTGCGTAACTCTACGCTATTTTTTTCAAACCAGTAAAATAATAAAGCAATGCTATGAATATACAAAAAAAGCTAGACCCGGCTTATGTTGATATTGAATCGATCACAAAAATAGGTCTTGATGATCTTAAAAAGAAAAAACCAGCCGAGTTGGTGCAATTTGCTGAAGCCGTAGGTTTGGAAAATGCTGGCGCTATGCGTAAGCAAGAAATATTTGTTGCAGTGCTTAAAGAATTAGCGGACCAGGATGTGGAAATATCCGGCACCGGCGTTTTGGAAATGCTGCAAGACGGGTTTGGTTTTCTGCGCTCTCCAGAAGCTAATTATTTGGCTGGGCCGGACGATATTTATGTCAGCCCTAAACTGATCAGAAAAATGGGCCTGCGAACCGGCGATACATTATCTGGCGAAATCCGGAGCCCGCGCGACGGTGAACGTTATTTTGCTCTGACTAAAGTTCATTCGGTTAATTTTGAAACGCCGGAAGAAGCGCGCAATAAAGTACATTTTGATAACCTCACCCCCCTTTATCCAGACGACCGTTTAACCATGGAAATACAAGACCCGACATTAAAAGATATTTCGGGCCGGGTGATTGATATCGTTTCGCCAATTGGTAAAGGTCAGCGCTGTTTGATCGTAGCGCCGCCGCGCACTGGTAAAACCGTAATCTTGCAAAATATCGCCCATTCCATCGAAGCCAACCACCCGGAAGTCTATGTGATTGTATTGCTTATTGACGAACGACCGGAAGAAGTGACCGATATGCAAAGATCAGTTAAAGGCGAGGTGGTAAGTTCGACCTTTGACGAACCGGCAACTCGCCATGTTCAAGTGGCCGAAATGGTCATCCAAAAAGCTAAACGTTTGACCGAGCACGGAAAAGACGTGATTATATTACTGGATTCTATCACCCGTTTGGGACGGGCCTATAACACGGTTGTACCAAGTTCCGGTAAGGTATTAACCGGCGGTGTTGACGCCAATGCTTTGCAGCGGCCAAAACGGTTTTTCGGGGCTGCGCGTAATATCGAAGAAGGCGGATCTTTGACAATCATTGCAACCGCTTTGATCGAAACGGGATCGCGGATGGACGAGGTTATTTTCGAAGAATTTAAAGGTACTGGCAATTCAGAAATAGTATTGGACCGTAAAGTTGCGGACAAGCGGGTTTGCCCGGCTATAGATGTAACAAAATCCGGGACACGTAAGGAAGAATTATTACTGGGCCCGGTTGAGCTGCAAAAAACCTATGTCCTGCGCCGGATCCTCAACCCTATGGGGACTATGGACGCCATAGAATTTTTGTTAGGTAAATTGAAAGACACCAAAAGTAACGCGGAGTTCTTTGAAAGCATGAACACATAAACGCCTATGTCTAGTGTGCGCGAAATAGCCTTTGATACTGAAACCACCGGTTTTGATGCGCGCGGCGATGACCGGATTACTGAAATAGGCTGTGTCGAGCTGATTGATTTTTTGCCGTCAGGTAAAACCTGGCACGTACATGTTAATCCCCAGCGCGAAATATCGGCCCGTGTCACCGAAATTACGGGCTTAACCACCGCGTTTTTGAAAGACAAACCTTTGTTTAAAGACGTCGCAGACGGGTTTCGCCAATTTGTTGGCGATAGCCCGCTCATTGCCCATAATGCCGATTTTGACCGGGGCTTTATCAATGCGGAAATGGAGCGCGCTGAACTTGACCCCTATCCGCGTAAACGCTTTATAGATACCTTGGTTCTCGCCCGACATAAATTCCCCGGCGCTAGCAATACCTTGGATGCATTGTGTAAGCGCTTTGATATTTCCTTGGCTTCGCGGGTGACCCACGGTGCTTTAATTGATGCGGAATTGTTGGCAAAGGTTTACCTTGAGCTTAAAGGTGGGCGGGTCCGGTCTTTAGATTTGCACAGTGAACAGGTACAGATAAAAACCACCGAAAGTGCCGTAGGGTCTCGCCCAACCCCCTTGCCGTCTTTCTTGACAGATATAGAACAAGCCGCACACGAAAACTTTATAGACAGCGCCTTGGGCGAAAAGGCGATTTGGAAACGCGGGCAAAATTAGAAAAATTACCGTTTTCCACTATCGTCCAACAAATTCTCCAAACGGCCCGCTAAATTTTGCGAAGAATTTGTATCGTCAATTCCTGGATCATCTGCACTTGGCGCTTTGAGTGGTGGTTTTTCTTTAGGGGTGTTTTCTTCTAGAGCCTTTTTTGGTGTATTCTCTGCCTTTTCCAACCCCTCGCCCCCTAATTCGCCCGCCATATTTTGCACAATAACGGCCCGAGATCCTTTATAGGCCGCATGGCGCGGATGCAGTAAAACACCTGTGCTGCCAAAAGAAAAAACCATTTGCCGCCAATCTTCCGCTGTGTAATTAAACGCCGGCCCGTTCGGGTCAAGATCAGACCAATTTGCTTCCACAGGCGCACATGCGGCCCGGTGTTGCCACATACGGGCATCAATTTCGTTATCCAGTAAAGTCTCGGCCTGTGCGCTGAGCATACACACTCGTGCTGACGGGTCTTCGCCTTGGAGCAAGGCGTCCAGGGCTGATAAAGCCGCCACACCATCGCCGTTATCCAAAGCCAGTTCAGCGGTTAAAATAGAGCTTTCGCGGTGGCTTGGATTGGTTTTAATCAAGGTTTTTATTTTCCGAGACAGGGTTTTATCGTCTTCGCCTTGCCATAAATCTTTATAGGCCAAAGCCAGTGCCGGGTGCGGGTTTTTGACCCAGGCTTTTTCGATCAAATGTGCCGCTTTTTTAACATGTCCATTATTTATTTGCCCGGTTTTTGTTTGTTCCTGCGGGGCAAGCAGCCGGGCGGCCAAAGCGGTAGCGGGTGCAAAATCAGCAGCCATTCCCGCCGCTTTTTTCGCTAAATCAAGCGCCTCAACCTCTTGGCCGTCGCCCATCAATTTTGCCGCCCGGGCAGACAATAAGACTGAGCGCCGGCGGCGAATTTCGTCCTTGTCCAAGGATTTGGATTTTTCAGCTAATTCTAAGGTCTCCAATGCCCCGGCCCAGTCATATAAAGTTGTTTGCCCGTTGAACAAAGTTTTAAAAGCCCAAACCGTGTTTTTACCGGGGTGTTTTTGAAGCGCAGCTTTTGCCATATCAATAGCGGTTTTGTAATCGGCCCTGGTTTCGGCAATCCGAGCCAGACCGCGAAGACCAGCAAGTTCGGTTTTTGGGTTTTCTAGCAATGTATTGTAATGGGTTTGCGCCGCTTCGTCTTCACGGCCAAGCTCTGCAGCCCTGGCAGATATTAGCGCGGTCAAGGCCGGGCGATTTAGCAAGCCTTTTGCTTGCTTGGCTTTTTTTCTAGCCCCCGCCGCATCTCCCGCCTCGGTTGCCAACAAAACTTGCTCGATGGCTTCAAGTCCCCGGTCTTCACGTTTGCGGCCTATTTGGGACTTCATGCGCCGGGGCAGCTTCCACACCCAGACGAGTATTGACCACAGCAAAACTATGGATATGACAACCAAAGCGCTAAAAATAATAACCGCCTGCATAGATATGAACCGACCTTGTTCTGGTTGCTCTGGCAAGACCTCAAAACGAACAACCTGATCCCCGCCCACATAAATCAAAACGGCAGCTAAAGCTAAAAGTAAAATAAGCGGTAAAATGAGACGGCGGGCCATATTGGTTTCCTGTTGTTATTCTCGTGATTTCTGTTCTAAAGGTTTCTTTTCTAGGGCGTTTATTCAAGGGATTTTTTGGCCGCCTGCACCCAATCAGCGGCGCTTGAGCCCACGGCCGGGTTAAGTTTGGCAATGGCATCAATAGCGTCTTGCACCCGGCCTTCTCTCAAAGCCGCCTCGGCGGTGTCAATAAGGCTATAGGGGTCAAGAACCGTTTGTTCTCGAACTTTAATATGTTTACGCAAGATGCGTCTTAACCAACCGGGTTTTTTCTGTGCCAACACTTCTTGGGCTTGAGCTGCCGCCAGCAATTTTTGGCGTGGGAATGTCTCTTTGAGAATGACCAAAGATTTTTGCGCTAGATTATCCCCATCAGGATTACTGGTTTTTTGGGGTAAATTAGCTATGGCACCTGTGTCCAATGTGACCTCCCTATCTATCCCTGTATTTGTAATTTGTTGGTTATCAACACCATTTTTTTCAACATCTTTGTTTTCCGGGGTATCTAAGCGTGCTGATTGCGCCAAGATATTTTTTTGTTGCTGCCGTAATGCGTTCGTTAATTCAATGTCCTTGGTTTGGAGTTTGGCAATAAGATCCTGCTGATTTTGCAGTTGGGCCGTAAGGGTTGCAAGTTTGTTATTCAGCTCGTTCCCGGTTTGCGACAAGGTGTCGATTTTAACCTGCATCTCGTTGCGTAATTCTTGTGTCCGGCCGGGATGTTGAAAAACTTTCGGTATGACAATACCGATAAGCCCACCAAGCAAGCTGGCAATAACAAAGCCCGAGACAACAAACCCGAGACCTACGCTTTTACGCGCAACTTCACTATCATCATCCTCAACAAGCATTGTTCCCAAAACGGGTTCTTCGTCATAGCCTTCGTCATAATCTTCATCACTGTTTATTGGCTCGTCTTCATCTGGTAATATATGGTCGGTCATGCCAAACTCCTCCTTATGCAGTTTAGGCGGCAAAGCCTCACGCTTCAAGGTTCAAATGCGCGCACCGATCACCAAGGAAAATGACTAGTCAAGACACATGGCTGGCTAGGAGACACAGTTAGGATTGCCAGACCCGTTTGTGCCATGTATGGGCAAGTTATGTTAGCGGAAGATAAAAATAAACCACAAGACAATAAACCCAAAGACTATGTACTGGTCTTGGGGGTGGAAAGCTCCTGCGACGAAACCGCTGCTTCGGTGGTGCGGCGAACGCAAGATGGAAAGGTCAGCGTGCTGTCATCACTTGTCGCCTCACAAGACGAAATCCACACACCCTACGGCGGTGTAGTACCGGAGCTTGCTGCACGGGCCCATATGCAAAAAATAGAAAGCATGATGGCCCAAGCGGTCAAACAATCCGGTATTAAGTGGACGAATTTACATGCAATTGCCGCAACATCAGGGCCGGGGTTAATTGGCGGGGTCATTACCGGTTTGATGGCGGCCAAGGGCCTGTCGGTATCGCTCAGTATTCCGCTGATTGCGGTTAACCATCTGGAGGGCCACGCGCTGTCACCGCGCTTGACCGACGATTGCCCATTTCCTTATTTATTGTTACTGGTTTCGGGTGGTCATACCCAATTACTGAGCGTCAAGGGTGTTGGAGAATTCACCCGCCTAGGCTCTACAGTGGACGATGCGGCGGGGGAAACATTTGACAAAACCGCCAAGATTATGGGGCTTGGCTTTCCCGGCGGCCCGGCTGTGGAAAAAATGGCACGCAAGGGTGATCCAAACGCCGTAAAGCTGCCGCGTCCGTTTTTCGGCAAACCCCATGCAGATTTTTCTTTTTCGGGCCTAAAGACGGCAACCATGCGTGCTTTTGAAAGCCTTGGTACCACAAGCAACAAAGACAAAGCAAACCTAGCCGCTAGCTTCCAGAAAACCGTTTGCGATATATTATGTGACCGCACGAAATACGCTATGGATATGTTTAAGCGCAGCAATAAAGGCCCATACCGGTTTGTCGTCGCGGGCGGGGTGGCGGCCAATGCCAGTATTCGTAGCGGATTGGAAAACCTGTGCGCGGACAAGGGCTTTACCTTGATCGCTCCACCCCTTAAATATTGTGGTGACATGGTGCCATGATTGCACTTGCGGGGGCGGAAAGGCTTGCCCTTGGCATGACGGACACATTGGATGTCCGCGCCCGCCCGCGTTGGCCCTTGGACCAAGACAGTGCAGACAACAATCCGGCCAGCGGCTTTGGTAAAAAAGGACCGAAATCATGAGCAAACAAAAATTTCAAAAATTCGGCGTTATTGGCGGCGGCGCTTGGGGGACGGCAATGGCGCAAACATTGGCGGTTAGTGGACGAGATGTAACCCTGTGGGCATTTGAAAAAGAGGTCGCGGACGCCATTAACACGCGCCATGAAAATACGGTGTATTTACCCGGCGCGACATTACATTCCGCCTTGCGGGCCAGTTCCGACTTTACCTCTCTAGAGGGTGTGGACGCGGTGCTTGCCGTGGCCCCGGCTCAACATATGCGCGGCACACTGGAAAAATTTGCACCCCATGCCGCAGACGGCTTGCCTATGATTTTGTGCTCAAAAGGTATTGAGCTGAACAGTTTAAAGTTCATGGCCGAGGTTTTGGACGATGTTTTACCGAACGCCATACCTGCCGTTCTCTCCGGGCCAAGTTTTGCCGTCGATGTGGCCAAAGGTTTGCCGACCGCCGTGACGTTGGCGGTGGGGGGTCGGGCGTTAGGTGAAAATTTGGCAAATGCGATTGCCGCACCAACTTTTAGGCCTTATCTCAGCACGGATGTTTTGGGGGCGGAAATAGGCGGGGCCGTGAAAAATGTCTTGGCCATAGCCTGCGGCATGGTGCTGGGCAAAGGTTTGGGCCGTTCCGCCCACGCCGCCTTGATCACGCGGGGGTTTGCCGAAATGACCAGGCTAGGCGCGGCGCTTGGGGCCAGGCCTGAAACCCTGACCGGTATGTGCGGGCTTGGGGATTTGGTCTTGACCTGCTCAAGTGCACAATCACGTAATATGTCGGCGGGCTTAGCGTTAGGGCGTGGTCAAAGTCTGGCCGAAATTATGGCCGGGCGCAGTGCCGTCACTGAAGGTGTTGCCACCGCCCCGGCCCTTAAACGACTGGCCGCCAAAGCCGGCGTAGAAATGCCAATTTGTGAAGCGGTAGCTGCAATATTGGACGGCAGTGCCGATGTGGATACGGCTATTGAAGCCTTGTTAAGCCGAGCCCATAAGGTTGAGGTTTAATATTTAAACCCGCGCTCTGCCGCCTGTTTGCGTACGGCCGTAACCATAACATTGTCTAGGGTTTTGGTCGCGGCCATTGCAGCGCGCTTCTCAGCCACAAAGGCGGTTTGTTTTTTGCCCAGCTTGCTTATTTGCGCTTGGATTTCGGCCCGCTCAACCTGTTTTGCCTCAATAAAAGCCTTGCGCTGTTCAGGTGTTTTACCTTTTAGTTCTTCGGGCATATTTTCCTCGCCCATCGCCATAACGCCGGCCTCGTCTTTTTCATAAGCATCGACCAGATCCCAACTTTCATTGGCATAACCAGATTTGGATTTGGCGTAAAGACGGTTGATCTGCGCCCCTTTATTCATGGAAGCGGCATTGCTGTCTTGTACGGATTGTCTGGTTTTAAATTCTATACCCCGGCTTCCGTACCCGACATAGGTGTCGTTAAGCCGCTTGTTGAGATTAAGCAATTCGTTGTCCCAAGGCGAGGAAACATGCACATATTCTTCGTCCTGGTTAATGGTCATATATATACCGCCCGCGCACTGGGCCGCGTCTTTCCAGCCGGTGCGCACACCGGTTTGTTCATCGCCGCAGTGGATCGTATCAATAATGATCCCGCTAGATTTGGCCCGCGCACAGGCACTTTGCCAACTAACCGGGCCTTGGGTGAAAGGCTCATTGCCAGCAATAATGATCAGCTTCATATCATCTTTGCGGCCAGACCACTCCAGATCGTCCAGGGATTTCATAATCACCTGCCCGGCATATTCCTGTCCGCCATTGGTATCCAGTGAGAACAGTTTTTCCGAAACATCATCAAGGTCAGTGGTCAAAGACAAGACCTGGCGGATATAACCTTTGCTCACCGATAAACTACTATTGCCGTATTCATACAAGGCTAGCTCGATGATCGGGGTTTGACCATATTTTTTGCCCTCGCTCAATTCGTTGACCAATGTCCAAAGCTGGGATTTGGTCTGGTTAATTAGCCCGTCCATAGAGTTGGAGGTATCAAGCAAAAGCGCGATCTGGATACGGGGTTGATAGCGAGCTTTGTGAAACGACTCGCTCACGCTGTTGATTTGAGCCTGTGCGGGGAGAACCGCACCGCTGAGCGCAGAAAACGAAAATACGGAAGCAAGAAGAATGCGGGAGATAGTCATATTGTGCCCTTTATGAATGGAGTGTTATAATATGTTACAACATACCATATACCCAGAACAAAATGGCGAAATTATGTCGAGCAGGTTAAATTGCTGACAGGTTGGATTTCTTATACAGTTGGTGGGGCGGCGGGTGTTGGCGGAATTTTAATGCCTTCGCGGCGCAAGGCTTCGTGTAGGGACAGGCGGACCTCTGAGGCGCTGTTACGCAAATTATCAGCCTTGAGCCAGCACCTTGCCTGAAGCTGCACCGATGTTGGGGTGAAGCCGGATATAACGGTTTGGGCGCCGTCCGCCGAGACTATAGGGTGAGAACTCAGCGCTTTTTGCAAAACCTCTAGTGCTAGCCCCACATCATTATCACGCGCTATTTCCAAAACAATATCCAGACGCCTGGATTTAAACCGCGAAAAATTTTTGACCTGCTTGGCCCATATTTGCGCATTTGGTACCGAGATAAACACTCCGTCCGGGGATTTTATCTCGGTCGTAAACAAACCGATTTCAAGCACCGTGCCTTCGACGTCCGGGGTCTGGATATACTCCCCGACCTTGATGGAGCGCAAAAAGATCAACATCAAACCCGCCGCCACATTGGACAGTGTGCCTTGTACGGCCAAAGCTAAGGCCAGACCCGCCGCTCCAAATACCGCTAGCAAGGACGCTGCGCCAATTCCGGCAATATCCAATGCCGCATATAGTGCAGCCAGAACAATGGTATAACGAACGATGATGGCGATCAAAGGCCTGTAGGTATCATCGGCTTGTAACCCCTTGTTGTTGCCAAGCCGTTTGCGCACCACCATATCGGCCCATCTTGCCACGATCCAGCCAAGGATAAATACGCCCAGAGCGGCAAAGATGTCGCGTATGAGGGGTGCATAGCTAGAGCTAGCTACAATAGCATACCATTCACGTAAAATGTCCATAATGTTTATTCCGCGTGTTTATTCCGCCGCTTTGCTGTTTTCGTGTTCGCCCGGTTCATAAACCAATAAATCCGCCGGCTGACAATTCAATTCCCGGCACAAAGCGCTTAAGGTTGAGAAACGAACAGCGCGGGCTTTCCCGGTTTTTAAGATAGATAAATTAGCCAAAGTAATGCCTATGCGGTCAGAAAGCTCGGTCAGGGACATACGCCGATCTAAAAGCACCCGGTCAAGATTAACACGAATACCCATCTTACACCGTCAACTTTGCATCTTGGCGCAGGCGCGCACCTTCGCGAAACACTTCGGCAAGAATGATTACGGCCAATACCATAAACCAAACATATATGCGTAAATCCGGAGCCTGCAAATCAACCGTATTGGTGGTTTTGCTAAACCACGAAATTGCAAATGTTGAAACAAGGCGAATAATCTCCCCGGCTGCGACGGCAATCCAGATCTTGCGTAGACGTTTGGCATTTTCAGGTACAAATGGATCACCCGTCACCAAGGTATGGCTTATTTTGCGCAATTGTTTGACGATGACCAAAAATACCAAGGCGACTATGATGACGCTTCCTGACGATATTAGCACCAAAAACGGTGTTGTTTCTACAAAAGACTTTTTAAAGGATTCGATCCCTGTAAACGTTAGGCCCGCATACAAAAACACCAAGATAAACAACCCCAAAAACACCCAACCAGCCCACCAAATCACTGTGAGTAAGACATTTAAAAATGCAATGGGCGGGCCTGCTTTTACGCGGACTGCCCCACCGTCATTTTCTTCAGGATAAAGTGGCTCTACACCCATAAAACATCCTTGACTTTTGTTTATAAGTCATATCGTTATTCAATAATCGCCCCCAAGGCAAGACAAAAACACAATAGAATATGTGTAGGCTTTACCATTGGTAAAAATCAGGTTAGGCAGACCCGGAAACAATGCAAGGAAATTCTGTGAATTCTCCCCTCAAAAAACTGGTCGTCGCATCCCACAACCAAGGCAAGGTGCGAGAAATCCGCGATTTGCTCAGGCCCTATGATGTAGACGTATTTAACGCTTCTGATCTGGGCCTAATCGATCCGGTCGAGACCGGAAAAACATTCGCAGCCAATGCCGAGCTTAAGGCTAAATTAGCGGCACAAGCAACAGGTATGGCGGCTTTGTCGGATGATAGCGGGTTGGCGGTGGATGCATTGGATGGTGCGCCCGGTATTTATTCAGCGCGATGGGCAGAGCAGGCGGATGGGTGTCGGGACTTTTCAGCGGCTATGGAAAAACTGCACAGCAAAATGCAAGCGGCAGGCGGGCCAGACACGGCAAGGTTTATTTGTGCGCTGTCATTGGCGTTACCTAGCGGCGATATTTACACATATGAAGGCAAGGTGGAGGGCCGCATTGTCTGGCCGCCTCGGGGCGATAAAGGTTTTGGCTATGATCCGGTTTTTGTGGCAAGCGGCGACAGACAAACTTTCGCGCAAATCGACCCCGGCGAAAAACACGCTAAAAGCCACCGCGCCGACGCATTTGCCAAATTCATCAAAGCCTGGTTTCCCAAAGCCTCCCCCCAAAACTAATGGACGATATCGCCCTTTATATCCACTGGCCGTATTGTTCACGTATTTGCCCCTATTGCGATTTTAACATCTATAAAAACAAACCGGACAAGCCGGATATGGCAGAGGCTCTAGTGGACGCAATATTGGTAGACATGGACTATTGGCGACAGCAAAGCGGCGCGCGCAGGCTTGTCAGCATTCATTTTGGCGGCGGTACACCGTCCTTGTTGTCGGCGCAAAATTTAGGACGGATTATTGAGCGGGCCGCGCATTTATGGCGTGCGGCGAAGGATATGGAAATTGGGCTAGAGGCCAACCCCAAAGACATAGACACGAAAAGCTTAGCCGGTTGGCTAGCCGCAGGCATAGAGCGCTTGTCCGTAGGTGTGCAAAGTTTTGATGATCGGGCATTGGCATTTTTGGGCCGTGACCATACCGGACAGGCGGCTAAATCCGTGTTGGAGTTGGCGGCAACGGTTATGCAGCGCGTGTCAGCAGATTTGATTTATGGGTGGACAGGTCAAGGTTTGGATATGTTGGAAACGGATTTGTGCTTGGCATTGGGCGTTGGCGTCACTCATATTTCCGCCTATCAATTGACCATAGAGCCGGGGACCGCCTTTGGTAAAGCGCAAGCGCGCGGTGTTGATAAAGCCGTAAACCCGGATATGAGCGCGGACATGTTCGAGCTTAAAACACAAATATTATCCGAGGCAGGGTTTGAGCAATATGAAGTGTCAAATTTTGCCAAAAATAAAACCGCCCGTTCGCGGCACAATCTGGTCTATTGGCAGGGCGGCGACTATATTGGCGTCGGGCCGGGCGCGCACGGCCGCTTGACAATAGACGGTGTACGCAGCGCAACCATAGCCGCCCACAAACCCAAAGATTATATTGAGCAGACAAATGCGTTAGGCGATGCCCTAGACAGTGCTTAGGGCAACCGCGAAATATTAAGTCCAAAATCCTGGGGCGCGGAATATGTGCTGATGGGCTTGCGCATTACGGACGGTATCAGCCTTGCGCGCTACCGACAAATCTCTGGCACGGCTCTCGCGGTTGATAAAATATTGGAGTTCGAAAATGCCGGACTGTTAACAAGGTCAAAAGACCAATTGTCAGCCACCGCACAAGGTCGGCTGCTGCTTGATAGTTTGTGCAATGAATTGCTTGCTTAAAACGCCCCAACTGTTGATTTTGGTGCGGCGCTGATGACCACAAAACGTCCGCGCTGTATCTGGTATACTGCTAGCCCGCGCTCAGGCGTGCCTTGGGGTGTGAAACGTATCAGGCCGTCAACCCCGAAAAACCCCGCCGGGTCAATCAAGCGCAAGCGGCGTTCGCCTATATCTGCTTCGGCGATAAAAGCGGCAATATTGACCGCATCAAAAGCAAGAGAGGCGAGCCTTGACGGGTCTTCGGCGTAGCTTGCATCATAATTGGCATTAAAAACCAACCTGCCTTCCATGTCCGGGCCGGCAAAAATTCCGCCCGCCAAAGCCGGCTCTTTTGCCGCTTCATCTCGGTTCCACAGGCCCGTTCCCATGATTTGCACATGGCGGGTGTTTTCATTATAAAATGTCAGCAAAGGTGCCAAAGACCGCAAAGCCGTGCCGCCTTCGGGCAGTAAAATTACGTGGTAAGGGTCGTCAAACTCAGGGTTTTCGGCGGTTTCTTCGGGAGACGGAAACATATTGGCCAGTCTCGCCGCAGGCTCTTGCATTACCGTAATGTCTTTTCCCTTATAGGTTTCCACCCCGGCCATAAGCCCGCCTAAGCGGGTTACTTCGCCAGAGTAGGCATTAAGAACCCGCTTGCCATAGGTGGATGTTGGGCCAAGAAAGGCGAATTTTGATGCCCCGGCCTCAGCGGCAAATTGGGTAATGCGCCTAACTTCGGCCTCTGGCGGGAAGCTAAGCAAATACACACCCATGCCAGCGACACTGGTGTCGGTGGAAAACCCGATGACCGGAATATTGGCACTATAGGCAATGTCGCCAGCCGCCCGAACGGATTTGGCAAGCACAGGCCCCAAGATAATATCTGCCCCTTGCTCCAACGCCGTTTTAGCGGCTTGTTCTGCGCCTTTTACTGTGCCGGCGCTGTCTAGGGTCATTAACAAGACATTGTCGTCATTAAGGTTGAATATGGCCAGTTCGGCAGCCCGAAGCATTGAATTTGCTTCTTGGCGCAAAGATTTTGATTTGGCTGAAAACGGCAGGAGCAAAGCAACGCGCTTGATGTCTTTTCCGGCCATAAATGCGGGCGTAAGGCCTTGAATTTCAGGTGTACTTTCTGGTTGGGTGGTTGGTGCTACGCCGTTATTTCCCGTAGTTTCAGTAACGCCCTGAGGCCCGCCCGGCTCAATGGGTGCGGGCATACGGGTTGTGGTTGGCCCGGTTGGGTCAGGCGTATAGGGGCCGGGAGACGTGGTTGCACAGGCACTGAGCAATAAGACGAACAGTGTCCCGACCAGAAAGACAACCAGTTTATTGCAAAGCCCAGATATATTCCCAGATATATTCCAAGACTTAGATATATTCCAAAACCGGGGCGTGTTCCGTGACCAAAGCCCGGTTTGTTTGACAAAGCCTCTCGCTTTTTGCGCTAGCGTCTCGTAAGCTTTATTGCAAGTTGTCATATTTATTCCCTAATCCAAATAACAAACCACTCCAAGGGATAAACCACAAAGGATATATGTGCCCGACATCAATTCACCAGACCTTATAAGCGCAAGCGCGCCCGCGCAATCCAAAAACACACGCCCGGCCGAACATCATGCCAAACTTGCCCAGACCCACGTAAAGGCCCACGTAAAGACGGAAAAGCTAGACGCAGGCCTGTATCTTGTCGCCACACCCATTGGCAATTTACGCGATATCACATTACGCGCTCTTGACACACTGTCCAGTGCCGATCTGGTCTTGGCAGAAGACACGCGCCGGGCGCGCATATTACTAAATGCCTATAAAATCAAAGCGTCCGTAACCGCCTATCATGACCATAATGTGGCAAAGAAACTACCCAGTGTGATAAAAAGCATAATGTCGGGAAAATCCGCCGCCTTGATTAGCGATGCAGGAACGCCTTTAATCAATGATCCGGGCTATAAACTGGCGCGGGCTTGTATTGATGCGGGCTTGCCCGTATTTTCGGTTCCGGGCGCAAGTGCGGTGCTCGCCGGTTTGGTTAGCTCCGGCATGCCGCCGGACAAATTTATGTTTGCCGGATTTTTGCCGCCCAAATTCGCCGCCCGCAAACGGGCGTTAGAAGACGTACAAAACGTGCCTGCAAGCCTGATTTATTTTGAAACGGCTAAACGTATCACCGCTAGCCTTGAGGATATTTTGACCGTATTCGGGGACAGACAAATTGCCATTGCCCGCGAGCTGACAAAAAAATACGAAGAAATATTACGCGGTACCGCTAGAGAATTGCTTGCGAGAATTAAAGAAACGCCTTTGCGCGGGGAAATTGTACTGGTTATTGCGCCGCCCAATGCGCCTGAGCCTTGGGACGAAACCCGGTTGCGCACCGCACTGCGCCCCCTCATTAAAACCGAAGGCGTCAAGCGGGCCGCCGCCCAAATTGCAGCCCTAAGCGGTCATAAAAAACGCGATGTTTACGCCGTAGCTCTCAAGCTAAAAAATGAAGATTAAAGCCAAAAAACAATCCAGAAAAAGCTCTCGCAAACAGGCTGAAACTAGGGGGCGACGGGCCGAAAGCATAGCGGCATGGCTGTTGCGTCTAAAAGGATATAAAATTTTGGAAATGCGCCATAAAACGCCATTTGGAGAAATAGACGTGATCGCGCGCAAAGGCAATATTTTGGCCATTATCGAGGTTAAAAACCGGCCAAGCTTGGAACAGGCCAAGGCGGCACTACACCGGGCCGATGTGTCGCGTATCCAAGAGGCGGCCTATTTTTATCAGGCCCACAAGAATGGTTTGGCAGATTTGAACATCAGGTTCGATGCGGTTTATGTGGCAGGTGTGCGCGTGCGGCACGTAGCAGATGCATGGCGCGGTTTTTAAAAACCCTATTTCGCATTTGGCTACGCCTTCGTGCCTTTTATTCTGCAACAACGACGCTTTCGCGCCTTTATTCTGCAACAACGACGCCTTCGCGCCTTTATTCCTCAAGAACGACGCCTTCGCGTCGGGGATCTGCGCCGCCCTCATAACTGCCGTCCGGGGGTTTGCGGATGATGTGTATGCCGGAAATCTCGCCCTTGGAGCGTACAACCTTATGGCCCAAATCCTCCAGACCTGAAATAATTTCAGGGGCAAGCCCCGCCTCTTCAAGTCGAACCGAGCCGTTTCGCGAAATGACATTGGCCAGATCTGCGGCTTGTTGTGGTGACATGTCCCAGTCAACCATGGCAACCATGGTTTTAGCCGTATAGGCAATAATAGAAGAACCGCCGGGCGATCCGGTGGCGAAGGCAAACCCGCCGTCTTGGTCAAACACAATATGGGGCGCCATGGACGAGCGCGGGCGTTTGCCGGGGCCGGGGCGATTGGCAATGAGGTTGCCGGCTTTATCTTTTGGTGCAAAAGAAAAATCCGTGAGCTGGTTGTTGAGCATAAACCCGCCGGCCATGCGCTGAGAGCCGAACAAGCTTTCAACCGTGGTGGTCATGGATACAACATTGCCCCATTTATCAACAATGGAAAAATGTGACGTACCCGGCACGTCCGGCGTCGCATCTTTACCCGGCTTGAAGCCGGCTGGATTACCCGCTTTCACGTCTTTCAGGCTTGCGTCCATTGAGATAAGATCGGCACGGGATTTCAAATAATCAACCGCTAATAGCCCTCTGGTCGGCACTTCAACAAAGTCCGGATCTGCCCCATATAAATCCCGGTCCGCATAGGCCAGCGCACTTGCTTCGGCAAACACATGCCAACCGCCCAGTGTTGGCCGCATTGTACCTTTGTCAAAAAGGGCCTTCATATCAAAATTGGCAAGCTGACCCAGTATGCTTTGTACAGCAATGCCGCCGGACGAAGGCGGCACGGCCCCGCACAAGAAATAATCCCGGTACGGCGAACATAGAGCATCCGTTTTTTGCGGCTTGTAGGTTTTCATGTCGCCCAGTGTCAGCAGGCCGGGGCGCGGCTCTTCGCCCACGGCAGCAATAATCGCCTCGGCGAGCGGGCCTTCATACATAGCGCGGTAATCATTGGCGATGGCCCGCAAAGACGCAGCGTAGGGCTGATTATCCCGGCGAAACCCGGCTTCGATGGGTGAGCCGTCTTTGTGGAAAAAATAATCGCGGGCAGCGGCTTGGTTTTTAAGTGCGTAATTTGCCGCAATTTTTACCAACATAGCCATGCGCGGGCTGACTTCGAACCCGTCTTCGGCCAACGTAATGCCGGCGTTAAAATTATCAGCCCATGCCCGTTTACCGTGGTCAGTGTGGGCCATATGCAGCATAGCGATAACGCCCGGCACACCAGTTGAACGCCCAGACACTATGCCGTCCAGATAACGTAGAGGCTTACCGTCCGCACCCAAAAACAGGCCTTCATTTACAGCCGCAGGGGCCGTCTCGCGGCCATTATAGGCGGTGACTTTGCCTGTGCTTGCGTCGTAACACACCATGAAAGCCCCACCCGCAATACCGGAGCTGTGCGGCTCGACCAGGCCAAGCACCGCTTGAACGGCAATGGCCGCATCAACGGCGGAGCCGCCAGCGCGTAAAGCTTCAATGCCGGCCCGGGCGGCATGGGGGTTAGCGGCAGCCACCATGCCTTTAGCGTAGGGGTTAAGGGCTGTCGCCATTTGCCCGACCTTTGAGGAAATCATTGGCGAGGAAATTACTGTCTCTGGCATTTGGTTTTTTTGGCAACTGGTTATTGCCAATGCCAAAAGGGCTGATAAAATCAAATTACGCTTCATGCCATATCTCCAACAGGTTCAAGCCTAGCTATAGGACGCAACTTATAGGACGTTGGCGAAAACATTGTAAAGTTCTAATCCATGACCAAACCATCAAACACATTATCGGCAAAAGTACTGGCCGCTTTGGAAGTCTACACCGAAGAAAGCCGCACCGCAAAAACCCATGTAGTGCGCCAGAAAAACCCCGAATTTTTGGCGGGAGAAATGCAGCTCTCAAACTGGATCCGCAAAGGTGGTCTGGGCGCAGATAATTATGGGGAGTTTCTGACCCCCTATCTTGAACATTCCCAACATATGCACCATCCGGGTTTTATTGGCCATCAGGTAGCCGTACCCCATGAAGGCGCAAGCATTGCTGATATGATCCACGGGGTTATCAACAATCCAATGGCCGTGTACGAAATGGGGCCGACCGCCAGTGTGATTGAACGGGTTGTGGTTAACTGGATGTTGGAAAAATGCGGGTGGTTTACAGGCGCAATTGACGGGTTTGATGCCAATCCAGATAACGGCGCAGGTGTACTAACCCACGGCGGCTCCCTGGCCAACTTAACCGCCGTTCTTGCGGCTCGCGCCCAAGCTGCCCCAAATGCGTGGACTGAAGGAACGCCCCATGACCTGGCTATTATCGCGCCCGCAGCAACGCACTATTCATTAGCTCGCGCCGTCTCCATTGCCGGGTTTGGCCAAAACGCCATCCGCACTGCGCCCGTCAATGATCTGGATGTATTGCGACCCGAAAAACTGGAGGAGACATTTCGTAAGGCCTGCGACGCCGGCCAAAAAGTGTTTATGGTATCAATCAATGCTTGCACCACGGCCACCGGGCTTTACGACCCCATCGACGAGGTGGCGGAATTTTGCGAACGCCATAATTTGTGGCTACACGTGGACGGCGCCCACGGTGCGTCCGCCTTGCTATCCCAAAAAGAACGACACCTCATGAAAGGCATGGCCCGCGCCGACAGTGTAACTTGGGACGCCCATAAAATGCTGCGTACCTCAGCTTTGTGTGCGGCTATACTTTTCAAAGACCAGAAATCCATGGTGGGCACATTTCACCAAGACGCGAGCTATATCTTTTACGGTGAAGACCAAATAGGTTTTGATGTTGGGCCTTACGCCGTGGAATGTACCAAATCGGCTCTAGGCGCAAAACTGTTCTGGGTGCTAGCCATGGAAGGCGAACAAGGCTTGGCGGGGTTTGTGGAAAAGAGCTACGATAACACAAGAAAATTTTACGAACTGATAAACGCCCAGCCAGATTTCACCTGCCCCTACAGGCCCGAAGCCAACATATTGTGCTTTAAATATGACGGTGTTGACGACAATGAGGCACAATTGGCCCTACGGGAGAAAATACTGAAGCGAGGAAGTTTCTACATCACCACAGCAGAAATAAACGGCGTGCGTTATCTGCGCCTATCCGTAATGAACCCGCTGACAAGTGTGGAGACCATTGAGGAATTGCTAGCGGAGATAAGGCTATGCGCCGCCTAAGAATATGGGCTTCAGGTATGAATATGGACATTTGTTGAGAGGTGAACGCTAGCCGCGTAAAACGCAAAGGAAAAAGCGAGTTAAACACTGTATTTGGCGCAATGCTAGGCCTTGGTATTGGCGGTAGAGTGGTTTGGCTTTTGGTCATGGAGAGCTCGGAATTAACTCGGCCCTGTCTCGGCCTAAAGGCCACCCCAGCGATCTCTGGGTTTTTGGGGTGGCTGAACAGCGCCAAATAGCGCTAAAACACACCTTTGCCAAGCGACCTACACACACAAAAGGGCATAGGTTTAGAACCGCAAAACCAAGCAAGGCAATTCAAGGGCTTAGCGGGGTGTTGGAGAAAGGCATAAGCACTGAAAAAGGTAATGGCGCACTGGGGAGGATTCGAACCCCCGACCCCTTGATTCGTAGTCAAGTACTCTATCCAACTGAGCTACCAGTGCGTACCGCTAGAGCGAGAAACGGGTTAAAACCTATTTACGCACCTTTAGCAAGCCTCTTTTGCGTTTATCAGGAATTTCTTCACAGGGATAAATAAAGTGTGCGCATGTTTTAAAGCGGTTTTTCGTAATACCGCACAGCTTTAACCCCGGGCTTATAAATTTGCTCCCCGCAAGGACGAAAGCCCATGCGTTCATGAAAGCTGTGCGAGCCGGGATTGTCGGGAATAATACTGACCTCACATGTCAAACGCGGATAGCCGTATGCACGGGCGAAATTTTTGATGTCCTCATACAACAACCTGCCATAGCCGCACCCCAACGCGCTTTCGTCAATAATAATCCGGTCGATATAAAAATACCGGGCAAACATGCGCGACAACCATTGCATGTTTTTATGACCTGGATATTTGGCGTCACACCCATAACCAATTAGGACTCCTTGCGCTTGGTTAATTTGCCGCGCATAATTGGCAATGCCCAACACATATTTTAGTTCATCTCTATCCAGTGGCGCGAGCCAATGTACGAAGCGTTCGTTGATCCGTAATATCTGATCATAATGCGTATCGGAGATGGCACCTATCACCGGCCCGCCTCATAAATGCCAATACTAAGAGCACGGGCGACGCATCTTGCGGCGGCGCCGCCAAGCTCAGACAGTATGACAGTACGCAGTTCGGCGAGCGGCTTGTTTTCCGTGCTGATTGCGAACAGGGTATCCCCGTCCATGGGCGTGTGGGACGGGCGCACGGCCTGGGCGATGCCGTCCTGGGCCATGACGGCCAGGCGGCGGAGTTCGGAATGGGACAGTTCGGCGTCCGTAGCTACGACACCGATCACTGTAGAGGCACCTGCTGTGCGCAGAAACTCCAATTTGGTGTCCTTGGCCGGGATGGGCGCGTAGTTCGCGGGCGGTTTGCGGCCACCATATTCACCGTCTATTTCACAGTCCCAAGCCCAAAAACAGTCCGTATTCGGCATATAGGGCGAACCGACCGGATTGGCGGCAATCAGCGCACTGACAGTGATGTCGCTGACCATTTCAGATGCCGACCCTAGCCCGCCGGGATAAAGCCCCGCAGTAGCCCCGTAACCTGCGCCGGCTTTGCCGAGGCTAAAATTCGTGGCGGCATTACCCAAGGCTTGTTTGCCGAGCGACCCAAACGGTGGCGCCTCGCCCCAATCCTTGTTACCGCCATTGGCATTATCAAACAAGATTGCGGCCGGAACGATGGGGGAAACCGGAACAGGCGCAGGCGCAATTTCATAACCAATTCGCCGCGCGCCTAAAATATTGGCGATACTGGACGCCGCCTCCAGTCCGTAAACCGAACCGCCTGCCAACACGACGGCATGAACATGGGTCACCGACCCGTCCGGGCCTAGCGCATCCGTTTCGCGCGTCCCCGGCCCGCCGCCGCGCACGTCAACGGCGCACAAAACTGGCGCATCGGGCAAAACAACTGTAACACCAGTTTTGACATCCGCGTCATGGGCGTTTCCTGTTTTCAAGCCAACAATGTCGGTAAGTAGGTTTTTCATGAAAATAATCTACCCTGATACACCGTCCGCGCAAAGCCTAATTGTTCTTGGGTTTGACTTTAATTGATTGCTACGGTCATGCCTCTTTATTTGTTAAGCTTGCCGCAATTCTTACCGCCGTGAAACCCTTTTGCAACCAGGTACATTTCCGGGCTACCGTCTCTGGAAGCTTTGGGTTTAGCGTGACGGACGGTTTGGAAATTATGGTTGAGCATGTTGAGCAAATTGAGCTGAGCGCCGCCTTGAAAAACCTTGGAGATAAATGTCCCGCCTGGCCGCAAAACTTTTAGTGCGAAATCCGCCGCTGCTTCCACCAAAGCTACGGTGCGTAAATGATCGGTCTGGCGGTGGCCCGTAGTGTTGGCAGCCAAGTCCGACATCACCAGATCTGCAGGGCCGTTCAACATGTCCATTAAAACCTTTGGCGCATCATTATCCATAAAATCCATCTCGATTATTTCCGCGCCCGGAAATGGCTCTACTGGTAATATATCAATGCCTACAATCCGCCCCGGCTTGGACTTAAGGGCGATTTGCGTCCAGCTGCCGGGGGCCGCACCTAAGTCAACAATAATCGCGCCAGGTTTTAGCAGTTTAAATTTTTCGTCAAGCTCGATCAATTTAAACGCGGCGCGGCTGCGGTAACCTTTTGCTTTGGCTTTTTTGACATAGGGGTCATTAAGTTGTCGGCGCAACCAAAGTGTGGAGGATATTTTACGGCCACGGGCGGTTTTAACCCGCTCGTCCATGAGGCGGGTGTTATCCGCTTTGTCTTTGGTAGCTTTTTGCCGCCAGCTTCTAGCCGGTTCAGTCGACTTACCGCCGCTCATTTTGCGCTTGCCGGGTTTACTATTTCCCCCGTCTTTATCGTTGACCATATGTACCACCATTATTAGATTTTTGCATCAGGCCCATGAGCATGCCTTCGCGCAAACCCCGATCGGCCACTCTTATTTGTTGAGATGGCCACAAGCCGTAAACCACATCCAAAATGGCGCATCCTGCAGCGATCATCGTTGCGCGGTCATCACCAACACAAGGCATAGTTTGGCGTTGCAATAAAGGCATGGCGCTTAGGGAGCGGGCCGTATCAATCAAAGCCGGGCCGTCCACCCAAATGCCGTCAATTTTATCACGCTGGTAATTGGGCAAATTCATCATCACGCCTGCAAGACTTGTTACCGTACCGGATGTGCCGACAATATGACCATCGCCGTCTTTGAACATATTGGTAAATTGCTTGTCCCGGTTTTGTTTTTGAATTTCCGCCAAAACATGGGCTTTCATGGCTGCGTACCACCCCGGCCTGTCTTGATGGTCTTCTGGATATATCTCGGATAAATTGACCACCCCAATGGGCAAGGAAACCCAGGCAGAAATCGGCGGGCGGTGTAAGCGGTTATTGCTTGAGCGCAAGCGGCGTATGTCTACCCATGATAATTCCGTCGAGCCGCCGCCAATGTCTATAACCAATGCGACTTCTTTGCTGGTGTCAATAATGTTCAGCACGCCCATGACGGCAAGGCGCGATTCGACACGCGGCGATATAGTTTCAAATTTTAGTCCGGTTTCTTTTTTGACCTTGGCTAAAAACTCGTCGCCGTTATCTGCTGCCCGACAAGCCTGGGTGGCTATGCAGCGCCAGCGCTTGACGGATTTAGCTTTCATCTTGTTTGCGCATATGGCGATAGCTTCAACCGCCATGTCCATGCTTTTTTCAGACAATCTGCCTGTGCTAGCCAGACCGGCGCCAAGTCGGACAACCCGGGAGAAGGAATCGACAACTTTAAAATTGTTTTGTTGTGCGTCTGTGGTTCCGCCTGATATTGAGCGCGCAATCAGCAGGCGGCAATTATTCGTACCCAAGTCTATGGCGGCAAAATTTTGCGGCTTGCGCCGTTTGCGCCGTGGCCGGTTGGGTCGCTTTACCTTAGCGCCGCCTAAATTATCACTCACCAAACTATCACTCTGGGGCACAGACACATCGTCCGGGCCCCCAGAGTCGGACGCACATTCTTCCGACATTTTAACTCAACTTTCCGGCTGGGCGCAATTTTATGCGCACGCATCGCCTATTCCCGCATAGAATAACCAAAAACCGGCCAAAAAAGATAGTGCTAATTTGGCCATGCCGATAAAATATGCCGATAAATTAGGTGTAACGTAAACTTAAGAAGATTATTCGCTGAATTGACATTCACGGCCTACAAGCAGTAAAACAAATAAATGAGCGAACAAAAATCAGAAAAGCAAAAACAAAGCGCGGCCCGCGAAGCACGAATTGCCAAAGCATTGCGCGATAATTTACGCCGCCGCAAGCAAGCAGCCCGCAAAAAAGCGCCGCCCAAAAAACAATCAACGTGACAACTGCATTCAACAAACAATTCTATAGCAAGCGGCCTTATTATCGCCTAACAGTTTGACGACAATTGATTCCGTTTAGTTGTTTGGAGATATGATATATGAGTAAGATTTATGGATAAAATTGTTATAGAAGGCGGCACACCCTTGTCGGGAGAAATCTCCATTAGCGGGGCCAAAAACTCTGCGCTTAAGCTCATGGTCGCCTGTTTGTTGACGGACGAGGTTTTGACGCTCACCAATATGCCAAATTTGCGCGATACGCGATTTTTGGGGCATTTGTTGGCTAATTTTGGCGTTGCGGTGAAGGACGGAATTGGCAATATCAGTCTCCATGCCAAAACCTTGACCTCCACAACCGCGCCCTATGATTTGGTGCGGAAAATGCGCGCCAGTTTTAATGTGCTTGGCCCGGTCTTGGCCCGAGCCCATAAAGCCAAAGTATCCCTGCCCGGCGGCTGCGCCATTGGTGCGCGGCCTGTTGATCTGCATTTAAACGCGCTCAAGGCTATGGGCGCACAGATTGAGTTAAGCGAAGGCTATGTTATCGCTACGGCCAAGGGCGGCCTTAAAGGTGCGGAGATCACCTTTCCGTTTATCAGCGTCGGGGCGACCGAACATTCCATGTTGGCGGCCGTATTGGCCAAGGGCGAAACCGTGTTGAACAATGCGGCCAGGGAGCCGGAAATTGTCGATTTGGCAAATTGCCTTAATGCCATGGGGGCAAAAATTAGCGGGGCCGGGCGCTCCGAAATCACCATAGAGGGCGTGAAAAAACTTAGCGGGATAAAATTCGCCGTTGTGCCTGACCGTATAGAGGCCGGGACATATGCGTTGGCGGCGGCCACAGTTGGCGGAGCTGTGCGCCTGGTTAATGTGCGCTCGGATCATTTGGGCTCCTTATGGCCTTTGATCGCCCAAGCAGGCGCAAAAGTGACAATGGACGAAAATTCCGTATTGGTCGAGCGCCACGGAACTCCCATTCGACCAGTGGACGTGGAAACCCAAGCTTACCCCGGTTTTCCGACCGATTTACAAGCGCAGTTTATGGCTATGGTGTGTTTGGCCGACGGGGTGTCGATCATCCGCGAAAATATTTTTGAAAACCGGTTTATGCATTGCCCGGAATTATCGCGCATGGGGGCAAATATCACAGTCACGGGCCGTGAAGCTATCATCAGAGGCGTGCCGAAACTTAAAGGCGCACAGGTCATGGCTACGGATTTGCGCGCTTCGGCCAGCCTAATCGCCGCAGGGTTGGCCGCAGAGGGTACAACCGAGGTCGGACGGGTCTATCATTTAGACCGTGGGTTTGAGCAAATAGAAGTTAAGCTTGGCAATTGCGGAGCGCGGATAAAACGGGTATCAGAATAATTATGAGTAAACGACTTAGATTATTAGCGGAAACTGGCGAAGACCTGACCATTATATCAGCGGCCCTGCAGGACGCGATTGTCCGGGTAGGCGACATTTATTATGACCGCGACGGGCGCTCACTGGTGATTATCACCAACCGCTATAGCCACGAGACGCAAGCGCCGGGGCGGATAAAGTCAGGACTTGGACTACATAATATTTTGTCCGTCAAAATGAAAAACATTGAGCGTTCCGACCCGGACGCATTTTTGGTTTTGCTGTCAATTGAATTTATACCCGCCGATACCCCGCCGAGCGGCGAAATTCGTCTGGTTTTTGCGGGGGGCGGCGAAATACGGGTGCAGGCCGAGTGTCTGGAGGTCAGGCTGATCGATATTCAGGCCGCGCGCACCACAAAAAGCATTCCGCTCCACCCCGTAAATGAGTGAAAACGACCATTATATCAGCGAGCTACATATTGACGCCGATAGCTTGCCCGTCACCAGCCCGGAGATGGAACATGAACGGCGGGTGTCGATTTTTGACTTGTTGGAAGAAAATGAATTTCGGCCCAAGAGTTCAGCCTGCGGGCCTTATATTGTCAATATGTAACTGCGCGAGGGTCGCTTGATTATGGAAATATTGCGCACTAACGGCATGCCGCGCGGCACAGTTTCGTTTTCTCTCAAACCGTTTCGCCGGATTATCAAAGATTATTTTATGATTTGCGAGGCCTATCATGATGCGATCCGCACGGCTACAACGGCGCAAATCGAAGCCATAGACATGGGGCGGCGCGGGCTTCATAATGAAGGGTCGCGTTTGTTTGAAGACAGTTTGCGCAATTCGGTTGAAGTTGATTTTAATACATCAAGGCGGTTGTTCACCTTGATTTGCGCCTTGCACAGGCGGCCATAATGGATGCTAAAACCAAATTGCCAGCTTCCGTATTATTCGTTTGTACGCTCAATTCCATCCGCTCACCTATGGCCGAGGGCCTCATGAAGCAAAAATACGGCGCAGATATATATGTGCAGTCCTGCGGTCTGGAGGCCGGAGAGCTGAGCAGTTTAATGGTGGCCGTAATGGGCGAGAAAAATATAGATATGTCCGCCCATAAAGCCAAAACCCTGTCCGAAATCGCCGACACCAGTTTTGACGTGGTCATCGCTTTTACCCCGGACGTAGAGGCGGCAGTACGGGCCGTGTTTGACGATAGCGACACACAAATCAAATGCTGGCCAACCCCTGACCCAACCCAGGGCGCGATGGATGTTCGGGCCATGATGGACAATTTTCGTGCCGTCCGCGACGTGATCGAAATGCGGATTGATAAGGAATTCAGCTAATAAATGTGTAATTTTTAAAAAAATACCTATATATTGTGGTGCAGACGTGGTTAAACGCACTGCACGAAATCGGTTGTGCTTATTTTCAACCGATAATAAACTATGAAAAGGAACCCAATTGGCAAAAGAAGAACTATTGGAATTTGAAGGCGAGGTTATTGAACTTCTGCCCAATGCGACATTTCGCGTCAAACTTGAGGGTAATGATCACGAGATCATTGCGCACACGGCGGGCCGCATGCGTAAAAACCGTATTCGGGTCTTGGCCGGTGATAAAGTCACCGTTGAAATGACCCCTTATGATCTGTCTAAAGGGCGGATTACCTACCGCTTTAAATAAGCGGTTACGCTGTCATGAGCGGCCCAAACACACACACCTTAATCCCCCCCCAGCTGATATTGGCCAGCGCATCGCCGCGCAGATTTGAGCTGTTGGCGCGAATTGGTGTGCGCCCTGACGGCATTGTCCCGGCGGATATTGACGAAACCCCGCACAAGGACGAACTGCCCAAGCCCCATGCCCTGCGGCTGGCTATTGAAAAAGCACAAGCTATTGCACCGGAAAATAAAGGCGCATTTATTCTGTCCGCTGATACGGTGGTCGGGGTCGGGCGGCGTATTTTGCCCAAGACCGAAGATTTGGCAACCGCCAGATATTGCCTTGAAATTTTATCAGGACGGGCGCACCGGGTATTTACGGGTGTTTGTTTAATGGCCCCAGACGGGCAGCAAATGTCGCGGGTTGTGGAGACGCGCCTCAAGATGAAGCGGTTATCAACTGGCGAACTAGATATGTATTTGGACAGCGCAGAATGGGACGGCAAGGCGGGCGGTTACGGTATACAAGGACTGGCCGGGGCTTTCATATCCCATATCAGCGGCTCCTATAGTAATGTGGTCGGACTGCCGGTCTACGAGACCCGCAATATGTTAATTGGATCGGGTTTTTTAAATGGCTAAATTGTGCCGCATAGAACAAGCAATTGGTGAAGAACGCGCCGCCGTTATCGCGCACAAACGTGATGTTGAATATTATGTCCGGCGCGAGAGCGAAGCGGATATTGCCCGCAAGGGTGATGTGTTTAGCGGGCGTGTCAAACGCATTGACAAAGACCTGATGGCCGCATTTGTCGATTTGGGCAATGATGAGAGCGGCTTGCTACGTTTTGCTATGACACCCGGCGCACCAAGGTTGGTTGAAGGGGCAATGATACGCGCCCAAGTCTTGCGCCAAGGTGAAACGGACAAAGGGCCGCTCCTTAAATTTATGGAACCGAGCGATGCTAAAAACCCTGTCAAAGAAAAATCCTCCAGCTTACGCGAGGCAATCTCTGCGCGCTATCCCGGCATTAAATTCGAAGCCGGCCATGTGAACGGCATTGAGGCGGTGGCGGAAACAGAGGTCGCTTTGCAAGGCGGCGGCTATATTTATATTGAGCATACCCGTGCGGGCACCATGATTGATGTGGATACGGGTACGGGCCAAAAGTCGGAGGTCGGCATGACGGCGGCCCGCGAAATAGCGCGACAAATCCGGAGGCGCGGCATTGGTGGGTTGATCTTGATAGATTTCCCGAACTTTCGCAAACGCAAGATCAAAGCCGATGTCTGGCAGACCTTTAAGGACGGCTTTAACGACGACCCGGACATGCTAAAAATCGCGCCCTGGTCACGCTTTGGCACCATTGAAATGACCCGGACACGCAGAGGGCCAACGATTGCACAAATATTACTCAACCCGGACGGCGCGCCAACGGTTGAAACACAGGCGCTTGCAGGTTTGAGACGTTTGGCCACGGAAGCCGAAATTGACGGCGGATCGCGGTTGGTTTTGCAAGTGCCGGAGGCTGCATATAACTGGCTAGAGAGCGACCCGATAAATTGGCGTCAGGATTTGGCTGCCCGCATAGGACAAAGATTTCGTATTGTCGCGGGCAAAACCACAGATGTATATAAGGACGAGAAATGAGCAAGGTCTGCAAAAATTGCAAGAAACCGCAAAGCGAGGACTTCGCACCATTTTGCTCTAAACGCTGCGCCGATGTCGATTTGGGCCGTTGGCTCAAAGGTGGTTATGCAATTCCTGGCCGAGACGGCGAAGCGACAATCCCTGCCAACGATATTGACCCGGACGCTGATCCGGAGTTTGAATAAAATTCTGTAATCTTTTAAACACCATATTCCCTCACCTTGTTCCTCTTCCCCCAAAGCAAAAATGCGGAGAAGAGACGTTACCACAACCTTTTGTGATTACGGGATTTCATTGATAGAGCCGTCGTAATTTTTTAGTGCAACACTTAGCAAAGATAGGTGCCACACCGTCTCCTCTCCTTTGGGAGAGGAACAAGGTGAGGGGATATGGGCTATAGGACTGCAGAGTCTACAATCTCTCAAAAACTTCCCTGTTATCAATAAAAAACATATCGACATTTAACGCCGATTTATGGGCGTTTATAGCTTGCCAATCCGTGTAAGAATATGTGGAGACGAACATTTTCTGGCGGTGGTAAAAATCGCTCAGTGAGCGAGTTAACAAATCTTCCGGCACACAAATACCGCCGCCGGAGGTTTTGAGTATGGCAAGCATATCCCCGGCCAACGGGTCTTTTACAGTCCAACCATAGCTTACCCCGGTCATATATTCGTCGTCAATGCGCGGAATAATTCCGCCTTTACTGATATTGACTTTATGCTGTGCCGCATCGGAGGCGCCTACCTCTGCACTCCAATGGCTAAGACAGAGAGGGATTTTTGGGGCCAGGTCGTGGATGCGGTAAAGAACTTCCGCCAGCCAGGACACATATATGGCCCGATTTTGCAGGCGGTAATACATGACCAGGGCATGGATTTCGTGCTCGAAGCCCAAGTCTTTTATGTCGATCAGCAGTTTTGCGTCTTGGGATTTATGGACTTTAATGGTGCTAAACAATGCGTCCAAACTCGGCATTCTGGCAAATGCCCCGCCTAGATCCTCATATTGCGCGGCTTTAAACGCGCATAAATATCGTTTTTTGCCATTTCCGTCCAAGGCGTGTTCGTCGTGGTAAACCATGGGCGTGCCGCATTTGGCTACGCGCACGTCAAACTCAAGATTGCACACCCCGAAATCAAGGGCAGAGCGCAAGCCTTCTAGCGTATTTTCATGTTTGGAAAAACCGCGAAACCGGTGCGAAATTAACGCACCGGCGTTTACGGTGCGCTTAGTCTTTTTTGTCAGCAAAGCCTCTATCCCGCATTAGAGCCTCAACTTCAACATCACGGCCCCGAAAGGCACGAAATCCGTCTGCCGGATCTATGGTATTACCCACGGACATAATGTTGTCGCGCAAACTTTTGGCTACGTCTTTATCGTAAAACCCGCCGGCTTCGGTAAAGGCCTCGGCCGCGTCTGCCGTCAGGGTGTCGGCCCAGAGATAGGAATAATACCCGGCGTGATAACCGCCCGAAAAGATATGATTGAAATGCGGCGTGCGGTGGCGCATGACGATTTCGCTCGGCATGCCCAAAGCCGCCAATGTCTCGCGCTCAAACTTATCGGCGTCAATAGGCTCGCCGCCCGCCATATGCAATTTCATGTCGATTAGGGCCGAGGCCAGATATTCGGTGGTATCAAAACCCTGGCGGAAAGTTGAGGCTTTCTCGATTTTGTTAAGTAAAGCCTGCGGGATAGGCTCTCCAGTCTCGTAATGCACCGCGTATTTATTCAGCACTTCCGGTGTGGTCAACCAGCGCTCATATAATTGCGACGGGAACTCTACATAATCTCGCGCTACGGAGGTGCCAGATAATGTCGGGTAAGTGACATCGGAATTAAGCCCGTGAATGGCATGGCCAAACTCATGGAACAGAGTGCGGGCATCATCCCAGGAAATTAGCACAGGCTTGCCCGGCTCACCTTTGACAAAGTTGGAATTATTGGAGACGATCACGGTGGTCGCCTTGCCGTCCAGTTTTTGCTGGGTGCGGTAAGCATTCATCCAGGCTCCGGAGCGTTTGCCTTTGCGGGCATAGGGGTCGAAATACCACAGGCCTACATGGCTGCCCTCGGCGTTCTTGACTTCCCAGACCCTTACGTCTTCGTGGAATACCGGCGCATCGTCGATCTGGCTGAAGGTGAAACCGTAAAGCTCACCCGCCGACCACATCATGCCTTCGCGCAATTTTTCCATTTGCAGATAGGGTTTAACCTCATTGAAATCGAGATCATATTTGGCCTTGCGGACTTTCTCGGCGTAATAGCGGTAATCCCAAGGCGCGATTTTGATAAAGGCTTGTTCGGCGTCGGCAATGGCTTGCATCTCGGCCACTTCCTCGCGGGCTCGGGAGATAGCGTGGGGCCAAACTTTTTCCATAAGAGCAATAGCGTTTTCAGGAGTTTTTGCCATTTGGTTGTCCAGCTTCCAGTGGGCATGGGTTTTAAAACCAAGCAATTTAGCTCGGCGGTCGCGCAGCTGCAAAATTTCGGTGATGATGGCATTATTGTCCCATTCATCACCATTATCGCCCCGGTTATAATAGGTGTTCCAAACGATTTCGCGCAAAGCCCGGTTGTCGGAATAGGTCAAAAATGGATCCATGCTAGAGCGAGTATTGGTCACGGCCCAACTGCCTTTCTCGGCGTCTTTATCATTGGCTTTGGCAGCGGATGCCATCGAGGTTTTCAACCCGTCCGGCAGGCCGGCCAGACCAGCCTCATCGCTTATATAAGTGATATAGCTTTCTTCGTCGTGCAAAACATTTTGCCCAAATTGATTGGTCAGTGTCGCGAGCCGTCCGTTGATTTTGCTCATTTCGGCTTTGTCTTCATCGTTCAAGGTGGCCCCTTGACGCACAAAACCCTGATAATAAATATCAACCAAGCGTTTTTGCTCGGTGTTCAGATCATCCATATTTTCATATACGGACTTCACGCGAGCAAATAGGGCCGGGTTTTGATTGACTTCATCGCTAAGTGCAGAAAATTTTGGCGAGAACTCTTTGAGTAAATCTGGCATTGGGTCTTTGTTGAGATTGCTGGCATGGACGAAAAATACACGGGCTATGCGGGTGAGTGCTGCGCCGGATTTCTCCATGGCAATAATCGTATTGTCAAAATTGGCCGGGTTTGGGTTATTGGCTATCTTGTCGGTTTCTGCCCGGGCCATTTCAAAGGCGGCGCTTAGGGTCGTGCCGAAATTAGCCACATCAACCCGGTCCCAAGGGGGTACGCCGCCGTAAGGGCCGCTCCATTTATCGAGTAAAACATTACCGGTTTCAACTTCTTGTATGAGTATTTGACTTTCCGATTGCTCAGGGGGTTTCGGCCCGCAAGACGCTAGCCCAAACGCCAAAACGGCGGCCAGGATAGCAGTATGGGCGGCGGTGAGTTTGAGAGTGGATGTGGTACGCATAGGATTCTCCAATATGGTTTGGCCCGTTATAACCCGCTATGTGAAAAATGCGAGTGGATTATTATTCAAATATGTGATGGCTGAATATTTGTATCCTGTCGCCGTAAAATCCGGGGGCGGAATTTACGGGTCGCAAATCTGACATGCCGTCCGTTTGGGCCGGGGATAGGGAAATGCTTTCTTCTAATGAACACTGTATTTTTTGTCCCTTTGGATAAACCAGTTTTACAGTATAGGTGGTGCTTCCGGGGCCTCTGATCGAAAGATTATAGTATTTGGTTCCCGGGCCAAATTGTGCCGCTAGCATATCATCGAGTTCGGATCCTGCCTTGGCATGCCCTTTGGGTACTTGTACATGCACTGTTATCGGCATGTTATCCGCCGGGAAATGCAAATAAAGCCCAAAGCCATTATTATTTGCCGCGATTTCGACGCTCAAAATGCGGTGTTCATCTTCGGTCGTGTCAGATAGAAGATTAAAACTAGGTGGGGGAAGGTCGCTAGCATTGGCTAACTTGGTAAAGCGGACTTGGGGGTAGATGCCTAGGCGCAGAATGGATTGCTGATATCTGGAAAACCCTGCCTTGGCCAGAAAAGCCTTGTCCTCCCCGCCTTTGGTTTCTGATATCCAATGGCTCTGTTTTGTTTTGGCGTTAACTTCAAGCACCAGGTTTTGCACCCGTGGATGGGCGGCGTTAAAGCCGGGGAGAAATGCGCTGATTAATGTGGCGGCTATAGCCATGCTTCCAAAACCCATGCCCAACATGCGGTTTGATTTTCCCTCTTTGCGCCCGGTGTGCAGTAAAACCGGAACCAACAGTAAAGCCAACGGGACTAGCGGTATGATACGAATAAAGGATTGCTTGTAAGACGCGATAACTTCCAGAGCAATGAAATGATAAACTGCCATATAAGCGGCGCTCACTAGGCCAAAATGCAAAGCCCAGACAAAGCGCGCTTGTTTGCGCCGTACCATATCAACCATAAACCCGATCGCCATAGCCAAGGCCGGAACCAAAAACTGATAACTGGCACCCGGCATCACAATGGCGGAAACGATTGACAATACGGCGAGAAAAACCCCGACCAGACCAACTAGCATATTATAACTTATATCCCGGCCTCGAAACACATTGGCCATAATCCAGGCTGATAGTGCGGCCGTAAACAGCAAGGCCAAGCGCCCCGGCCACGGGTAAGGGTGGTCAAGATAAAACAATTGCGGCCAATGCCCAAGCGGAAAGGATAACAGCCAACTCAACACCAACGCCAAAATAATCACGCCGGGCAATGCTGTGGTCGCCAGTACATCTGAGCGCCAATGTGTGCGGCTTTTATTAACGGCGAAAGCAAGAACTATAAATGCCAACAAGGCCAAAGGCAGGTTCAGGTTTGACGGCCAGTGCAGCAAGACCCGGCCAAACAGATCAAAATACGTCGCATCGCTTTCGCCCACCAATATGTTTAAATCAACATCACGAAACGCCCGCACGGCGGCCAAAGCGTTTTCGCCGTGATGTTGCAAGCTGGCTTTGTCCAGATGGGCAATGTCGTCGCGGGCCGAGTGATATAGGGCGACATCACCGGTAAAGGCAAAGTTCAAGCCGGCAACGCCCATGTTTCGGTAGATGGAATAATCCGTATCATTGGGCAATAATTTATAGATTTCGTAAGACAATGAATTGGCCACTGGGTATGGATTGGTTTTGGCGAAGTGTTGAATGAGCGCCAGATTGCCTGGATGGGTCTCAAACATGGTGCTGGGGCCAGATGCGCCGCGAGCTTCCAGATTGACCACCAATTTAACACGCCCCATCAATGGGTGCTCATTGGCAAAGGCAGAGGCCCCGCGCAAGCCGCCCTCTTCGCCGTCTGTGATCAGGAAACCCACATCATTAAGACCCGCAGGTTCATCTTTTAATATGCGCGCCACCTCGATCAAAGCCGCCACCCCTGCCCCGGCGTCGCCTGCGCCCGGTGCGGCTGGCACACTGGCATAATGGGTGGTCAACATTATTGCATCGTTCGAGCTATTGCTTGCAGATACAGCAATTAAATTTTCGACCTGAGAGCAGCCGGGATAATGGGTGGTGCAAGCCAGGGTTTTCTGGATTTGTGTCTCGTAACCCAGAGCGGCGAATTTGTTTTGTATAACCGCCAACACCCGCCTGTTAGCATCTGACGCGGTGGGGTGAGGTTTGTTGTCCCCGATCATATGGGCCAAATGCACCAAAGCCCGCTCAGCCGAGAATTGATCAGGCGCAATATCAGCGCTTTTGGGTTTAGGCCCGTGAGATATGGACGACAGACCCATAAAGATCAGGATGAGAACCGACAGGAGAATAAGATAATAACGGCCAGCAGATAAATTTTTCATAAGGGTCTATAGGCAGTAAATACCCAAATGAAAACCCCCTGCAAATTAAATGGCGAAGGCTGGTGGCCGCACCTAGATTTGAACTAGGGACACACGGATTTTCAATCCGTTGCTCTACCAACTGAGCTATGCGGCCGCCTTGCGTGCTCGCGAACAGGTCGCGACTTACGTCGAGGCGGGTTTATAGGGGATGGGTTCTCAAGTGTCTATGCGAAAAATGCTGTCTGTGTGAAATTTTTGATGACGCTAACAATGCCCTAAACCCGCTTTTACCCCTTGCGACAATTTTACCCGATTTCCCAGTTGCTATTGCGAACAATTCGCATTAACAGGGTCACCAGAGAGATAATATGCATAAGACTATGAGTAAAATATGACATTGGCCGACCTAGCCTTACAAACCCGCGCCCGGATTAGCGGGTTTAACGCGAAAACGAGCGCAATAGAAACACGCCTGCGCGAGATCGGGTTCGCCGAAGGAGATGTTGTCGAGATTTTACATGTTGGCTTATTTGGTAAATCACCTCTCAACATTCGCCTGCACGATTGCGCTTCAATCGCCATGCGACCGTCTGAAGCGGCCATGATATTGGTTGAAACAACTGGGGTTGAGTAAAGTGCCGCAAGACGCGAAACCTGTCCGTATCGCGCTCCTAGGTGCGCCAAATTGCGGCAAATCCTCCCTGTTCAATGCTCTAACCGGCGGGCGGGCCAAAGTGGCCAATTATCCGGGTGTAACCGTAGAATACGCTAAAGGGTTCATGGTTTCGGCTAAAGGCCGCAAAATAGAACTTCTCGACTTGCCGGGGGTTTATGGAGACTGCGGACACAGCGCCGATGAACGGGTGACTATAGATGCTGTGCGGGGTAATTTGGACGGTGAAGCGGCCCCAGACGGGATTATGGTGGTCATGGATGCCTCCCATATCCGCACCCATTTGCACAATGTCTTACAAGCCAAAAATTACGGCCTGCCTATGGTGGTGGTCTTGAACATGATGGATATGGCGGCCCGCGACGGGGTTGAAATTGATCTGGTCGAGCTTGAGCAAGAACTTGGTGTACCGGTTATTGCCTGTGTGGCCGTGCGCACGGCGGGGCGCGAGGCTATTACCAATTTTCTGACCGAATGGGCCGAAGACATTTCGGCTAAATATGTGAAAATCCCCAAACCTGTTGGCGATGATTTGAAATCTATACAGCACACAGCCCGCGCTATTTCCACCCGCACAGTAATCACACCTCATGCCCGCGACACATCTGAGCGGTTTGATGATCTGTTTTTGCACCCGGTCTTGGGTGTGGTCATTTTGGCCGCCATTATGTTCGTAATGTTTCAGGCCGTCTATGCTTGGTCGGGGCCGGCTATGGGCCTGATTGAAGCCGGGGTCGGGCAGTTTGGCGCGTTGGTTGGATCCGTTTTGGCTGACGGCTGGCTCAAAGCACTTTTAGTTGATGGGATTATCGCCGGGGTCGGGGCGGTTATCGTATTTTTGCCACAAATTCTGATTTTATTTGCCTTTATTTTAGCGCTTGAGGCTTCGGGGTATTTGGCGCGGGCCGCGTTTTTGGTTGATACTCTAATGGCCAAGGTCGGGCTCAATGGCCGGGCTTTTATTCCGCTCCTGTCTAGCTTTGCCTGTGCCATACCGGGCATTATGGCGTCGCGAACCATTGAGAACGAGCGCGACCGCCTGACCACAATTATGATCGCGCCACTTATGACCTGCTCGGCCCGTTGGCCGATATATTTTCTGTTGGTCGGGGCGTTTATTCCTAAAACTTCCGTCGGTATTTTTAACTTACAAGGCTTGGTCATGTCATGGCTGGTTCTGGCTGGCATCGTCTTTGCGCTTTTGGCATCATTCGTGTTCAAGCGGACGTTAACCAAAGGGGCGACGCCGCCATTATTGATGGAACTGCCCAGTTATAAATTACCGTCCTTGAAAATTTATTTGCTCGGCTTGTGGCAGCGCGCGGTGATTTTCTTGAATAGGGCCGGGCGCATTATTCTACCGGCCTCCATCATCATCTGGTTCCTCTCTACCTACCCTAACAATGACGGCAATGTCCGCAGCAGCTTTGCCGGCATGATTGGTCGCGCGATCGAGCCAGTTTTAGCCCCTATCGGCTTTAATTTAGAAATGTCCATTGCGCTGATCCCGGCTATGGCAGCCCGCGAGGTGGCCGTATCCACCTTGGCTATTGTTTATAATGTGGCTGATAGTGATGCTTTGGGGGTGGCCGTTGCGGCGGGGTGGAGCATACCAATGGGTTTATCGTTTTTGGTTTGGTTTATTTTCGCACCGTCCTGTCTTGCCACCTTGGCTATCACCAGGCGCGAAACCAATAGCTGGAAATGGCCCATTATCATGTTTGTCTATTTGTTTGTATTGTCCTATGTGGCATCGGGCATTGTCTTTTGGGCGGCGCAAGCATTTGGGTTATAGGATAAGTACTTGCAAATTGGTCGCGGCACTCTATATTAGTAATATCTAATATAAGGAATATATTCATGGTAAAATTTCAAAAACTCTCTGATGATGTTTCCATTTGTATGCAGGTGTTTCCTGAGCAAATTGATTTCATCGCCGGTGCCGGTTTCAAATCTATCATCAATAATCGCCCTGATATGGAAAAACCGGGACAACCCTTTGCGGACGACATAGAAAAAAAAGCGCAAGCGGCTGGAATTTCCTATGCCCACATCCCCATGCAACCGGGGCAATTGTCCCTAGATTTAATCGATGCAATGACCGAAGCTTTTGACGCTCTGCCTAAACCGGTTCTGGCCCATTGTGCGAGCGGCATGCGCTCGGCAACGCTTTGGTGTTTCGCCAATGTAAAGGACATGGGCGTTGACGGTGTCATGGCTGCCGCTACCAATGCCGGATTAGATCTGGAAAAAATCCGCCCGGCCTTGATCCAATACGCGGATGCAAGATAAGCCAGATTACCGCAAATAGCGATTTACAGGGGCTAAACCTGGTGTTATGTAGCGCCAACCAAAGCTAGGCCTAAACAGTTGGGTGTTATTTGGCATTTGAAGATGCGGTCATTTGCAACGCAATAATCGAAAATGGACGATTAGCTCAGCGGTAGAGCACTACATTGACATTGTAGGGGTCACTGGTTCAATCCCAGTATCGTCCACCATTTTTCTCAATAAAAACAATGATTTACGCCGCATCAAATTTTCATCCGCCTCAAACTCACACGCATTTCACACGCAAGCTGTCAAAAAACGTCAACGACCTTTACGGGCTGCGAAAGAGAGGTCGGGTCATAGCAAGTGTATATCTCTGTGGTGCTCATTCCCGATTGTATATACCCTAATTGCGCCGCCACTTCCCAAGCCGGCACGCTTTGTGTCAGTAGCCTGCCTCCTGTATAATAATGGACATTGCCACGAAAACCTGAAAAGCGTCGCCCCTGCTGACGTTTACTTTAGTGAGCGCAATCAACTTTAAACAAAAGAGAAAGGAGGACAGGAAACTATCGAAAATCGCCGCTTGCAATACGGCAATGCCGTCGCCTAATATAAATCAACAGAGGCAAGCAAACTCTCGCTTGATCCAGACTTAAATCTGCCTCACGTTATATGAAGGCGACAACTCAGGAGGCATTAATTCAATGCGGCTTTTCCTTTCATCTATTTTATTCCTTCTATTGTGCGGATGTAATTCCAATATTGCAGTGGCTGATTGTGATCTGGCAACTCCAATTCCGTTCACAAAATTCGGACCCTCAGGCACGAACGCAAAAATGAATGCAGACCTCCACTTTTGCTTACCGAATGGCACTGGGTATTTTGGAATTGGTAAAACAATACCACAATTTGACCTTACCTTATCCGATGGTCGCACGATTGTGTTAGGGGCGACACCTGTAAACTCTTTTCGTGAAATCATGATTTTTGATAAAGCAGGCCAAGTAACGCATGTTCCGCTTAGCGATGGAAACAAACGTCGTTTAACCTTCCAATCACTTTTCGCTATAAACGAGATACCCTACATCCTCGCTTTTGATGCCTCGTACAATTTGCCGGAAGAACGTCGCCCTGGAGCTGCTAAATCAGGTTCTTGGCTATACCGTATTTCTGAGCAAGGACTGATACCTATAAAGACCAAAGAAGATCCCATATTTAAAGTAGGTATACAGCTCACAATCGCGCATGCGACGGACCAAACCCTTGTTTGCTCGGATAACAAATGCCTAAACTTCTTGGAAAACAACGGTGATATTGTTGTTAATGCCCTCGAGGCTATCGGAGATAAAAATGCGGTTGTGTTGGAATTAGCGCAAGATAGCGGCGCCGTATTTGCATTGGTTCATCAGCCTGACCAAGTCGGTAAATTGTTTCGCTCCGCTTATTCTCTATGCTCGATTAACCTCTCAGGAGAGCCTCATAGTTGCAAAACAATACCAAAAGATGTCATCCCTTGGGGCTTAAGTGTCAAGAATGCGACACCAGAATATAAGCTGTTGCGTTTTGGCGATAACCCTTATGATTTACTGCGTCATGATCTGTCCAACCTATCGGTTTCAGGCATGGGGAGTTTGGGGAAAAACAACTCCGAAGGCCCCCTAGCGTGGGGACTGCCGTATTATATGAACGGCCTAGCGACTTTTGTTCTCCAAGACAGTCCTTTGGCGGATGAGGCGGCAACACGTTTACGCCTAGAGCTTGCCGCGTTGCGCCCTATATTGGACAATCCATATCCGGGCCTGTCCAGCCGTCGTTATTCGCTAGACCGAGAACCGCTCTTCTTTGCCTTGCACGAGCATCGGCTATGGCGGGCTATGTCACGTGCAGCAACCGCTTTGGGGCAACCTATATCAAGCCTTGCAGGCGATGCGGCAAACGATCTTCCCGGCCTAAAGGAGCGGCACATTGAGGCTTACGACCCGGCGCTCGACATTGGTAGTCTGAGGTTGCGGCATTATTATCCATTTTGGCTCGATGGCGTTCAAGTTCCATGGAATTTCGCCAGTGCCATCATAAGCGGATACGCGTCCAGTGATATTGTTGTGCCTGAAAGAGAGCGGCAAGCCAAGAAGTGGATAACTGAATTCATGATGGCTGAGGGCCTACTCTCTTCTAATCGACCTAAACGCTGGAATTATTCGGCAGGGGAGCTACAAGACGGTTGGACAAATAAAGTTTTTGTAAGCTCAAATACGCCCAAATTTAAAGGTGGCAAGGCCGAAGCCCATATATCTTACCGTTCTATGGATGCGGAGGCCATGCTCGCAGCCATGCGGCGGGGTTGGGTCGACGATGAAGCAGATCTGCTTGACTATTTAAAGCAACTACTGGCAGAGGGCGAGCTCTATCCTTTTTTGCGAGAAGAAGCGGCTATAGCCGATGTACCCGTATCGAGGCGAGAAGCTCTTAAATATTTACGTCCCCTTTATTACTCTGAGGTTCAGGCCTCACCGTGGGCTGCAATGGCCTGGAAAGAATTGCGGCCATAAGAAGCAAGAGAGCTGGAATTATCCCGGTTTGTTATGGGCAGCAAAGGATACTCGGTAAACCCTGAAAGCTTGTCAGGACCGATTGAACCCCTTGGAATTACTAGATAATAAAAAGGGTATGGCGGAGACGAAGGGATTCGAACCCTCGATGGGCTTATGACCCATACTCCCTTAGCAGGGGAGCGCCTTCGACCACTCGGCCACGTCTCCGAGCGGGGAATTAGCGCAAGCGCGCCTCTCCTGCAAGACTGAAATGATGTTCTTTTAAAAAGAACCCGTTTACGCCCATATTAGCCAGATATTAACCACGATCTCAAACATGTGACCCGTATCAGAACAAGTCTGGGAAATTACCACGACACGGCCCGTATTTCTCCCCACATAAACACCATGATGTTTACAGATTATTTTTCCTATTGGCATAGGTTATGACAAAATAATGCGGTGGGTAAAATGGCACAACTAAAAAAACCGGGTGTAGGCCCAGAAAAATTTCTTACAAAACCGTCGCCGGGTACGGTGCCAAATGGGCAAATTGAAACCCTGGACGCCTTTGCTCAAAGAACGGGGCAGGCGGCCCATAGCCTCAAAACTCATAGCCATAAAACGCATAGCCCCAAAACCCAAAACCCCAAGCCAAAACCACGGGTCAAGCTTTCAGACATCCATTTCCCGGCCCAAACCGGCAATATGGCGGCCCTTCGTTTTTCCTTGCGGCTGATTGATGCAGTATTTGTCACGGCGGTGATTCTCATATCTGTCTGGAGCGGATATATTGGCACTAATAATAATGGCGTGTTGGCTCCAATGGCCGCTGGTCTGTCCGGGGCAGCAGGCTTTTTCGCAGCCATGTATTTCGTCAAAGCCCACCATTTTTCTCCCGCTGAAAGCTATAGCGGTCACATGAAGCGTGTGTTTCTCGGGGCAGCGGCGGCGTTGGGCGTGTGGCTGTCCATAGCTTTGATCTTCAAACCCGCTACATTTTTCCCGGACGCATTGGCTCTTTCTGGAGCTTTGGCCACGGCTACATTGCTGATCTTGCACACGGCCTATTTTGTCTTCATCAAGCGCCAACATAAACGCGGTCAGCTTATTCCAACCATTGTCATGTTAGGCGCGACCGAAGCGGCAAGACGTTTGATTGAAGAAAACGCCCGCACACGCGAGCTGAACATATTGGCTATTTTTGATGAGCGTCTATCTCGCGCCCCCCATAACATTCACGGCGTCCCCGTCGTGGGGAAAATCGAGGACATGCTAAGTTGGGATGCGCTTCCTTATGTGGACAGGATTATTGTCACCTTGCCAAGCATTGCCAGCGATCGAAAAAATGCATTTGTTCGCCAAGTGCGTAAATTACCCAACCGCATCGCCTTTGTGGTTGATGAATTTGAACACCTTGATCATGTACAACAACGCCTGAGCCAGATCGCTGAAATCGGCATGCGCGAAATCACTGGACAGCAATTTTCCGGCCGACAAATTTTCACCAAACGCATGGTCGATATTGTCATTAGCGGGAGCGCCTTATTATTCGGCGCCCCTGTACTGGGGCTGATTGCCCTTGCCATTAAGCTCGACAGTCCCGGCCCGGTTCTGTTCAAGCAAAAACGCCAGGGTTTTAATAACCGGGTGTTTGACGTGTTTAAATTCCGCTCGCTTAAAGTCGCAGACGAGGACAAAGATGCTAAATCCCAAGTGGTTGCGGGCGATAACCGGGTCACCCGTGTCGGACGCTTTATTCGCAAAACCAGTCTGGACGAATTGCCGCAACTTCTCAATGTGTTAAAAGGCGATATGTCTCTGGTCGGGCCGCGCCCCCACGCCGTTGGCATGCACACGGGAGATGTGGAAACCTACAAGCTTGTGGACGAATATGCGCACCGCCTTAAGGTCAAGCCCGGCCTGACCGGATGGGCGCAAATCAACGGTTCACGCGGGCCTTTGCATGACGCCAAAAGTGTCGCAAGGCGTGTGCGGTTGGATATTGAATATATTGAACGTTCTGGGTTTTTCTTTGACCTTATGGTCATGGTCAAAACCCTGCCCTGCTTGCTCGGCGACAGTGAAAACGACCGCTAGGAGCATGTTATGATTTGGCGGCAAATGCTTGGATATATTCCGGTCAATCTGGCCAATATTGTCATTAGCTTTGGCACGATTGCCATTTTGACGCGCTTGTTTGACGGCGCCGAATTTGGCCGCTACGCACTGGCGATTGCCAGTCTTCACTTTATTCATATGGTATTTTTCACCTGGATAGAAGCGGCAATGGCTAGGTTCTATGCACGGGCCGAGCGGCGCGGACAATTGGCTAGCCACCTTAAAACCAGTTATGTGACCGCCGTCATTATGGCCCTGCTTGGCTTGCCTTTGTTTATGGGGGTTATCTATATCCTGCCCATCGAAAACACCATGAAGACCATTTTGGCCTTTGCACTAGCATCCACTTGTTTGACGCTGATTTATAATATCGGCATAGAGGCCCACAAGGCTGCCCACCGCATAGGCCGCTTTAGTGCCATTCATTCATCGCAAAGCTTGTTCGGGTTTGGATTGGGGATCGTGCTTATTTTAGTAACGCCCTTGCGCGAGGCCGCGCCATTTGTTGGCATATTGGCCGCAAGTGCGTGAGCGGTATTGGTAGATTTGCCATTTATGCTTAAGCGCATGGCTGGCGGCGCAGTCAATAAGGTACGCGTAAAGCAATATTTTGCTTACGGCATGCCAATATGTTTCGCATTGATGATGAGCTATATTTTGTCCCAAGGGGATTTGTTTTTCATCAAATATTTCATGGACGATCTGGCGGTCGGGCAATATAATGCCGGCTATAATCTAGCCAACCGGTCTTTGGATGTATTGTTCATCTGGATTGCTATGGCCATCACACCTATCGCCATTACGAGCTTGGAGCAAGACGGGCTAGAGACCACGAAAAAAGTATTGAAAAACTACGGGGAAATCTTGCTTCTCGTCATATTGCCTGCCGCGACAGGTATTGCATTGGTGGCGGAACCTGCCGGATTTATTTTGGGCGAAAGTGTGCGCGCCGAGGCGGTGAAAATCATGCCGTGGATTGCGTTTGTCGGGGTGATGAACGGCTTTATTGCCTATTATGCCCAGCGCGCATTTATGCTGTCACGCAAGACCGGGTTGTTGGCCATGACTATGATCCCGCCCGTTATTGTCAATGTTATTTTAAACATCTGGCTGATCCCGCTCTACGGGTTGAGCGGCGCGGTGTGGGCGACATTGGCCGCTTACGGTGTTGGTCTGGTTCTGAGCTTTGTTGTGGCCAGACGGTCATTCCCCCTGCCGCTCCCCGTTAAAGCATTGGTGCAATCCGCATTTGCCTGCGTGGTCATGGCGGGCGCGGGTTTGGTGTTGCCGGACGCGGTAGACCAATTGGCGGATGTGCTTGAATTGTTGGTCAAAGCCAGTGTTGGCGCGGTGGTTTACGCAAGCGTGGTCATGTCCCTTAATACGGCCAATTGCCGGACTTTGGCGAGAGATGTGCTAGACAAAATTAAAACCCGAATAAAACCTTCCAAACTGGAACCTGCGCCGGAGCCAATGCCGTGATTACACAACACCAAAACCAGGCGGCAACATCAGGCCCGCCTGCCCGCCTGTCCGTCTTGGTTCCTTATTATCACGACGATCCAAATTTATTGCTCAGTGATTTAATCGGGCAAGCCGAGGGCGTAGAGGGGGTGGAAATATTGCTCTATGACGACGGTACCAATGACGCCAATGTCAATATACGCCTTGGGCACGCGGCCAACAAAACCACCGCCGCTGTGCGCTTGTTTTTTGCCGCCAACAATAAAGGCCGCTCAACCGCCCGCAATTATTTAAAATCACAGGCAAAAGCAAATTGGGTTCTATTCCTCGATGCGGATATGCGCCCACAAGAGGTTACATTTTTGGCTGATTATCTTGCCGCTATCAAAGCCGGGGACGCTGATAGCATATTTGGCGGCTTTACGGTGCCGATGCGCAAACAATCAAGCGAGACAGAACTGCACCGGGCTTTCTCAAAGACCTCGGACTGTCTGGATGCGGATGCCCGCAGCAAAAACGGCGCACAATATGTCTGTTCGTCCAATTTATGTGTGCGCGGCGATATTCTGGAGGCCGAGCCATTTGATACCGGTTTTACCGGTTGGGGTTGGGAAGATAGCGAGTGGGCCGCCAGGACGGCGAAAACATATAGGCTTAAACACGCTGATATCCCGGCCTTGCATCTGGGGGTAGAGACTACGGAAACTCTGCTGACCCGCTTCAAGGACAGTGCGGCCAATTACATACGCTTTACCAATGCCCACCCGGATTTGGCAAAAACCCTGACCCTGTACAGGTTGAGCCAAAACCTCAAACATGTGCCGGGCCAAAAATTGATACGCCCTTTGCTGAGAGCTTTGGTACGCTCATCGGTTATGCCGACCAAGCTTCGGCTCTTGGCCCTTAAATTATGGCGTGCGTCCTGGTATTCCCAAGCCATGTCATTGCAAGCCGCATCATTGAAGGCTGTGTCATGAATGCGCCCTACCAACCCTCAGTGTCTCTCAGTGCCAAAATTTCGCGCAAGCTGTTACCCTTGCGGGCCAGACGAGATATTCGGGTGTCCCTTAAGCGCCCCATTGTCAGTTTCTCATTTGACGATTTCCCGCGCAGTGCTTTGTATGAAGGTGCCGATATGCTGGCCAAGCATAAGTGGCGGGCTAGTTTTTACGTGGCGGCGGGCTTGGCGGGGATTACAAACCACCACGGACAAAGCTATCATAAAGCCGATTTGGCGTGCCTGCAAAAATTAAACCACGAAATTGCCGGGCATACTTATTCGCATCTGGACTGCGGTCAAAGCTCCGCAGACCAGGTGTTGGCGGAAATACAGCAAAACAAATCCGCATTGTACGAAATGGGGGTGAAAAAACCCGTTGAACATTTCGCTTGGCCTTACGGCACTACAAATAGCGCCAATAAAACGGCTGTGGCTGCGCATTTCAAATCCATGCGCGGGGTCATGCCCGGTGTTAACCGGGGCCGGGCGGATTTAAACTGTCTCAAGTCCACACCTCTTTATCACGGCACCAAACTTGACCACGCCTTGAAACTGATAGAGGGGCTGAAGAAACGCCCGGGTTGGCTGATCTTGTTTACCCATGATGTGCGGGAAAATCCGAGTGAGTGGGGGGTAACGACATTAGAG
>JAJRSJ010000032.1 GCA_024278855.1 Alphaproteobacteria bacterium | reverse complement strand
GCATAAGCTTGCTCTATGGATGCATCTATTTGAGCAAATTGATCTGGCGCTTTCGCATTGCTTTGTAGGTTTGAACCAACAGAAAAGAACAATCCCGACTCTCGCGCTTCATCGCGCTTGCTTGGCGCGGGTGCTGGTCTATAGGTTGCCTGTTGCGAATATGCCCTTTTTGGCGACGTACCCTTTGGCGCATATTGAAACGGATTGTCCAGTTCAGCTACTGGCGCACCCCCTTGCTTGGCTTCCAAGAATGCCGCCCCTAAATCACCCGGTAGCGGCGGGCCAAGCTTCGGTTTCATATCCGCGTAGGTTTTTGGCAGCGCATCAAGTGCATCTGCCATTGGTTTATGACTAACATTATAAAGTTCGCTTGGCCGTTCACTGTCGCCGTAATCTGGTGATTGCAGAGCAAAGGCCAAGGCCGCAAACAAGCCTGCACTTAGCGCCGTACCGCCAAGCATTAGTGCCTTGCGGCTAAACCGCTTTACGGGTTTGGGCTTTGCGCGAATGGCAAGGTCTGGAGTGTTGACGGCTTCGCTCATGATTTATCCCGCACGATTTTAACAACGTCTTGGTCTTTCTCGCCGAGACGTAATTCAGCTATTTTGAACAGGCGGTCTACGATGTAATATGCGCCTTTGACCCGGTAATTGACGAGCTGGCTTTTTCCTTTTCTCCCCATGACAAATAGTGGCGGTGCTTCGCCTTGGTCGAGTCTTTCCGGAAATTGGATAAAGACTTTGCGGCCATCATCAAAAGCCCGGAGGGGGCGCCAATGAGGGTGATCGCCTTTAATCCCGTAGCGGAAATTCAATTTCTCTATGGACAATTTCGGACTGGTAGAAACGGCTTTCGCCTTGGCGCTAGCGCGGCGTTTCATTTTCTTTGCACCACGCAGACCTAAAGCCTCTCTTGGATAACGCCAAGACACCGCCGCCATATAGGTATCTTTATAAGAGTGAAGCTCTAAATAATATGTGCGTTTGGTCGTGGTGATCACCAGATTGGTGGACAGATTTGGCTTGGTCGGTTTGACCAGGATATGTACCTGCTCGCCGCCAATTGCGCCCGAGACCGTGTCGCCAACAATCCAGCGTATGGTATCGCCTGCCGATACTGATGTCAGTTCCTCACCTGGCTGTAAAGCAATATCGGTGACTTGCTCCGGCGCAGTGTAGACTTGGTACAGCGAACCCGGCGTATAGGGGTAAACCTGAATGGCATTTAGATAATTGCTACTATTTGGCTCTATAGATGCGGATGCATTAGCTTGCTCAATCGCCTCGAAAGGTTTGAGAACTGGCCCGGATGTTACATAGGATGCAGGCCGTAATTTCATTTGACCGGGCATAATAATCGGATCAAAAAATTCGATTTGTATTGGGCGTTCTTCCTGAACAGGTTCTTCAACCCCCAACACGGCTTTGCTCATATGTCCTGTGTCTTGTAACGCCGCCTCATCCTTACGGGATAGATCAAGCTTAAAGTCATCAAAGCTTTTTTGTAGGCTGGCGCAGCCACTAAGCGAAATTAAAAGTCCGATAGTAGCCGTTGTTTTTAATAGATATGAATGTCTCATGTTATTCTCCTGAATTAAGGTCTTTTGACCAGTTGAGGCCGTGCACATACAGGCCAAGGGGGTTGCTATGCAGGGTTTGGGCATCGGTCGGTGGGTGGATAATTATGCTCAATATAGCCGTGAAATTTTCTGTGCCGATCAATGCGCCGCCCCGGTAGGAAGTCTCGCGCCAGCGGATTTCAAAACTGTCATCTGATGACCGCACAATGCTGTTTACATCAACGGTGACGCTACGCTGACCGATGTCTGCAAATGGGTCATTCTCGGTGGCGTAAACG
>JAJRSJ010000031.1 GCA_024278855.1 Alphaproteobacteria bacterium | reverse complement strand
TAAGAACGCAGGTAAAGCCGTTGCATCAAAAGCTAGCGGTAGTGTTAGCGCCGCCCATAAATCAGGTATGCGCGGCGGGCTTAATGCACTTTCGCAAAAAGGCTTAAAACCCGTTAGCGCAAATGATGGCGGTGGTTCTGGCGGCGGAACAGGCCAACCTGATTGGGCTAAAAAGATCAAAAACCAACAGTCCCGGCATAATGCCGGACGCAGAGCTGGTGATGCCATCCGCTCCGGCGATACGCGCGGCGGCGGCTTTGCCCCAAAACTTGAACAAGAAGAATAGGAGAAAATTATGTGGAAACGCAGTCAATCAAGATATGGCACAACGCCAGTACCCGAAACACCGTACCAACGAGCAGCCCAAGTGTGGGATGACAGAATTGGTTCAGCGCGTGTGCAGGCTAAGAACTGGCGGCTGGCGACATTATTGTCCATTGGATTATCGGCTTTGTTGGCAGGCGCTTTCATCTGGCAAAGCTCGCAAAGCATGATTACGCCTTATGTAGTAGAAGTGGACACCAATGGTTCGGTTCGCGCTATCGGCCCCGCCACAGAAAATTTCATTCCGTCAGACGCACAAATTGCGCACCAACTTGCAGACTTTATCAGCAATGTACGCTCGGTTTCGATTGATCCCGTAGTGCTGCGGCAGAACTGGCTTGAGGCGTATAGCTTCGCTACCGACCAAGCCGCGATAACTTTAAACGCTTACGCTACCGAAAACGATCCGTTCGCAGATATTGGACAACGCAGCGTCACTGTTGATGTTGCCAGCATTGTACGCTCGTCAAATGACAGTTTTGAAATTCGTTGGCGTGAAACTTCATATCGTGGCGGCGCGCTCATTGGCACGGAAAACTTCACAGCAGTTCTATCCATCATCATCCATCCCCCGACCGACGCGCAAACTCTGCATAGCAACCCCCTTGGCCTTTATGTGCACGGCCTTAACTGGTCAAAAGACCTCAATTCAGGAGAATAACATGAGACATTCACACCTATTAAAAACAGCGGCAGCAGCTTGCCTATTAGTATCCCTTAGCGGTTGTGCCAGCCTGCAAAAACAGTTTGCAGATTTCAAACTCGACATGTCTCGTAAGGACGTAGCGCCCGTAGAGATGAGCGCCGCCATTCTCAATATCGAAGAACCCATCATGGAAGAGCGCCCAATCGAAATAGAGTTTATTAAGCCCGTGATTATGCCTGGCCAAATGAAGTTACGGCCAGCGTCTTATATTACTTCTGGGCCAGTCTTAAAACCGTTTGAAGCGATTGAGCAGGCGAATGCCTCTGCCTCTATTGAACCCAATAGTAGTAATTACCTAAATGCCATTCAAGTCTATCCCTATACACCTGGTTCGCTCTACCAAGGTTATTGTGCGCCGCAGCAAGTGACGGATATTGCTTTGCAGCCGGGCGAAGAACTGACCTCCGTATCTGCGGGCGATACCATCCGCTGGATAGTTGGTGATACGGTATCGGGAGCGGTAGGCGGCGAACAGGTGCATATCTTGGTCAAACCGACCAAGCCAAATCTATCCACCAATCTTGTGATTACCACGAGTAAGCGCACATATTATTTGGAGCTACATTCCTACAAAGATACTTATATGGCGGCAGTGTCTTGGCGCTATCCACGAGAAGCATTAGGACTGCGCGGCGTAAAGAAAATGACGCGGCGCGCTAAATCAAAAGCAGCAGCAACAATTAGCAAGCCAAGCCTATCTATTGATAATC
>JAJRSJ010000030.1 GCA_024278855.1 Alphaproteobacteria bacterium | reverse complement strand
ATTGTAGCTTGTTTTATATTGGCGCATTCCTCGACATGGGTAAAATCGTCGGGATCAGCCAATCCGTTCGGGCAGAAAATGCGCAAAAGAATGTAAAAAGCATGACACGGGCAAAACCGCGCACCCTATTTTCACCTTTCTTGGAGGCCTTGTCGACAAACCGTATTTACATGCGCAAAGGTCAAACTATCCAAGCGACATATTCCTTGCCGTCCAACTCAAGTCTGGTTTTGAATATAAAACAATGCAAATCCAAACCATTTTTTGAAATTTTCAAATGCAGTACAATCGGTCAACAGACGATTGAAATCGATGACCGTACGGCTGGCTTCATGGAATTTACCGTATCGGAATCCGGTTTTTATTATTTCAACGACCAGGTCACAAGACCCCCGAATCAAGGTTTGAAAGCGTTTCGTGACTACCGGATTGTATGGCAACGCGGCGGCAAGAAAGTGCAAGTTTTGCGGCCTCTTGCCAGCTTACGTAAATAACCTTCAAATCTATTCAAGTGTCGTCGCCCTTGGTTTAGCGGGAATAGAACTCGACCGTTAGATTTGGTTCCATGATGACCGGGTACGGCACTTCGTCGAATGACGGAACCCGCACATAGGTTACTTTCATAACTTTCGGATCCAAATCCAAATATTCCGGGATTTCCCGCTCGGCGCTCTCCAGAGCTTCCAAAACGATAGCCATAGTGCGGGATTTCTCGCGCACTTCAATCACATCGCCAGCCTTACAGCGGTAAGACGGAATATTGACCCGCTTGCCATTGACCATAACATGACCGTGGTTAACAAACTGGCGGGCCGCAAAAACGGTCGGGACAAATTTCGTCCGGTAAACCACGGCGTCAAGGCGAGATTCCAACAAACCAATAAGGTTCTCGGAGGTATCGCCGCGCATTTTATCGGCGGTTTTGTAAATACTGCGGAATTGTTTCTCGGTAATATTACCGTAATAGCCTTTAAGTTTTTGCTTGGCGCGCAATTGCGTACCGTAATCAGAAAGCTTGCCACGGCGGTTTTGCCCGTGCTGTCCCGGTGGGAATGGGCGTTTGTTAACTGGAGATTTGGGGCGACCCCAAATGTTTTCACCAACACGGCGATCAATTTTATATTTAGCGGAATGACGTTTTGACATGCGTAAGCACCTTTTTCGCGACGTGGCCCGGCTCCTTGGCCAATCCAAGGGGCGATAAAAAACGGCGGCACCACACCAACCCGTAAACCCCGCATTTGCGAAGTCGAGCGTGTTTTATAGGGGAACAGGGCAATGTCAAGCGGTGTTTTACAGTGTATATACTCAAAAAAACGGGCCAATTAGTGGTTTTTTGGGTATAGGTTCTTTACCCTGCTTGCCCAAAAAATCTAAGTTTTCATCCGAATATTTTGTTGGAGGTAGGCGGAAAAACGGCCACCAGAGCTGCTGATACCACTTGCTCTCATCTTCAGCAATTGTACCGTATTGTTCAGGGATTCTATCCTCCATATATGTCGCCGTACCAAAAATTTGATCCCAGACAAATAGGGTTTGACCATAATTCCCAAATGGTACGCCATTTTCCCCAAGACCGTGATGACCTCTATGTAAGGATGGTGTATTAAAAATACGCTCTACCACCCACATTACACGGCGCATAATCGACTTCTGGTAAAGTTTTCTATCCCACGTAAAGCCGTAATGGGTAATCACATTGTGCACGCCGATCACCAGTGTCGAGACGATTACAACATCACCCAAGCCGAGATGGATCATCAACCCCATCCACCAAAACCCCGGCATGAAAAACAACCATGACCAATTTTCCCGAAAGGCAATTGTGACCTGATATTGTTGCGCAGTGTGATGGGTGCGGTGCATGGGCCACATCCAGTCCCATTGATGGGCCATACGGTGATACCAGTAATGCAAAAAATCATCCGGCACAAATACGATCAAAAACGCTAGCCAGAACGGCAAGCCGTCCAAGACACCCCGCCCGGCAGGCCAGAGCCAGGACGCCAGCGCCAATGATAGAAACAATGCGGCGGGTTTCATAATTAGGGCCAACTGAGCCAGACTGACAAGATCAATGATCCAATCCCGGCCAAACCGGTTTTTGCTTTTATATAAACCAAATAAAAATTCCAGAAATGCTATTGTGGCGAATAAGCCTGCGACAATTACTGTCGATATAATTTCATCAGCATGCATTTTAATACCCTTATGTTTAATTTCATAAGTATAATTGCATATATGCGCATATATGCAACTTTTAAATGTGATGAGAGGCTATTCAGAGATGTTCCCCAAAATTTCAGCAAGTCTATTCAAGGTCGCTTTGGATTTCTGGGTATCAAGAGCATAATAGGTTTTACGTCCTTGTTTGGTAGCCGTAACAATTCTAGCTTCTCGCAAGATTTTTAAATGCCGGGACACGCCGGAAAAATCAATGCCGCAACATCCCGACACCTCCGTAACCGTGGACGGCTTGCCCAAATGTGCCATATAAGACACGAGAGCTAACCTGACAGGATCGCCAAGCGCCTTAAAAAAATCCGGGTCAAGTTCCGCAAATCGGGCAGCGTTAGGGTTTTTAGGTGTAGTTTTTGTGCTAGTCATGATGGCAATATAGAGATACTTGCAAAACCTTGCAACAATCTGAAACATTTATTTCTCGTCATGTGGTAAGATAAGCTAGCCCCGTGTGTATATCTGTGACAAGCCGGGTTTATGAAAAATGGCAATACATATACCACCGCACAATACGGCCTGCTCGCTGGTATTGCCGCCTATGTAATGTGGGGTTTTTTCCCGGTTTATTTCAAGATAACCCAGGACGTCCCCCCATTGGAGATATTAGCGCACCGGGTTGTCTGGAGCCTGCCATTTGCGGCCATTATCATTTATTTTCGTGGGCAGTGGGCGCAAACCTGGGAGGTCATGGGCAACGCCAAGCCCCTTGGCGCACTCACACTCGCCGCTCTACTGATTGCCGGTAACTGGGGGCTTTATATCTGGGCCGTGCAGGACAGCCAGATTTTTCAGGCCAGTCTCGGCTATTATATCAACCCGTTGATTTTCGTTCTGGTTGGTGTGGTGTTTCTAGGTGAAAAATTAAGCCGCCTGCAAATTATGGCCGTTGCGATTGCGGCCATTGGTGTCGCGTTACTGACATTTTACGGCGGTCAATTCCCGTGGATTGCGCTTAGTTTGGCGGTCAGTTTCACCATATACGGCGTCATCCGAAAACAGGTTAAAATTGGAGCCGTCCCCGGCCTGTTTATTGAAATAGCCGTGCTGTTTATTCCGGCAGTTATTTATCTTTTCTATCTGTCAAACCAAGGCGAAATGGTATTCCTTAAGGACGGCACCAAGATAAGCACATTGCTCATCCTCGCCGGCCCGCTCACCGTTTTACCATTGGTAGCTTTCGCCTACGCCGCCCGCCGCCTGCGCCTATCCACCATAGGTTTTCTACAATTCATCGGCCCCAGCCTGCAATTCCTCATGGCCATACTATACGGCGAAAAACTAACCCCGGCCTATCTGCTGTGTTTCGCCTTCATCTGGTTAGCAGTAGCCATATTTGTTTGGGACGCGGTGCGGAGGCAGAAGAACAGTATATAACATTCTGATTGTGACTAACCTTATGGAACCTGATCTTCATCTTTCCTGACTATATATTCACTCCGCATAAAATAAACTAAAGCTACTATCGCAATGGCTACAAGCGGAGCAGCAATTTTCACTTGCAAAGCCATATTGTCATCAAACTGTTGAAACAATAGTACGACGGGTAGAGCGATTGCTACAAAGAACAATGTAACCCCTTTTGATTTCTCACCTAGCCCAGTATAGTAAATCAAAGCCGCCCCACAATTTGGACAATTAAACCCGACACCATTATGCCGTCTACTAGGAGGCGCAAAAATTGGATAATTCCAACTACATTCCGGGCATTTTTTACTACGTTTCATTATTGCTTTCCCTACCACGCCCCCGCCCTTTAGCGAGCGACTTGATCATACCCCGCATTGTTCTCACTTCTTGCTCTGTCATTTTGGCGCGCATAAAGGGTGCGCGAATATTGCGTTTCATTAGGGGCATTTTGCTGGGGGGATAGAAAAATCCGGATTTTTCCAACTCGGCCTCCAAATGCTCCATCATACGCACCAAATCTTCACGGCTTGCCGGCTTCATATTTGTATCTTTGAAAACTGGCGGCACGCCTTCGTCCGCCGCCCACATATAGGCGAAAATACCGACGGCCTGGGCCAGGTTTAAGCTTTGGAAGGCCGGGTTGATGGGATAGGTCAAAATAGCGTCCGCCAACACCACATCATCATTGGTAAGTCCGGCTTTCTCCGGGCCGAACATCACGCCCGTATTTTGCCCCCCTACTCCAATCTTTCGCAGTTTTGACCCAATGTTTTTCGTTCCCAACACCGGAATTTCCAAATCCCTGCGCCGCGCCGTTGTCGCCAATACATAATGCAAATCCGCGACTGCCTCTTCGGCGATTGCGTAAACCTTGGCTTGCTCCAACACGGGTAGCGCACCCGCCGCCATAGCGTCCGCATCCGGATTGGGCCAACCATCACGGGGCGACACAAGGCGCAGCTCGCTTAGGCCAAAATTCAGCATATTTCGCACCGCCGCACCAATATTTTCGCCCAGTTGTGGCCGTACCAATATCACGGCTGGCGGGCGCATAGCATGAGGCGGCGTGACAATCCGCCCTAGTTGGTCTTTGGTTGTTTTTCCCATATACATTCTTTATAAATCAGATTAAGACACGGCAAAATATCTAACCCGTTTTTCACAAAACTAACAGAGGCAATTATGGCAAAAATCAAAGTAGCAAATCCGGTCGTCGAGCTTGACGGTGATGAAATGACCCGCATCATCTGGGACATGATCAAAGAACGCTTGATCCTGCCCTATCTCGACATTGATTTACGCTATTATGATCTCGGCATAGAAAGCCGCGACGCTACCGACGACCAGATTACCATCGACGCCGCCAATGCGATTAAAAAATACAATGCTGGCATTAAATGCGCCACCATCACCCCGGACGAAGAGCGGGTGGAGGAGTTTGGCCTCAAGAAAATGTGGAAATCGCCGAACGGTACGATCCGTAATATTCTTGGCGGCGTAATTTTCCGCGAGCCGATTGTCTGTAATAATGTGCCACGTCTGGTGCCCGGTTGGACACAGCCCATCGTCATTGCCCGCCATGCTTACGGCGATCAATACAAAGCCACAGATTTTCTGGTGCCCGGCAAGGGCAAGATGACCATGAAATGGGAAGGCGAAAACGGCGACGTCATCGAAAAAGATATTTTCGATTTCCCGTCCTCCGGTGTTGCTATGGGCATGTATAATCTCGATGATAAAATCGCCGATTTCGCCCGCGCCGTGTTCAATTACGGCATCACCCGCAAATGGCCAGTTTACCTCTCGACCAAAAACACAATTATGAAAGTTTACGACGGGCGTTTCAAAGACACGTTTCAGGAAATTTACGAGAATGAATTTGCCGAACAATTCGCAGAGTTTGGCGGCGAATACCAACACCGCCTCATCGACGATATGGTAGCGTGTGCCATGAAATGGAACGGCGGTTATATCTGGGCCTGTAAAAATTATGACGGCGATGTGCAGTCTGATACGGTCGCCCAGGGCTTTGGTTCCCTCGGCCTGATGACCAGTTTTTTGATGACGCCGGACGGAAAAACCATGGAATCCGAAGCCGCCCACGGCACCGTCACCCGCCATTACCGCAACCACCAAAACGGCCAATCAACCTCCACCAACTCAACTGCCTCCATCTTTGCATGGACACGCGGGCTAGCTCACCGTGGTCGCCTCGACGACAACCAAGCTCTGGTAGATTTCGCCGAAGGCCTGGAACGCACGACGATAGCCACAATAGAAGCCGGACAAATGACCAAAGATTTAGCGCTTTTAGTTGGCGATAAACAAGGTTGGCTATCCACAATGGGTTATCTTGAAGCAATAGCAGAGAATTTTGAGAAGGCGATGGCTTAGGGGGCTTGGCATTCCCGGCAAAGCCCAAAACCTCCGCCTAAACCAAGTTACGCTTGGCGCATCTGATATGGCGGCAAGCGTTGTGTTTTACCGAAATATTGGCCTAAATTTGATTGTTGATTCAGCACCGCGCTATGTACGCTTTGAGTTCCCGCCAAATGAACACGGCGAGCCAGCCACCTTGTCTTTACATGCAATCGATCCGGGTTGGGCGCCCGCCGAATGGCCTTTGATTTATTTTGAAGTTGATGATCTGGACACTTATTTAGCAGACCATAAACTCAAGCCCCTCACCCCGCCCAAAACCCAAACCTATCTCTGGCGCGAAGCCGATATTCTCGACCCGGCGGGCAATAAAATCAGGCTATATCAGGCCGGTAAAAACCGTCGCTTCCCGCCGTGGCGGGTTGGTTAGCCGTCATATAAGATCACTCCATACGGCCAATTCATTACCGCTTGGATCGGCGAAATGGAAGCGGCGACCGCCGGGGAATGAGAATATTGGGGCAGTAGTTTTGCCGCCTGCTTTCTCTACGGACATCTGTGCGGCTTCCAGGTCTTTGGCATAAAGCACGACCAGTGCGCCGTTTTTCGATGGTTTTCTATCCGAGTCGGCGTCCAGACCACCATCTATACCTGCGCCGGTAAAGGATGCATAGGTCGGACCGTAATCCACATAACTCCAACCAAATGCGGCAGCATAAAACGCCTTGCTTGCCACCAAATCGGCGGTGGGAAGTTCTATATAGTTGATTTTTGTAGTTTCGGTCATTTTTCTTTCTCCGACAGTTTTATCTGCAACAGGCGTACAAGCCACAATAATAAGTGTAGCAAGGCTAATCATGAAACTTCTTATCATTGTTCTACCTTTTCAGATCGGCCTGCTTATAACACACCCCATACCCCAAATATGTCAGGAGAGTTTCAATGCCCTATCTCATATCCCCGCCTTGATCGCCGCGAGCGCATCATCCGCACCCTCAACATTTGAGCCACCCGCTTGCGCCATGTCAGGACGACCACCGCCGCGACCGCCTACGCACTTGGCCCCCAAATTTACCAAAGCCGCGGCGTTGTGATCTTTGGTCAAGTCGGAGGTAACACCTACGGCCACGGCCACCTTGCCGCCGTCCACCGCGATGAAAGCGACAATACCGGAACCCAGTTTTTGCTTTTGTTCTTCGATCATGGAACGTAAATCCTTGCCGCTAACACCTTGCAGTACACAGCCCATGAATTTGACACCGCCAATGTCTTAGGCGTTCATCCCGCCTCCAGAACCAGACAGTGCCAGTTCTTTTTTGAGCTTTGACACTTCTTTTCCAGATCGCGCTTTTCTTTTGCCAAAGACGAAACGCGCACAGGAATATCGGATATTTTGACCTTTAGCGCCGATGATACCGCTTTGGCGAAACCTGCTTGCTCTTCAAGAAACGTCCGTGCCGCCTCGCCCGTAACCGCTTCAATACGGCGAATTCCGGAGGCGATGGCGGCCTCCGAGATGATTTTGAACAGGCCAATATCGCCGGTGCGCACCACATGAGTGCCGCCGCATAGCTCAACCGAATATGGATGGTCTTCGCCGTCCGGTACATTGCCGAGTGAAAACACGCGCACTTCATCGCCGTATTTCTCGCCGAACAAAGCGATAGCACCCGCATCAATAGCGGCTTCGGGGGCCATCAATTTGGTGCCGGCTTTGCTGTTTTCAAGGATTATCCGGTTCACTTGCATCTCGATTTTAGCGATTTCGTCCGCGCTCACCGCGCCGCCGTTTGAGAAGTCAAACCGGATACGTTCCCCGTCTACCATCTGGCCTTTTTGGGTGACATGGGTACCCAGAACCCGCCGTAAAGCTTCGTGTAATAAATGGGTGGCGGAGTGGTTAGCCGTGGTGCTACGGCGATTATCAGGATCAACATGCAAGCGCACGCTCTCGCCCGTTTTCATTACACCTTGCTCAATTTCACCGATATGCACATGCAGATCGTCAGCCAGTTTTTTGACATCTGTAATTTTGACACTGCCATTATCAAATACCGCACTGCCCTTATCCCCGGCCTGACCACCGCTTTCGGCGTAAAACGGGGTGGATTTTGTGATAAACAAAACGGTGTCACCTGCGTTGGTAGCTTCGCACACAGCCCCGCCTTTAACCATAGCAAGAATGTCGCTTGCCCCGGTTAAATGATCATAGCCGATAAACTTCGTCGCCCCGTACTTCTCGCGCAACTCCAGCCAAATTGCGTCCGAGCCCGCATCCCCCGAACCGCTCCAATGGGCCCGCGCCGTATCTTTTTGGATTTTCATGGCGGCGTCATAGCCGTCCACATCCACATCAATCCCCTTGGAGCGCAACGCGTCCTGGGTCAGATCAAGGGGGAAACCATATGTATCGTACAGCTTAAACGCCACTTCGCCGGGTAATGTATCACCTTTGCCCAGTTTAGCTACGGCACTGTCCAACAGCACCGTGCCGCGCCCAAGGGTTTTGCGAAAGCGTTCTTCTTCTTGGAGCATTGTAGTTTCTATATTTTCCTGGGCGCGTTTAAGCTCGCCGAACGCACCTCCCATTTCCGCGACCAATGTCGGGACAAGCCTGTGCATGAGCGGGTCTTTGGCCCCCAATATATGAGCGTGGCGCATGGCCCGGCGCATAATGCGGCGCAGCACATAACCGCGCCCCTCACGCGACGGGCTCACCCCGTCGGCAATCAAAAATGACGCACAGCGCAAATGATCGGCAATAACCCTGTGGGAAAATTTAGCGTCCCCTTGGGCTTTGACTTTGGTAGCTTCGACACTGGCCGCAATCAGGTTTTGGAATAAATCTATATCGTAATTATCGTGCTTGCCTTGCAATATGGCGGCCATGCGTTCCAGGCCCATGCCCGTATCTATGGAAGGTTTGGGTAAATCAATCCTCGTGCCGTCAGCGAATTTCTCGTGCTGCATGAACACCAAATTCCATATTTCAATGAACCTGTCGCCGTCTTCATCAGGACTACCCGGAGGCCCGCCGGGAATTTTATCGCCGTGGTCAAAGAGAATTTCCGAACACGGCCCGCACGGGCCAGTGTTCCCCATAGCCCAAAAATTATCCGACGTGGCGATCGAGATAATTTTATCATCCCCCACCCCGGCGACTTTTTTCCAGATTTTACGGGCTTCGGTGTCCGTGTGATAGACCGTAATCAGTAATTTATCTTTGGGCAGGCCGAAATCCTTTATCAGCAAGTCCCAGGCAAATTTTATGGCGTCTTCCTTGAAATAGTCCCCAAAGGAAAAATTACCGAGCATTTCAAAAAATGTGTGATGGCGAGCCGTATAACCGACATTATCCAGATCATTGTGCTTACCCCCGGCCCGCACACATTTTTGCGAGGTCACGGCGCGTTTAAAGGGCGGGGTTTCCACGCCGGTGAAATAGTTTTTAAACTGCACCATGCCCGCATTGACGAAGAGCAAAGTCGGGTCATTGTCCGGCACCAAAGGTGAGGATTTTTGCACGGAATGGTCCACGTTTTCGAAAAAGTCGAGGAATTGTGTTCTAATATCGCGTAGGGCTGTCATGTGTTTCTCAAAATTACCTGCCTCCACATATAGAAAGAGCGCCCGGCAGTGCCAAGCGCTCTTTTTGGTTTTAGCCAAGTTTTACAGGTTTATGCCTCCAACTCCACCTCATCATCACCTTCTTTGGGCATGAGCAAATCATCTTCGATCAATCCGGCATTGCTGCGGATTGTGGTTTCGATATGTTCGGCAATATCGGGATTTTCCAACAAGAAAGTTCGCACATTTTCGCGGCCCTGCCCGATACGTTCATCGCCGTAAGAATACCATGAGCCGGATTTTTCAATCACATCCGCCGTTACACCCAGATCGATTATCTCACCGACCTTGGAAATACCGAGCCCGTACATGATATCAAATTCAACCTGCCTAAACGGCGGCGCCACTTTGTTTTTCACCACTTGTACGCGGGTCTGGTTGCCAATCACCTCGTCGCGGTATTTAATAGCGCCAATGCGGCGAATATCGAGGCGAACCGAGGCGTAAAATTTGAGCGCATTGCCGCCCGTGGTTACTTCAGGAGAACCGTACATGACCCCGATTTTATGACGGATTTGGTTGATAAATATGACCATACAGCCGGACTTGGAAATAGACCCGGTTAATTTACGCAAGGCCTGGCTCATGAGCCGGGCTTGCAGGCCGGGCAGACTATCGCCCATATCGCCTTCAAGTTCGGCACGCGGCGTTAAAGCTGCCACCGAATCGATCACTAAAACACTGATCGCGCCCGAACGTACCAACGTATCGGTAATTTCAAGGGCTTGCTCGCCCGTATCGGGTTGGGAAATCAAAAGCTCGTTCACATCCACGCCCAATTTGGCCGCATAAACCGGATCAAGCGCGTGTTCGGCGTCAACAAATGCGGCCACGCCGCCCGCTTTTTGGGCCTCGGCGATTACATGCAGGGCCAATGTGGTCTTGCCGGAGCTTTCCGGGCCGTAAATTTCAACCACACGCCCCGCAGGCAGTCCGCCGATGCCGAGCGCAATATCAAGGCCAATTGAGCCCGTGGAAATAGCCTCCACATCCATGCTCTCCTTTTGGCCTAGTTTCATCACCGAGCCTTTGCCAAAGGCCCGGTCGATTTGGCTCAGCGCGGCTTCAAGCGCGGCGGCTTTCTTGTTGTCTGGTGCTTTACCGACAACGGTGAGTTCTGGTCTTTTCTTGGCCATATCTGGCTCCTGTTACAACAATAACCGGAGCCCCTCGGTTATTATAAAATTCTAGGCTTCGTTCTCAATCACTCGGACGACCAAATCGGACTGGCAAACCGGGGACTGGCAAATTGGACTGCCTATATGCGGTGTTGACGACTATGTGCACTATTTGTTATCACATGGCAAGCAAAAAGAACAAGAGCGGAACATTTTTATATGTATTTGAATACAGTATACTGTACTTTTTCCATATAAAAGCCTTATATTACGCAGGTTTCCGGCCATTTGACATTTATTGTATTTCTTTCAATTATTATAGGGTTTTCCCATAAATCCGTGCAGATTTGTCCGTGACCTTTTCTTTATGTCCTGCTATGTGCGCACCATGAACATAATAACAACAACTGATTCGCTCGTAAAATTTTGCAACAAAGCCAAATCCGCACCATTTATAGCTCTCGATACCGAGTTTATGCGTGAGCGCACCTTTTACTCGCAATTGTGTCTTATCCAAATGGCGACACCTGATGATGAAGCTATACTCGATCCTATGGCGACCGGGATAGATTTATCGCCTATTTTATCAATTCTTGCCGATGACAAGATTGAAAAGGTTATGCACGCCGCCCGCCAGGACATGGAAATATTCTATAAATTGCTTGGCAAAGTACCTGCCCCGCTTTTTGACACGCAAATCGCCGCAATGGCTTTGGGCTTCGGGGAAAATGTTGGCTATTTGGCTCTGGTCAAAGGGCGGCTCGCCGTCAATCTTGACAAGGGAGCGCGGTTTACGGATTGGGCCCGCCGTCCCTTGTCCGAACATCAATTATCCTATGCCCTTGGTGATGTGACCCATTTACGCGATTTATATCCCGGCATGGTCAGAGAGTTAAATGCCAAAGCTCGCATGGCTTGGGTGCGCGAAGAAATGGCGGGTCAAATGGACGCCCAGCTCTATGATTTTGAGCCTGAACGGGCTTGGAAACGGCTCAAACCGCGCATGTTTAGACAAGATTATCTCGCCGCCATGAAAGCCGCCGCCGCCTGGCGCGAACGGGAAGCCCAAAACAAAGATGTGCCAAGGGGCCGGATTTTAAAAGATGACGGTATTTATGTCATCGCCCAGCGCAAACCTAAAACTGTCAAGGATTTAGACAAATTACGCGGCATCCCGAACGGGTTTTCCAATCGTAAAACGGCGCAAAACTTACTCAACGACGTCCAAAAAGCCATTGCAAATGCGGCCGATTATGCGCCGGAAATTACCCGCAACAAACAAATGCCGCCTGGGTTGGGACCAAGCGTTGATATGCTCAAAACCCTGTTGCGATTAAAAACGGAATATGTGGATATTGCGCCGCGCCTGATTGCCAATACCTCTGATCTCACTGAACTTGCCGCATTTGGCAGCAAAGCCGAAATACGCGCTCTTAAAGGTTGGCGCCGGGACGTGTTCGGCGAGGACGCCCTTAAAATGCTCGACGGGAAAATCAGCCTGACCCTGAAAGACAAAAAAGTTATTGCCGTTGATTGCCCATAAACCATCAAAAGCCGTCATGCGCCCCTATAGCTATAATCCGCCGATAGGCCCCATAGAAATCCTGCATGCGGATCCGCACTTTCTGATCATCAACAAACCCCCAGGTCTGCTGAGTGTAGCGGGTAAACCCGACAGTCATAAAGACTGCCTCGAACTGCGTATTCAAAGACAATACCAAGACGCCCGCATCATCCACCGTCTCGACATGGACACGAGCGGTATTATGGTGCTAGCCCGCACAAGCCAAGCCCACCGCCATATTGGTTTGCAGTTTGAAAACCGCCAGATAACCAAGTCCTATTGCGCACTTGTGTGGGGTGTGCCCCAGGAAATTTCCGGGCAGATTGACCTGCCCCTTATTTGTGACTGGCCCAACCGCCCCTTGCAAAAGGTCGATTTTGACACCGGCAAATCCGCGCAGACAAAATGGCAAGTCAGCGAGACCCGCACAGGCATTACCCGCGTAGATTTGCGGCCAAAAACCGGGCGCTCACACCAACTGCGTGTCCACATGAACGAGCTTGGACATCCAATTTTGGGCGATAGATTATACGCCCATGACCAAGCTTATAACGCAGCAAAGCGCATGATGTTGCACGCGCAAACCCTGGCATTTAGGCATCCCGACGGCGGCAAACATTTAAGGTTTACGGCCCCCTGCCCGTTTTAAAGCTCCCGCTTTTAAAACAACTTGCCTTGCATATATTTCGCGGCGAATGTGCGGGTGACATTGACTTTCTCGCTAGCGGCTTTTTTGTCCAATTCGGTGATGAGGCCGCGCAAACTATCGACGGATCTGTCCGCATGGCTGAGCAAATATGTTATCAAAGCCTTTGAGACGATCAGGCCTCTATCTTTGAATAGCTTTGTCACGATCGCCTGCAAAACCTCTTCATCCGGTTCCTGGAGCTGCACGGTTTGTAGATTGCGCAAGCGTGAGCGCAAATCTGGCAATTGCACCTGCCAGACGGCCGGCATATCTCGGGCGCACAAAAGCAAGGCCCGTATTTCCCCGGTAATGGCCAGATTGATCAATGTGAACAATGCGTACTCATCCGCTTGCGCGCCATTGTCGATCCAAAGCGCCCTGCCCCGATAATCACGGCGCGGCACAAACCCGTCGTTTCCGTCCACAATAATCGCATTTTTTTCATTGGCCCACATATGCCCCAAATGGGTTTTACCGCAGCCCTTTGGCCCGACGATTGCCAAAATATTATTGGCCCATATTTGCGTATTAGCGAGCGCATCCACCGCTTCCGCATTTGATGCGCCGTGAATGAATGCGCCGGCGCTATAATCCGGAGGTAATGTCAAATCGAACGGGATTTGCATATTCACAACAGACCTTAAAAAGCCCGCGAGCGCGTTAATACCATGCCCAGAACCTCGTCAACGCGCATCGACACCCCTTTAAAGGCCAGTTCATTGCGCAAACGCTCCAAATTCCCCCCATAGCTCAAAGACATCAGCGCCCCTGATTTCGACAAGGCGATCAATTGCGCCGAACGAATTTGCGCCGAACTATTGATCACGTCTTGCAAAACAATCCAGTCCCCATGGGACCGGTAAAGCACGGAAGCGGACAAGACCACACTACGCGCACCCACTGACAGGACGGCACTGTTCTTCCAGTCGTCCTCAACGGTGCGCACGGTTTTTGCCACGGTTTCAGCCGGGCTAAAGCCGCTAACACGGCCAAGGTTTCGGCTGGTCGCCGTATCCAGAGCGACATCGATAACGCTGGCGGAATAACTCCCTCCTTGCATCCCCTTTCCTTGTAGGCGGGCATTCACAATCAAAATCTGTTGCACACCATAAATCCGCCCGATCTGTTGTAATGTGTTCATATCCAGCCTATTGGCGTCTGCATTTGCAACGATCCGAAACACATCTGTATTTGGCGTAATTGTCTGCATGGGCGTCAGCGCGTTGCTGATATTGGTCATGCGCCAAGCATGGCTCCACGGATTTGGTTCCCAAAGCCCGGTATCTTGCATCACCGGTATCACCAAGCGTTTACGCGATTGGGTCGCGATCTGCCGCAAACCTTTTGCCCGCAAATATTGTGTCACTGCGGCGCGGTTAAAGGCAACCTTAATATCCCCAAGATAGCGGTTGGCAGAGCGCTTTTCATTGGAGATTTCAAGAGCGCGTATCATTTTGTCGCCGTCTTCCCCGGTAACGCCGCGAAAACCCTTGGCGCGGCGATCCGCCGCCAAGGTCAAACGCTCTATCAAAAGATTTGCCGCCGTCAGCTGGCCTTCGGATACAGCCAGAGTTTGCGCTTCCAATGCGGTCTTGGCTTGGGCATCAACCCGCACACCACTGACCGTATATGGGTCTCCCGCTTGGGCAGTGCCGAACAGCATAAGTGCCAATATTAGACTGATAAGTGTCAAAAATAGGCTGGCAAAAACTTTAGCGATCATAATGCACCTCAATTGATTTCCCGCACTCTAGCTTAAAATACGACAATATAAAGACCATAAGTCAGTTTCGCACATTTTCTTATTGTGTACCGAGCAGCGCGAACTGGCCACAAGCTTAACGGGCTTACGGTTAATTTTTCGCGTCAAACATCTGGCGTAAAAACGGGACGTCCGTGTGGTTTTGCCCGACACTGGAATACCAGATTAGAGCGCTTAGTTGAGTTTCGTGAGGAGCTAGCCACACGGCAGCGTCTTTTCACATAGGGGGCCCGTAGGTTAGTCGAGAACCAAGGACCTCTCCCGGAGCCAGCCGACCACTCCTCGTTACAGAAGCATCTACACCGACGAAACGCCGTCTCCCGCCCAGCCAGCCAACGAT
>JAJRSJ010000029.1 GCA_024278855.1 Alphaproteobacteria bacterium | reverse complement strand
TAACCGTGTCAAGAATTTCGTCAAAATCAGCATTGGATTTGGTCGTAATGGTAACCCGTCCACTGCCTTCAGTCGCCTGGGCTTCAAGGTAATCAATGCCGTCAATATCATGGACGGCCTCTTCAACGCGCGTGATGATTTGTTCTTGCATGTCGCGAGGCGACGCGCCTTGCCAAACTGATTCCACTCTGATTTCATTGGTTTTCGCGCCGGGAAAAATTTCCCGTTCAAGTATGAGAAACCCGAATATACCCGTGATGATAATTGCGATCATAAGCAGGTTTGCTGCTACTGAATTTTTCGTCCACCACGCTATAAGACCTTGCATTATTCAGCTCCTGCACTGGTCGTGTCTTGCTGTTTATTCTTTGCTGCTTCTTTTTCCAAGTTTTCCTTTTCAAGTTTTTCTTTTTCCAACTTTTCTTGGCGCCGCTCTTTCTTGCTCTTCTTTTTACGGCTTTTCTTTTTGGCAATGGCATATGCTTTTTTGGCCGCTGCGTAGTTTTTCTTGCTCTCGGCCAATTTCTTTTTAGCTGCGACTAAATCGACCTGTTCATTCTTTTTGTCTTTCTTGTCATCTTCTGCTTTCTTGGTGTCTACCAAAATAATTGTAGGGTCATCGGCGTCCAGTGCGCGAAATTTATAATTGATCTGGGACTGCTCCATGGGCGAGACGATAACCAAAGCACCCGGGGTAACACCGCCCAGAAGGGCGGCACGCTCAGGATTGGTATCCAATACATCCACATCATGGATTTTGGCAATTCCGTCTTGGTTGACCGTATAAACCTTGTCATTCGGACGCAGGGCATCACGGGGAATTATGATGACGCCTTCCAAGGTTTTTCCTTCGATCTGCGCATCCACAAACAGACCAGGCGACATGGGGTAGTTGCCGTCCGCCGCCCCTTTGCCGTAAGGGTCCACCACTTCGGCAATGGCAAACATTGAGCGGGTTTGCGGATCATAGGCCGCGTCAGTGCGCATGATTTTTCCGTTCCATACCCGGACTTTACCGCCGATAATGGCCGACAGTTTGACATCCAAAGCAGCGTCCCGGTTTTTTGCGACATAGGCCAAAGGCAGGTCAATTCGTGCTATATCGGCGTCGCTTAGGGCGAGACGAACCTCGGCAATATCGGTGGAAAAAATCCGGCCGAGTCGCGCACCTGGGTTTACATATTGGCCAATGTCGGCCACTTTTTCGCGCACCCGTCCGTTAAACGGCGCGGTTACGGCCGTGCGGCGCAAGCGGATATTGGCATTATCCAAATCTGCTTGGGCCGATTGCAATCCGGCCTGGGCTTCGAGGAGGTGCGGTTTACGCAAGGTCAGGTCTGTGGCTTCTTTTCCGCCGCCCAAATCGTCCCAGTCAAGGCGCGCAATGGCACCTTCTGATTGCTCGCGCAGCAAAATTTGCTGAGCGCGTGCTACAGTTGCTTCAGCCCGCACCACGGCAACATGATAGTCCGCCGGGTCAATGCGGTAAAGCACATCGCCTTTGGCAAAAATCCCGCCCGAAATAAATTTCTGCGAAACATAGACGATTTTCCCGGCCACTTCCGGGACAAGGTCTATTTCGGTGCGTGGGCGGCTCTGGCCTTGCACATTGACTTTTAGCTGAATCGTGTCCGAAACGGCTGTGGTGGCTCTGACCGCCAACACCGGACGGCTGCGTTTTTTGACCTCTGGCTGTTTTTTCAAAGCGTTTAAGCCGCCGCCTAAAACTACAAATAACAACAAGATGAGGATTGGTACAGATATGACCAATATTTTGCGGCCAAGTCCGCCGCTTTGTCGCTCGTGATGTCTTTGCATGCCTATAGTTTCATTGCCCATTTCAATGTCCCTTTTTTAGCCAGTGGCTTTTATTATTTGTTATGCCAATAGCATAATTTTCTCATTCCCGTATTGCGCGAATAAGCTGAACAATGCAAGCCCGCCGCGCTAATTTAAACTTGCCAAGTCTAGCAGCTTTAATTCTGGTTTCGGCAGTTTTTCCCGTGTTTGTTCTGCGCCGTATACACCACCACCCAAGGCCAAATGTAGCCTGACCCGGTTGGCTAGGCGTTCTTTACGGGCTGAGATATATTGGCCTTCCGTGTTGTTGCGCCGTGTTTGCGAATCGAGAAGTTGTAAAATACTGGCTAGACCTTCTGAAAAGCGTTGCTCTAGCCGTTCTTCGGCCTTTTTGGCTTCGCCGAGCGAAACGCTCAAAGCCCGTTCGCGCTCGGCCAGATGGGTTTCGGCGTCGAGAGCATTTTCAACCTCCCGGTAGGCGGTCAATGTAGTATCGGCATAGCTTTCCAACAATTGCACCAACACGGCCTCATTGCGTGCCACATCCGCCCGCAAGGCCCCGCCTCGAAAAATCGGAGCCGTCAATCCGCCCGCCACAGACGCGACCAAAGATTCAAGGCTAAACAAGCGCGTTAGTGATCCGCCGCCCGAGCTAGCACTGGCATCTAGGGACAAGCGCGGTAACAGGTTCTTTTTGGATATATCAATGCGCAGACCCTGGGCGGCCATGCGGCGCTCTGCCGCCAACAAATCTGGGCGGCGTAAGAAAATTTCGTCTGGTGTACCCGCGCCCATCAAAGGGGGTAAAGTGGGCAGGTCGTCGCGCGCGGCAAGCTCCGCCTTTGGGTAACGGCGCAGCAAAGTTTCTAATTGTCTTGAGATGGCCAATTCATTTTGCAGGCGAAATGCCAAGGTCGCTTCCGAATTGGCCAAAGCCGACCTAGCCAATCTGTAGTCGCTAGAGCCGGAAACCCCGCCGTCAAACCGCCGTTTGGTCAGGCGCAAAGCTCGTTCTTGGGTCGCCACATTGCGCTTGGCTAAATCGCGCTGCAAGCGGGCTTCGATCAGGTTAAACCAGGTCTGGGTGGTGGCACCGGCAATGGACAAGCGAGTTCCCGCATAATCTGCGTTAGAGGCGGCGGCTTCCAAATCGCCGGAATTTGCCGTATCGCGCACCCGGCCCCACATATCCACTTCCCAACTCACCGTGCCGCCTAGGGAAAAACTGTTATTACCGGGTACGGCACTGTTCGCACTTTCCGTTCGGCTAGCGCGCCCAGTGCCGTTTATACTGGGGTAGAGACCGGAGCGGGCCGCCTTGGCGCTAGCCTCTGCTGCGGCTAGCCTGGCTGCGGCTAGGCGTACATTTGTATTGGCACGCATGGCTTCGTTTACAAGGCCATCAAGCACAGGGTCATTAAAACCGGCTACCCAGTCCGTGGTTGGCATGCGTTGGGGTGCGTTTTCCACCCAGGTTTGTGTGTTGGTGTCGGGGTTTTGTGCAGGCGTAGGGAGATCTGCTCTGATTTCGGTTTTTGACGGCTGAATGCCGCTCAAGTCCAAACTGGCGCAACCGGGTAAACTTAACAGGCTGACACTTAATATCAATATCGTCGTCCTTGAGTGCATAACCATATCTCCTTTTGGTCATACATACCGGGATGAAGATAAGAGTCAATAATTATTATTGAAAAACGATAATAATTAGGCCTTAGCATTTTGATATAATTACCGCAGAGCTTGCCGATTGGTACGGGTGATCGCCCGGTTGGACGTCACCCGGCGCCTTGAAGGTTGATAGGCCAGTTGCGCATGGGATTTGCAATAAGGCTCGCCTTTGTCGGTGCCGCGCCCGCAAAACCGGAAATCTGCACTGGTTGGATCGCCCAAGGGCCATTTGCACAAATGTTCGGTGATTGTTAAGATCGTTGCATATTCGCCGCTCGGCAAAGGTTTGGCTTTAAGGGGGACTGGCGGTGGTGTCGGGGCGGCGCGTACAACGGCCCGGCGCTTAACCGGGGCGCGTTTGCGAGCTGTGACCGCGGGGCGGGCTGTCGCCGGCTTGGTTTTGCGTTTTGGCTTGACCCGGCCCGAAAGACCAAGGCGGTGTACCTTGCCAATTACCGCATTGCGCGTAACCCCGCCTAATTTGGTGGCAATCTGGCTCGCCGATAAACCTTCTGCCCATAATTTTGATAAAACTGCTACCCGGTCATCTGTCCAAGCCATATTATTCCCCTCAAAATACTTTGTTTAAATAAAGTTTAACCTAAAAACACTATATGTTGTGTCACTATGTCTGCGGCTCCACAAAATAGTTAACAAATCCACAACATATCGTAGCCGTTTTTGAGATATACACAAGATGCAGTTTTCAACTATCCACAGATTTCTATATGTTGTGGTGTGATTTTGTCTTTTAATTTATTTCGCAAAACTGGCAATCTGTTGCAAACACGCTTGCAATCTAGCTTGGTGGGCGCAATATGACATGATAATCGCCAATTCGAAACGGAGACAATATGACATTGATGATCAAGGCGCCGCCGGGTACGGCGCGGGAATTTGGCACGGTCAATTGGCTTGGTCTGTGGACGCTTTATAAAAAAGAGATCGGGCGGTTTATGCGGGTCTGGCTCCAGACCGTGTTGGCGCCTATTGTTTCCAACGTATTATTTATGACCGTTTTTATGCTAGCCTTTGCCGAACAAAGAGCGGCTGGCGACCCTGAAGCTTTTACCCGTTTTCTCATACCAGGCCTGATTATGCTCGGTATATTAGGCAATGCTTCGGCCAATTCGTCGTCCTCGATTATGACCAGTAAAGTCAATGGCTCCATTATAGATGTGCTGATGCCGCCCTTGTCCCACATTGTATTGGCTGTAGCCTATATTGGCGGTTCGATCACGCGCGGGCTCTTGGTGGCTGTGGTCACCACATTTGCTTTGTCGTTTTTTGCTTTAATCATGCCGGCGCATTTATGGGCAATTGCTTATTTTAGTGTATCTGCGGCAGCCGCCATGGGCATGGTCGGGTTGTTGACCGGTATATGGGCCGAGAAATTTGACCAACTTGCCGTGGTCAATCAATTTATCATCCTGCCTTTAAGTTTTTTGTCGGGGACATTTTATAGGGTCAGTTCGTTGCCGGATGTTTTGTATAAAATTTCCCTGATCAATCCTTTGTTTTATTTTATTGACGGATTGCGCTACGGGTTTTTGGGGGTGGCTGACAGCAATATCATGGTCGGGGTTATTTATACACTTTTGCTCAATCTGGTCTTGTTTATTTTGTGCCTTAAAGTATTGAAATCAGGATGGCGACTTAAAGCCTAGGCTTAAGAACTTAACTCGGAGACCACTATGCCAAAAAATGATCACATCTATAATTGTTACGCACCACCGCCCGAAGAATTTGTTCGCGGCGAGGGGGTGTATCTTTATACCGAGGGCGGCGGAAAATATCTGGACTTTATCGCCGGGATTGCCGTCAATGGTTTGGGGCATAACCATCCCGCTTTGGTCGGGGCGCTCAAAGAGCAAGCCGGGCAATTGTGGCATTTGTCCAACATGTTCAAGGTCAAAGGTCAGGTCGAGTTGGCGCAAAAATACTGCGCCGCCAGTTTTGCCGACAAAGTGTTTTTCACCAATTCCGGGGCCGAGGCCGTAGAATGTGCCCTGAAAACTGCCCGGCGCTGTCAATTTGTAGAAGGTCGTCCAGAGCGCGTTGAGATCATCACTTGTAAAGGTGCGTTTCATGGCCGCACATTCGCGACCATAAATGCGGGCGGTAATCCGAAATATTTGGAAGGCTTCGGCCCGGCCCTGCCTGGGTTTGTCAATGTAGAATTTGGAGATATGGATGCTATTAAGGCTGCGATTACTGACAAAACTGCCGCCATTTTAATGGAGCCGGTGCAGGGCGAGGGCGGTGTGAGGGCCTTGCCAGTGCAATTCCTCAAAGATGTGCGGGCCTTGTGCGACGAACACGGTTTATTGCTGATTTATGATGAAGTACAATCGGGCGCGGGCCGCACGGGCAAGTTATTTGCCCATCAATGGGCCGACGGAGACGCGGATCCAGATATTATGGCCATTGCCAAAGGTATGGGCGGCGGCTTCCCCATGGGGGCGTGTTTGGCAACAAAACGTGCCGCCGAGGGCATGGTGGTCGGCCCTCACGGTTCTACTTACGGCGGCGGGCCATTAGCGATGAGTGTTGCCAGTGCCGTATTTGACGAATTGACAGATCCTGAATTGATGGCCAGTGTTAACAAAACCGCCAATTTTATGACCCAGCAATTTGAACGCCTCAAGCAGGCTCATCCGGATGTGGTTGAGGATGTGCGCGGCAAGGGCTTGCTCGTAGGTATGAAGCTGAAGAAAAAAGCTCTGGATGTGCGTAATCTGGCCCGCGTTCATAAATTATTGGTTGGCAATGCCGGCGATAATGTCCTGCGCATGGCCCCGCCGCTAATCATCAATGAAGATAATGTTAGAGAAGCCGTAGCGGTTCTGGACAAGGTCTTTACCCAAGCCAAAGACATGGCCGATTTTTCCGGCTAAATTGGAACGACCTGTTTCGAAATGAAACATATTTAAGTTAATTGCACGGTTCGACCGATTTCTTACATCCCAAAATGTATTATTGTCTCCTCTAGGGCGCTCTAGCCCACTATCATGGGCATATATCATATTTGGGAACTGGCACGCGAATTGCTCTCCTATAGGGGGAGTGAAGTTATTTGATACAATTCGCCTAACAGCAATATGAGGAAATGCTATGACCAGTGATATTGATTTACATGTGGGAAGACGTTTGCGCCGCCGCCGCCGCCTATTGGGTTTGACCCAACAATCCTTGGGTGATCAAGTTGGCATCCGCTTTCAACAAATACAAAAATACGAATGCGGTGCCAACCGGGTCAGCGCTAGCCGCTTGTTTGAGCTGTCCGAAGCCTTGAGCGTGCCGGTGCAGCATTTTTATGAAGGCTTGTCCGAGCATGACCCGATTACTGGTGTACCGGCTCACGGTGTCTTGGCGCCAGATGTATTGTCCAAGAAAGAAACTATGGACTTGGTGCGGGCCTATTATTCCATGGGCGAAATGCCGCGTAAGCATTTGCTTGATTTGGCTAAATCTTTGGAAGCGACCGCCAAAGCCCATGCCGCCGTGCGAAAAATGGCATTGACCGCCCACGGCTAGCCCTTACACTCGGTATCATATGCCGAGCCGTACTGACATTGATGCCAGACTAGCCGCCGCCTGCGATATGGCGGCGCAGGTGCGGGATTTGACCTTGCCAGCTTTTGTGCGCGGTATAGGTTCTGAAAATAAAAACCACAAAGGTGTTTTTGACCCGGTCACCGAAGCTGACAAAGCTGCGGAGCGTATGTTGCGCTGTCTCATTGAAAAAGCTTTCCCTGGCGACAGTATTGTCGGAGAGGAATACCCAGATAAAAACGGGGACAATGACTGGAGTTGGTGTCTTGATCCAATAGACGGTACCCGCGCTTTTGTGGCGGGCGTTCCGGTTTGGAGTACGCTCATTGCCGTCAGCTTTAGGGGCGAACCCATTATCGGGATTATCGACCATCCCGCCTTGGGTGAGCGTTATATTGGTGCGCCGGGCAAGGCGTGGCGCGAAACGCCTGCGGGCAAAGAAGCGTTGCATACCAAATCCTGTCCTAAGCTGGAGGACGCGGTTTTGTCTTGCACGGAACCTATGGCCATGTTGTCACCGATACAGCTAACAGCCTATGAAAACATTCGCCGCATTACGCGCTTTACCCGGCTCGGGCTTGACGCCTATGCTTATGCGTTGACGGCGGCAGGGCGGATGGATTTGGTCATAGAGGCAGGCCTCGCCCCCTATGATATTCGCTCCCATATTCCCATCATCAAAGGGGCGGGCGGCGCAGTCACCACATGGAGCGGCGGTGATGCAAAAAACGGCGGTGCCATAATTTGTGTTGGTGACCCACGTATGTTAGAGCAAATATATCCCTTTTTACAGCGGGACATGGGCTAAAGTCGGTGTTTTCGTAGAATAAAAAGAGCAATAAATCTAATAAATCGGTATAAAATGCCAAATAATGTCATTATGCAGGCATAATATCCTGTATTTTGGTAAATGTTAAAAAAATGGGATTTAATCCCATAGCAGTCCTTGCTAAATTAGAAAATCCTAATATAGATGGTTCCAACAATTTTATTTGGCAATTTTATTTAAGGGGGATCATTATGAACCGAATTTACGCAGTTTCAATTTTGGCTTTAACTTTAGCGGCTTGCGGCGGCGGCACAACCGACGGGGCAGGCGGCGGAACGGGCGGCGGAACCGGTACGGTAAACACTGCGCCTGTGGTGGCTAAGCCCAACGGGGACCAGGCGGGCCAGGTTGGATTTGCCTTTAATTATGACGCGAGCCAGGCCGGGACAATTTGTACGGATGCGGACGGGGACGCGATTAGTTATTCGGTCACCTATAATCCCGCCGCTTCTGGTTTGGTCGATAATGCCGGGGTGATTAGCGGAACCCCCAATGCAAAAAGCGAGATCACCACGACCATTACTTGCAATGACGGTAAGGGCGGTAGCGCAGCGGACAGTTTCGTAATTTCTGTCACCATTGATCAGTCCGCCGTGCAAACGGTTTTTAACGGCAAGATAGATTTGGAAAATCTGGATGCTTTTGCAGGTCAAACTGTGCCTGCCTATATCACCAAATTAAATGACGGCGGCAATCCGATTAGCGATCCTGGCGCCACTCTTGGGCGGGTGTTGTTCTACGATACGGCACTTTCTATTACCAATACATTTTCTTGCGCCTCTTGTCATGAGCAATCACTTGGGTTTAGCGATCCGGGTGTCTTAAGCGATGGTGTTGACGGCGGGGTCACCGGTCGCCATTCCATGCGTCTCGTCAATACGCAATTTGCCGATGAAGGTAAATTTTTCTGGGACGAGCGGGCGGCAACACATGAAGCCCAGGAAACGGATCCGATCAAGGATGATAACGAACTTGGCTATAGCGGCAATAACGGGCGGCCAACATTCGCTGACCTTGTGGTTAAGTTGGAGGCGCTTGAATATTATGAAGAATTGTTCCGCTTCGCATTTTTAGATCCCGAAATTACCGAGGCAAAAATTCAACTGGCCTTGGCACAATTTACCAAAAGTATTTTTTCGTTCGACGCGAAATATGATGCGGGTCGGGCGCAAGTCAACACTGATCGGGATAATTTCCCGAACTTCACGGCCCAGGAAAATGCCGGTAAAGCCTTGTTCATGAACCCACCACCCCAAGGCGGGGTCCGGTGTTTCATTTGTCACAGACCGCCGGAGTTTGATATTGATCCAAATTCCGGTACTAACGGCGTGGTTCGCGTCGCTAACTCGGCCGGGTTTGATTTCACCAATACCCGTTCACCTAGCCTGCGCGATGTGGTTGACACTAACGGCGTGCCAAATGGCCCGTTCATGCATGATGGTTCGTTGGCTACACTGATGGACGTTGTTAATCATTATAACAACATCCAGGATCCAACGGGCGGCGACCCGCAATTCATGAGTACACTTGATATGCGTTTGCGGCCAATGGGAAATATTCTGCAGCTGAATTTAACCCAAGTCGAAAAAGATCAATTGGTGGCATTTATGGAGACTTTAACGGGACAGAATTTATATGTTGACCCGAAATGGTCTGACCCGTTTCCGGTACCGTAAGCGGGCCCACCAGTCAGTTCGGGCCTACCAAAGCGGGCGGCGCGAGAAACCTGATATTATGTCCGGCAATGATGCAAAGCGCCTCACATTGTCGGACAGTCTGGCGTCTCGGGCGAGCCCGTTGACCTCATTGACAAAATGTACGCAATTATGGCCGATGACATCATAGCCCATTTCGCCTATCTTGGCTTCGGCGAGGCGTATGGTTTCCTTGGGGCTTAACACACCAATATAGCCGTGATTATCCCGGAGTTTACCATCCGAGAATACGGACGGCGGCAGGCTAGTGACACCGCCGTAACGGCGTGAACGGGATATTATATAGCCGTCCGCCCCGACAATGCCCTCATGTCGCCCGGCCGGGAATAATTGGATGGAGACCGTATCTCCGGGTTGGGGCATGGCTAAATTCGCAAAAACTGTCACAATATATCTCTCCTGAGGAAGACATATATCATTCCTTATCGATAATCAATAAGTATTCTCTGGCTTAATCTGTTCGTATAGACAGGCCCAGCGCTTCCACATCAAACTGTCCGCTCATGCCGCCCATGGCTATTTCCCCAAAATTGATTGGTGGTTTTGGGTTCATGTCTATGGTCAAAGTCCCGCCATTATCAATCAGGGCGGTCAGGGCGGCGACCATTTCCGTGGCCAGTTTTTGCTGGGCTTCGTCCTGGGCTGCCATTGTCGCAAAGCCTAACATGGCTTTTGCTTGGGTTTTCAGGGCGTCTGCCGTGCCGCCTTGTTGGGCAGCGGCAAATTTGAAACCGCGATCAACTATAGAATCGTCGCGCAGGGAAATGCTGAATTTACTAATTTGCAAATCGTTCATCATGGCCATAGCGGCCATAGGGTCCGCCGTGTCGCCTTGCGCAGACATAGCGGCCATTTTTTCCGAGAATGCTTTATAGCCTGACATATCGTAATCATAGGACAAGCGGAACCCGTCTTTCATTTCGATATAGGTGTCATAGCCTTTCATGGTGTCGGCTTTCTCGTCCAATAAGGTTTTGCCGGCCATAGTAAACTCAAGGCTTTCATAGCCTAGTGCGGCCAAGGTTTCTGTCACCTTTTGCAAATCCGCATTATTGCTGTCCTTGGGTAGCACGACAACCATCGGCGACATTTCTGAAACTATGGTGATTTTGTCGCCTTTTTTGCTAGCACTGGCCTCTAGGGATTTCATAGTAATGGTCAGACCATCAGCATTTATGTCAAAATCACGGATGCTGGCGGTATTAAAATCAGGATCATAAATGTTCATGGTTTTCATAAAATCGGCCATGGCTTCTTCACTAAGATCACCATTTTCGCCGCTGTTACGTATGGCCTTGAACATGCCTTTGTATTTTTTTATATTTGCTCCGGTGATATTAATGGCGCCAAGGGACATTTTGAAATTTGGCTTGCTACCGCCGTCACCTTTTCCGTCCATTGTCAAACCGCTGAGGCTTAATACGCCGGTCTTGTCCTTGGCTTCGCCCATGGACATGGACTTAATGTTCATATTTACATCATCGTCGGTCAGATTAAAACCTGTGAATGAAACCGCCTGAAAGCTGATATCACCGTCCATATTGTCAAAGGCTTCTTTATCGCCGCCAAACGATTTTGCCAACCCGCTTGCCAGAGCCGGGGACGGTTTTACCAATGCAATGCTAGCAATTTTTATCTTGGTATCATTGCTATCATCTGAAACAGATGTCACATCCCGAAATTCTATTTTATCAAAACTGGCTTGCTCACCCGCCATATGGGCCCCCCAGATTTCGACTTGGCCGATTGTGGAGTTTTTCCCGTCGTCATTTATTTTTACATCTGCGAATGTGTAATTGCCACCACTGCCGTCGCGCTTGTCCCATTGCAGTTTACCGGAGCCGGATGTGTCTAGGGAAAACGCGGCCAAAGCCTGCATGGCTTCCGCGTCGCTGACTGTGCGGGCCTCGACTTTTTCAATATTAGCGGCAGATTTTGGCTTGTCCTTTTTGCCACATGCCCTCAGAGCCAGCGTACCAGAAATGGCAATCGCCAATGCCAGAGTTGAAACTTTTGGTAATTTAAATTTGTTCATAGTCATGGCGAATATCCCGTTTGGTTGAATTTAGTTGTAACAAACAGGAAAACGCCGCAAAATTCAAGAGACAATAGCCGTAAAACAATAATAATAAACCTTGGCAGTTTTTGTACCCAAACATAAAACCCCCATGGGCATGGTTTTATGCCTTATTTGTCTACATGATCAATTGAGATCCCAAAAACGCAATGGTCGCACCAACAAATTCAAATGGGGTAATTGCTATATTGGTGAAATCAACAATATCTGCCCCCTTGCTTTCATTAGCGCTAGCCGCCAAGTTTAAACCTAGAAACAATGTCGTCACGGCGACATATACGATTGAATGGAAAAAGAATTTCATTATGAGCGGCTTCCCCTCTCATCTAAATTTGGCAAAACTAAACCTGCGCGCAGCAAATAGGAAAGCTGCCGCCAGTGTAAGTGGCAATACCAAATGGATCGATGAAAATGATGCACGCATCATTTATTATCTGCGCCCACGGGCCAGACGCATCCGCATAAAAATGGATGCCGCTAACCGCACAGTGGCCGTTACGGTTCCCGGCAGTGCCAGTAAACTGAAAGATGCCAAGCGGTTTGTCTTGGATAAATATGATTGGATATTGGTGCAGCTCGAAGCTTTCCCGCCTGCCCAGCCATTTATCGCTGGCGGCAATGTCTGGTTGCGCGGCGAAATATATACTCTCCATAGCCCAGAAACGCGTGGCCGCCCCAAGGTTGATACAGAACTGAAACATCTGATCGTCCCGGCCCATAAGGACACATTGGAGGGGCGTACAAAACGGTTTTTAATCCGCACCGCCCGCGAGGCCTTGACCCATTGCACCCACGTTCATGCCAGTGCTCTCGGGAAAACCGTGGATAAAATCAGTGTGCGCGATACCAGTTCGCGTTGGGGGTCATGTGTGAGCCGCCGCACCGGCAATCATATTTCCTATTCATGGCGGTTGATTTGCGCACCGCCTTTTGTGCTAGATTATGTCACCGCCCATGAATGCGCTCATTTGATACACCCCGACCACAGCAAAAATTTCTGGAATTTGTGCAATGAACTGGTTGATACCGTCAAGCCTGCGGAAAGCTGGCTAAAAAACCACGGCAATAAACTCCACGCCGTTGGTGCACGAGGTTAGGGCTTAGCCAAGCCCATAAACACCACCTTGGCCGCGCCCCAGATACGTGTATCGTGTACCGCATATCCGCGCAGATTTGGTTCCTCGTCTTTTGACATCTCAAAAATTATGACGGCACTGTCCGCTATCAGGCCTTGCTCGCCCAGTTTGCGCAAGACCGGGCGGGCCAAGTTTTTGTTATAGGGCGGATCTAGGAATATATGGGTGAACGGGCCTCTTAGATTGTTGGGCTCAATACGCAATTTGGTGGCATCGCGGCGGTGCAAGCGGGTGCTGCCGCCCAGTCCCATATTGAGCGTGTTTTCGCGAATAGCGGCGCGGGCTTTTGGTTCGGTTTCCACAAACAGACAAAATTCCGCACCGCGAGACATAGCCTCCAGGCCCAGTGCGCCGGAGCCTGCAAAAATATCTATGACGACTGCACCGTCCATAGGGGGTGACCAGTTGGCGTGCTTTAGAATATTGAAAATGCTCTCTCGGGCCTGATCCGAAGTTGGCCTTGTGGTCTTGCCGCTCGGAGTTACAATATTCCGACCCCTGAATTTACCGCCGACGATGCGCATTTATATCTGCTCCCGGCAGTCCGCTTTGCGGACGCCTGCGCTGAAATCGGAGTGGGCGCGGCGCATGAGCGCCGACGGCCAGTCCGCCGTGCCTCGCTGGCGCTTGGATAACAGTGAAATATTGCCCATTATTTTCTCTTTCTCTTGCCTTTATAATTGGATTTCATTTTTGGTTTGCTCTTTATCGTTCCAGTTGGGCGTTCTTTTGGAACATCAACCAAATGCCCCAATTGATCACGTAATGTTTTGGGTTTGACCTCTTCGACCTGACCGCGCCTCAAATCACCAAGCTGTATAGGGCCGTAGGATAGGCGGATTAAGCGGTTGACCTTGAGGCCCAGAGTTTCCAAAGCCCGGCGGATTTCGCGGTTCTTGCCCTCGCGGATGGTCAAGCTGATCCACGCATTGGTGCCTTGTTGTTTGTCCAAAATTGCTTCGATAGGCCCGGTTTTAACACCGTCTATTAAAATACCGTTTTTGAGCTTGTCCAACCTGCCTTGGGTAGTTTTTCCGTAAGCCCGCGCCCGGTATTTACGGGCAAACCCGGTTTTAGGCAGCTCAAGTTTTCGCGCCAATTCGCCGTCATTGGTCAAAAGTAACAGCCCTTCGGAAGTCATATCCAACCGCCCGATAGAAATCACACGCGGTAAATCTTTGGGCAAGTTTTCAAATACGGTGGGACGCCCGCCCGGGTCCATATGGGTAGTTAACAGCCCGACCGGTTTATGGTAACGCCACAGGCGCGGTGCAGTTTTGGCCTCGACGGGTTTGTTATCTACCAGAATGGTTTCATGACCACTGATCAAAAATGCGGGCGTGTCTAAAACCGTGCCGTTTACCGCAATCCGCCCCGCCGCGATCATGCGTTCAACTTCGCGGCGCGACGCCACCCCGGCCCGGGCCAAAACCTTGGCGATGCGCTCTCCTTTATTGGCAGTTTTATGGGCAGTTTTTATTGCTTTAATTTGCGGCACTTGACCTATCCTTGGTTTTGGCTCAATTCAGAACCATGAATGATGAACACTATATGCGCCAATGTATAGAGCAAGCGCAAGCGGCAAGTGTACGCGGGGAAGTGCCTGTGGGCGCTTTGGTGGTAGATCCGGGAGCGGGTAAGGTTATCGCGCGCACGGGCAATGCCCCGATTGGCATTTGCGACCCGACCGCTCACGCCGAAATATTGGCGCTTAGGGACGCCGCTTATAAGACGGGTAATTACCGCCTGAACGGGCTTACCCTTTATGTCACATTGGAGCCGTGTACCATGTGCGCCGGTGCCATATCCCAGGCTCGCATAGCCCGGGTCGTGTACGGCGCATCCGACCCAAAGGGCGGGGCCGTGCAAAACGGTGTGCAGTGTGTTGAACAAGCCTCTTGTCATTCCAAACCGGACGTAAAAGGCGGGGTTTTAGGAGATGAGTGTGGGCAGATTTTGAAAGATTTCTTTAAGGCAAGGCGGCGCTTCAAGTCTGAAATAATCCGTAGGCTAGATTAGGCTCTAGCCGCAATTTACACTACGGAATATTTCTGGTTTCTGCTATTATCCAAAGCCTAGAAGCGGCGGCCAAAACCTACCCCGAACAACCACGGATCTATATCGACATCCGCAGTTACCATACCGAGCCCACCGGCATCGATGGTTACATCCGTATTCATCCAAATTTTCTTGACATCAATGTTAAAAAACCAGTCACTATCCTTGTCAAACTTGATATCAACCCCGGCCTGTATGGCTGGACCGATACTGGCATCATAGTCAATATTTACCAACGGGGTTACGTCGGGAAGACTATTGGAGAAAAATAAAGTCAAATTGGCACCAACTCCAATATAAGGGTTAAACGCCGCGCCGGGTGCAAAATGATATTGTGCTGTTAAGGTTGGCGGTAGCAGCCATGTTGAACCCAACTCAACATCGCCGAGTGCGGTGCCAACGGCAACAACATTGTGCTTTGTGACACCAAGGATCAGCTCTGCAGATATATTGTCATTAAAGAAATAGGTAATATCCAACTCCGGAACCACGGAAGTCGAAATATCAACATCCCCGCCAATTGGCTGTATGGTTGCACTCTCATTCGGGCTGACAACAACGGCCCTCAGGCGGAATTGCCACGGCCCTTCATCATCTGCTGCAAATGCAGCAGTTGAACTCATTAAAGCTGAACTCATTAAACTTGTGGTCAAGGCCGCCCCAGCGACTATTTTTGAAAATTTCACACTCCCCTCCTGTAGGAAACAAATCTAGTAATAGGCATTGTATTGAACACTCGGCATAACATGGACAATTATACAAAATGTCGCAGGACGTTCTGTCGCTGTTAGGAGATATAGGCTTATGCTTTAAAACGTACCGCTAACATCTAGGCTGAATGTAACCCCACATGGGCGCACACGGGATTCGGTGAATGCCAATTGCCCAAGATCGCGTCTGGTGGTGAAAACCTGGCGCACCAAATCATCGGTTTGGTCAAACAGGTTTCTAAGGCCTGCGCGGATTTTCAGGCCGTAAATGTCTTTGTGCTCAACAAATGCGGTGGCCATAGGCCCGGTGTTGGTTTCAAGGCTAATTGTGTCGAGGCGAAACACGGGCGCTTTGACCTCATGATCAAGCGTGCCGCCGTAAGCCCAATTTGTGTTCGGTATGTCATGGCGAAACTCGATATTCCATCTGCTTTGTTTGTCTTCGTTCAGGCGGCGTGAAATTCCGGTGAGGGGGTCATCTACGGCAGAGTTTCGCAAATCAAGTCTGAGGTCAAGCTGGGTACCTTTAAATCCCCATTTGTCGCCCTTGACCGTGGCAGTAAAATCAACGCCGTAGCGTGTGGCGCTGTCAATATTGCCAACCGCATCTTCGAAAATACCGTTCCTTTCTATTAGAACCCGGTCAACCAGATCAGAAATAAGCGCACCGTAAAACCTGGCTTTAAAATTATTGCCTTGGCCAAAATCCTTGTCAAATTCCACAGAGCCAATCCAGGCCTGGTTTGGCACCAAGTCCGAATTACCTGAATTATTAAGGTTATCTTGCAAGTCTAGGGATGCAATAATATCGGAAAAATTTAACTGCCCGACCTTGCGTTCCGTCCGGGCTCGAATGGTCAAGCTGCTGCTAGGTTTATAGCTCGTGGTGATGAGGCCCTTTGGGCGGAAAAACTCCCGCACCTGATTGGCGTCCCCGGTTTGGGCGATTTGTGAATATTCAAAACCGCCCGTGATCTGTATATCCCAATTGGGCAGTAAAGCACGGCTGTGGGTTAGGGCAAATTCGCTGCGTTTTTCTTCCACGCGGGACGTACCGCCAGCAACGGGTACCGGAAAGAAATCACCTGTGGCCGGGTTTAATATCTCCAGACTAGAGGCAATATCAACGAAATTAAATGCGCCCTCCAAGGACAATTGCCAGTCTTTACCTTGTGTTGGCGCAAATGAATACTCAGCCCGTACAATGCTCTCGCCGTCCTTGGAAGCTTGCCCGAACCTTGTGCCTGCACTTTGTGTGCCGTTCGTAAATTGGTCAAATCTGGATATGGCCGGTGCGTTTTTATAGCGGGTATAGCCTATCAGTTTAAGCTTGCCGTTGAGGGATGCCGGCCCGGCGGGGAATTCATAATCCGCGCCAATACTGGAATTCCAATCATCTACCGTTCTTAAAAACAAAGTTTCGTCATTATCGCCTAAAAGGCTAAAGGCTGTCCGTTTTGATAGTTCGCGAATTTCCAAATCAAACAAATTATATTCCGCATTCAAATTACCCACATGTCCGTCTTTGGGCTTCCAGGTCAGCGAGGTGGAAATGCCGGGATTGTCCCCGTAAAACTGCCCCTCTTCATCCCGAATTTCAAACACAAACCCGTCCGGTGTGAACCGGTCTTCTAGCCCGTAATTACCAAAGCGGAAGGCATTGTTGCGCAAGGTCGCTGCGTAAGACAAGTTTCCGGTTTCGCCGGAAACCGTGACGGAACCGCGCAGCAGGTTGGGTTTGATATTTTTACGAAATTGTGGCCACCATTGCCAGGTCGTAGATACGCCTGTGTTCTTGGTGACGATATTGGCAACTCGCCCCAACAAACCCGGAATATCCAACGCCGCGCCGTCAACAATTTCAATGCGCACTACATTATTGGCATTAATGCGCGACAATTGATCTTCAGCATTGGTTTTACCAGAAATCCGTTCGCCGTTGATCAGGACATTGGCACCGCCCTGACCAAGCCCGCGCTTGTTCTCGCTGGAACGGAGCCTAAATCCGGGCACACGTTCAATCATATCCAAGGCGGTGCGCGGGGTGTATTGGCCGAAATACTCTAGGGCGTAAGAATTTATAGTGCCGGGCGTTTGGGGGTCTTGCCCATAGGCTAATGGGCCGTAACCAAGCGCAGCAATGGCTGACAGGCGAACCCCGGCGCGTAAAATTTTAGCGAATTTTTGCAACTTAACCCCAAATAAATACCGTGACTGTGTAAAGCATGTCTATGGGTATTTGAGGCATAAGGAAAGTAAACAAATTGTCAGGTCGCGCTTTTAAAACGTACCGCTGACCTGCATTCGGTATATGAGGTCGAAACTACGGCTGCGGTCTTCAATGCGCAGTAGATTGGCCCGGCGATTGTCATAAACTTCGCGGCGAAAATCATCGCTTGCATCGAACAGATTGGCAAGCTCGGCTCTGATTTTCAGGCCAAAAACATCCTTGTGTTCAATATAGGCGGAACTCCAAGGGCCGTTAAAGTCAAACTGGTCGATGGTGGTTAGGCGGAAATTTGGAGCCCGTATATTTTGGTCGGCGTAAAACCCCCAGGCCCAATCAGTGTTTGGAATGTCATGGCGGAACTGGACGCTCCAGTAAGATTTGGTGTCACCATTTAATCTGCGGTTAAATCCGCCAATCGGGTCGATGATTGACGAGCGGCGCAAGAGAAATGATAAATCAAGTTGCGTGCCTTTAAACCCCCATTTGTCGCCTTTAAGTGTGGTGTTGAAGGTGATCCCATAACGGTTTGCACTGTCGATATTCCCGACCGCATCTCCGTCTACCCCAATAGGAATACGTTCAACCCGGTCAGAAATAAACGTGTGAAAAGCTCGGATTTTTAAGGTGTTGCCATTGCCGAAGTCTTTATTCAACGTGACCCCCCCAAATAAATCTTGTTGTGGAACCAAAGAGGTGTTGCCTAATGTATTCAAATCATCCTGTACGTCGACCGAGGAAATAAAATCGAAAAAACTCAACTGTCCGACTTCACGTTCTATTCTTGTGACAATGGAGGTAGTGTCATTTGGTTTATAGGTGGCGGAAATAAATCCTTTCGGGCGGAAAAAGCTACGGGTTAAACCCGTATTTTGGGACAGCTCGGAATACTCCGCACCGAGAGAGGCTTGCACATCCCATTTGTCCGAGAGTGTCCGCGAATGGGTCAGGGTGGCTTCGCCGCGTTTTTCTTCTACCCGGGAGGTTGCGCCGGTTAGCGGCTGGTCAACAAAATCACCACCTGCGTCCAGCACCAAAAGGCTGGAAGCAATATCGAGATAGTTAAACACGCCCTCGGCCCCGATTTGCCAGTCGCGGTCATCCGATGGTTTCCAGGAATATTCGGCCCGTCCGATCAGTTCGGCCTCGTCGGCAACACGCGAAAAACGGCTGCCTGATGTGCGTCCCAACGCGGGGTCAAATATATCAAAGCGCGATACGGTCGGGGAATGCTCAAAGCGGTAATAGCCGATCAGTTTCAGTTTGCCGTTCTTTTCGCTCATCAGGAACGGAAATTCATAATCCACATCGACACTGGCATTCCATTCGTCTTCGGCGTTAGAAAACAGGGTTTCTCCAGTGGCGCCCGCCGCCGTAACTGCCGTGCGCCTGGATTGTTCGCGGCCATTAAAGTTGAACTGGTTGTATTTAAGGTTCAAATTACCCACATGATCTTCTTTGGGCTTCCATGTCAAATCCGTGGAAACACCGGGGTTGTCGCCGTAATATTGGCCGTCCTCATAGCGGGTTTCAAACAATGTACCATTTGCATCGGTTTGGGTTTCCGGCCCACGGTGACCGTTTCTAAACGTGTCGTTTTTAACGGTCAATGACCAAGACAAGTTCCCGTTCTCGCCAGATACCGTGGCCTTACCGCCCAAGACATTTGCCTCTAACCGGTTGCGCCATTCGGGGCGCCATTCCCATGTGCCAGACACGCCTGTGCTTTTGGTAATGACATTAGCAACTTGGCCTGAAAGCCCCGGAATATCCAAAGCCGTGCCGTCAACGATTTCAATGCGCACCACATTGGAGGCATTGATGCGCGACAATTGATCCCCCGCATTGGTTTTGCCCGATATACGGCTCCCGTTAATCAAGATGTTGGCACCGCCCTGACCCAGCCCGCGGTTGCCGCCACCTGAACTGATTTGGAAGCCCGGAATACGCGACACCATATCAATGGCGGTGCGTGGTGCAAATTGCTCGAAATAAGCGGGTTCAAACACTTGGGTGCCGTCACTTATTTCTTGGCCATATGCGGCTGTGTTTAGTGTGAGCGCTATCAGCCCACCCAAAAGGGTGCGTTTTAAATACATTGTTCTGCCTTGGTTTTGGTTGCTAAGTTTTGGCGTTTAATTTTCGTTATGGGTGTAAGAATAATTGGATTTACCGTTCGAGCCTTTTTGGCTTATGTGTAGATATCCCGGCTTGATGACGATCTTTTTCACATCGCCTTTACGGTCAAAATATTCGGACACAATATCGCAATATTTTTTTTCTTTGGCATTGGATAATTGTTTGCCATTGATGAAAATATCTGTGGGGGTCATTTTAATGGTGACCTTGCTGTGATCAGATTTCATATATCCGTCGGCAATGAGAACCGGGATGAGCCGGTCGCGCATGGCGTAGTATTTCTTCTGCTCTAGGGCCGCTCTTTTTTGGCCCCACTTACCTTGAATGTGCCCAAGTTCACCTTGCAACTGCCCAAGTTCGCTTTGTAATCGGCCCAGCTCACCGTGCCCGCGTCCGCCTTCGCCTTGCATACGCCCGATCTCGCCCTGCAAGCGGTCGATCTCGCCTTGCAGCCTGCCCAGTTCACTGTGGGACATGTTGCGGGCGTTTTTCAGCTTGGCGCGTTTGTATTTGATTTTTTGCTGTAATTTGTTGATCTTTTTAGCACGGTCTAAGCCACGGCCCTCTAACGCTTGCTTTTTAAGCTCGATTTTTTGACGCAAATGGGCTTGTTTGCGTTCAATCTCGGCTTCCCTTTGGTCTGCCGCTCGTTCCCTAGCTTCTTGACGTCGCTCTTCAGCACGTTCCCGTCTTTCTTGTGAACGCTCCAAAGCTTCTCCGCGTTGTTCCTCGGCCCGCTCAAGTGCAGCCTCGCGGCGCTCCTGGACTTGTTCTAGCGCTGCTTCACGTTGCTCTGCGGCCCGTTCCAAAGCTGTCTCACGGCGCTCATTGGCTTGCTCTATGCGGTCTTCATTGGCCTGCCAGTCTTGCTCACTAACCCAGTAATTTGTGGTCGGTGGCGTTGGGGGTAGCGGCTGGGTAGGCGGAACAGGGGGTGGTACTATGTTCATTTGCGGACGGCCATTTACATTGTACCAATTGCCATTTATCTGGATATGACTGTTTCCGCCTTGGTCGGTTTTTACAATATAAGTTTTGCCGTTTTGCCTATGGGCACCGTATGAAAAACCGGATCCGGTCGCGTAAATGCGACCGTTTTTGACAATGGATTGACGGCCATTAGTATTATAGACATTGCCGTCAACGACGACAAAGTTGTTACCACTATGTTTGTAAACTTTTGTACTCGCGCCTGCTAGCACTTCCAGTTCTTGTTTATCCGGATGTGCCTGACTGGTTGATGTTCCCAGAATTAAAACCAAAGCACTGGCGCTGACCAGGAGTGCAGTCGCCGCCAGCCCACGCGATGTGCCTTTGCGTAATGATGTGCCCCCGGTTCTTGCATTGTGCGTGCCCATCAAGCGTTTGAGCCTGCCCATCAAGGGCGCATCTCGGCCATCATCCGCCCCGGATGCCGAAAGCGCAAACACACCGCCGTCCCGTGCGGATTTCAGACGGATTATTCCGAGCGCCGTCGCCAAACTTTCGGGATTATTGGTCACACGCACGGCAAAATCATCGCAGGCATGTTCGCGGTCAGTGTCCATGCCTTTGCAGATAAACCCGACCGCCGGGTGATAAAAAAACACGGTCTTGATAGCGATTTGCAAAATATTGGTCAGATAATCATGGCGGCGGATATGGGCCAGTTCGTGCAGTATCACAGCTTCGCATTGTTCAGGCGTCATGCCGGTAAAGAACCAGGTCGGCAGGAGCACGATGGGTTTCCAAAAACCAAATGTGATCGGGCTGGAAACATGTTTAGAGAAATAAGCCCGCACTTTACCGCTGACACCGGACTTGGCGGCGAGGCGCACAAAACGTGTCTGCCAGTCTGTCGGGAGGTCAGACAATCCTGTGGTTCTTAGTTTGTGGGTCAAGCGAAATGCGCTCAGATAACGGATGCCCAAGACAACAAAACCAAACGCCCAAAGCATTCCAATGGGGCTAGTATAATTTGCAAAGCGCAACAGTGGATTGCTGGCAGTGACCTTTTCGGACATTGCGATGGTTATGGTTTGCAGGCTGGTGGTGGTCGTCCCAACACCCGCAGTCATGATCCCCGTGGCGTAATAATAAAAGAACGTTCCGACAAAGGCGAACAATAAAGCGCACAAAGTGATGACACCTACGAAATAACGTAGTTCGGATGCGCGTTCACGGGTTAAAGCCCTAACGGCATATATGATTGCGGCGGCCACAACGCCCTGCCACAATGAATGCAAGACGGCCCAACCGAGTGCATCTGCAACCAGGTTTATATTTGGCCAAGAAACCATAAAGAAGCTCATTGTTTGCCCCTCTTTGCTTCAATTTGCGCAATGAAATCCTTTATGGCCTCTAAATCCTCTCCCGACGCCTTGGCATCACCCAGAGCATGCATGACCAGTTCGTTGACATCGCCGCGAAAGGCGGTTTTCATTAAACGGCCTAGCAAATTGCTTTGGGTTTGGCCTTGGGGTTGGGCGGCGGAATATAAAAAAGACTTACCGTCACCAGGTTCGCGTGTGACCAAGCCTTTGTCTTGCATGCGCTGGAGCTGTTTCAAGATCGTGGTATAGCCAACATCTTTGCTGGCCACGATGGTTTCGTGAACACGGCGTACACTGCACGGTTGCTCCTCCCAAAGGATTTGCAAAATCTCAACCTCGGCCTCGGATGGTTTTTTACCACGCGGTGTTTTATAAGACATAACTTCCCCTCTCATTTTCAAAAACCATTAAACGACAGCCGTCGTAAAGTAAAGTTAAAAAAACGACAGGTTTCGTAATCAGGCAGGTTTAATAAAAAAATGCTTGAGTATGAGAGGGGTATGGTGTCTTTTGCGGTAACTATAATTATTAGGGGAGTTCTTATGACCGATATTGCTATTCCAGCAGGAGAAAAAACTATTCTTGGCCATCCGCGTGGATTGTTTATTTTGTTTTTTACAGAAATGTGGGAGCGTTTTTCTTATTACGGAATGCGCGGACTGCTCATCATTTATCTGACACAACATTTTTTGTTTTCCGACGAAAAGTCTGCCGTAATTTACGGTGCTTATACGGCACTGGTTTACGTTATGACCATCATTGGCGGCACATTGGCCGACCGATATTTGGGAGCCAGAAAAGCGGTAACATTTGGTGCTATTTTGCTGGTGCTAGGTCACTTCGGTATGGCGTTTGAGGGAAGTGGTTCCCAAGAGGTCATGTCCATAAATGGCTCAGAATATCAAATTACGCTCAATGGTCGCGGTAGTGGTAAGGATATCAACCAGATTATTGTTGCGCCGGATGGTGCCATATCGGATATATCATTCTCGGAAGATACCAAAAGCATTATAGTTGCTGACCCAGAGGTAGTCGGGTTGCCCGCGACAATTAACCGGGCGGAAAACCCAACAAAGATTATCAAGGAACAAAAGTATCTTTACATCCTTTACCTTTCACTTGCTTTAATCATTGCAGGGGTTGGTTATCTAAAGGCCAATATCTCGACGATCGTAGGGTCTTTATACGGTGTCGGTGACATCAGACGGGATTCAGGGTTTACGATATTTTATATGGGTATCAATCTGGGTGCGTTTTTATCCTCCATTCTATGTGGTACTTTAGGTATTGTTTATGGTTGGAAATACGGGTTTGGATTAGCGGGCATAGGTATGTTTGTAGGCCTAATTATTTTCCTTGTTTATCAGCCGTGGTTGGAAGGCAAAGCAGAGCCTCCTAATCCTGCTAAGCTCAAGGAAAAGGTTTTTGGGCCAATCAATGTTGAGATTGCTTGCTATCTTGTCGGCCTTATAATTATTGCAATCGCGATGTTTTTCGTGATGAACCCTGATAATTTTGGCAAAGTTCTGCTACCGCTTGGGGTTTTGATGTTTGCATTTTTGCTAGGATATGCGTTTCTCAAATGCCAGGGTAAAGAGCGTGATAAAATGCTGGCGGCCATTTATTTTGTGTTGGCGCAAATTCCTTTTTGGGCTCTGTTTGAGCAGGCCGGCTCTTCTCTCAACTTGTTTACCGACAGACTTGTTGACCGTAGTATTGGTGCTTGGGAGGTCCCCGCGCCCGTGTTCCAGTCCTTGAACGCTGGTTTTATATTCATTTTTGCGCCTATGATGGCTTGGCTTTGGATTGTGTTGGCAAAACGTAATTTAAATCCATCAACGCCCGTTAAATTCGCCTTTGGTGTATTTCTCGCCGGGCTTGGCTTTCTTGCGTTGGTGGGCGGTATGAACTCATCTGGGTCAGCAGGATTGACAGCCGTGTATTTTGTCTTTCTGATTTACTGGATACACACGATGGGAGAGCTGATGGTCTCACCGGTTGGTCTATCGGTCGTAACAAAAATGGCACCCGCCAAAGTGGTAGGCATGACTATGGGAGCTTGGTTCTTGTATAGCGGCCTGTCAAATTATCTAGCGGGCGTCATAGCTCGGACTACTGGCGCAGAAACTCTGGGGGGGCAGCTAACCGATGTAGCCGCCGCGAAGGCGGGGTATGCAAGCGTCTATACTAATGTCGCTTATGTAGCCATGGGCATTGCCGTGGTGATGTTCTTGATTTCGCCCATCATAAAGAAACTTATGCATCAGGAAGATTAGGCTCCAAACTCTATCTCGAAACAAAAAAAGCCCGGGCTAGCAGCCCGGGCTTTTTATTTGGCTTTAGCGAAAACCTATCGCTTCATAAATTGTTTCATGGCCATGCCGAGAACATCGTCCATCATATTGCCGTCGCCGTCGGCGTCTAGCATTTTGCCGAGGATGCCCATGCCTTGTTGTTGCTGTTGCTGATAGCCGCGCTGGCGCCGTGCATTGCCGCCCGTCAGAGCGCCGAGCAGGCTGCCTAGACCACCGCCGGATTGTTGCCTCTGGCCACCACCGAGGGCAAGTCCGGCAAGCTGGCTAGCCATGCTTGGCTGCCGCGTTTGTTTTGACAAAGACCCCATGGCCATGGTCGCGACCATTGGCAGCATTTTTTTGAGGATATCCGCACCAATTCCGGTTTGCTCTGCGGCCCGTCCGGCCACGGCGCGGCTGACTTCTTTGGAGCCGAATAGTTTGCCCAATATAGCATTGCCAGCATTGCGGGTTTGGGGATTGGCATAAATATCAGGCTTGTCAAGATATTGCTCATGCTGGCCGCCTTGTAAGGCCCCGAGCAGGCTTTGCAGGCCTTGTGGATTGCCTGTATTGTTTTTTAAGGCCGAAGAAATCGCCGGCAATAAGGCCGCAATAGCTTGTTGAGACTGCGCACCGTTCAGCCCCAATTGGCTACCCGCATTTTGCGCAACCTGCCCCCCCTGGGCTTGCATTATCATATCAAGTAAGTTTTGTACGGCCATAAGACCCTCCTTTGCAGTTAAACATGAAAGGCTTGTAACCCGTTCGCCACAATAAGGCTACCCGCTTTATCAGGTGAATGTCAGTTGTCCGAAAGGAAGAGGAACCTTGTAGGGTGGACTAGCTTCTAGGGCCTGTTGACGTTCAGGACAGGGCACTGGTACCTGCCATTTTTCTGCTGATAGCTCACTGTTGCTTTAACCTTTGGCGTTTTTCCCCTCTATATGTTTTTCCGGTAAACATTATCCTACCTGTATGGTATCGCATCAATCGACCAGACAAGAGCCGTAAATCTGTAAAATTCATAGCCGATGATAAGGGCTATTATACCTATCATCCAGTAAGATTGACGTGTTCTTCGTATTTTGTACCAAACACCTAATACAAAGAGCACCCAAATTAAATAGGTAATGGTCTTCAAATCCATTAGGTAGGATTGACTGAGATGGGGAAATGTTTTGAAAAACCAAGAGGATCCAAATATATCCATTTCGGCATCATCCAGTTGCGTTGCACTTACGGTCCAAATACCCAAAAAAAGAATGCGGATATAAACTTCGGCGCAGAGAAAAAGCACGAGGTCAAATATGCAGAACCGGTACCATTTCCGCTGTTGCTTTTTCTCTCGTCGTTTTTCCCATCTGCATGTCCCCATAGGGGAGGATACATCTTGAAATAGCTGTGGTCAAACGGAGTTACGGTAAAAATATTCCTCTCAGCATAAAGAACAAAGCGGCGGACAGGAAAGCGGCTATGGGGACTGTGAATATCCATGCGGCGATAATTTTAAGAAGCATGCTCCGTTCAACCAGCTTGGCTTTATAGGCTTTCTTGACCCGGCGTCTTTCCCACCAAGATATTTCTTCGGCCCGGGCTTTTTGTTTAAGCTCCTGCAAGAACAATTTTTTCTCGGCCACGGACGCTGTGTCAAATTCTGCGATAAACGCATCAATGGTGGCTTCGTCCTTTTTCTCTTCTATGCGCATATGGCGGCGGATTTTGCCGACTTTCTGGTTGTAATTTGTGTTGAGATATTCGCGCAAGAAGCCGACCCCGAATATACCGCCAACCGCGATATGGGTGGTAGAAACCGGTAAGCCCAGTTGCGAAGCTATGATCACGGTGATGGAGGCGGCCATAGCCACACAAAATGCACGGGCTTTGTCAAGTTCTGTAATTTCTGTGCCGACGGTTCGGATCAATTTGGGGCCGTAAAGCGCCAGCCCGGTCATAATGCCCAGTGAACCGACCAACATCACCCAAAGCGGTATGGAGGCTTTCAGCACAATATCTCCGCCGCGCACCGCTTCATAAATCGCCGCTAATGGTCCAATAGCATTGGCAACATCATTGGAGCCGTGGGCAAAGCTTAAAAATGCAGCACTGATAATCAGCGGGATGGTAAACAGGGCGTCTATGCCTTGTTTGTTGTTTTTAATTTTCTCAGCCCGGCGTCTGATGATTACCCGCACGACCAGATAGACCAAAATAGCAGCAATAAATCCGGCCAATAGAGCCATAGGAAAGTTGACATGCTGTTTGATATAATCGATTTTTTTAGACCCTTGATGATCATATAGGTGGTGAAAGCCCAGCCCATACAGCCGATCAATATGGGTACGACTTTCTGAGCTGCGCTACGCATGTCTTTTTTGTATAAAATCGTGCGTTTTATTGTATACAAAAACGAGGCGGCAATTAGCCCACCAAGCCCCGGAGAGATAACCCAGCTAGCCACGATTTTTTGCACTTGTCCCCAGTCCGCAATACCGAAACCGCCTGCAGCCACCCCGGCCCCTAAAACACCACCCACGATAGAATGGGTGGTCGAAACCGGTGCGCCAGAAATAGTGGCGATATTGACCCACAGGGCCGCTGACAACAAAGCCGCCATCATCACCCAGATAAATGTGTCAGTATCTCTGATCAAGGCCGGGTCAATTATGCCTTTTTTGATGGTCTTAACCACTTCGCCGCCGGCAATAAGTGCACCGCTACCCTCGAAAATTACGGCAATAACAATGGCTGAGCCTAAGGTTAAAGCCCCTGCACCAACGGCGGGGCCAACATTGTTGGCGCTGTCATTCGCCCCGATATTCATGGCCATATAGCCGCCAATAACGGCGGCGACAATTAGCAGAGTGGCATTTCTGTCAAGGCCAGCGGATAAATTGGTGACAAAGAGAAAAACGGCAATCAGGAAACAGGCTGCAAGTGCCAGACGCCCTATATCCATAACATTAAAATTAACTAATTTTCCGCTTGGATTGCCGACTGGTTTTCGCATGTTTTATTTCCTACTCATACATATCAAAGTCGTTCATATGCCGACTTTGTTTCATCTATTAAATGCCCTGTAACAGGCTCAAATGTGATTCGAAAGCAGAAAATAAAATTTATTTACAATAGTTTTGTGCCATGGTTTTTTTCTGCGAAAATTGGCTCGATTTGGCGGAATAAACCCGCGCCGGACTTGCGTTTTTGCCACCCTGCGTCATAAAGCCCTATGCAGAATTTTCGTACAGTTGCAGACATCCGCATTGAACGGGGCGGCGCCGGCAAAATCGACGCCCATATTGTCGGTTTGTGCGCTAATAAAACAGTGTTTATTGTTACGGACGCAGGCGTATATGGGCTAGGCCTGCTAGACGCGGCTCTACAGGCCCTGCAAGACGCCGGATATAGTACGGAAGTTTTTGACCAGGTGGTCGCCGATCCGCCCGAAACAATTGTATTGGCAGGCGCAAAGCTGGCTAGAGAAGTTGGCGCAGGCCTAATCCTTGGGTTTGGCGGCGGCTCGCCCATGGATACGGCCAAAGTAATCGCGCTTCTGGCCGGATCGGATCAAGCGCTAAGCACCATGTACGGCGTAAATATGGCCACTGGCCCGCGTTTGCCCTTAATGTTGGTGCCGACCACGGCGGGTACGGGCTCCGAGGTCACCAATGTGGCCATTCTTACCACGGGCAAAACCGAAAAACAGGGCATTGTTGCCAATGCTCTGTATGCAGACCGGGTATTGCTCGATGCGCAATTGACCACCGGGCTTCCCAAATTGACAACCGCCGCCACAGGCATTGACGCTATGGTACACGCTATAGAAGCCTATACCTCATTGCCGCAAAAGAACCCGATCTCTGATGCTTTGGCGCTCGCGGCCTTAACCAAATTAAAGGACAGCATAGAACAAGTGTGCGCGGACGGCAACGATATTGAGGCCCGCGAAAATATGTTGATCGGGGCAATGTTGGCCGGGCAAGCATTTTCCAATGCACCCTGCGCCGCTATCCATGCGCTTGCCTATCCGCTCGGCGGTTGTTTTCATGTGCCCCACGGCCTGTCCAATGCTTTGGTTATGAGCGGGGTGATGGACTATAATTTGCCAAAAGCGGACGGGCTATACGGCGAAATCGCCGAGCATCTGAAACTGGGCGGGACGGGGGTAAATTTGATCGACCATATGCAGCGGATCAAAGACAGTGTCGGCGTGCCGCAAACATTACGCAGTGTGGACATTCCCGAGACGGCCATTGCAATGATGGCGGACGACGCCATGACCAAGACCAGGCTGTTGATTAACAACCCACGCGAAATGACTTTGGCAGCCACAGTGAAAATTTATGAGGACATTGCAGGATGAATAAGGGCAGGATGAACAGTGGCATAATGAATAAGAGCCGGATGAAGCGCACTCATCTTGACCAGTACAAATACTTTACGGATATCCAGACCCGCTGGAATGACAATGATATATATGGTCATGTAAACAATGCGGTTTATTACACATGGTTTGATAGCTTGGTGAATAACTGGTTGATTGAAACCGGGGTCCTGTCCCTTCTCACGGCCCGCGAGCAGGGCAGCGACCAGATCGGTTTGGTGGTCGATACGGGTTGTCAGTATTTTGCCCCCTTGTCATACCCGCAAATTGTGCGGGCCGGGCTTTGTGTCGCCCGTATTGGCAATTCCAGTGTGCGCTACGAAATAGGCCTGTTTGAAACTGGTGGGAAAACCGCCTGCGCACAGGGGCATTTTGTCCATGTCTATGTGGATGCAAACAGCCGCAAACCAAAGCCTATACCGGATAGATTCAGGACTGCACTAGAGGCTTTGATTTAGGTGGTTCATGAATACACTACCTAATTCTTACTGCGCACCGGTCTTGGCTTTGAGATAGGCAATCACATCATCCCGGGCGGTTTGTTTTTTAAGCCCGATAAAGGCCATCGTGTTTTTGGGGATATAGGTTTTTGGATTGGCAATATAGGCGTCCATGGTCTCATCGTTCCAAGTGATATCCGAAGCCCTCATGGCAGCGGAATAGGCAAATCCTTCGGCTTCCCCGGCCTTGCGCCCAAAAATTCCGTAAAGATTAGGGCCAACCCGGTGCCGACCGCCCTTGTCCACAGTGTGGCAGGCTTTGCACCGCCTAAAGGCTTTTTTGCCAGCGATTTCAACCGTCATTTCAACAGAATCGGTCGCGATTTTTGGCTTGGTTTCGGGTTTTATGTCTGGATTTACGGGGGTTGGCGTCGTTTGTTCAACTTTTTTTTCAGGGATTGATGCTTCTTGTGAGCAAGCGTTAAGCACACCAACACCCACGAAAAAACCAGAAATAATGAGGAGACGCGAAAGGGGGTACATAATAAATCTCTGTGTTAAGACTTGTTTTCGGGGTGTTTTTTTGATAAAATAACCCCGAAGTGCAAGTGTTTTTGGATAACTGGAAGCTTTATGCACTGCAATCCTGTTCACGCCAAGTGGTTTTGGTGCGACAATTTATAGGGGAAAATTATGGAACAGTATTTACCAATCATTATCGCTTTGCTGTCAGGCGCGGCTGGCGGCAATATCGCCGGTAAACTTTTGAAGTCTGGCATGGGGACAATGGGCCGCAGTGTGACGGGTATCGTCGGCGGCGCAGGTCTGGGCTTGGTTATGCAGATGTTAGGCGGGGGTGGTGCTTCAGTTGCTGATGCAGCCGCTACGGCAACGAGTTCTGGCCTTGATGTTATGTCGATCGTCAAAAATGTTGTTGGCGGCGGTGTTGGCGGTGGGATTTTAACCGCAATTCTTGGTATGGTTACGGGTAAAAAATAACCACACCAAAATTTTATCTAAAGCGGCGTTTCTTTGCTTGGAGCGCCGTTTTTTTATGCGTATAAGCAGGTGACATAACAGAGCAATATTATGACTTTTTCCCCCCCTATCAATTCTATCCAATACTTACTGCGCCACGCTATCGATTTTCGCGCTTTACAAGCTTGCCCAACCCACAGCGATCTAAGCGATGAACTTGTCTTAGATATACTGGTGGGCGGGGCTGCATTTGCCTCGGATGTTTTGGCACCAATCAACCGGGGCGGGGACGAAAATGGCGCGACCTTAAAAGGCGGTGTTGTCACCACAGCACCCGGTTTTAAAGAAGCCTATAAAGCTTACACAGACGCCGGATGGCAGGGCTTGTCTGCGCCCCAGTCTATTGGCGGTCATGTATCGGGTGGCCAGGAATTGGGTGGCCAGGAATTGGGTGGCCAAGAATTGGGTGGTATGGGCTTGCCTATGGTTATAAGCGTCGCCGTCAACGAAATGCTGTACGGAGCCAATATGGCGTTCGGGTTGGCTCCCATGCTGACGGGCAGTGCCATGAATGCAATTATTGCCCATGCCTCGGACGAATTGAAAAAGCTATATTTGCCTAAAATGGTGACGGGCGAATGGTCCGGCGGTATGAATTTGACCGAACCACAGGCCGGTTCGGATTTGGGAGCTTTGCGCACCAAAGCTACCCCCAACGGCGACGGTAGCTATGCCTTGTCGGGCCAAAAAATATTCATTACTTGGGGCGATCATGATTGTACGGATAATATTGTCCATTTGGTGCTGGCTCGATTGCCGGACGCACCGGCCGGATCGCGGGGTATATCTCTGTTTTTGGCCCCTAAATTTTTGGTGGACGCGGACGGTAATCCGGGTGAACGAAATGGCATCACAGCCATAGGGCTTGAACATAAGCTCGGTATTCACGCCAGCCCGACCTGTGTTATGGAATTCGCCGGGGCCAAAGCTTGGCTAGTCGGCCCGGAAAATCGGGGCTTGGTCTGCATGTTCACTATGATGAACGAGGCGCGGTTATTTGTCGGCGTGCAAGGGGTCGGGATTGGCGAGCGGGCCTTTCAAACGGCTCTTGCCTATGCGGGCGAGCGGGTGCAGGGCCGGGTTGCGGGCGCTGAGCCAGGCGCACCCATTAGCGGACACGGGGATGTGCGGCGCATGTTGATGGATATGAAATCCGGCATTATGGGGGCGCGAGCCATCAATCTGGCCTGTGCATATGCCCTTGATATGAGCGAAGCAGCGCCAGACGAGGAAGCGCGAACTGCCGACCGTGCACGCCAAGCCTTATTGACGCCCATTGCCAAGGCTTACGGCTCTGATATGGGGGTTGCCGTGACCAGTACGGGCGTGCAAATTCACGGCGGCATGGGTTTTATTGAAGAAACTGGTGCGGCGCAACATTACCGCGACGCCCGGATCGCCCCGATATATGAGGGTACGAACGGTATTCAAGCGTTGGATTTGGCCGGGCGCAAAGTCCGCCGCGACGGCGGTGCGGCGATGGCGGCGCTGATTGGTGATCTTGACGTGATCTTGGCAGATACCAAAGATATATCTGGCAATAATGGTCTCGACCTCGGCTGTAATATTCGCCATTTGGAGGCCGGGCTTGTAGCCATGAAATCCGCGACGGGCATGGTTATTGCTATGGACGAAATCGATTCCCACGCCGCCGCCGTGCCTTATTTGGATTTGTGCGGTCATGTCATTTCGGGTGCGCTCTTGATCAAAAGTGTGGTGTCGGGCCTAAAGGCCAAAGACCCACACGCACCCGCCATGCAAAAACTGGTTTGGCACCACAGCCTGAAATATCTGGCCCAAGCTCCGGCCTATCTGGCTCAAATCAAATGCGCCGCCGCACCAGTTTTCGCCTATCCAGAAGATAGATTGGCGGATTTGTGAACCATATATTTGCTCGCAATTTTAAGTAAGCCTGCCTATATGTGTAAAACAACCATTTGGAGACATTATGTCCGCACAAAACCATGTAAAGCGCCAAAGCGTGTCAAGAATGACCGCGCCGGGGATTACGGCCCGTAAGGGCGGGGAACCTATTGTTTGTTTGACAGCTTATGATGCGCCGACGGCGGCGATTGTTGACGAGCATTGTGATCTGATCTTGGTGGGCGATAGTGTCGGCATGGTCGTGCACGGGCTAAACTCGACGGTGGGTGTGACGCTTGAGATGATGATTTTGCACGGCCAAGCGGTGATGCGTGGTTCTAAAAAAGCTTTGGTTGTGGTGGATTTACCCTTTGGGTCTTATGAAGACAGCGTACAGAGTGCGTTTAAAAGTGCTTCCAGGGTGATGATGGAGACCGGATGTCAAGCGGTGAAAATTGAAAGTGGTTCATATGCGGCCGCCACGATCAGCTATCTGACGCAGCGCGGTATCCCCGTCATGTCCCATGTGGGATTGCGGCCGCAATCCGTTAATGTATTAGGCGGGTATCGGGCCAGAGGCCGCGACCAAAAAGTCGCAAACGAAATACTTGCCAATGCCAAAGCCGCCGCGCAGGCGGGGTCATTTGCCATTGTTGTTGAAGGTGTAAACACAAAATTGGCCGACGAAGTCACCAAAGCCGTTAATGTGCCAACTATAGGTATTGGCGCATCGAAAAACTGTGATGGACAAATTTTGGTAACACCTGATATGCTCGGACTATTTACGCACACGCCAAAATTTGTCAAAAAATATGCGGATATCAAGAGTGTTGTTGAAACGGCGATTAAGACCTATGCGCAGGAGGTCAAATCTCGCAAATTTCCGTCCAAAGAATTTACCTATAAATTCAAGTAGAACATTGCCCCGAAAAACATTGCCAGAAAAACATGGACAAGGCTTCATGTGCTGATGTATTGCACACGGGCGCGCTTGCCTATAGGTTCATGCGTAAATTTGAAATAGACATATTGCTTTAGAACAGGGGCCAAAATTGGTCGATTTTATCAACGAAGTTGAAGAAGAATTACGCAAGGACAAGTATAACCAGCTTTTGCGTAAATTCGGGCCGTATATCGTCGGTCTGATCATCGTTGTCGTGGCGACAACGGGGTATTACGAATACAATAAATACACGACATCGCAAACCGCTAAGGCGGCCTCGGCGGCCTATGAGAGCGCCGGGGACATTGAAAAGTCCGGCGATATTCAGACTGCGATTGCCAAATTTACGGATTTGGCTGAACTGGCCCCGGACGGTTATGCGGGCTTGTCACTGGTACGGGCTGCCGGTCTTAAGGTACAGCTCGGCGATATGAACGCTGCGGTGGCTTTGTTTGACGAAGCGGCCGCAAAATTTGAAAAACCCCTGCACAAGGATTTGGCCGGCTTGAAAGCCGCCTATATATTGTTGGATTTGGGTCGTTATGGTGATGTGCAGGCCCGTCTTGGTGTTTTGGCCGTGGACGGCTCCCCCTACCAAAATCTGGCAAAAGAGCTTTTGGCCCAAGCCGCCTATCGATCAGGGGATATAGAGGCGGCCCGCACCGGCTTTACATATTTATCAAATGCGCCAGGGGTTGCTAGCGGTATTCAATCACGGGCCGCGCAAGGACTGGCCTTGATCAATGCGCAGCGGGCTTTGTCACCACCGCCAATGCCCGAGCAAGAAGTTACGCCCATACCGGAATCTGAGCCAGAATCCATACAGAAATCTGGGCCAGAACCCATGCGGAAATCTGGGCCAAAGCCCAAGCCGGAAGCGCCACAGGATACACAGGAATAATGATGATCGTTTTGAACCAAAAATTACGGGGCTTTTGCGTGTTGATCGCCAGTGCTGTGCTGCTAAGTGCGTGCGCAACCGTGACAAGAGTAACCGATGCTATCAACCCGTTTGGCGGCAATAATGATCAAGCCGATATCACTACGGATCCTGAGCGTATCTCCATCTTGTCCTTGGACGCAAAGCTGGAAATTGCCGGAACCATGTTGCCTTCAGAAATCGTCTTGCCGCCCCTCTATACGAACCCGGATTGGCCACAATCGGGCGGCTATCCGTCCCATGCGGTTCCACGAACCAATGCACCGGGAAATCTGTCGCGGCTCTGGCAGCGAAAAATCGGTAAAGGCTCATTTCGCAAAGGCAGAATTGTCGCATCACCAATAATGGCTGAAGGGCGCGTATATACCATGGACGCGGCCAACCGTGTTATTGCTTTGGACGCTGAAACCGGAAGCAAATTATGGAATTATAAAATCACAGTGACTAGCAAGGGCAGAACCAGGCAAGGCGGCACCAGTGTCCTTGAACGGTTCAAAGACCCTTTATCATTTAGCGACCGGGGCGGCAAAGACAAAGAAGCGGTTGGCGGCGGTGTCGCTTATGTGGATGGCCGGGTCTATGTCACATCTGGCTATGGTGTAGTTGTTGCACTTGATGCTATAAACGGCAGCGAAATTTGGCGTGTGCGTACCCGCACACCCATGCACAGCGCACCGACGGTCGCGGGCGGACGTTTGTTTGCCGTGTCCGACGATAACGAGTTATTTGCCTTTGATACGGCTAACGGCAATGTATTGTGGACATATCAGGCGATTATCGAAACGGCGCGGATGTTGACCTCGCCTAGCCCTGCGGTAGTTGATGATGTGGTGTTGGCACCGTTTGCGTCTGGTGAAATTGTTGCCCTTAAAGCACAAAACGGCGGCGTGCTTTGGCAAGAAGCGCTCAGTGCGACGGGAAATTTGACGCCTTTGGCTACATTAAACGATATTGCATCAGGGCCGGTGGTTGCGGACGGCTATGTTTTGGTCACAACCCAGAGCGGCACGTTCAGCGCATTTGATTTACGCACGGGTCAACAAGTGTGGAGCCAACCGGCTGGATCGCTCGGCTATCCTATGGTGGCGGGCGACTTTGTTTATACGGTGACAACTGAAGGCGAAGTGGTGGCAATGTCCAAGGCTGACGGTACGGTCATTTGGATCACCCAACTGCAGACTTTCAAAAACGTCAAGAAACGTAAAAAACGTATTTCTTGGTCTGGGCCGATTATGGCCGGGGACCGTTTGTTGATGATGAGTTCACGCGGACAAGCCGCCCTAGTCAACCCTTACACGGGCGACATTATCCGCACGTTCAAGCTCGGCGGAGATGTATATGTGGCCCCAATCATTGCCAACAATACGGTGTATTACATCACGGATGATGCCAAATTAGTGGCGCTTAGATAGAGTGATGTTATGTGCCCACCAACAGATGAAGCTGATGATTTTCCAGATATGGAAACCGATACGGAAATAACCTTTACCCCGCGCATTGCCGTGGTCGGGCGGCCCAATGTTGGAAAATCGACTCTGTTTAACCGCATTGCGGGGAAGAAACTGGCCATTGTGGACGATACACCGGGTGTGACCCGCGACCGCCGCGAAACGAGTGCAGTACTTGGCTATCAAGCCGTGACCATTATTGATACGGCCGGGTTTGAAGATGCGGTCGGGGAGCGGCTCGAAGCCCGGATGCGGGCCCAGACCGAAGAGGCGGTAAAAGCAGCGGATGTGGTGTTGTTCGTTTATGATGCCCGGGCCGGGGTGACGGGACTTGATGAAATATTCGCCGAATTTATCCGCAAGACCGGAAAACCGACCGTTTTGGTGGCCAATAAATGCGAAAGCCGCGCCTCGGTTCCGGGGGTTGGTGAGGGGTATGGTTTGGGTATGGGCGAACCCATTGAAGTGGCGGCCGAGCATAATGTCGGCATGATCGAGCTTAACGAGGCGGTGGCTGAAGCCCTGCAAGGGGTCACGCCCGCCGCCGATCAGGCCATAGATACATCCGAAGCCCCGGTAAGGATTGCCATTGTCGGGCGGCCCAATTCCGGGAAATCCACCTTGATTAATACATTGATTGGCAGCGACCGTTTGCTCACTGGCCCTGAGGCCGGCGTCACCCGCGACAGTATTACGGTGGAGTGGGACTGGCACGGGCGCCGGGTGCAATTTCACGATACGGCAGGCCTGCGCAAGAAAGCCAAAGTGCATGACAAATTGGAGAAAATGTCCACGGCGGACACTATTCGTGCCATTAAATTCGCGCAAGTGGTTGTCCTGCTCATGGATGCCCGCGTCGCCTTCGATAAACAAGATATGCAAATCGCCGATCTGTGCGCCCGCGAAGGCCGGGCGTTGGTGATCGCGGCGACCATGTGGGACTTGGTAGATAACAAGTCAGAAATGATGAAGAACTTGCACGAAAAAGTCGGTCGGCTCCTGCCGCAACTGCGCGGCGTGCCTTTGATATTCTTATCAGGCCTGACCGGCAAGGGAGTAGACCGCTTGTTCCCGGCCATTGAGCGCATACAGATAGACTGGTCGGCCCGTATCAAGACACCTGATTTAAACGAATGGTTACGACAAACCACAAGCCGCCATCCCCCGCCCGCCGACAGGGGGCGTCCGGTCAAGCTTAAATATATTACCCAGACCAAAACCCGCCCGCCAACATTTGTGATAAAATCATCCCGCGCCGACGCCGTGCCGGAAAGCTATAAACGTTATCTGGTCAACACATTGCGCACGGATTTTGATTTGCCGGGCATTCCGATCCGTATTCATTTGCGCTCAGGTGAAAACCCTTATGTTTGATTAGGATGTTTCGAACCATTCTCCCTGTTAACAATATTCGTATTTTTGTATTCACAGTCTGTCTCTCCATGAGCTGTCGAGGAAACACTATACTGGCAAATATCTTGAACAGCAGACACAAAAAAGGCGGCCCGTGAGCCGCCTTTTCTTTGTTTTCAATGTGAGAGTTTTTTTTAAAACTCTTTACGTATCAAGACGCCATAAGTCCTTGGCGCGGTTGGATAGGCATTGATTGTACCAGCTTGTACAACACCTGGGAATGCGCTGATAAAGCTTTCTTGTCCAAAGAGATTGCGGCCCCAAATCTGTACACCATAGCCACCATCAAATTTAATGCCAAACGAGCCGTTGACAATACTGGTATTGGCTTTGACGCCGAGGATTTCAACAATATCAACTTCGCTTTCATACTGATAATCACCACGGATATAACCCGTTGTGCCGCCGCCAAAGTCGTGGCTATAGGTTGCGGATGTGGAGAAGCCAAATTCCGGCACGCCTGCAACAGTTTGACCGGAGCGGTCAACAATGGTGCCATTTGGCCCCGGCGCATTGACAAAGCTATCGTATTTTGCGTCCAGATAAATACCCGCAAATGTTAGCTTCAAGGCTTCAACCGGATAATAAGAGGCATCGAATTCTACACCAAATGTGCCTTGCTGACCTGCATTGGCCAAAACGAAACCAGTGCCGATAAATGTGTTGGACTGGAAACCTTCAATGGTTTGATCAAATACGGCCAGATTAAAGGCACCTTTGTCAAACCTAGCTTTGATACCCGCTTCAAAGACCATGGCATCTTCCGGGCCGGCGAGGCGCGTACCAAAGGTCTGGTTAGGCTGGAGTAATCCGGCTGCCCCCAAGGCGGCTGCATCACGGGCAAATGGCCGTGAATCCCGTGATAAATTCCATGATGTGGATTTAAACCCGGTAGCTGCACTGGCATAGACATTGAAACTGTCATTGACTCTGTAGGCAAGACGCGCCGTCCATGTTGCTTGCGTGTCGCTGGAGCGTCCACTTTCTACGGCGTTCCCAAAGCCTAAGAATTGCGGCACGAATTGCAGGCCTTGCAGACCGGCAATGCCTTGGGCGACGCCCGCATTAATGGCTGCAGATGTGCCAGGCGCAACACCTTCAATAAATGCGATATTGGCCGGCGTAGCTGGCAAGCCGGTATTGGCCGTAAAGGCTTGTCCAAACAAGACGGTTGGTAAGGTAACGCCAAAAACCGTCAAATCATTGTTGAGGTCGATGGCAGAGAACACCTCATTATTGACCGTACTGCCTGTGACGGCTTTTGTGTCTTTGGTGAAATTTACGCCGCCTGTAAGCTTCAGTTTTTCTGTCGCGTTAAAATCAACGGTGGCAAAGATAGATACGGCTTCATTGTACTGGGTGAAGGTTTCAACGGAATCGTTGGCTGCGTTGAAAAATGTACCCGGTGCTTGGCCAAATAAAGCTTCAACACCGTTTAAGCCGCCGCCGGACAATATATCGATATAAGGTCTAAATGCCGGCCCCACATCCAAGCCGCTGATCTGGGTAATATCTTCGGAGAAGTAAAACCCGCCAAGCATCCAGTCAATCATATTATCGCCCGAGGAGGTTAGGCGGACTTCCTGGGTAAATGTTGAGATGTCTACATCAGTTGGTACATTAAGAAGCGGCGCAGTCGTAAAGTCGGCATCATATTCCGAGAAAGATTTGTTTGACCGCATTGATGTAATCGAAGTGACGTCAAATTTGTCCAGCTCAACGTCAACATGAAGGGAAATACCGTCGTCGTTTACCCGATTATCAGAATCTCTGTCTTGGTAGTTAATATAGGCAAAGGGGTTAGCGGGGTTGGCCAATTGCCCGCCCAGTGCCATAATAGCTCCAGCGGTTGGCCCGTTGGTCACATTGGTAACGCCGCAACAGCGCTCATCGATTTCACTGTGATCAACGATCAAGCGAATTGAGATATCATCACGCGGTTCAACCAAAATCTGTCCGCGTACACTGAAGCGGTCGCGTTCATTATTGGCTCCCAAACTTGCGACTGCGCTTCGCGCATAACCGTCGCGTTTGTTGATGTTGGCGCCAATGCTTACGGCGATGCTGTCATTTATGGGGCCAGTCATATAGCCGCGCACGACACGTTGATTGTAATGGCCTACGCCGCCTTCAATATAACCTTGGCGGCTAAAGGACGGTTTGGCTGTGACAATGCTGATAACACCAGCGGATGCGTTTTTGCCAAACAATGTGGATTGCGGGCCGGAGAGAACTTCAATGCGTTCCAGTTTTGGCAGATCGCCAATTTGTGCGGCTGAGCGTGAGCGGTAAACACCGTCAATAAACACACCAACAGATGGTTCAATACCGGCATTGTTGGCACCATTACCAAAGCCGCGAATACGGAAATTGGTGTTGGAGGAAGACTGTAATTGCCCAACTCGCAAAGACGGGACGACGGACTGTAAATCCTGAATGTCAAGAATTTGCGCTTTGTCCAACACATCGGCGGTTGTCACGGATACCGTTACAGGCGTTTCTTGCAAGGTTTGTGTCCGTTTCGTCGCCGTTACGATAATTTCGTCGACTTGTGCGTGCGCTACGCCTGTAAATGCGACGCTGGCGATCAATGCCGTCGAAGCCAATAGTCCGTATTTCTTGTTGAACATAGGTGTCCCCTTTTTGGTTTGCTTGTTTGTTGTTACGGTCATCCATACTAATTTATGTTAAAATTGAATAGACGTTATGCGTTTATTAACACGGACATACAGCCTTGTCAGTCCCGTTATGAAAAAAAGTGCATACTGTGCCAAATAAGTCACAATACACATAAACCATGCATTATTGCGCCCCAATTCAGGGAGAACATTGGGTAAACATTCTCTTGACTTGCGTGTTGTTGTTCTTAATATGTTCTTGTTGTAGAGGAGCCTAAAATGGGAAAGCCAGCCAGTATATTTGTGTGCCAATCTTGTGGCAGTGTTCACGGTAAGTGGGCCGGACGTTGTGATGCGTGCGGGGAGTGGAATGTGCTTGTAGAGGAAGTCCCGTCGCGCCATGCACCGCGCAAAACCGGACGCAAAAAGGTCCGGGGCATTGATTTTGTCGGACTATCCGGAGAGGCGGTAGACCCGCCGCGTCTTAGCACTGGAATCGAAGAGTTTAACCGGGTTACGGGCGGCGGTCTGGTGCCGGGATCGGCCCTGCTAATCGGCGGGGATCCGGGCATTGGTAAATCGACTTTGTTGTTGCAAATGGCTGGGCATATGGCGCTTGGCGGCCTTAAAACCGCCTATATTTCAGGTGAAGAAGCCCCCGCACAAGTCAAACGCCGGGCAAGGCGGCTCGGACTTATTGATGCGCCGGTAAACTTGGCAGCCGAGACGGCTCTTGGCCCCATACTCGACGGGTTGACGGCAGAGAAACCGGATGTTGTTATCATCGATTCGATCCAGACCATGTGGACAGACCAGCTTGGTGCGGCGCCCGGTACGGTGGCCCAGGTACGGGCTTGTTCCCAAGAGTTGACCCGATATGCAAAAAAAACCGGGGCCTGTATGTTATTGGTCGGACATGTGACCAAGGACGGGCAAATCGCCGGCCCGCGTGTGGTTGAACATATGGTCGATGCGGTGTTATATTTCGAGGGCGATCGAGGCGGGCAATTTCGGATTTTGCGGGCTCATAAAAACCGCTTTGGGCCGACGGACGAAATTGGTGTGTTTGAAATGGGCGCGGCAGGCTTGAGCGAGGTAGAAAATCCGTCCGCTCTATTTCTCGACGGGCGCGGCGAGGCCGCATCCGGCGCGGCCGTTTTCGCCGGGCTTGAAGGTACGCGCCCTGTGCTAACCGAAATTCAGGCCTTGGTTGCGCCCGCCGCATTTGGCACGCCGCGCCGCGCCGTGGTCGGATGGGATAGCGGGCGGCTCGCTATGGTATTGGCGGTATTAGAGGCAAGGTGCGGGGTCAGTTTTGGCGGTAAAGATGTATATCTCAACGTAGCGGGCGGGCTTAAAATTGGTGAACCAGCGGCAGATTTGGCGGTGGCGGCGGCTTTGGCGTCATCGGTGTTTGACACACCCTTGCCAGCCGATTGTGTTGTGTTCGGCGAAATCAGCTTGTCTGGAGATGTGCGTCAGGCTTCGCGCACGGATGCAAGGCTTAAGGAGGCGGCCAAGCTTGGTTTCAAACGCGCACTCGCCCCACCGCCTAAAACCAACAAAAAAGATATGCCAGCACATCAACTGCCTATTATTTCAATCAGCACTTTGCCAGACTTGATAACCCGTGTACAAGCTATGTCTGGCGGTTGACGATTCTATTGTCCTTTTGCCGCCATATTGATTTTGGGCCAAAACTGGAAGATGGAAATTAGGGACAGGGTTATGGATGTAGCAGACACAATGATTGGCGGTTTTGATCTGGTCGTATTGGTAATTCTCGGCTTTTCCGGGCTATTGGCATTTATGCGCGGATTGTCGCGGGAGTTGATTTCCATTATTGCTCTTGTCATTGCGGTTGTTGGCACCTTGTTTGTTTTTGGCCGCTACCAGTTGGGGTTTCAAAATTTCATCAAACCTGCCATGTTAGCGGATGTGGTTTTGGGCCTGAGCGTTTTTGGATTTTTATATATTCTGTGCAGCTTACTGATGCGCGGCTGGGCCAAATCTATTCGCGGGCGAGAGCCGCCGTTCCTTGACCGGGTATTGGGTTTGGGTTTTGGTTTGGTGCGCGGAATTGTATTGTCATCACTTATTGTATTGGTGTTCAAGCAAACTTCATGGATGACCCAAGCTAGAACCTATCCAATATTATTGAAAGTCTCGAACACTTTGGAATCTCTGCCTTTCGCCAAGGGTAAGAAAATTGTTGAAGACATAAAGACCGAGGGTAGAGAATCAGATATACTTCCAGACTTGCCTCAAGACGAACCATAATGTGGAAGAAAAAAGGTTAGGCCCATGTTACCGTTAATGCCCCCGGTAATTGATCTGTCAATGTCCCCGCAAATCAGCCCCAAGGATTTGAACTTATCCCCAAAAATCCGTGAAGAATGTGCGGTGTTTGGGATTTACGGCGTAGATGATGCGGCGGCGGTGACAGCTCTTGGTTTGCACGCCTTACAACACCGGGGCCAGGAAGCCTGCGGTATCGCCAGTTTTGACGGAGATAAATTCCACAATGAGCGTCATCTCGGCTTGGTCGGAGACAGTTTTACCGGTAGCGATCCATCGGTTCGTTTGCCCGGTCATGCGGCGGTCGGCCACAACCGTTATTCCACCGCAGGCGAGACATTGTTGCGCAATACCCAACCATTATTTGCCGATATTCCCGGCGGCGGGTTGGCTCTGGCCCATAATGGCCATTTGACTAATGCATTTTTACTGCGCGAGCAATTGGTGCATGATGGTGCGATTTTTCAAAGCACCAGTGATACCGAAGTTGTCTTGCATTTGGTATCGCGCTCACGCCGCACTACATTTATTGACCGGTTTATTAATGCTCTGCGCCAAATTGATGGCGGCTTTGCCTTTGTTGGCCTGACCAACAAGAAACTGATTGGTGCCAGAGATAGGCTAGGTATTCGCCCATTGGTAATCGGCAAGAAGGGCGGCGCCTATATTTTGGCGTCCGAGACCTGCGCTCTTGATATGATTGATGCGGAATTTGTCCGCGAACTTGAACCGGGCGAGGTTGTCGTGATTACCAGGGACGGCCAAGAAACCAAAATGGAATTTATCCGGGCATTTCCGAAAATTCCGCCGCGGCCTTGTGTGTTTGAATTTGTCTATTTTGCCCGCCCTGACAGCATTGTCGGCGGCCCAAGTGTTTACGAAGTGCGCAAACGCATGGGCGAGCGGTTGGCCGCAGAATGCCCGGCAGATGTAGATATGGTCATTCCGGTGCCAGATAGCGGCGTGCCCGCTGCGCTCGGTTTTGCCCAGGCCTCCAACTTGCCGTTCGAGCTCGGGATTATCCGAAACCATTATGTGGGGCGAACATTCATCCAGCCGACGCAAGCAATTCGCGACATTGGTGTGCGGCTTAAACATTCCGCAAACCGTAATTTGATCAAGGGCAAGAAAGTCCTGTTGGTTGACGACAGTATTGTGCGCGGGACGACATCTCGGAAAATCGTGCGCATGATCCGGGCTGCCGGGGCGGCGGAAGTGCATTTTCGCTCCGCGTCGCCGCCGATCCGCCACCCGGATTTTTACGGTGTCGACATGCCCAGTACCGACAAATTATTGGCCGCCAATTATGATCTGGCTGCTATGACAGAATTATTGGGTGCGGACAGTCTCGGGTTTTTGTCCATTGAGGGTTTATATGCTGCCCTTGGCACCGAAACCCGAAACGATGAATACCCGCAATTTGCTGATCATTGTTTCACCGGCGATTATCCCACGACTTTGGTGGATAATGACCGTAAAGATTGCGGCGAAAATCCGCAAATGTCCTTCCTCGTAGATGTAGCATAAATTATGACAGACAAAACCAACAAAGGCCCATTTGCGGGACTGCTCAAAGGCCGTGTCACCCTTGTAACCGGGGCTTCGCGGGGTATTGGATATGCGACCGCAATTGAACTGGCCAAAGCCGGATCCCATGTTGTCGCCACCGCGCGCACCCAAGGCGGGTTGGAGGATTTGGATGATGCCATCCGCGCATTGGCCAAGCAGCAAGAGGGTGTCGGCGAAGCGACGATCGTGCCTATGGACTTGCGACATCCCGACGGTATCGACCAGTTGGGCAAGGCGGTTTATGAGCGTTGGGGGCGGCTTGACGGCCTGCTCGCCAATGCCGGGCTGCTCGGCGAAATCGCGCCAGTTCCCCATATTTCGCCTAAGAAATTTGACGAAACCATTGCCGTCAATGTCACGGCCAATTTTCGCTTGATCCGGTCTTTCGACCAGCTGCTCAGGGACGCGCCTTCGGGCCGGGCCGTATTTATGAGTTCTTCGAGCGCTCAGTCCCGCAAGGCATTTTGGGGCGTGTATGCGGCCAGTAAATCGGCCCTTGACGCCATGGTGCAAAGTTGGGCAGAGGAAACCGAGATTACCAATTTGCGGGTTAATTTGGTCTATCCAGGCCCGGTGCGCACCCAGATGCGGGCCAAAGCCATGCCCGGAGAAGACCCGGACATTTTGCCCAAACCGTCCGATATTGCCAAGCGCATATTGCCACTTTTGGCACCGGAATGCAAAAACCACGGCGAGATTATCAATTTGAGTAAAGCATAGGCCCGATGCTCTAACGCCTTACTTCCATCACCCTTTCTCTGGAAACAGGGCCAACAGTCCGGCGCGGGACGCATTTGTGATGCCGCGCTCCGTAATTAACCCGGTGATGTATTTTCTGGGCGTGACGTCGAAAGCATCATTTCTGGTTTTGGCCGGGTCGGGCATTGTTGTGACGCGGCGCAATATACCGTCTTCGTCCCGGCCCATAATCCAGCCAACTTCTTGCTCGCCGGAGCGGACTTCGATGGGGATTTCTTTCAGCCCGTCCCTCATGTCCCAGTCGATAGAATTGGACGGCGCGCAGACGTAAAACGGCACATTGTTGTCAAAGGCCGCCAAAGCTTTCAGATATGTACCGATTTTATTGCACACATCGCCTGTGGCCGTAGTGCGGTCAGTGCCAACCAGGCAAATATCGACCAGGCCGTGCTGCATCAAATGTCCGCCTGAATTGTCGGTAATCACCGTATAGGGGACGCCGTGCTGCTCCAACTCCCACGCGGTTAGGCGTGCGCCTTGGCTACGCGGGCGGGTTTCGTCGACCCAGACATGCACATTCATGCCCGCGTTAAACGCTTTATAAATGGGCGAAATGGCCGTACCCCAATCCACTGTCGCCACCCAGCCAGCATTGCAATGGGTCAGGATATTTACGACTTCGCCGTCTTTGGTTGTGGCAATTTCGTCGAGCAATGCTTTGCCGTAATCGCCAATATTGGAACACATAGCTACATCGTCGTCGCAGTTTTTGGCGGCGAGGGCGAACAAGATGTCGGCGCGTTTAGTCTCGTCTACCCCGTCGATTGCCCCCATGCATTCATCAATGGCCCATTTAAGATTAACCGCAGTGGGGCGGGATGCGTTGAGGGTGTCGTAGGCGGTTTTTATGGTTATGTCAGACGGATCATTGCGAACCGCTACCGCCATACCGTACATGGCCGTAGCCCCGATACATGGTGCGCCGCGCACTTTCATATCGGCAATAGCCGCACGGGCGTCTTCAAGGGTGCCCAGGGAGATGATTTTCAGTTCGTGGGGTAAAAGCCGTTGGTCAATTATTTTAACAACATCGCCTTCCACCCAAATGGTGCGCATGTTCTGTCCGTTAACTTTCATCTTAGTTCTCCAAATTTGTATATGTAGAGGGTGTAAATCGCGGGCGACAGATAGATTCAAAGATCAAATCAACCTTGCCCGTATTGGTGATACGCTGGCTTTGGCCCGGTTCAATACGCACACAATCGCCCGTTTGCATAGGGATTTCGCCGCCGTCAATTTCCATCACCCCGGTGCCGCTCTCGATGATATACCATTCAAGAACGCTCAAACTGTGTAATTGCGTCGTGACACCAATAGGCACCCGGCACATGGCCAGTGAGAGTTCCGGCTCCTCGGGTGCATTCATAATTTCGCGCACATAAATCCGCTCCCCTAGCCAATATTCGTGCGGGTTGGGGGAAGAAAATTTCTGTGGTGTTTTGCTGGTCATGATTTGCAATAAAGCCCAAGTCGCGATAATGTCAAGGCGCGGTAAAAGTCATGTAAGTAATAGGGAGAAAACCTAATGTTCGTTATATTGCTAAAATTTTCAGACAATAAAGCCAATGCGGGTCAATTCATGGTCGGGCATAATGCTTGGATTAAACGTGGTTTTGATGATGGTGTGTTTTTGCTAGCTGGTAGCTTGCAGCCAAAACTGGGCGGTGCGGTTGTGGCGCACAATACAACATTGGCAGATTTGCAAGCCAGAGTGGCCGCCGACCCATTTGTAGCGGAACATATTGTAAGTGCGGAAATATTTGAGATCACGCCGGGTAAAACCGACCCGAGGTTAGATTTTCTGCTTGGGTGAATGTAAGATGGCGATTTCGGACATGTTGGATTTATCCGGGAACACGGTTTTGGTCACGGGCGCGAGCAGTGGTATCGGTGCGGCGATTTCGCGCAAATTGGCAAAGGCCGGGGCGCAGGTGATTTTGCACTACGGCACTGACAAATCCGGGGTTGGTGCCTTGGCCGCAGAGATCGGGGCCAAACATATGGTGCAGTGCAATCTGTCTAAACCCCGCCAGATCAAAGCAATGATTGCTGATTTGGCCGCAGAAAATTGCATGCCAGATATGTTGGTCAACAATGCCGGGGTACAGACGGTGGCCGGTGTGCTAGACGCGAACAAGCAAATATGGCGCGATATTAACAAGGTCAATCTTGAAGCCGTCTACGGGCTTTGTAAATATATGGCCAAGGCTTTGATTGCGCAAAAACGCACAGGTTCAATTGTCAATATAGCCTCCATAGAAGGCCTCGACCCGGTCGAGGGTCATGCCCATTATGCGGCCTCCAAGGCGGCGCTATTGATGTACACCCGCGCTAGTGCGCTTGAACTCGGGCCGCACAATATCCGGGTCAATGCAGTAGCACCGGGATTGATATCCAGGCCAGGGATTGAAAATGATTGGCCGGACGGTGTTAAGCGTTGGCAAGACCGCGCACCATTGGGACGGCTCGGCACGGGCGAGGATGTGGCCAATGGGGTTTTGTTCTTGTTAAGCCCTGCCGCAATGTGGGTTTCAGGCCACACCTTGGCCATAGACGGGGGCATGGGGGCGCAAAACAGGTGGTAATTATATCGCTTAACCTAACATCTAAAAGGCAGAATTTCAAGTTGACCCACGATCGGTTTTTCTTTGACCTGCTTATGAACAAGCTTAATATGGTATTATGTTAAGTGCCGAACAAAAGCGCGGTTTTTGCGACAATGGTTTCGTTGTTCTGCGGGATTTTAAATCCGGCGAACAGTTAGCAGCACTCAAAGCGCGCGCTGAAAAAATCGCTGCAGCCCATGATTTTGATGCAAGCCGGGAAGTGTTTTCAACCGCTAAGCAACGCGGCCCGCAGGCTGACCGGGTGCAGGATTATTTTTTAGGATCGGCCAATGAAATTCGTTGTTTTTTTGAAGAAAAAGCCTTTGACAGGCACGGAAAATTAAACCAACCCCTTGCCCAATCTATCAATAAAATCGGCCATGCTATGCACGATCTTGATCCAGTATTTGATGGTTTTTCTCGTGGGGATACACTGGCGGATCTGGCGCAAGATGTGGGATTACGAGATCCGCAAATCTGGCAGTCTATGTATATTTTCAAACAGGCACGTATAGGCGGCCAAGTCGATTGGCATCAGGACGGCGGGTTTTTTGTGACCTCGCCCGGCTCCGTCACAACATTTTGGTTTGCCGTCGATGATGCGACTTTGGAAAACGGCTGTCTTTGGGTTGAACCGGGCGGCCATAAAGGGCCACTTCGCCAACAATTTATTCGAGATGGTCGCAAAACCAGGCTTATAGATTTGGATGCGGCACCTTGGCCGGACACAAATACGGCCATTCCCGTTGAGGTTAAAGCCGGGACATTGGTGTGTTTTCACGGCTTGCTCCCCCATTACAGTGCCCCCAATATATCTGATCAAGCTCGCCATGCCTATACTTTACACGTAACCGACGGGGTGTGTGCTTACGCACAAAATAACTGGATGCAAAGAAGTAAGGAATTTCCTGTACGCGGCTTCCTATAAGCAGTACGAGTTTCCTATGGTTCAAAAAGCATACCGCGCCCAAATCTTTCACTTGTTAGGCGACCCGTATCTGGCGGGTGATGCTTTTGAATATTTCAAGGACGGATTGCTAGTGGTTGAGGACGGCCATGTTAAAGCCGTCGGACCGTACCGTAAACTGGTTAAAACCCTGCGGACTAAAACTAAAATCAAGCATTATAAAAACCATCTGATCATGCCGGGTTTTATCGACACCCATATTCATTTTCCGCAAGTGGATATTATTGGTTCTTACGGGCGGCAATTGATGGACTGGCTTCAGGATTATACCTTCCCGGCGGAGGCGGCATTTATAGAACCGAAAATTTGCAAAGAGACCGCCAGGTTTTTTATCCAAGAGCTGTTGCGCAACGGCACCACTAGCGCCCTGGTGTTTGGCACCGTCCATGAAGGCTCGGCGGATGCTGTGTTTATGGAGGCGAAAAGGAAAAGCATGCGGTTGATCGCCGGCAAGGTATTGATGGACAGGGGCGCACCCAAAAACCTGTTGGACGGTAAAGATATGGGGCGGGCTGCCACGACACGCCTCATTAAAAAGTGGCACGGCAAAGACAGGCTAGGCTACGCGATCACGCCGCGCTTTGCACCCACATCTACGCCCCAGCAATTGGCTATGGCGGGGATGCTTAAAGCACAAAACCCGACCGTGCATGTTCACACCCATATGTGCGAAAACAAGGACGAAATTAAAACCGTATCCAAACTATTCCCGGAGGCGTCGGATTATCTTGATGTTTACGAAAAGCACGGCCTGGTTGGGAATAAAACCGTATTGGCCCATGGTGTGCACCTTAGCACCTCCATGTGCAAACGTATTTCCGCGTCCGGTGCGGGGCTGGCTTTATGCCCGACCTCCAATATGTTCATAGGCTCAGGCCTGTTTAATTTGGCGCAAATCCGCCGCCACAAAGTTTTCCATGCGCTCGGCACCGACATAGGCGGCGGCACCAGTTTTTCATTGCTCACCACTATGAGCGCGGCTTATAGCGTGTGCCAATTACGGGATTTATCCCTGTCAAGTATGGACGCATTTTACATGGCCACATTGGGTGGGGCCAAGCTGTTGGGCATGGATGGATATGTGGGTAATTTAGAACCGGGTAAAGAAGCGGATTTCGTTGCTCTGGATTTAAAAGCCACCCCCTTGATCGCCCGGCGTCTGAAAGGCATCAAGCGTATAAAGGCCTTGATGTTTGCCATCATGATTTTGGGCGATGAACACATGATCAGCGAGACCTTTGTCATGGGTAAGTCGGTTTACAAGCAATAATTATTTCTAGCTGCGCAGTACTGCGTCAAGGCTTCATCACCAATTTACAAAAAAATATTAGGCCAATAGGGTGCATCTCATATGGCCATAAGCCACAATGGATGGTCGCAAACTACTTATCTATTAAACTAGTTTAATAGATTAAAGAAAATGCTTGCCAGTCAAATTATGGATGGTTATTTTGGCGCACATTTCGCTGCGCATATGACTTCAAGCATTACCTGCACATCGATGTTATTTCCCGGCCCGTATTTTGGCTTGGTTATTGTGGATTTCCATTTTATAAGCTTGGTCAAAAGGACGTGTCCATGACCCATGAAACCCATATTTATCCAGTGCCGCCCGCATTTGCCAAAACGGCAAACCTTGACCCCCAAACCTACCGCGACATGTATAAGCGTTCCATTACGGAGCCTGAGAATTTCTGGGCTGAACAGGGTAGACGGCTCGACTGGATCACCCCCTATACGCAAATAAAAGATGTCAGTTGGGACAAGTCCGACCTGCATGTGCGGTGGTACGCGGACGGTGTGCTAAATGTTAGCGCGAATTGTATTGACCGGCATTTAGACACGCGGGGCGATAAACCGGCTATCATATGGGAGGGGGATGATCCGTCCGACAGTGTGGTCTTAACCTATAGCGAGCTACACCGTGAAGTCTGCCGTTTTGCCAATGTTATGAAAAAGCTCGGTGTCAAAAAAGGTGACCGGGTTACGCTCTATATGCCGATGATTTTGGAAGCCGCCTTTGCCATGTTGGCCTGTGCCCGCATTGGCGCGGTGCATTCGGTGGTGTTCGGCGGATTTTCCCCGGACGCATTGGCCGGGCGCATTGTTGATTGCGATAGCACATTTGTTATCACCGCCGATGAGGGCCTGCGCGGCGCAAAAACGGTTCCTCTCAAAGTCAACTGTGATGCGGCTTGCCAAATAGCCAAAAAGACGGGAAGGCCATTGTCAAAACAGTGCTGACCGTGCGGCGCACCGGCGGGGATGTGAACATGGTCAAGGGCCGGGATGTCTGGCTGCATGATATGCTTGATGGCGTGTCAGATGATTGCCCGTGTGAGCCTATGAACGCCGAAGACCCTTTGTTTATTCTTTATACGAGCGGCTCCACCGGTACGCCCAAGGGCGTGCTGCACACGACGGGCGGCTATCTGGTTTGGGCGGCTATGACCCATGAATATGTGTTCGACCTTAAAGAAGATGATGTTTATTGGTGTACGGCGGATGTGGGCTGGGTCACGGGCCACACCTATATCGTCTACGGGCCGCTGGCCAACGGGGCGACTACATTAATGTTTGAAGGCGTCCCGACCTACCCTGATGCGTCGCGGTTTTGGCAGGTCTGTGACAAGCACAAAGTCTCGCTGTTCTACACCGCACCCACGGCCATTCGCGCCCTGATGCGCGAAGGTGATGGGCCTGTTCACGCCACATCGCGCACAAGCTTACGGGTTTTGGGAACTGTCGGTGAACCCATAAACCCGGAAGCTTGGGAATGGTATTTCCGTGTGGTCGGTGAAGAACGCTGCCCTATTGTTGATACTTGGTGGCAGACCGAAACTGGCGGGGCCATGATTGTGCCTTTGCCCGGCGCCACCGATATGAAGCCCGGTGCGGGCAGTCATCCATTTTTCGGCGTGGAGCCGGCTTTGGTGGACGCGGACGGCAATGAGCTAGACGGTGCAGTTGAGGGCAACCTCATCATAAAAGGCAGTTGGCCGGGACAAATGCGTACCGTATATGGTGATCACAAACGTTTCTATGAGACTTATTTTGCGACCTATCCCGGTAATTATTTTACGGGCGACGGGTGTCGACGCGACGCAGACGGGTTTTACTGGATTACTGGCCGGGTTGATGATGTGATCAATGTATCAGGTCACCGCATGGGCACAGCCGAGGTGGAAAGCGCACTGGTTTCCCATCCGTCCGTAGCCGAAGCGGCGGTGGTCGGTTATCCCCACGATATTAAAGGTCAGGGGATATACGCCTATGTGACCCCTACGCTTGATGCAAAGGTCAATGACGATTTACGCAAAGCATTGATTAAACATGTACGCACAGAAATCGGGCCTATAGCCGCGCCGGACTTAATCCAGTTTGCGCCGGGCCTGCCCAAAACCCGTTCAGGCAAAATCATGCGCCGCATTTTGCGCAAAATCGCCGAAGACGAATTTGGCAATCTGGGCGATACATCCACATTGGCCGACCCGGAAGTGGTAGACGATTTGATAGAGAACAGAATGAATAGGGGGTAGGAAAGATAGTATAAATAAAGGGAAAACGACAATGAAAACATATTTATTTGCGGTTGCATTGATTGTTGCGGGCCTAAGCGCTTGCGCACCAACAGCCAATGCGCCTTCATCTGAACCTGAAAATTACACCGCTGAGGGATGGGCCGCCAAAACCCTGCCTGAGCTTGCCGAGGCTTTGAAAAACGGCGAGGTTTCTTCCGAGGAATTGGTTAAAACCTATTTGGCGCGGATTAACAATATTGACCGGGCCGGGCCAAATTTACAAAGCGTTTTGGCCCTGAACCCGGATGCTCTATCGGACGCCCGGAAACTGGATGCACGCCGCGCCGCTGGGGCAGCACTGGGGCCGTTGCACGGTGTTCCGGTGTTGATCAAAGACATATTGGAAACCAAAGACAATATGGCGACCACGGCGGGGGCATTGGCACTTAAGGACAATATCACCGGGCGGGATTCGCCGTCCGTAGCAGGCTTGCGCGCGGCGGGGGCCGTAATTTTGGGCAAAACCAACCTTAGCCAATGGGCCAATTACCGGTCTAATAATTCTATGAGCGGCTGGTCGACCCTCGGCGGGCAAGTGCGTAATCCCCATATGCTTGACCGAAATCCGTGCGGGTCAAGCTCCGGCTCAGGCGCAGCAATGGCAGCTTCACTGGCGGCGGCAACTGTTGGTACTGAAACCAATGGCTCAATTATATGCCCGTCTACGGCGAACGGTATTGTCGGATTTAAGCCAACGGTTGGACTGGTGTCGCAGCAATATATCGTCCCCATATCCTCGACCCAGGATACGGCTGGCCCCATGACCAAAACCGTCAAAGGTGCGGCCATGATGTTGGGCGCTATGGCGACGGGTGTGGCCAAAACCGATTATGTCGGGGCATTGGACGCGGGTAAATTACAAGGTGCGCGGATTGGCGTGCTGCGGTTTGCCGAAGGCTCCAACGTTGATATTATCACATTATTTGATCAGGCGGTGGCGGATATGGAGCAGGCCGGGGCCATAATTGTGGAGATTGAAAACTTTAAACCTGATGCGGATAATTTTGGTACCAAATCCGGCAAAGTGTTGAAATACGAATTTAAAGCCACCATCAATGCCTATCTCGCAGATGCTGCGCCTGCCGTGCAAACCAGAAACCTAGCACAGTTGATTGCCTTTAACATGGAACATGCAGAGGCGGAATTGGCTTTGTTTGACCAAAGCATTTTTGTCGACGCAGAAACTTACGGCCCGCTGACGGACGCGGACTATTTGGATGCTCTGGGGGCGGTGTTATCGGCCACCCGCGAAAACGGGATTGATACGCTTTTGGCTAATAACGAGGTCGATGTTCTTGTGGCTCCGTCCGGGCCAATACCGGGGCGCATTGACCCAATTAACGGCGACCTATGGCCTGACTGGGCCGGGGCGGGCTATCTTGCTGCAATTGCCGGCTATCCGCATCTGAGTGTACCTATGGGCAATGTTCACGGGCTTCCCGTCGGTCTGTCTTTTATGGGGGCACAAGATAAAGACGTGGAAGTTTTGTCTTACGGCTATGCTTATGAGCAAAAAACCAACAAACGAATAGAGCCGCAATACTTGAACTCCGCCGAAGACCGCCCCGAAATCGCCGCCGCTATGAAGCGGTAAGGCGGTAGAAATACGCGAGCTGCATTTCTAGGGTAAATTTATGTGTTGACTTTTGGCTGTGTCAATGTATTAGCGTGTTAATACAAAGTAATTAAGCTTGAGCATAAAATGACCACACAAAAACAATATTTAAAACGCCGGGCACAATTGGCTGAGGCTTTAAGTCTGGCCAATAATGCGCCCGAGATGGAGCGGTTTTTGGTGGATCTATGTACCCCGGCCGAGCTGCGGGCCTTGTCCGAGCGTTGGTATGTGGCGAAATTACTGGACAAGGGCGAAATGTCTTACCGGGACATCAATGCGCAAACCGGGGTTAGCACAACTACCATAGGCCGGGTGGCACGGTTTTTGAAAGAAGAACCGCATCAGGGCTATAGGGCCATTTTGGACCGATTGAAAGACGAGAAAAATGACCGATAGATTACGTATTGCCGTGCAAAGAAAAGGCCGGTTGGCGGACGAAAGCTTTGCCATGCTCAAAAAGTGCGGCCTGAATTTTTCCGTGCGCGGCGACGGCCTGTTGGCACGGGTAAAAAACATGCCCATTGATTTACTCTTGGTGCGTGATGACGACATTCCTAATTGTGTCGCCACTGGGGCTTGCGATTTTGGTTTGGTCGGTGAAAACGTATTTGCTGAAGAAGTGTTAGTGTCTGAGGGTCTAGACATAGGAATTATTCGCAGGCTTGGATTTTCGCGCTGTCGTTTATGTTTGGCGGCTGACGCGGACGGCCCTATACAAAGTCCCCAGGATTTAAACGGCACAAAAATCGCCACCAGTTACCCCGGCGTTTTAAACGCCTATCTCAAGGACGAAAATATCAAGGCCGCGTGCGTGGAAATGAAAGGCGCAGTAGAGTTGGCCCCTCGTATTGATATCGCTGACGCTATTTGTGATTTGGTTTCTTCCGGGGCCACACTTGAGGCTAATGGTCTGGCACCGTTCGCCACCATTTTGGAAAGCGAAGCGGTGCTGATCGGCTCAAGTCGCAAATTAGGCCCCAATAAACAAGCCATATTTGACCGGCTAGTGTCGCGCATAGACGGGGTGATCCGTTCGAAAGATTCCAAATATATCATGCTCAACGCACCGAGGGCACAAGTTGAGGTAATCACAAAAATCCTGCCCGGTTCAGATGCCCCGACCATTATACCGCTTTCGGGCAGTGACGATCTTGTGGCTGTGCAGGCCGTGTGTACGGAGAACGTGTTTTGGCAAACCCTTGAGGAATTAAAAGCCGCCGGGGCGCGGGCTATTTTGGTGCTGCCCATAGAAAAAATGATGAATTGATCATGCAGGTTTTTAATTGGCATAAACTATCCCCCCGCGAACGGACGGCGGCACTTGCCCGGCCGGACATGCTTGCGGACGCGCGAATTTCCACAACAGTAGCCGATATTTTACCAGCGGTTAGGGACGGGGGCGACGCGGCATTGCGCACATATACCAAGTGTTTTGACGGTGTTGATCTGGCGGATATCAAAGTGCCTAAACAAGATTTAAAGCAAGCTTGGGCGGATTTACCGGACGCGGATAAAGCCGCTATGAACATGGCTAAAGCCAATATTGTTGCTTTCCACACGGCCCAATTGCCGGACGTGATAGAGGTGGAGACCATGCCCGGCGTTTTGTGCCGCCGCGAACCAAGACCGTTGGACAGTGCAGGCCTGTATGTGCCGGGCGGTTCTGCGCCTTTGATATCCACATTGATGATGCTGGCCATACCTGCGAAAATCGCAGGCGTAGAAAAACGTATTGTCGCAAGTCCGCCGGGCGCGAACGGCAAGGTGAACAGCGCCGTTTTGGCGGCAGCTTATTTATGTGGTATTGAGGACATATATATGGTCGGCGGCGCGCAAGCTATTGCCGCTCTTGGGTTTGGGACCCAGAGCATCCCGAAATGCGTCAAAATTTTTGGCCCCGGCAATGCCTATGTGGCTGAGGCCAAAGCGCAAATTTCGGCAGCTATGGGCGGCCCGGCTATAGACTTGCCCGCCGGGCCAAGTGAAGCACTGGTGCTTGCGGACGACAATGCCAGCCCGGTTTTTGTCGCGGCTGATTTGTTGGCCCAGGCCGAGCACGATCCTTTAGCTCAGGTCATATGTGTGTGCCGATCGCAAGGTTTTGCCGACGAACTCAGCCGGGAGATTATCCGTCAGATCAAGGACTTACCGCGCCGGGACATAGCCAAACAATCTTTGAAAAATGGGCGCATATTTATTGTGGACGGATTGGACGATATGGTGGAAATTACCAATACCTATGCGCCGGAACATTTAATCGTCCAGATCGAAAACCCGGACGCACTTAGCGCCAAAATCCGAAATGCGGGCTCGATATTCCTCGGGCCGTGGACACCGGAATCGGTTGGCGATTATGCCAGTGGTACTAATCACACCTTGCCGACATTTGGTGCGGCGCGCAATTACAGCGGTGTGGTGGGCGAAAGTTTCATGAAATTTATCAGTGTACAAAAATTAAGCCGCGCCGGGCTTGAAGCCTTGGGGCCGTGTGTGGAGCGGCTAGCAGCATTGGAAGGGCTAGACGCCCACAAGCGGGCCGTGAGTTTGCGTCTCGAAATCGGTCTGGAGACAAGATCATGACCCAGTGGCCCGATAATATTGCCCGCAGGGCTGTACTTGAATTTCAAGCCTATTCAGCCCGGGGCGGGGCGACGGATGCTCTGCACCTTGATGCAAACGAAAGCCCATGGTCCCCGCCGCCCGTACAAAGCACGGACGGCTTTAACCGCTATCCCGAACAACAACCCACAGGTTTGCGCGCCCGCCTCGCCGATTTATACGGAGCCAGACTAGAACAAATCAGGCCAGAACAAATAATGGTAGGGCGCGGGGCTGATGAAGCTATTGAGGTTTTATTGCGGACATTTTGCGAAGCAGGTCAGGACAGTATTTTGGTTTGCCCGCCCACATTTGGTTATTACGCTACATGTGCCAATATTCAGGGCGCGGGGATCGTTGAAGCTCCGTTACGAGCAGATTTTTCCTATGATGGTAATTTGATCAATGACAAAATGCGTGAGGCCGGAGGATCTCTGAAAATAGCTTTTTTGTGCTCGCCCAACAACCCGACCGGCAATGTTATAGATGTGAAAATTGTTTTGGATTTATGTAAAAACTTTCCCCAAACCCTGATCGTTATTGATGAAGCTTATGGGGAGTTTACAGAAGCGGCAAGCTTTGCGGCTACGATAGCCAAATATCCAAATGTGGTGGTTTTGCGCACCTTGTCCAAGGCTTACGCTTTGGCAGGTGTGCGGGTCGGGGTGGCTATTGCTGATCCGCGCATTATCACGCTGATGCTTAAAGTTTTGCCGCCTTACCCGATCCCGCGCCCGGTGGAACAAGCTGTGATGGCGGCCTTGGCCCCGGCGGCCATGCCTGTCCATACGGCCCGGTTAAAGCTGTGGAAATCCGAGCGGGAGCGAGTGGGTAAAGCCTTAAAAGCTTCGCCCTATGTCAGAAAGATATATCCGTCCGAGGCCAATTTTCTGTTGCTCGATATTGAGGGCGGCGAAAAACTATTGCAGGCTTTGGCAAAATATCAGGTGAAAATACGAGATTTTCGCAGTTCGCTGCCAAGCAAGATGCGCTTGAGCATAGGTAGCCCCGAGGAGAACGACATTGCCCTAGCCGCCTTTGGGGTTGAGGTGGAAATAAAACCTGCGGCGCGTATTGGCGAGGCCCACAGAACTACCAAAGAAACCGATATTGCCGTGCGCGTTAATCTCGATGACAGCTGTGGCACGGCCATAGATACGGGTATCGGGTTTTATGATCACATGCTCGGCGCATTGGCCAAGCACGGCGGATTTTCTCTGGTGCTGTCCTGCGCAGGTGATTTGGAAATAGATGCTCACCACACCATAGAAGACTGCGCACTGGCACTTGGCACGGCGCTTTCGGATGCCCTTGGCGACAAGGCGGGTGCGGGGCGGTTTGGTGCGTACATACCTATGGACGAGACCTTGGCCAAGGTCGCCGTGGATTTATCCGGGCGTGCGGCCATGGTGTTTAAGGGCGAGTTTCCGAGCGATATGGCCGGAGAATTTCCCGCTGAAATGTGCCCGCACTTTTTCGAAAGTTTGGCGCAAACCTTAGGCGCGTCCATTCACATAGAGGTCAGCGGCACCAACACCCACCACATGATAGAGGCTTGCTTTAAAGGTTTGGGCCGCGCCCTTGCACCTGCGTTTAAACGCGATGGTGCCGACATAGCTTCGACCAAAGGGGTGCTGTAATGTTGGCAATAGTGGATACGGGCTGCGCAAATCTGGCTTCGGTCGGGTTTGCTTTTGAGCGGCTTGGTGTGCGTAAAATAATCACAATGGACGCGGATATTATCAAGAGCGCTGACCATGTAATCCTGCCCGGCGTCGGGTCATTTGACTATGCTATGGCGGCTTTATACGAGCGCGGTCTTGTGGCGGTTTTGCAAAACCTGACCCAACCCTTGATGGGCATTTGTCTGGGTATGCAGATGCTGTTTGAACGTTCCGAAGAAGGCGAAGCGGCTGGGCTTGGCCTGATCAAAGGCGATATAAAACGCATGGATACGGGGGGGATGCCCGTGCCGCATATGGGGTGGAACACGCTTCAAAATATTACGGATGATCCTTTACTTGATGGGGTTAAGGCCGGGGACTATGTGTATTTCGTGCATTCATTTGCGGCTCCGGTACAAGGCGAAACCATTGCGTCCACAATCTACGGCCAAGCATTTAGCGCGGTGGTGCGCCGCAGAAACATCAAGCAAAATATTTATGGCTGCCAGTTTCACCCGGAGCGTTCGGGCCAGACGGGGGCGCGTATTCTCTCAAATTTCCTGAAAGTAAAACCATGATTATTCCGGCGATAGATTTAATGGACGGCGGATGCGTGCGCCTGCTTAAAGGTGATTTTGACCAGCGGACAAATTATGATGCTGACCCGTTAGACACGGCCAAAAGTTTTGCAAGCGCGGGCGCGAAAATTTTGCATGTGGTGGATTTGGACGGCGCAAAAAATCAGCAGGCGGAACAATCTGATTTGATTATAAGTATTGCGAAATCCGTAGATATGAACGTACAAACCGGCGGCGGGTTGCGCACGGCGGCGCAGATAAAACATTTATTGGACGGCGGCATAGAGCGGGTTGTTATTGGATCACTGGCCGTGAAAAATCCCGGTTTGGTCAAAATATGGATGGGCCAATTTGGAGCGGAGAAATTCGTTCTGGCCATAGATATATTTACAGATTTGGACGGAACACCGCGCCCGGCCACCCAGGGGTGGACACAAACCTCTGATTTGTCTTTGTGGCAGGTGATTGATAATTTCAAAGACGCAGACCTTAAAACCATACTGGTCACCGACATTGCCCGCGACGGGGTTTTGCAAGGCTCGAATGTGGAACTTTACAAAGAAATTATGGCGAAATATCCAGGCCTTGATCTGATCACATCTGGCGGGGTCGGAAACCTCGATGATGTGCGGCAGCTCAAAGCTATAAATCCGACCGGCATTATCATAGGCAAGGCATTGTACGAAAATAAATTTACCCTCAAACAGGCCGTAGCATGTTAGCCCGGCGCATTATTCCGTGTTTGGATGTGAGGGACGGGCAGGTGGTCAAGGGCGTGCAATTTCGCAATCACGAAATTGTTGGCGGCATTTTAGATCTGGCCCTGCGCTACCGCGACGCCGGCGCGGACGAGTTGGTGTTTTACGACATAACCGCCAGTGTCGATGAGCGCACCATTAGCCCGGACTGGATTAACAAAGTTTCCGCCGTGGTCGATATCCCGTTTTGTGTGGCCGGCGGTATTAAATCCGTAGATGCAGCGCGGGCCAGACTAGAGGCCGGAGCTGATAAAATATCGGTTAATTCCCCGGCGCTTATGAACCCGGATTTGATCAATGAACTGAGCGCGGCCTTTGGGGTACAGTGTGTCGTTGTCGGGATTGACAGCTTTGAAGATGGGGGCACGTACCGGGTTAAATCTCATACGGGCGCAGAGGAGGCCACCCGAGATACCGGGCGAGATACGCTGGATTGGGTTAGCGAAGTCATCAGGCGCGGCGCCGGAGAAATCGTTTTGAACTGTATGAACCGCGACGGGGTAAGGCGCGGTTATGATATTGACCAACTAAAGGCGGTGCGCAAAATTTGCAGCGTGCCACTGATCGCGTCGGGCGGGGCCGGGGAGGTGTCGCATTTTGAAGACGTGTTCAAACTGGCCAGCGTGGACGGCGCATTGGCGGCCAGTGTGTTTCATAAAAATATTCTGCCAATCCCGGCGCTTAAATCCGAGCTAAAATCCAGAAATATAGAGATACGCATATGAAAATTGATTTTGAAAAAGTAGATTTTAGTAAAGGTGGGGGCCTAGTACCGATCATTGTCCAAAACAATGATACGGGTCAAGTGTTGATGTTGGGCTATATGAACGAAGAGGCTTTGGCCGCCACTCACGCAACCGGCCTGGTGACATTTTATAGTCGTTCGCGAAATGCCCTGTGGTGCAAGGGCGAAACTTCCGGCAATATACTTAAGTTGGTAGATATAACAATAGATTGTGACCAAGATACTTTATTGGTGCAAGCCCGCCCGGCTGGCCCCACATGCCACACGGGGGCAATTTCGTGCTTTGGCGAACAAGGCCCGCAAAATTTTGACCCAAAAGGTTTTGGTTGGTTGGCTGAGTTATCAAGCCTGATTGAAAGCCGTAAAACCACCGATCCGAATAGCTCCTACACCGCCAAACTCCTGCAAGGGCCGTTGACTAATTTGGCGCAAAAAATTGGTGAGGAGGGCGTGGAAACCGTCATCGCAGCTTTGGCAGAAACCGACGATGAATTAACGGGCGAAGCGGCAGACCTGCTTTATCATCTCATGGTTTTACTCGCCGCAAGGGATTTGTCTCTGACAGATGTGGTACGCACATTACAATCCCGGCACAAAATAAAATAAAAACCACCTGACCTACCCCATATTTCCCGCTAGAGTTTGAAAAAAAACTAGGGGAAAACTATGTCGTCTCAAAGCGTGGTCTTGGTCACTTTGGTGATTTACAAAATTGTTTTGCTGGCCATCGGGTTTTGGGCATCAAGACGAGTGCATTCCGAGAGCGATTTTTTCATAGCAGGCAAAGGTGCAGGCGGCGCGGACGGTGGTGGCCAAAATAATGGTCTGGGCCCGTGGGTGGCCGGGTTGTCCTACGCGGCGTCCACATCTTCGGCCTGGGTTTTACTCGGGTATACCGGGTTTGTATTTACGGTCGGGTTTAAAGCTCTGTGGTTGATCCCCGGAATTTTTGGCGGGTATGTTTTGACATGGTTGGTCATGGGGCCGCGTTTGAATGCTGAAACCGCGAAACGCGGCCATATCACACTGGTTGATTTTTTGGTCGCGGATATTGGCAAGGTTTGGCGCGGGCGCGTCGCGGCGTTGGCGGCGGTTTTGATTGTTTTTTGTTTCGTATTTTATGTGGCGGCGCAGTTTCAGGCTGCCGGTAATGCGTTTTCGTCAACATTTGGGCTCGGGGTGATAAAAAGCGTGATTGTTGGTGCAGTGATTATTGTTGCCTATTGTTTGATGGGCGGATTTTGGGCCGCTAGCATTACCGATAGCCTACAAGCTTTGGTCATGGTTGGGGCGTGTATCTTGGTGCCGACCGTCACCATTATTGCGGCGGGCGGTATGGGGACTGTATTGGAGGTTTTACAGGCCCAAGAAGCCCCGGCCTATTTGCAATTGTCAGGCGGCGGGCTCGGTTTTGTTGCCATTGGCGGTGTGCTTGGTTTGCTTGGCACGGGGCTTGGCGCCGCCGGGCAGCCGCAACTGCTTAACCGGATTATGGCGGCCAAAGACCGCAAGGCGCGTCTTTTGGGTGCGGCCATTACGATCGGTTGGGGGACATTGGTATTTTTCGGCGTTACATGGTTGGCGTTGGCGGCGCGAGCCTTGATGCCAACCACCGCGCCCGAGCAAATTTTCTTTGTTGCCGCTGAGGCTTATCTGCCGCCCATATTGGCGGGCATTGTGTTGGCGGCATTGTTGTCCGCTGTCATGTCTACGGTGGATAGTTTGTTATTGGCGGCGGCCTCGGCCATATCCCACGATCTGGGCATGGCGCGTTTCTTACCTAAAAACATCAAAAAGGGGCGCGGCTTATTGGCCGGGCGACTGGCGATGGTTGGGGTTGCCATTGTTTCCGTGGTGTTAACTTTGGTGGTGCCAGATACAATCTTTGACCGGGTATTGTTCTCTTGGGTCGCGTTGGGGGCGGCGCTCGGGCCGACGGCTTTGGTGCGCTGTTTTGGTTGGCGCGTGTCTGGAAAATATGTGTTTGTTGCCATGCTTTGCGGGTTTGGTATTGCCGTATCGGCATCGGGATTTCAGGGCCAAATAGCAGATATGGCAGAAAAATGGCTGTCGTGGGTTGTCGGGTTTATCGTACTATGGTTCGGGAAAATGTCGCAGGCCCAACAGACAAATTAACTTGCGCTTAAAATATATAGGTGTATAGAGCCGTTAGATTTTGAAATTTGGTAGTCGTGAGTCTATAAATATTGTTTTTCTAAGTGCCTAAAAAGTGTGTCTGTACGCAGACGTTGATCTCACGATCTTCCAAACGTTTTTACAAGTCCTAAGTCCTTCAATTCCAGTTTTTAATCTCTATTTGTCTCTTGCCGCTTAGCCAAAGTGGTGGGGGTTTTATAAATGTTCAAATTAGGAGAACAACATGGCAACTGGAACAGTTAAATGGTTTAACGGAACTAAAGGTTACGGATTTATCGAGCCTGATGATGGCGGCAAAGACGTATTTGTACACGTAAGCGCTGTTGAGGCCGCAGGCCTTTCCGGTCTTCAAGAAGACCAAAAAGTCAGCTACGAAATCGTAGAAAACCGCGGCAAACAAGCTGCTGGCGAATTGACGATTGTTGAGTAAATTATGGTTTTAATCGGGCCGTAAAGTCCGATGCCAAAATGTCCGATACAAATGAAAGGCGGTGCTTAGGTACCGCCTTTTTCTATGGGTAATACGCTAAATTCCGTCTTCGTCCCATAACTCGCGGATGCGGTGATCAAGATCGGCACCTATGTTGAACCATGCCGGTTTGGCAATGTCGCTGACCATGATAAACAATCTGTCTTGCTGGTTTAAGGTTTGGCTTAATGTATTGCGCAATTGTTCGGCGCTATGTGATGAGCGCACCAACCACACCGCATCACCGATGCGTTGGGGGTTGGCGAAATTTTGCAAGGCTTTCAAAAACGCAATCTCGCCGTTTGAGTGGATTTCCGCCATGACCAAATAGACCGTGGATTTTTCGCCTACTGTAGAGGCATTGGTTGGTTTGGGCGTTGGTTCATGTATTGGTTCGGGCGTATGCACGTGTCCGCCTGATGTCTGGTAGGGGGCCGGATAGGTTGCTAGATTGGCTACAGGATTGGGATGGGCTTGGGTATTTACCTGTTCGCTTGCCTGTTCGGATGCCTGTTCGGGGGGGTGTATAACAGGTTGGATTACTGGCTGCATGACGGGTTGAGGTGCCGCTTGTTGGATTGGGGCGTATTGGTGCGCCCCATTGACGGCAATTTGCGGACTTACTGTTCCCGACCATAGGCCGTAAGCTTCATATTCGGAGGCTGCAAAATAACCACTCTCTGGGGTATTCGCAATCAGGCTTGCTGCATTGACACGGCCTTCCACAACGAATGCCTGCATTTGCGCATCCGAATAGGGGCCGTAGGCCTGATTTTGGGCATAAACATACCAGTGCATGGATTGGCCTGTGTCATAAGGTTACAATTAGCCCTTATGGTTGCCGTTTTGTTGATTCTAAGCAAGTAAAATCTATTGGGGTGAAAATTCGCTACAGGTTCAGCAGCGGCAGGTTTATCCCGAGCCAGATAAAACCGCTGATTATGCTCAACAAGACGGTGCGCGTAATGCGAAATTCAAGGGCAATATACATTTGCACCGCCCCAAGCACGGGGAATGCCCAAGCCAGTTCAGCCGCCTGATAAGACATAAACCCATAAATGCACCACCCCAGACCCAGCAAAATCGACAGATTAAGCAAATACGGAGATTGCCATATGCGTGCGATCACTAGGCTTGCCGCTGACAAGCTCATCACTAAAAACTCGGGCGTGATAGTTCGGCCACTGGTTTGTAAATAAATCCACAGCAAGACGGCAAAACACAGGCTAGCGGTAGCAATACCGAGGCTATTAATGATTTTCGCCCGTCGGTTTTTGGCGAACCCGGATAAAATGAGCGAGAAAACCCCTATGCTAGCGGCGGTTATGGTCAATGGCAGAGCTGAATAGACGTTATCAGAACGGTTAAGCACATTAATCGCTATAGCCACCAAGACAAAAAGCCAAAGCAGAAACATAAAATATACCGGCCCGCGCCCGGTTTTTTTGATTTTGCGGCGTGGGTTTTTCTCACTCAAAGACCCGCCCGGTACTAATTTTTCTCCACTTTCCCCCTGCCCACTTTCCCCCTGCATTGTAACATGTGCAGCTTGGGCTATTTGTGAACGCGTAATATGGATTTTGGGTTTGACAGGCGAAAACCCTGATACGGCAATCAAGCCGCCCGCATATTGTTTGGACGGTAAGTTTGGCGCGCGCGTTTTGCCCACAACCGGCTTGGCCAACCCATCTGGATTGTTGTCATTGGCCGACCTGTGGTCATTGGCGGTGGTATTATTTGATAACATAGGAGCAAGGTAAGCAAAAACCGGGCCATCAAAACGTATTTCTCCTATTTGGGGCAAGTGACTTTCTGTGTTAGCGCTTCAACATTTGGCTAGTAATCTGCCATTGGGTCTTGTAAAGACGCGGGCTAGTGGCCATATGGCCGAATATACAGATTGTTGAGAACACTTATGGCCAATGTATTACTTGTTATTTTGCTGATTATCAGCGTCATCCTAATCGGGCTGATTCTAATTCAGCGTTCCGAGGGTGGAGCGCTTGGCATTGGGGGTAGCGGCGGCGGCGGCGGGGGTTTGATGTCCGGTCGCGGTACGGCGGATATGGTGCAAAAAATGACGGCGTTTTTCGGGGCCGCTTTTTTGCTGGTCAGCCTGCTCATCTCCATTTCTTTTAATGTTCAAAACAAAGACAAAGAAGAATTTGGTACCACGAATGCGCCGGCTGAATTGGGTGCATCTGAAAAAACCCAAAATAATGACTTGAACGCGCCCGTGGTTTCGGACAAAGATACGACCCCGTTGGCAGGAGATTCTCAAAACACAGAATCAAATGCAAACCCTGAAGAAAAACCAGAAGAAAAACCTCAGGACTAACGGAAAACCAAATCTGCGTTTGCCCGTTATTCCGATATTAGGATACGGGCTATGTCGAAGCGAAATAAACCAAGATATATATTTATCACCGGCGGCGTGGTCTCTAGCCTGGGTAAAGGCTTGGCGTCCGCTTCATTGGGGGCGCTGTTACAAGCTCGCGGTTATAAGGTGCGCCTTCGCAAGCTAGACCCTTATCTTAATGTGGATCCGGGCACGATGTCGCCCTATCAGCACGGCGAGTGTTATGTTACGGACGACGGGGCCGAAACCGATCTGGATCTGGGCCATTATGAACGCTTTACCGGTGTCTCCGCCCACCAAAATGACAATATCACCACGGGCCGCGTCTATCCCAATATTATCGAGAAAGAACGGCGCGGCGATTATCTTGGTGCGACCGTACAAGTTATCCCCCATGTCACCAATGAGCTGAAAGACTTCGTTTTGTCGGATGCAGGCGATGTGGATTTCGTTTTGTGCGAGGTCGGCGGCACGGTCGGGGATATTGAAGGCTTGCCGTTTTTCGAAGCCCTGCGCCAACTTGGCCAAGAATTAGGCCGGGAGCGGGTGTTGTTTATGCATGTGACTTTACTGCCCTATATTGCGACAGCCGGGGAAGTGAAAACCAAGCCGACCCAACACAGCGTAAAAGAGTTGCGCTCCATTGGTATCCAACCGGACATTTTGCTTTGTCGGGCTGACCGCGAAATCTCCAAAAGTGATATTCGCAAAATCGCTCTGTTTTGTAATGTGCGCGAAAGCGCGGTGATCCAAGGTCTTGACGCTCGCTCTATTTATGATGTGCCTTTGGCCTATCACAAAGAAGGGCTGGACAGCGAGGTCTTGCGGCATTTCGGTATGACATCGCGAAAACGAGTTAACCTGCGGCGCTGGCGCAAAATATCCGAGACCTTACACAATCCGGACGGCGAGGTAAATATTGCCGTGATCGGCAAATATACCGTGCTGCCGGACGCTTATAAATCCATCACCGAAGCTTTGGTACACGGCGGTATCGCCAATAAGGTCAAGGTCAATATCAAATGGATCGAAGCGGAAGAGTTTTCTAAAAGCGGAGATGATGTGCTTGCCGGAATTGACGGTATATTGGTGCCGGGCGGATTTGGGGAACGAGGCGCGGAAGGCAAAATCGCCGCCGCCAAATATGCCCGCGAAAACGGGGTGCCGTATTTCGGTATATGTTTTGGTATGCAAATGGCGGTGATCGAAGCGGCCCGTAATTTGGCGGGCATTAAGGCGGCTAGTTCCACAGAGTTCGGCCCCACCGATGAACCGATTGTTGGTTTGATGACCGAATGGGTGCAAGGCAACGAAAAACATCTGCGCGACGAAAGCTCCGACATGGGCGGAACAATGCGCCTCGGTGCATATCCGGCCGTGTTGGAAAAAGGTTCTTTGGTTGCAAAAATGTACACTAAGCGTACAATCGAGGAACGCCACCGCCACCGCTATGAGGTTAACAACGCCTATATGGCAAGACTGGAAGCAGTCGGCGTCAAGTTTTCCGGCATGTCGCCTGATGGTGTCCTGCCAGAAATTGTGGAAATCCCAAGCCATCCCTGGTTCATCGGCGTACAATACCACCCGGAGCTAAAATCCAGACCATTCGCCCCGCACCCGTTGTTCGCCGGATTTATAGAGGCGGCACTCAAGCAAAGCAGGTTGGTTTAACGCCCCGCCTTTTTATCGCGCGATGCCATAAAGGCTGATTTTAACCTTTGTGTCTCGTCCGCACTCTCTTCGGGCGCAAGTTTTACGACCATGGGATTGGGGGTGAGATCAATCAGGGCACCGGAGGTGAGGTCAAGGCCGTAGCCTGTAATGAGTATCGGGCTTGCGACCATGACTACGGTTGCGGCCGTCACCGTACTAGCTGTGGCCATGAACACCATACTTTCACCCGCATACCATGCCCCCACCGCTGTTCCCGCAGCTGCGCTGAGGGGCGGGTTGTCCGTTGGTAAGATCCCCGCATTCGCCGACAGTTCATCACTGGGTATAATATCGCCATTTGTATCCAGGCGAAATGCTTCCCGGTCTTCTTTGTCTTTCTTAAGCTCTTTATGGGGTCTTTTTTGGACGACATAAAAGAAGGGCGCATAACCCTCTTTGGTCACCATGACGTTGAATTGTGAGCGCCTGGACATGGTGATTTCGCAAGGCGTGGCTGCGCAGCCGTAAAATTCTGATGTGCTTCCAGATGCCTTCTTTTGGTCAAATATTTTCTGTTTATCTGTATATACCTTTGCGCCGATAGGCAGTGTTTCCACAACAAAATAAGTCTTAGAGCCGCGCGTCGCTGTGGCGCAACCGCCCAACACTGGCAACAGGCATGAGGCCAATAATATAGACGGAAAAAAAGAACCCATGGTCAATTGGTTATTCCTTCCTAAGCTCATCACAAGGAACTCTTTTCAATTGTGTCACATTACACATTTTTATTTTCTTTATTTTCTGACGTTCCTGTTTAATCCCAAACGATCTGTCTTGCCGCCTTTTGTAAAATTCGCTCATGATAAAGTCTACATCCGCTTGTGTGTCCGGGCTTTGCGCAGTGGTTTGCAAATTAGCTGTAACCGGGTTGGGCGTCAGGTCGAAATTTGCGCCCGAAGCGGCGTCAACCGCGATTGATGTCCCGCCTGCGGCGAGTACTGGAAAGGCGGCAAGTACTGCGAAGAATCCTGCAGCAGAGGCCCCCAAGATTGTTGCGCCTGTTGCGGCTGCAGCGGCAGCGCCGGCGCCGGCGGCAGCGCCTGTTGCCACGACAGCTTTACTGGAGTTCTGTTTGGCGACGTCTTTACGGTGAATTCTATCGATGAAAAACAATTGCGGCACATGCCCGTCTTTGCTGACAAGTATTTCAAATCTGGCTTTTCGCGACACTTCAATACCGCATGGGGTCGGGTCACAGCTAAGATACTCAAACTTAAGACTATCACCTGTGCCGTTCTCCATAGCTTTTTTTCGTTTGGACATTCTAAGTTTTCGGCTTTGCTTTGTTTCAATGTTGGTGGTGACATTGGCGCCTGTTGGCGTGGTATTGACAACCAGTAGGGTCGTGGTTCCACGGGTTGCAGTTGCACAGGCCGTAAGTTGTAAGCCTGCAGCTAATATGAGGGCGTAATATTTTATCATGGCTGTGATCTTTTTCGTTTTGAGAACTGGTACGGCGTTTGTGCGCGCCTCTTGGCATCAAAATTATCAATGAACTCTGTAGCGGCGTCTATTTCTTCCAGTGATACTTGCTTAACAAGCTTAATTGACATGGGGTTAGGGTGGAAGTCGCGATTGGCCCCCGAATCGGCATCTACGGCTAGGGCCAGTCCGCCTACAGCGGCAACAGGTAGTGCTGTCGCAGCAATTACCGAGGCCGCGACACCAGTAGAGCCGCCAACAGCCCCTACCAAAATAGCATCGAGAGTAACAATGCCAGCACCTGTAATGGCACCAGCGCTAATGGTTGTACCCACAACCGCATTTGCGTTGCGTTTGACCAGTTCTTTGTAGCGCAAACTTTCAACGTTATAAGATTGGGGTCGGTAGCCGTCTTTGGTAATCAGGACTGAAAACCCGTATTTCCTCGGCATATTGATTGCGCAGGGTGTCGGGGCGCACCCGAAATAGCTGTCTTTTTGGTCCTTGCTTGCAGGATTTTCGCCAGAAGAGTTTGCGATTGGAATGTCCGTGGTTACGCTGGCAGCGATTGGGGATGTGTAGACAATAAATGTGTCCCTGCTGCCGCGCTCCATTGTTGCACATGCGCCGAGCATGATACTTACGCCGAATAGAATTGCGCCTAAAAAAATGGTTTGACTTGCATATCTCCCCCTACCGTGCACTTTAGTGTGCTAACCCATAAGGTCAAATTAAATTGTCGACACCTGTCAGGCAAAGTCATCACACTGTGTTTTGGTATATTTCAAAAAGTCGAAAAATCCTAGCTTGCTTTAAGCGGTGTAATCGTATTTACTGTTATTCGATAATTGCCATTAAGGGGAAGTCGGATGAAAAGTTTATTGAAAACATTATTGGGCGTATTTGTTGCCGTTTTGCTATTGACTGCGTGTCGCTATGAGCCGCAGGATGCAAATGTACTTAAACAGCAACTCACTGAAGTCCAATTTGAAAAATATACTTTGGCCAACGGCTTGGACGTGGTTTTGCACGTGGACCGGTCTGACCCAATCGTGGCCATAAATCTGGCTGTGCATGTGGGATCAAGCCGCGAATTGCCGGGGCGTACCGGGTTTGCGCATTTGTTTGAGCATCTCTTGTTTCTGGATTCGGAAAATCTCGGCTTTGGCGGTCTGGACACTATGAACACCCGCATTGGCGGCCAGGGCACCAACGGATTTACCACCAAAGATATGACCCAATATTTTCAGGCCGTTCCCAAGGACGCGTTGGAGAAAATCATCTGGGCCGAAGCTGATAAAATCGGCTATTTTATCAACACCGTGACCACCACGGTTCTCGACAAGGAAAAACAGGTGGTTAAAAACGAAAAACGCCTCCGAGTTGATAACCGCCCTTACGGCCACCGTTGGTATATGGTCGGCAAAGCACTTTACGCAGACGACCACCCCTATAACTGGCAGGTCATTGGCTCATTGGAAGATTTGGATGCGGCCAAGCTTGAAGATGTCAAAAACTTTTACAATAAATGGTATGTACCCAATAATGTCACCGTGACATTGACTGGGGATTTTGATGTGGCTCAGGCCAAAGCCTGGATCGAAAAATATTTCGGTGAGATACCGCGTGGCCCCGATATAACCCCCATCACGCCAAGGGCTTCGGGCATAGCGGAGACCAAATCTCTGTATTACGAAGACAATTTTGCCACCGTGGCAGAGTACGGCATGGTGTGGCCGACCGTGCCCCAATACCACAAAGACGCTTATGCGCTGGATATGCTTTCGACCTATTTAGGCCACGGCAAACGCGCACCTTTTAATGAAGTGTTGATCGACGAGGATAAGCTGACCACATCCGTTAGTATGTTTATCAACAATTCCGAAATGGCGGGCGAGTTTTACATACTTGTGGACGCCAAAGAGGGCGCGGATATTGACGGACTGACAGGCGGTGTCTCAAAAGCTTTCGCCCGCTTTGAGCAAAACGGTATTTCCCAAGCCGATCTTGATATGATCAAAACCGCCCAAGAAGTTGCGTTTTACGCCAATCTGCAAGGGGCGCTGAACAAAGCCATTCAACTCGGCGGCTATAATATGTTCACGGGCGACGCCGGGTTTATCAATCAGGACATAAAAAACATCCAAGCCGTAACTACAGCCGATGTGATGCGGGTTTACGAAACTTATATCAAGGACAAGCCGCGTATTTTAACCTCCATCGTACCCAAAGGTAAGCCGGAACTTGCTTTAGAGGGTGCAAAACTGGCCAATATTGTTGAGGAAAACATTGTACAAGGGGCGGAAAAAGATGTTGCAGACGAGACGGACACCCGCGATTGGTCGCGCACAGCGTCCAACTTTGACCGCACAATAGAGCCCGCATTTGGCGCGGCCTACAGCTTGCCCTCACCGGATATCTGGAAAGGTGAATTTGAGAACGGACTTAAGCTCATCGGCATCGAGAACGACGAAACGCCTTTGGTGTATTTCTCGCTTTATCTGGACGCGGGCCGGGCGCGGGGCAGTGTGGATAAACCCGCCGTGGCCGCGCTGACCGCCAACATGTTGGAAAAGGGCACGACATCCCTAAGCACGGCAGAATTTGAAGATGCGCTCAGTGCGCTAGGGGCGAGTGTTTCCGTTGGCTCTGGTCAAACCGCCACGGTGATCCGCGGCAATACATTGGCCCGTAATTTCGACGCGACCATCGCTCTGGTCACGGACATGTTGTTAAACCCGCGTTGGGACGAAGAAGAATTCGCGCTTCTCGTCAGCGAGGCGGGGGACACCATCACCACGAACGCAGGCAATCCCAGTTCTATTTCAACCCGTTTGTGGCCGCAAATCCTTTATCCGGATACCCACATGTTTCATTACACATCGTCCGGCCCCAAGGATAAGTTAAAAACCGTGACCATTGCCGATTTGATAGCGTTGCATAGCGAAAACTACGCGCCGGGCGGGGCCAGTTTTCGGGTGGCAGGCAATATCAGCAAAGCTCAGGTTGCGGCGGCATTGCAAGGGTTAGAGGTCGCATGGACGACAAAGACACCGCCGCCGGTAAACCTGCCACAGGCCAAAACCCCCGCAGCGGCCAAACTATATTTTTATGACGTGCCGGGTGCCAAACAATCCGTGCTGCGGTTTGGCTATCCAACACTTACAGCTTTGGACACGGATTACCCTAAAGCCAATGCCATGAATTATTTGCTGGGCAATATCTATACTTCAAAACTTATGACCGAGCTTCGGGTCAATAAGGGCTATACTTACGGCATCAGATCCGGGTTTAACGTCATCAAAGACCGGGGCATATTTACGGTGCGCTCTAGTGTGCGGGCCAATGTCACTTTGGAAGCGACGCAGCTCATCCGGGATATTTTGGCCAATTACGGCCCGGACTTTACCGAAGATGATTTAACCACCATGAAAAGTGCGCTGATCAAAGGCCAAGCTTTGCGGACCGAAACCCTAAGCTCCAAACTAGGCATGCTCGACGGGATTGTGGCTTATAGCTGGGCTGATGATTACATGAGCAAAAACGCCGAAATGGTCAAAGCTATGGATTTGGCCGAGTTTAAGCGGGTAGCGGACACGTATTTGCGGCCGGACACTATGTATTATTTCATTGTCGGGGACGGCAAAACCCAAGGCGACCGGCTGAAAGATTTGGGATTGGGTGATCCGGTTATGTTGAACATTGATGCTCAAGATAAATGACCACACATATATTCCTCTATCCGAGATAGACTTGAGCGCCGTGCGCGCCCAGGGGCCAGGCGGTCAGCATGTCAACAAAACCAACACCGCCGTACATCTGCGCTTTGATGTTTGCGCGTCGAGCCTCAGCGAAGCGGCCAAGCAAAAAATCCTGGCCATATCCGACCGCCGTCTAACGGGCGACGGTG